>JBIOZG010000001.1:0-10739 GCA_044870765.1 Nitrososphaeraceae archaeon
TGTATTCGTGCCGGAGGACATCATTGCCGAAGCAACGGGACCTGAGGGCAGAATAGTAAATTATAAGGCCAATGCGACAGACATTGTCGACGGAAATCTTGCTACAGTTTGTAATCCGAAATCAGGCTCCACATTTGCTCTAGGTCAGACAAGAGTGGAATGTACGGCAAACGACAAGGCTGGTAACAATGGGAAGAATGAATTTGTCATTACTGTTAGAGATACCACTCCTCCTGAAACCATACTAGGGAACGTAACGGTTGGCTGGTTGGGTTCAATAACCTCTGGTGATACGACTCCATCTGTTGATATTAATTTTGACTTTAACGGTACCGACTTGGTAGGGATAAGCCACTATGAATGCCGATTAGACAATGGAGCGTGGAAGTCAACTCATACATTGTCAGACTTAGTCGGTGAAAAAATTAACATTTGTACTTATACTGGGGTACGCGATCCAGGCAGTCATAACTTTCAAGTGAGAGCCGTTGATACTTCCGAAAATAAGGATCCTAGTCCCCCTAGTTTTATGTGGAATATAGAATCACCAGTTGAGGCCACACAAGAATTGATCACTCAAGTAAACAATATTTACCCGACCCTCCAGTTAGATCCTCCACTTCACCAAGTAGTTGAAGATTTATCCGACACATCAACATCTAATGATGCCAACTCGTGTTATTTGTTCAATTCATTTATGAATGAAATCAAAGTTCAGAATATGATCGGAAGTCTGAGTCTAACTGATCTTAATGGTTTTGCTATAACAACACTTGCAATCACGAACAATATCGGTTGTCCCCCACCAATTGCAAATGCAGGTTCACATCAGAGTGTTGAAGCGGGAGAAAAAGGTGTGATATTAGATGGAAGCGACTCTTTATATGCTGATAATCCTCCCAGTATCAAATGGAAGCAAACTGGTGGAAGTCCTAAAGTAGAGATCAAAAACTCTGGAAAGGCAAAGGCCACTTTTGATGCTCCTACCTCCGATCAATTCAAAGATGTTGGAAATAGCACTACGCTTAGCTTCGAGTTAACCGCGGTTGGCGCCGGAGATTTAAAGTCAACTGCTATTACGTCAGTAACAGTAAATGCAGTGAACACTCCACCGGTTACAGAATCTGCAGTGAACACTCCACCGATTGCAAAATCACAGAGAGTTACCACAGACAGGGATACATCTGCACCTATAACTCTTGATGCTACTGATAAGGATAGTGATAGCTTAACCTATTCGATAGGAACTACCCCCAATCATGGGTCACTAAGCTCCTTTGATGAAGATACTGGATCAGTTGTTTACAATCCAAACAATGGGTATACAGGATCAGATAGCTTTACATTTACTGTTGGCGATGAAAGTTCAACTAGCAATACTGCCAAGGTCTCCATAACTGTCAATCCTGTAACACATATTAATAGCCCGCCGGTTGCCGAATCACAGGATGTTACGACAAACAGGGATACATCTGCACCTATAACCCTTGATGCTACTGATAAGGATGGTGATAGCTTAATCTATTCGCTAGGAACTACGCCCAATCATGGGTCACTGAGCCCCTTTGATGAAGATACTGGATCAGTTGTTTACAATCCAATCAGTGGGTATACAGGATCAGATGGCTTTACATTTACTGTTAGCGATGAAAGTTCAACTAGCAATACTGCCAAGGTCTCCATAACTGTCAATCCTGTATCAAATATTAATGCCACGTCGGCTCCTGAAAACGAAAACGGAAATGAAGATCAAAGTACTCTGTCTGATACTGCTTCTCTACCTTCTAATCAAAGTACTATGCCTAATACTACTCCTTCTCTACCTTCTAATGAGACAGACTAGACAACCGGTAAATCAATATTCCCCCTATAAATGCTATGAGTGCTTCTGTTCCAGGACTCTTATGTGGTAACGTCTACTAAATTGTTAATAAGTTTGGTAACTGTTTGTGAATTACGCTAGTATCATCTACTATTCGTCCAGTTTGAGGATAAAAGCTGCATCATTTTATGATCTAGAAAATTAGACAATATCCTCAATCTAGTAACATTCAATCTCCTGAACTTTTAATTATTAGGTCTAATGTGTATATCTAGTGTAAAATCTAAAAGGCGCGACTCTCAGCTAGCGAGAGCAAACTCCCTAGGATCCAATAAGTTAAATTCCTCAAGAAAGGACTCCCAAGATAGTTCACGTGAATCTATCTTACTTTTTCTCACTTTGTCCAAATTATTAATCCCTTTTTTAAAGCGTTCTGTACTCATCACTAATCCGTAGTAGTCTCTTACTCTTTCTAATGTAGTCTTATAATGCTCTTTAATTCCTGATGCCGTAGCATCACTTATCAACGCTACATCATATCCTATGTTAAATCCCTCTCTCAATGATGTCTCTACACAAATTGAAGTATCGATTCCAGTAAAAACTAGGAAGTTGATGCCTTCGCTCTGAAGCCAGACCCGTAATTCTGTATCTTGGAAAGCTGAATCTCTCCGTTTGATAACTACATGGTCATTCTTTTTTGGCTTTAGCTTATCAAGCGTAACTCCATCCCATGTTCCTCTTATACAGATAGGAAACTTCAGTCGCTCTTGCCTTGATTTTGGTAGAAAGTTATGGATTTTTGTCAACAGATCAATTCCGCTAGCCTCCTTGACTGCTTCGGTATAAAAAATAGGAATTTCTTTACTCCTGCAGAATTCGATTAGATTCTTCAGCTTTGGTATTATCTTTCTGTAATTTGAGGTCTTCATGCCTAATTTATCATATGAACCACCTTTGCTAACAAAACCATTCTGCATATCTACAACGATTAAGGCAGGTACAACTTTACGTCCTGATGGGAAATTGACTTGGAACATTTTCTGTGCTCGTTATAAATTTCAAAATATATAAGCATATTCTCCTACAGATCACAACATTCTCTTCTAAAAAACCAAACCAGGTAATAGAAAATATTTACTTTAGTTAAGAGGTACTTAATGAAATTAAAAGACTTTGGGAAGGCAAGCCTCCAAAAAAAATAAGAGATATGGAAAAAACAAGGCTATAGACTTTCAAGAAAAATATTATCCACAATCTATGAAAGGCAGGATGGATAGGATCAGGAGGATAATTGATGGTTTTTGTCACTGCAGCAAATTTAATACTCATTTATTAAAATAAAAGATGGGAGAAATTACTTTAGTAGTATGCTACTGTTCTGAGCTTGTACCAATTCAATGAATAAATGAATAGCAGTTATTTCAAGAAAGAAAAATAAATAAAATTGGTTGATGCCTGTATTTGGAGGACCAGGCACCAGCCTATCATCTCTTCAGTATTGGATCATTTCTTAATTGATGATAGATTATTTTAGGCGAAAATTTTATTTAAAATTTTCTAATATTAAATTCAATTCTACTTTACTTCATGACTCAACGTAGGTGTTTACATAAATGGTAAAAAAAAGGAAGTTGAGTCAGCGTAATTATTGTCCTTCCTTCAGAGACTGTAGGTTCATCAGCTGTTGCAATGCATACAATGCGTCAAGGGTCTTAACAGCTTCCTTAGGGTCTTCCATTGCTTTGATCTTTTCAATGGCGTCCTTCACCTTCGAGTCTTGTTGTATATCGGACAAAGTTGGATTATCTTGTTTCAAGACCTTAATCCATTGATCTACATTTGCTCCCTTAGTCTGGTTTCCCTGGGTCTCGTTCCCCTGAGCGTTCACTGCCTTCATTGTCGGTATGGCGAGAAACGCCCCTGATAAAAGTACCGTTGCTACTATGGTTAGCATTCCTAATTGTTTATTCATAGTACTGTAATTAGTAATAATACTATAAATTACTATAATCCACTGGGTGCATCTCCCCGCAACAAAAACTCATAAAGCGAATTACTCTAGTCGTTAAAACCAATTTTGGAATTAATATTGTCACATTGTTATTTCGAATATGAAATAATTTAATCTTATCTTCAACCAGCTGGAAGAGTTATTCATGGAAGTAAAAAGAATAGAAAGACTTATCTGGACAGCTTTATTATGGGATTTTAATGAAATGGGCTTTTATGTATATTATAGTGGCTACTCTGGCAGTAATTGCAACGTCTTTTGTCGCCACGCAACAAATTCAAGCCCAGGAAGACAAAATGATTATCACATTCCTCTCAGGCAAAGACGAAGTTCCTCCGACTGAATCTAATGCCAGTGCGTGGGCCAAATTCCAGTCTGTTGATAATGGTTCACAATTGTCATATTGGGTCAGTATAGTTGGACTGAAGGAAATAACAGGAGCTCATATACATAAGGGAAGTGAAGTACAAAATGGTGATATTGTAACCGTTTTATCAGAAGCTAAATCTGCTGAAGGAGGGAATGAGACTATCTCGTTAAAGGGAAATATAACAAAAGATGGTCTACAGGGTCCTTTGGAGGGTAAGGAAGTTTCCGATCTTGTAAGTCTAATGCGGAATGGAAGTGTCTATGTAAACGTACATACTAATGAATATAAGGATGGAGTTATCCGTGGTCAGATTGGCTAACCTTCACTACTTTCATTATTGAATTTTAATTCTTTCCTCATTTGTAGCATTTGTAAGAGATTTTCTTGTCCTGCCTTTAACATTGTTTAGCAACGACCGCAGTAAATCTCAAATCTTGTTTTATTTACAGCATTTCAATTGATTCATCTGGTGAGATTTAAACTTAGATTCATGTTACTAGATATAGTCAATTAATTATCTGGATCTTTCAACTTTATAATGAGTTGGGTCTCTTCTATTTTTTTGGATAACTTCTAATTCTGTATGTGGCTCACAATATAAAAACGATGTATAGCAAATCCTAGATTTATGTACTAACTGCAGAAATGTAAATAAACAAAATGTTTGTGTGCTTTCTAAATCACCATAAAAGGATTGAAAATATATTGTTATTTAATTCCTTTCATTTGCGCAAGTATCCTCTTTACTAGTTCTTTGTTTCTTTCTGCGTAAACTGGAGATTCAACGTCAATCCAGTCGATGTGACTGGAAATAGGATAAGAATACAACCGAAAACCAAGTGATGGTAATTTGGCAAGGATATCAAAAGATAGATCTATGCTGTTACCAATTATTGAACTATCTCTTTGGTTGTGTATTATTGAGAACAAAGTATTACTAAAAATATATATTCCAAGAGTCTCGGGTAGATCTAATTTTGTAAATGGTTTTTCAGTAAATTCAATAATTCTGTTAGTTTCATTAGGATCACATATAATCCTACCCGTTTCTTCTCTCCGGTAATCCCTTGTCACAACCATTCCTATCATGTTTTTTCCACGATTTTTTTGACTTTCATTTAAAAATTTGTATTGTTTGACAAAGCTATCCATATCCAGTGCACACATATTATCAGCAAACCATACAATAAAGGACTCGTCACTTCCAATCTCTGTTTCGGCATTCAATATCGCACCTCCAGTCCCATTTTTTTTGTCTTCTACAAACACAATCTGCTTACCTACTATCCTTGCCTTTCCTTCAAAATAATTAATAATCTGTTTGCCATGGTCATCGAATTCACATACAATAACGAAATTGTCTACCTCTGGAAACCTCGCGAGGTATCTTAATATATGATCTATCATTGGTCGTCCGTCTAGAGAGATCATTGGTTTTGGTGTGTATTGAGAAAAAGGTTTCGCTCTACTGCCACTGCCACCTGCAATCAATAACACTTTCAGGTATCATCCTCACCTGTCATATCATGATTCCGTCCACTCAAATATTCTTATCGGCTTAGCCCGTAATGCCAAATTCTAACAATCATTTAGAATATCCCATGCGTGAGAAGATTTTCAAATTAACTATCTCCAAGTATGTTTCAATATTTTAAAAACTTTCAACTCCACAAAGTGGAAAACGTTACCATTATGAATGAGGCATTATTTCACAAGACGTTCGATTAGAATGAGAATCATACTATGTATATATTCCTATATGAATACCTTGCAACTACTTCTTTTTTCGTTCGAACCTCTTGCGAATCATAGATACGAAGTATGCTATCATCATCAAAAATAATGAAAAACCAAAAGCAGAAACCAACGAAACTCCACCCAGCGAGGACTAGCCTACGGACGTATCTATGATTACAGCCACCACGACACCACAGTACCAAGGATATGCCTTTATCATCCATTTATTACGGCTTAAGTATTTGATAGTACAATAAAGTAGATACAATTGAGGCTACGATAAACGCTGCTATACCAGCTATTATTAATTTCGTTCCACTACTCATTAACATGTCCAAGTCTCACTACTATTTACGCTTTTTGTTATGTAAAGGCAATTCGGTAACATCAAAATCCTCAACATTATGAGGATATGTTTCGAGAACGAATGAAGTTCGGTGTACTGTCTAAGAAAATAGCCCTATCTGTCTTGGTTTCTCTCAGCGTACTAAATTTATGGTAATTTGCTTGAACGAATAAAAATCTAGTTAGCTTGGGTTTTGAAAAACAATTCTGAAATGGGAATAAAGTAAATAGTAAGTCGGGGGTATATTGTCACATTTGTCACAAGAGGACGTAGATACATTTCTTGACTTAGGTTGGATAGTGGACTCTCAATTACATCCAATGTGTTGTATCCAGTCTAAGGAGAGACCTGACTATTCGGATATGGTCCGTATTCCAACCAAGAAGATGGACAAGCATACGGTAATAATAGCTCAATCGGGCTCTGGAAAGTCATTCTTCCTTGGAAGACTTGTTGAAGAAATTATGATCAAATCAAAAGCAAGGTGTCTGATTTTAGATCCTAACGGCGATTTTAGGAAGATTTACAAAATTGATGAAGAACTGTGGCGTCCTAATCAACCTCTAGTAAAAAAATATGACATAAAGACAGGCAAGGGGAAACTCACCCTTGAGACCAAAGATAAATTTGCAGAAAAATGGGGTCCGGTAATAGACGATTTTATCATAAAGACAAACAGAGTTCCAAAGGAACCCAATGCGGAGGAGCTAAAAGTATGGTGGCCATCAATATCCCTCGAATTTCTCATACAGAGTGATAATCCAAGGAGTACTGAAATGTTTCACTGTCATAATTGGGCAAAGGAATTGTTCAATCAATTTGCCCAATTTTCTGATGATACCGATGGAGAGGACATCATAGTCAAAGTCAAGAATATTTTCAAATCGCTGCAAGAGATACCCAATGAGGAAAGAGAGAAAATGGTAAAAAGATTGAGAACGGATGGAAAAAAAATGGGTGAAAATTTGGGAATAATCACGAATGATACGACTAGGACTAAAATGAGCAAATTGTTAAAAAACGCAATCAAGTCAGGCTCCTTATATGATTCACTCATATCATTGGGAGCGACAAGCTTGGGTCACGAATCTATGGAAAAAGCCAAATTTGTATTTGAATCATACAGTTGGGATACAGTAAACTCTTATTTTGGATTAATTGAACGGTATCAAGCTCTTGATGTTCTTGCAAAGAGATCTTATTCTTCGAAACATCAGAGACGCTTGGTGGTAGTAGATTTGCCTTCCATAAATAATAATGAGTTAAGAGCACTTGTTCTTAATTCAATACTAACTGAAGAATGGGAAAATGCTGAAAAGAAATGGGAAGAAGCCATGAAGAGTCCTCGTAATGAAGATCGAAGGGTACCTACTTTCATAGTACTAGATGAAGCACATAATTTTATACCTGCAAGTCCGCGTTCTAGGCATGAATCCTTGGTTAGAGAACAATTTCGTACAATCGCAGCTGAAGGAAGAAAATTCGGTTTGTTTCTTATCTTGGTGAGTCAAAGACCGGACAAACTCGATGATTTAGTCCTATCCGAATGCGGTAACAAAGCAATTTTGCATCTTGATTCCCAATCAATGGTGGATAAGGTTATCAAAACACTTGGATTAGACTTTGACATAGAATCAATTGAGCGAGAAAGAATTGTGAACTTTAAACCTGGGAGAGTTCTTCTTGCAGGAAACTGGGCATGTGAACATAATATATTCTATTGCGCAGCAAGAAGAACTTTAGAAGGAGGAAGAAACCTGGAAGATGAATATTGGGCAAGGCCGACTTGAAAAAAGAATCGATGTATTGCATTTCTGTTCATATTTTTGCTGACGTTTGTCTTAGGAGCCTTTATTACTTTATCGAGACCGAGAAAATATTTAGTTCCAGCCGTTATGGATTTAAATTCTTGAACTTGTAGCTAATTAACTATATACTGACGTTATTTTGATAACTGGACTTAAAATCTTGAAATAATTTTTGCTTGATATTCTCGACAAGATTTTTTACCTCGTAAACATCATTTAGCTCATTTAATTTTTCTGATCTTATTCCGAGTGATTCCAACTCGGATACCCACGGGATGAGTGATTTGGGAATTCCGGTTTTCTGAGTATGAAGCTTTATTTGCACAATATAAAAATGATCCGAACTTTATAAAAAGATAGAGCTAACGAAATCTTTAGATAATAAGAAATCAAGTTGGATGATTCTAGTTTTGCCAGATATCATGTTAGAAAAACAGCTCCCGGCGCATTATAATTTTCAGATATTTGAGTAATCAGTTATGAAGCTAATTCAATTTCGCTAATTGATTTTGCAGGAAGTTCATGCATCATATTTTGCTAATATATTATAAAAATAACAAGTAACTTGAAGAAATTATTATATTACAAGAACCGAATAGCACCCATTATTTTCTCAGATAAATCTTTGTTAGAGTATATGTATGTTTTCAGTTCTTTCGCAATCGTAGTCAGGATCGGAATTTGAACTAACAAGTACTATTGCATCTGGTCAGAACTATGTTTTTGCAGTTTCGACCTGTATAATCCATTCACAGTTCACATTAGCCTTTTCATGATGCTTCCTAACAGCTTCCTCATTTGGTGCATCAAGTACACAGAAACATACATTCGCGTCTTTATTGAAAAGAAGATCCACATGAGCTACACCAAATTCATCCCTAGGTGATGCACAGAGCTCTTGAAGATGTTCCTTAGTAAAAGGAACTTTGTGAGTATCCATAAATATTGGCATCTAATAGTATACCTCCTTTTCAAAAGACCAATCACGCATATAAGTTTCACCCTTAAGATTGAATTCCTTGTTGAATCAAAAGAAATCTTTATCCTAAAAAAAGTAAATAAAATGCTTTCTGCCATGAATTTTATATCCTTTTAAGCGAGATTCGACTAGGATATCTTAATATCTCATTTTAAAGGTTATAATAATAAATAAAAAAATAGTTATTTCAAAGATTCAACTTGTTTTATTTGTTGATGAAATTCTGCTTCAATCTCGTCTGATACTTCAAGTATAAACCTAATCTGATTCATAACGGATAATCGGTAGTAATTTAATATATCGCCTTCCATATTTTTGGATTCACGCTCTACGTCATGAATCTGCTGTTTTACCCTTTCCATTATTTCATCGCATATAAGAACTGCTATTTCTTTCTGAAATTCAACATGATCCTTATTTTGTTTCTTCAAGTGTAGTCTTAATAATTTACTTATTTTTCGTTTAGATCTATCATTGCTCATTTCTTGAATCATCCCCCGCATTTCCCACATATATCCTGTCTATCTAACAATTTCCCACAATTTGGCATGATTTAATGTTACGATCAACTGAATTGTGTTGAGTTTTAACCATTTTATAATTTGTTGACTATTCTGTAAACAGCCAAGAACACATATGGGGCTGGTGGGGTTTCTTGTTCACTATCAAAGCCTCCCACCAGTTCTAATTAACTTTAAAGACTAAAAATATTAAATATTAAATAAAAAATAGTTTTCTACTTTGATTGTACTAAAATAGGTTTAGCAAAATCAAAGTCGTGTAATCCATTTCTAGTTGCTGTAATAGTGCAGGGAATATTATCTTTCATAAAACTTGACCACATCGTGTCACAAATTCTGCACTTAAATTCGCCTGGAGCACTGTCTGGTTTTATTGTTCTTACCACAGCATACTTATAGCAACTCAGGTATAATTACCCTTGTTTTATTTACTTATTTGATAAGAATAATGAGTCCAAGGATTAATGGCCCAACCGTCAATATTAAAGATAAACACGATCCACTTGAGATGTATGACTCACCATTACCTGATGATCTTCATAGGTGCCAAGCCAATCTTATTATCCATGCTATCAGCTTGGCCATTTAGATGGATAACGGTCTGGTTGGCTACAACATAAAATAAATCTAAATAATCTCCTCGCACTTTCTCTCGAGATTTTATTGTGTAAATAGATGTTTGAGGTTGTTATAATTAATCTTAAGAAATCAAAGAAAATGGCTCTAATCAATGGAAAAAATTAGGTTCCCTTTAGTATCAAAGGTTATTTACCCTGCAGTAATTTGAGGAATGTATAACATATTCCACTGAATTGCATTCAGCACAATTCCACGAAATGTATTCGTGACATACAATGCACAAAGAGATAGGATTCAAATTTGATCCACATCCTCTGCATGAACATCTATTATACTATTAGATCAGGTAACATATTGTATAAAGGCTATACTTCGTGTATATTTACTCGTGTATCATTACTACTAATTTCCAAGATATTCTTTTAGAAATTCTTGTCGAAGATAAGAATAAATTAAAATATCAAGGTTAATAACGGATGAAAGATAAAGTAATGACGTGTTATACATAATCAGTTCAGTGTTAATAGGTGTGATTTTGCTACTATCTTTAACTGTGGCTAATA
>JBIOZG010000002.1:0-71543 GCA_044870765.1 Nitrososphaeraceae archaeon
AATTTAACAGGGTAAAGCCAGACTTTATTCATATTAAAGATGTATCATTGGATTTGAATGAAAAATATGATGTAATATTTGTAGGATGGATGGACCCTGGAGTTGATTTTAGAAAAGCAGTGGCAAGTAAAACAGATGTCATAGTAACAACTCTTGACCAAGGAATTAGTTTGGGAGCTGAGTTCGAGGAGTTTGGTTTTGAAAGGATAGCTTGGTGGAGAACTCCATCTTGGATAGATGTAAACCACGAGATTATGAATAAATATTATACCAAGATGTCAAAGGAATTGTACGATTACCTATTTGAACTACGCGGGGCACACAATCTATGGTATGTTTACACAAAGAATTTAGATCATATTGGAAAAATTAGAGATGCGTTAACTCATAACCAAAAACAGGACCAGACCAGGTATGATTTTGAAGCGATAATGGATGAATGTGGATACGGATATTTTGAAAATCAACTTTCCAAAAATATGGTGATCAAATCCAATTTAGTTTCCTTATGGAGAATTGAATTTGGATAAGAAACATGACATATACAAAGATGCGTTTTGGAATGTGATTTATGTTACCATTTTTTATTTTTGATATTTCGAATGTGGTAATAGAGATACTGTTGGGCATAGCCGCCGTATTTACCAAAATGCTTTCTCATTATTTCTGATAAAACTGAATATTGGTTATTGCTTAGTTTCTTGTTTTCGTTCATAAACGTGACTTTTCTGTCGATTAATTTTTTGTAGTACATTACTATTGCACGGCCCATCCACACATCAATTGGAAATGCCTCCGTCTTTTCTAGAGAAAACAACAATATACAGTCGGCAATTTTGTTTCCAATTCCATAAATACTTGTAAGTAATGCTCTGGCCTCATCATATTTACAGCGATTTAATTCATCAATTGTTAGCTGTCCTGAGACAATTTTTTCTGCAATAGATTTAATAGCTTTTGCTCTATACCCAACACTACAGGAACACAATTCGTTGATGGATGCGTTGTACAGATTCTTCATTGAGGGAAAGGTAAAGAATATTTGATTATCAATCTCTTTTTTCGTACCAAATTTCATAGACAAATTTTTTAGCATAGTACGTATCATTGAAATGTTTGTATTACTTGAACATGCAAAAGAAATCATGCATTGGTAGGGATCCTGACGCAACAGACGTAATCCGTTATATTTTTTAACTAATTTAAGCAGAAAAGTATCATTGGAAAAGTTGGAAAAAATATTGTGAATATTATCATCTAACCTAAAAATGAAATGTTCCCAATTATCAAATCTTGGTGTTGAATAGAATATTACTTTATTATTTTTAAATGAAAATTTCAGAACATGTTCTCCATAGATTCCATACCATGTATTTTCATGTTTTTCCCATAAAAACATCTGTCCACTATTGATACTAATTTCAGGATTAAATTTTGAATTTATCAGCATATGGGTTTGTAATTAAACGGAATTTGTATCTGAATTTAGCAATCCTCTTGTTTTCTCCAAATCCGCTTCTAGAACTTCAATTATTTTGGGAATTTCTTTCAGTGAACAATTCAAGCATATACATTGTAATGAAAGTGGATACGTAAAATATTTTTCTTGGAGTGGAATTTCTTTCTTACATATTATGCATTTTCTTATTTTATATGGATCAGTATTTTTTACTATCATGAGAAATCAGGGTGATGCATTTTACTCAATCAAAAATAAATTATATTATTTCGTTGTATCATTGACTCTCTTGACTAGGTTGATTACCATAATTACTGTCTAATGCAATCTTCAATTGTTTAAAATATTTGTTAGTAACTATATCCCCGTTGTCGCCTACAGAAATCAAATTAAAATTCGGAGTTGGTTGTGAAACATAGTCCCATTTCCAGTAAGCTAGTCCCCAAATACCAAGATCCTTGAAAATCTTTACAAACTGATTCGCTTCCTGTTGATTAATGTCACTCTCAAAAGGATTTATCTCAAATACTGCTGCTCCTTCTTCATTAATGATTTGCTCTCGTAGAACATTGTTCCATTCTCCTATGTATAGGGGAACACCTGTCATATTTGAAGCCTGGAGAAAAGTAGTCAACCTTTGTTGTTGATATGAGCCTGTTGGTAGTCCATATATGCTTATCTTAAAAACTACGTTTGTACTGTTTTGTGGCTTCATTTTAGCCAAGTTTTCTGGTGTCAAGTTTATTGGGCTTTTCAAATCTACTGGAATATTCATACTATAAGCAATTACTTTGTCCGTGAATTTTCTCAATTCATTAACAATAAATGTATTGTATTGGCCAATCTTTTCCCACTGGTCGGCATTGTGGACTTGTGGTTCGCTAAGAATTTCGTAACCTAAAGTGCTTTTATGACTGTCTAAAGTATTAACTATTTTCTCCAAGAATTGAGCTTGTAGAGTCCATCCGTCAGTACCATTTGCATCTTTAACAGCTCGATTCCACCAATCTGTCCACCAGAGCTTTGCGGGTTCGTATTTAGGTCCACCACCGTTGTCAGCAATATAAGATGCGTTGTTTTGAAAGAGCAATGAAGGGAATCCCGTTCCTTTTCTTGAATTAAACCATGAAGAGGTGTGAAATTGGTGGTTATCATAAATTACATTAATGTTATGTTTATCCGCAGCTTGTGCGACAGATTGCAATTCGAGCATGAAATTCGTGGGATCTTTTACATAGGATTCCCAATAAAATACAAAACGCACATGATTCATACCGGATTCTGAAATTAGCTTAAAGCTATCGTCAAAATAGTTCGGTGGCATAATACTTCCTATAGTTCTGCTCTGTGGCATGCTTGTATAGTATCCTTTCATATTTACACCAAAAAATATTTGATTTGTCTCCAAACCGTGTGAGACGAGTATGAATGAATTAGTTAGCAATATGCTGAATATTGCGATCATTAAAGCAATCTTAAAATTAAATAGGTATTTTGTTAAATTAGTTAAATTAGAAGTTTGCATTCAATTAGAATATATATCAACATTATAAAATAGTTTCCAGCCAATATCTCCCATTGCATCAGATCCAGATTGGACTTTATATTTTTCCTAATTTACTTCTAGAATTTGCCCGTTGTCTGGAGCTATAGCATCAAATCCATACTTTTCTTTGATTTCATTGGCAAACATGGTACATGACATATCGTCCCCATGAACTGTAAAAACTTTGGGATTGCCTTTGATTTTGCCAACTATTTCAAACAGTTCCCTTCTGCTACTGTGCCCTGAGAATTCGAAATGTTTTACTTCAGCGAGACTATTTTTCGTTCTTCCATTATACGATACAAGTCTTTTTTCAAGTAAAAGTCGACCTGGAGTACCTTTACCTTGGTACGAAACTAAAGCTATACCATTATTAGGACTTTTTGCAATTTCCTGTAAATAGAACAGCGCTGTTCCACCTACCAGCATTCCTGCAGGAGAGATTATTACTCCAGGTTCTTTTATCAACTGTTTTCGTCTATGCCATCCCTGCACCCATTCAATCTCTGACAGGATTTTTTTGAACATTTCTGGATCCCTTAGAAATGATGGATTTCTTAACATTATTTCATTTGCTTTCAATGCCATCCCGTCCATAGCCACTTTGTATTTGAAATTACCGGCCTTCAAAACAGATGCAATCTCTTGTGCTCTTTCAACGGAAAACGCGGGTATGAAAAGGGTTCCTCCTCTTTCAACAACGTCATGAGCAAACTCCACCAGAGCCTTATCAGATTGGTCTCGTGGTGTCTGTTCTGTTTGAGAATACGTACTTTCAACTATTAAGACATCAACTTCGGGCAAATCCAAGTCCGCTGATCTCAGTAATTTTGATCCCCTGCTGTTTATATCACCCGTATAAAAAATTCGCTTACCCTCACTTTTAACAAGTATCGATGAGCCTCCTATAATATGCCCGGATTCGTGCAAGGTAATTTCCATGTCATTTATTAAGTACTTTTCCTTATATTGCATGGTTTTTGAATGATTCATCATATTATTCAAACCTGCATGATCAAACGGCAGATAATCTCGGGAGATTTTGATCATATCCTCGATAAGTAAATTGGAAAGTTCAAAGGTTGGATTTGTTCCTAAGACGGAGATGTTGGCATTGGATAAAAAAAGCGATGGAATAAATCCGGAATGATCCAAATGAGCGTGGGTAAGAACAACAGTACTGATATCTTTTGGTCTGATGTGAATTGGAAATATCGGCTCTTTCTTTAACAACACTCCATAGTCTAACAAGATATTGGAACCATCTGATGTTACCATAAATCCAGAACGTCCTACTTCTTTACCGGAACCTAAAACCGTTATTTTCATATAATAATAACCTGTTTAAGCATACATGTTTTAAGTCTTTCATTTTTCTATGTGGGATATTTTAACAAAATTAAAACGACAGGATAAAATTAGAGTTACGCTTATCTCAACAGTTGTCAAGAATTGTCGTTACAGGAAATCCAGGAGTTGGAAAACGTACACTCAGTAGTATGCTTTCAAAAAGATTAGGATTTAGAATAATCAATTTAAATGAATTTGTTATAAAAAATAGGCTTGTATTCACAGATAAGACATTAGACGTCTATGATGTCTACCTAAAAAAGGCAACACTAATGCTTAGAAGGGAAATAAAGCAATATCAGGACGTAATTATTACGGGACACCTTGCTCCTTATTTGTTAATGCCCGATCAGGTTGATTTGGTCGTAGTTTTACGGTGTTCACCCGAAAATCTCTTGCAAACTTTTAAGAAAAGAAATTATGATTTGAGGAAAATAAGGGAAAACATAACAAGCGAAATTCTAGGTATAACTTTGTATGATAGTATAAAAAAATTTGGTAAAGAAAAGATAATCGAGTTTGATACTACTACAACGCCCAGTAAAGAGACAATCAAACATTTAATCGAGGCTTTGAGTGATAAATCAAAAAGGAAAACTGAAAATATCGATTGGATGCCTACTTTAAAAGACAGGCAGGAAATATTAAAATTAGTATCATATTAAATCCAGCAAAAAGTGTGATTGCAATATTAAAGAAATAGCTTTATGACGCCAAAATCTAACAGGATTTAAATAATAAGTGATGTTGAAAAAAATATCATGCGGTTTTTGTGATGAGTAGAATAAGAATTGGTGTTGATGTTGGAGGCACCTTTACAAAATCAGTAGCAATGGATATGGATACCGGCCGGATAGTAGGAAAAGTTACGGTTCCCACGTCACATTTCTCAGACGAGGGTGTATCAACGGGTATTGTAGAATCCTTAATCAAACTCATAAACAAAGAGCGCATTAACAAATCAAACATTGAATTAATTTCTCATAGTACAACACAGGCTGTTAATGCATTATTGGAAGGAGACACTGCAAAGGTAGGAATAATTGGTATGGGAGTAAGTTTGGAAAAAAATGATATCGTTAAAAGAACAAATTTAGGCGACATTAAACTCGGACCTAATAAGTATCTAAAAAGTTGCTACAAATTCCTGGATACTTCAAAGTTCTTAGATAGTCAAGAAATCACTCAAATAATAAATGAATTGAAGGAGGAAGGCGCAAGAGTCCTTATAGTTAGCGAGGCTTATGGTGTCGATGATCCAAGTAATGAATTATATGTCATGCAAAAATCAGATCTACCAGCAACTGCAGGACACGAACTGACAGGAATATATGGTCTTGAAATAAGGACCCTGACCGCTGCGATAAATGCAAGCATATTACCAAAAGCTATTGGTACTGCAAAATATGTAGAAAAGGCTGTCCGAGAGCAAAAAATCTCTGCACCAATCACAATAATGAAGGGAGATGGAGGTTTAACTGATATGAATACTTTTAAAACTAAACCGATTTTGACTGTTTTATCCGGACCGGCGGCAAGCGTCGCAGGAGCATTACTACACTTAAGAATACTCAATGGAATTTTTATTGAAGTTGGCGGTACTTCAACAAACATTTGTGTTATAAAAAATGGTAAACCTGAAGTTAAATACGTCACAATCATGGACCATCCGACATGTATAAAGTCCCTAGATGTGAGAGTAGTCGGAATTGCTGGGGGTTCTCTTGTGAGATGGTCAGGTAAAAAGATAACCGATGTTGGGCCTAGATCGGCGCATATCTCCGGTTTGAAATATTCATGTTTTGCTGAACCTCAAGATTTAGAAGGAGGACAAATAGTAACATTTATGCCCAAAGAAGGAGATCCGATTGATTATATAGGAATTGAAGTTGGGGCTGGAAAGAGATTTGCGATAACCACTACTTGTGCAGCCAATGCATTAGGACTTATCCCGAATAATGATTATGCAAAAGGTAACAGACAATCTGCACAATTAGCGTTATCAATTTTAGGACAGAGATTAGGTATGAATATGGAAGATGTAGCAGACAAAATTCTTGATTTATCAACGAGAAAGATATTGCAAACAATTAGAAATTTACTAAAGGAATATAAAATAAAAGATGAAAAATTTGTCCTAATTGGCGGTGGAGGAGGTGCTTCGGTTCTTGTACCATTAGTTGCAGACAAATTAAATGCTCAATATAGAATTGCTGACAACTCAGAAGTCATCTCATCTATTGGTGTTTGTACAGCATCTATACGAGAGGAAAGGGAAAAATTAATAGATAATCCTAGTCCTCACGACATATCAGTTTTTATTCAGGAAGTTGAAAAAATCGCTATTTCAAAAGGAGCTCTTCCTGAATCAATTTCTACTCAATCTGAATATATTAGCGAAAAGTCTCTCTTACGCGTTACTGTTTACGGCAATATGAAGTTAGATGTTGGAGGAAGTGATACAAAAGAAATTGATGATGAGGAAGCAGAAATATTGGCTTGCGAGTTATTTGGTATCAATGAAGGAGTACATAGAATTTTTGATATGAAGGATTACTACATATTTGCCTGTGAAATCCATAAAAAGAAATTATTTTTAAAATCAAAAAAGCAACCTGTTTTAGTTCTTGATAAATACGGTCATGTAAGAGTGTCAATTGAGAATGCAGAGGTATACAGTGGTGATCCCAAAGAAATGAAATTTAAGATTCAAAAGTTAATTAAAGAACGTGGTCTCTCCAAAGATGAGCTTGCTCCACAGATTCATATCGTTGATGGAAAAAGGTTATTGGATTTTTCCAGTTTGTCGTCTACGACACATGTCCTAAAAGCAGTAACTGAAGAGCTTGATAGAACTCTCAACAATCAAGTTACAATTATTATAAAAGTTTGAAGCTGTTTTCGAATTTAATTACTTTCAATTAATGATTTGAAAAATAATCTGATATAACACCACTTAAATCAACTTTGGCAAACTCATTTGGGATTGAATTTGTAGATATTAGTTCCTTGATATCAGCTTGGAGTAATTTTTCCTTCGCATCATCGAGTAGGAGCGCGTGAGTACACAAAACATACACATTAGCAATATTATTTTTTTTCAATATTTCAGTAGCCTTTACTATACTACTACCGGTACTTATCATATCGTCTACAATGAGGGCGTCTCTTTTATTCACAGATTGTTGATCATCAATTGAGATTGATATATCGCCGGTGAATCTATCTCGTGTCTTGTTTAGAGACAGCATATTTGTATTGATTATCTCTGCGAATTTCTTGGCCCTTTGTATTCCCCCTTCATCAGGTGAAATGACTATAGGGTTGTTTAGTCTGAAATTTTTTTTAGCAAAATTTGCTAGAGATGGAATGGCGGTAAGATCTATTGTTTCATAAGAGTTATTAACTGCACTTGGATTGTGGCTGTCAATAGTTATCAATTTTGTAGTTCCTAATGTTGCTAGAATTTCTCCGACTAAATTATTAGTTACTATCTCTCCTTCGACAAATACCTTATCCTGTCTTGTATATGCTAAATATGGACTCACTACACAAATATCACTGGCGCCGTCTTGTTTGCATTTATAGATAATCATGAACAATTGCATGAGATGTCTGTCAGTTGGAGGATACGTAGAATTTATGATTATACAGTTGTTTCCGGTTACCTTTTCTAGCCTAATTTTGCTTTCTCCATCAGCAAATAAGCGCAATTGCGCGTTCTTGTAATCTACGTTCAAGTCTAACGAGATCTTTTTTGCAAGGGAAGAATTTCGATCATCCGAAATTATTACAGTATTATTTTTTTGCAATGTAAGAATATGAAAATATTTTCAACGACTATTTAAAAGTGTTAAAAGTGTTAAATTAAGTATACCGAATTGTTATACCGCATATGGAACGTAAAAGGTTTTCATATCTTCTGCTAAATCTACATTAGCATGGATGTCTCTAGCTTCATCCAAAAGAATTGCCGGATCATTGTATCTTGAACTAAAATGTGTGAGAATAAGCTTGATGCAATTTGACTCTTTGGCGAGTAGAGCAGCCTCTGCAGATGTGGAATGGAATGTCTCAATTGCCTTTTGTTGGTAATCGTGAGCATAAGTTGACTCGAAAATTAGGATATCGCATAAATCAAAAAAATTTCTTAATTCGAAAGACGGACGCGTGTCTCCAGATATTCCTATTTTACGGCCTTTTCTTTTGGGTCCAACTACTTCGTCTGATTTTACTAATTTACCATTTACAATTACATCTTCACCATTTTGCAACTTGTGATATAATTCTCCTTTAGGAATGCCCAATTTCGTTGCTTTATCTATATTGAATATACCTGGCCTTTGATGCTCTTCAATACAATAAGAGAAAGCTGGTACTGAATGGTCGGCTCTACAGCAGCTGATTTGGTAATCATTTTCGTTTGCAATAATACCTTCCCCCTCTATCGTGTGAATATCAATTTCGTATGAAAGTTCAATATTTATAATGTGAAAATTCTGGTTGATGAATTCTTTTAATCTTGATTCGCCATATACATCAATTTTTTTTGTGCGTCCCAGAAGGGACATTGTTTGAAAAAATCCTAAGAGCCCTAAACAATGATCAATATGTAAATGTGTTATGAATACTTTCATTTTCTTATTAACTCCAAGTTTGGCTTGAAGGAAATTTTTTTGCATTCCTTCACCGACATCAAATATTAACAGCTCACCAGCTCTTTTGAGGACAATTGAAGACAAACTTCTCTTTAGAGTTGGAATAGCTGCTGAGGTTCCAAGAAAAACAATCTTCATGTCGACCATAAATAATATATCATTAATTAATTTGGTAAATTATAAGCGTTTGTTTGAACGGTAACGTGAAATGAATTTTTTGGATCGCAGTAATTTAATCTGTTATGATATTCATAAATAAATAAAATTACTGAGAAACTGAGCATTAAAGGATTAACGGTATGGTAAGCACTAATAAATGAAAAGTAGTCATCAAGTTCATTAGCTTATTATTTCGAAAAAATCTTTTAGTAGCACTTTTTGGTTTTGAGACAGCACATCGTACGATTCGACAAACTCTCTTTCTATGCTTATCTGTTCTTTCAATACAGAACGAAATTTATCGATAGTTATCGGAGTTATGTTATCAATTTCACCAGTGGTGTAAGCGTAAATATATGCACTAATAATTTTTATTACAAAAGATGGTATTGTTTTTAATAGTAGTAAAATACTTTTTTTCATAATATCATTACCAGAGGAACTATTATTCATAGAATTGAAATAGGATTCTAGGACTTTCATTCTAATATTTCCCAATTCCTCAATTGATGATGCAACCAAAATTCCGGTTTCTGTTAATTCATAGAAGGGAACTCCCTCTAATTGTAGTGCCTTGGGACCTCGTCTTAATGGCAGACGGCCTCCTTCTTTGACTACTCCTGATGGTATCAAAACTTCATCGAGATCTTTGAATATTCCAGAGTAGATATTTTGCCATAATATACCGTTATTTTTTGCTATTGCATGGGCAATTGATGTTCTTGTTCTAAGCTCTGGATTTTTTTCTAAAACAAGGTGCGTAATAATACCTCTCTGCCTTTTGGCTTCACCTGTAAATTTATTTTTCTTTGTTTTAAAAGTGTCAAATATAGCAATGTGAGCTGTTTTCTGCTTCAAAAAGCGCTTTCACCATCTATTGTCAGCATATTTTCCAATTACCTAATCAGTGTTTTATATTCTAATTGCATGATTTTTGATTTTTGATTATTTCTAATTTGTGTCGTAATTAGCAAAATATCCGAATTCTATGATTTTTGATTATTCTTATTGCGTAGGTAACAAGTTTCCAATTCGTGTTATTTTAGGCGTGAAAATAGTCGAGTATCCTGAACGCAACATTTCAAGTCTGTCCAGAAGTTTAGAGTCAAATTTTTAAAATTCTAATTACATAATTTTTCTTATTATTTCTATCCTCCATATGATCATACGGTTTCAGAAATCAATTGAGCTAAATGAAATCGATAATTGTGTGCTGATCTTTTATGTTTTGTTTAAAAAGTAAATTTAGTTCTGTTTGTAATGTGTTAATCCTGCTTGTCAGATATTCGTTTATCTTAAATTCAGAACAGATATTCAATGCAGTCTGTACATATTTTTCAACGGACCCCCGTGTGACAGTTTGTAGCAATACATTATGACATTCCAGACATCGACCTGCAAGTGGCATTCGTCTGTATTTTTGTCCACATTTGGTACACCTAAATGATTGTGATGAATAAGCCCTTAAATTTCCCATTATATCCGGTAAAATATGGGTCGTTAATACCATGGACATTACTTCATCCGCGTCTACTGCGTTGATTAGTTTGGCTGTGCTTATCTGCATCTGTAGTTTTTCTTCCATAGTGCTCAGGGTTGAATACAAACTGTGTGATTCATCTAGCATAATATTGTCCGTAGTATGAGTGAATTTATAATCAAAGAATTGATTTGGATGACCTAATCTTTTTTTGACAAGATCAATGTTGTCAAATAGAGTGGTTTTTTCCATATTCCAAGAAGATGTATAGAAATCCAATGGGTATCTTTCATCGACATCTATGTTATGGGCCTGCCTTTGAACTTCATGTGGAAATACCAGAGGTTGAATAAGTAAAGGTGCGTCCATTAGGCCACCAATTCTATCTGGCAAATATTCCTTTGAAAAGTTTAGAAAAATATCCATTAGTAACATTATAGAATCTGCGTCACCATCACAGTCTCTTCGTTTGGCAGAATGCCAGATTGGTGAACCTAGGCATACTTGGGAATTGACGAATCCAATTACTCTTCCGATTATACCTACCGATGTGTGCGGTGCTAAACCAATAATAAAGTGTCCAATCAAGTCGTCAATTGAATCTATTTTATAAAACGCATCAAGTCCATAGAATCTAATGAGTTCTTCATCTACGAACTGTGCAATTTTTACCAGGTGTTCAGCAGCGTGAATTGGGATTATTACATCCTGTATGAATAATTCTAGCAGTTGATCAGTTGACTCCAAGTTATTTCCTACATGGTCTCTATGATATCCCAGATCTCTTAATTTTGTAAAATCTGTCTTAATCCATTTGGGCTTAAAATGAGTTAGAGGTTCGTTTGTAGCATCGAAGCGTATAGTTCCATCCTTAAAAGTATACAAATTGTGCTTTTGCCTTAAGATACCTTTCTCTATCGGCTCTGCACATCGATTTTTGCCCATCAGGGATTTGACGCCTTTAAGTGGCTCTACTGGTTGTATTTCCAGATGTCTTTTGGCTTTTTCAACCGCTGCTTTTAGAGGATAATTGGTAGGCGAGTGTGTTTTTAGACGATTCCCGCAAATAGGACAATGTCCACTTGACTCCTCATCATTAACTTCATACCTACAAGTTGAGCACATTATTCGAATAGGTGTTTTAGAGAGACAATCTTGACAGACAACAGATATCGATGGAGATTTACAGTTGCTGCAAAATCTGTTAGCAATTTCAATATATAGTGGTCTTTGCATCGCTTTTAAAATATCCCTAGTTGGTCCGCCGTTTGTCCCAATTGGGAATAAGACATGAACAGGAGGTTTCATTTTCCTTTCTGCAGCCTTTTCCGGGCGTCCAACACGAACCGCGATTGAAGAAGAAAATTTTTCTTTTATACTAACATTTAGTAATTGGGAGATGACATATAAAATATGTGTCTTGGTAGAGTTTGGATCAGTGTCCAAGACAAAGCTTGATTCCAAGAGTTTATTGATTTTTGATCCATAATCGATACACTTTACTATCAATTCCCTGAGTATGTAGAGTTGATCAGGATCGTCTATCGTTATTCTGTTGCCCTTAAGAGAAAGCGAATGAATTATCCCAAGTTTTTCAAGAGTTTCTTTTAGTTCGGAATCACAAAGTAAAGAAGCTCTCTCATTTGTATTTTTTATCGACTCTCCACTTTCCATCAATTTCGTTATTAAATGGTTAAATTCATCTGGAGTTAACGCAGTCCAATAAAAAACATATCCAGGATAAAGAGGTATTTCGAAAAATTGACTAATCTTAAATGCTTCAATAATTGATGGTTTCTTTTCTAATGGATATTGGACTAATTCGGTTAGCCTTTCCCTATCAAATATTTTAAAATATGAATCAGGGTCCTTGCTGGCAAGCTTACCTTCTAATTCCAGAGCCCAAATCTCTTCAACGTATGATGAAGGAAGAAGCTGGGTATTGTTTTCAAGAAAATCGCCGTAGCTTACTAGAATATCGCCTAGGTAAAGAATTTTTGTAACCTTACTTGCTATGGTTTTTGCTTGATTTAATGTTTCTATTTTCATAACGCTTCCATCATTGAGTTTTACTATTGGTGGCTCGATACTGTCTACTAGCGCAATAGTGGAGGCCTTTCCTGGTGCGTCAATTTTTATTTGTGTGCCTACGGCAATTGCGTAGTTTAATAATATTGGAATGGTTGGGTGTATTCCGATTGTGGCAAATCCAGTATTGCAGCATCGACCATACCGTAATCTAAAACCGCCGATCTTTTTCTGCATTGAAAGAACAGGTCTTCCAGTGATGACTTCAGTCATCCTGTGGGATACAGTATCATCCTCTGCAGTTTGAATTGCTCCTTCAAGAGTTTTGAGCCACTCCCATCCTTCCAGTTTCAGGGTCTCTACAATCTTCAATAATTTTCTGCTTCTACCTATCAAGCCATCATTCATTACCCTTAATGCACCTCCACGAACTCTGTTGGTAGAAACCCTTTGAAGATTCCGATGGCCCACGACTTCTACAGGATCCGTGTCAACACCATCAATTTCTACGGGAAGAGAACTTACGCAATGGATGACATCCTTGTCTGAAACCTTAAACTGGAAACTTCCTACTTCTCTTTCATAAATCCTTAATTCTTCAACGTATCTACTAATTTCATCGTCAAATGAATTTGCAATGTACTTGTCTAATCCTACAATTCTTCTGACGTGATCAGCTATCAGCATAGTTACGGCAGCTTCGGTTCCACCTGCGGATCTTATTGGACCAGCAAAAGAAACTGATAAATATTCAGATTTATTGGCATTTGTTTTTATTTTAACATCGTAGATTCCTTGTAGAGGAGCTACAGTAACACCTTCAGTTACAACGGATAGTCCGACTCTTACCGCATTGTTTAGTCTTTCTTCAATAGTGATTCCTCCGTATTTTCCAAGTACAATTTCCTCGGCTATCTTTAATGCGGTTAATTCTTTTCCCAGTTCTGGCAGCAGTATTCTTAATCTACTGGAAATATCAATTTCGTGTATCTTTGCTATCCTGTCAGGTAAGTCATAACCTATCGGTGATTCAACTTTATCAGAAATATCGAGACCCTTTTTTTTAGCTTCTTGGGCTACAGAAACGGCGTCTTCAATATATTTTGAAATTTTTTGGTGATATTTTATATAATATGATGGAATTTGAGTGTCCTGGTTATCTTTAGTATGATTAGTCAATTTCTTAATGTTTTGATGATGTTAGCAAATTCTGACTCCCAGTCTTTTTCTCTTTCAATCATAGTACCAATAACTATGATGTCTGCCCCCGCATCAGATATTTTTTTTGCCGTTTCCGCAGAATTAATCCCACCACCAACTATCAATATTCCTTTATAGAATTTTTTTACGGTGCTTACCATTTCTGGTGGAATATTTTGTGATGCGCCGGATCCAGCTTCAAGATATAGAAATCGCATGCCCATATACAGAGCAGCCAGAGCGTACATTACTGCAATATTTGATTTGTTAAATGGGATGGACTTGGCTTGACCTATGAACCAGGCAGTAGACCCATCTCCAATTATGAGATAGCCGGTCGGAATGGCTTCTATATGATATTTATTTACAACTAAGGCTCCTTGCGCTTGGGCGCCTGTGATATAATATGGATTTTCGGAGTTTAGTAATGAGCTGAATAAAATTGCGTCCGCCGCTGGTGATATTCCTGTGATATTTCCTGGAAATAAAATAACAGGAATCTTGACATTCTTCTTTAATTCCGTCACAAAACTAGACAATTCAATTTGATCTGAAGTTGATGAGCCACCAACTAAAATTGCTGAAGCTCCTAGCTGTTCCAATTTTTTTGCTAGCTCTATAGTCTTCGAGGAGTTTTCAGAGTCTATAAGTGGAAAACATAAAGTCTTTTGTCTCTTGATTTCATTCAAAATGTATTGTTCTGTGCTTTGTATTTCCATCATTTCTCAAACTATTTACTCGTATAATAATAATCTCATCAGAGAATGTAGACAAGTCTTATACTCAACAGATATGACTCAAGGAATACAGTAAAATAAATTAATTAGAGTACTATACAAATTAGTATAGTATATGGAAAACGACAATCTTAATTATACCTCAATTTTCAATCATTTTATTGAAAATTCTATATTTACAAAGAAACAAACATCAATTATTTATAATAAAATACTGCATGAAAAACGTGCCGGAAACATCTCTGCAGGTGCGTATTATCGACAATTAGGCCAGTGTAGAAACAAGGTAAAAAGGACTGTTTACACACTATTGCTATTGCGACTGCTTAATGTGGTAGATGTGGAAACCTTTGCGATACTGAATCAATTGAACGACCAATTGAATGTGATATTAAATAAACCTAGTCACGAAATTGATAACTCTACATTAAGTAATGTGATATCCTTGATGGATAATGTGATAAGAAAACTAGTTTTAATATAGAAAAAATTTAATAAATGTCCATGTTTAATCACATGATATCACATGAATATATTGGGCTTCAATTTGGATTATTCATTATCCGATACTTTGATTTCAATGATATTTTTAGTATTGTCCTTTTTCACCTTTTTGTATATTGGTTATTTCAGAGATATCAAAAGCCGGGATGAACGAGATTATAAGATGAAAGATATGTTGATAGAGGGATATTTACACAAGTTCGATGAATATAACGAGATTATTTCCGAACTACGAAGTAAATTGGATGTGATTGATCAGAAGATCAATTCTGAAAAATACATAATTAAGAAAAACGAACTTGCGGCAACTAACAAGTCTAGTGATACGGCCAATGATAGGTCACATAAAGCGATATCACATAATAGCATACCTGTGACTAAGAATTTGAATGTCACAGGAGAGGATATAGCATCTGAAGAGGAAGATTCCTCACGGGCGAATACAGTGGATTCGATTCTAAGGATGTTGGAAGTACCGTTAACTTCCAGAGAGATTCAAAGAAAAATTAACAAATCGCGTGAACATACCTCCAGATTGCTCAAAAGATTGTATTCGGAAAATATTGTCATGAGAGATGAGAGTGTCAGGCCTTACAAATATAAAATCACAGATGAAGGTCGTAGACTGTTGGAACAGGCAACAATTTCGGATGGTTAGATTTTTCTAAATATTCGCCAATGTTGTTTTGGCTTTCTTTAACAACGGCATAAACCCATTGTTTGCCATTTTTTGATCTCGTAAGCTGTTTTTTCAGATAAAATCGTGACAAGTAGATAGAGGCGACACTTAGTTGGATAGAATCATAGTACATATCCTTGTAAATTTTTGCTAGATCAGAAGAGGTAAAGGTGTGATATCTAAAGTTCTCAGCAATCAAATTCCATAACTTTGAGGCTAATTTTGTCTCGCCTTCTCTATGCTCTGAACTGGTATTAATAGAATTTTTTTCGAAGAGATGCACAAATTCAATTAGATTCATTATCTTTTCTTTTGATAAAGTCCCTTGGAGAGTCAAGTTGTATTTTTCCCCATTTTCATCCTCCAGTTCGATTCTAATCTTTTTTCTTGAGACGGACAGAATGGGATTTGAAATCACATCACACTTAACATTTAAAGTGATTAACAAGCTAACAAAGAGCTCAGCTTTTGTTAACTAATTATCACGCAGTATTCGATCATCATCATTGATGCAATTGTAGTTATCAATTTTGTGATAACCTTTATCAAATATTTTCCAGTAGAAATAAAGGGGTCATGTTGCTGTCTTTACATTGTAGATATCTGTTAATCAGTCTGCATTGGAAATAAAGGGGTCATATCATGGAGTTTTTTCTACTTTTGAATTAACGAACATTAACAGTAATTAAGGCAGTTACTCCACCCCTGCATTTCTCATTGAAATTTTATTTGTCTCTCAACAAATAATAGAAATGATCAGAATTAACAAATAAATAAAAGAAAATTGATTTAGGCGTTTTTATTTTATATACATACCACTTACTAAATGAGTTTATTGTATTGAGATACAGGAGAAAAAGAGGGGTGCCGGAGGCGTCTGTAATTGGATGATGATGATGATATATTAGATACTATTTTCGATAGCGCAATTAAGAATAAGAATATTATAAAAAACAGGCAAGTCCTGACTATAGATTATGTTCCTGATAAGCTATTATTCCGAACTAAGGAAAGCACTGCAATCGCACAATCCCTGTCTGTCATACTTAAAAAAGGGCGTCCGTCTAATTTGTTGATTTTTGGAAAACCTGGAACAGGAAAGACAGCTGTAGTAAAAAACGTTATTGACCACCTTTATAACAAGACCAAGCAACTTGACATTAACCTCCAAGTGCCATTTATTAACGCAAAGAATTCAAACACACCGTATAAGATACTATATGAAATCGCTGAATTGCTTGGCATAAATAAAGAAGAAAAAAAAATGCAAGTTTTTTTTACAGGCCTGTCCATGAGCGAAGCCACTGACAGAATACTTGACTTCATAAAACGCAAGTCGATCAAGATTGTCCTTGTCATAGATGAAATAGATTCACTTGTCAATAAAAAAGGCGACGATATTTTATATAACTTTACAAGAGCTAATGAAAGAATTTCTTCAGAACAATTCATTAGCTTGATTGGTATTTCGAATAGCTTAACTTTTAAGGATAAACTAGACCCAAGAGTCAAGAGTAGTTTAAGCGAAGAAGAACTGGTTTTCAACCCATACACAATAGAACAATTAAAACAAATTTTAATTGACAGATGCAAACTTGCATTATATGACAACGTCATTCCTAGTGGCGTTATCAATTTATGTGCTGCAATCGCCGGTAGAGAAACAGGCGATGCTCGAAAGGCCATTGACCTTTTGAGAGTTGCTGCTGAAATTGCAGAAAGATCAATGACAATGAAAATTTCAGAAGAACACATAAGACACGCGCAAAAGAAAATTGACAGCGACACCAACTTTGAGATTTTGAGCAACTCAACTCTCCATACCAAATTGGTAATTCTTTCTACAATAAGATCTAAAAATGCAAGTACTGGAGAAATTTATTCAATCTATCAAAATTTTTGCTCAAGACTTCAACAGGAGCCATTAACTCAGAGGAGGATGACCCAAATTGTTGGAGAGTTGGATCAACTAGGATTGATAACGACCAATATTGTGAACCAGGGCCGGTACGGCAGGACCCAAAGAATAAAATTGCATATCCCCATTTCGTCTGTAAAGGAAGCTATTAGAAGTGATCCAATTCTGTCGCCTCTAATTCATGACATTAATAATTGAAATCTTTTTTAAGAGATTGAAGGGTTGCCAAATTGACTAATATACAAATCCCAGGAGTCGGCGTGATACCCATTGTTTGTTGAAATTTTGTCTGTTTTTGCCATGCTCCAGAATTTACCATAAGCGTTCCCTTGTATCTCCCAACTTCGGTGATATGTACATGCCCGGCATGGAATATGTCAGGAACGTCATCTATCACCAACATGTCCTCGGACTCTGGAGCAATTGGAGTACGGTTGCCATATATTGGTGACAAATGTCTAGATTTCAATAAAATTTTCATTGCTTCCACAGGTTTTGAATAACTCAATCCTGGGACTGTAGCAATAACATCATCCAAACTCTGGCCATGGAACATCAACAACTTGACTTTGTTTAATTCAACATATGAGGGGTTACCTAAAATACTAAAGTTTTCCAATGGTTGAAAATCACGCAAGTTTGTCAACGCAGTCTGCGGTAAGGCTCTTCTTCCAGGATCATGATTACCCGGAATCAAAAACACATGCATCCTTTTGGGAATTTTTTGGAGTAGAGCCGCCGCATAAGACATTTGCTTGTTAATATTTATGTCGATTAGTTCTTTATCCTGATTAGGATAAATTCCTATTCCATCCACTATATCTCCTGCTATACAAACAAATTTGATTTTTCGTACAATTTCATCGTCATCTGAGGATAGCCAATTTACAAAGTCATTGAATTCACTCTCCATGAAATATTTGCTACCTACATGTAAATCTGAAATAAGGGCAACATACGACTCTGTTCCAGATTTTGACGCAACATGTTCTGGAATGTCGGGAAAAATAATATCTTTAATTACAAAATCAGTTGAATTCCTTTTACCAAGTGAAATTTCCAACATAAGCATTTGATCCAGGACAAGCGTTGATGATTCATTGATAAGCTCCCTAGTTTTACATATCACGGGAATACTGCCAGTAGTATCATCAATGATCAGCTCTACATCATTTTTTCTATTTCTCTTTGACATAACCAATCCAGCCACGAATGCAGAATCAAATGCTCTTCCCCTTTCATCCTCGCTCTCTGGAGAAGTGTACCTGGATTTATTCCTAAGATCCTTAATTTGTTTTATTTTTCTTATTTGCCTACTTTCCGAACGTATTGATAAAATTTTCAAAGTTTTTCTGTATCGGCTATCAAATAATTTAACAAAATCCTTGTCGTCTTGTGCGTTTATCTTATACGTAGGGTCAAAAATGATCTTGTAATTTTCGCCATTACTTTCTGAGTTAGTGTTAGCTATGACCCGTTCGTCGATATGATCGATATGATCATTATTGTCATTATCCCCAGAAATTGCACTTTTAATATCATCGATTAATATTGGTGACTTTTTTTTGAATTTATTTTTAGCATCAACTATACTTTTGATTATTTTTTCAACATCACAATCAAGAGATTTTAGAAAGGCGAAGGCATCAGGATGAACTTGATATCCCTTATTTATCGCATAAATCAATGCAATAGAAACTGAATCCAAGTTTTGTTATTGAACAGAACAATCATAAACGCTAAAAAGGTTTTGTTTTATTACATACATTATTAAAAAGTAAACATTGTGATTGGTATACATGTACAAGTACGACTTTAGGAAGAGGCTGCTTTATCTTGGACTTGGTATTGTTACATTTTTAATCTTTTTTATTATTGGAACGTCTGTCACTTTAGACGAATCTACTTCAACCCTTCTAAAGGAGCAATTTCAAAACAAAATCAAAAATATTGATAATGTGGGTATATTCCTCAATAACTTTCTAATTTCAATTCTAATGTTTCTCCCAGGTATCGGAATTGCATTTGGTCTCTTTTCAGGATTCAGTACAGGCAATATTTTTATGATCTTAACACGAGATTTACCAATTCAGATACCACCACTATTTGTATTTTTAACAATATTTGGAATTATGGAGCTTGTATCTTACGGCATAGCTATATCTAGAAGTTATCTACTCTTAATTCGCATTTTAAAGAGAAGCAATATTAAAGAAAGTCTTATTCATACTGGAATTGAAATAGGAATAGTAGCTATAATTTTGTTATTTGGTGCCATTATTGAATGGGATTTTATAGTACAATCTGGAGGTATAAGTTTTTTAGAATAGCAAAGAATAGCAAAAGACGTACATCAGGCAAACCAATGCTTCTCATTCAAACTCCAAATACGTTTTGCGACTAACCTGATCAATAACCATTACCGACAGTGGACTGAAGTTCATTTTTTCTAATTCATTCAGCCTACCTCTAAATACACGCTCTTCTTCCGTCGTCAAAAATTCAAACACCCAAACTTTCAGAGTTGATGTGTCTATGCCCTCCTTTTTTAAATATGAGGCTATTTCTGATTGCATAAAGTTTTTTTCTGCATTATTGTTCCACGGTCTAGGTACCAGGATCACACTCTTCTTATCCTTTATGGCTTCGACTAGCTCTTTCTTCTTATACTCAATATCCTCGGTAACATGGAAACTAATTACTCTAGTCTTGTCCAGAGGAATTTTTGCCTTTGAAGCAGCAACTTGAATGGAACTTATTCCAGGCATTAATTCGACATTATCCTTACCAAAAATTTCCAGCAATCTATCAACAACTTCAGATTCTGAAAAATTTACATCACCGGTGAAAGGAATGGTACAAGTTTCATCTTTTCCCATTTTTTCATACACCTCATTATAAGTTTCATCCTGATCTCTCATGGTTACTTCATAGACCTGATGGAAATTAGGGATGATCAAATCTCTTACAATAGATAGCGTGTATTTATATCCAATCAAATATTTGGATTTTCTTATTACATTTTTTGCTATGTCTGTCAAGTATTCCGATGACCCTGGACCCACTCCGACAAGAAATAATTTCTTCCCAATGGTTCTATTTTCCATCAAATCAATCAGTAGTAGTAAGATATTATCTGTATATCTTATTACCTTTCTTTAGCAAGGGGATCATCTCTAGTTAAAACCCAAAAATGACGAAAACAAAAGTAAAGACAAACTCATGACATTTTGTATAAAGCTATTATTGGATTCCAATCCACATGTTGAAACTGTACGGGATCTTTTGCGGGATATTTCACCCAACCCTTTACAATTGCAAAGCTGTAATTTTTCTGTTTTTCCTCAAAGTTGACTTTGACTTTAAGCTCACTACCCCACCTTTTTTCAAGAAAATACATTTCTGAAATTTGAGCAAATGTAAATACAATATTTTGATCGCTTTTTTCAATATCATTCCTTAATTCAGTAATGCCATATCCTTCTAGGGGCAAAAATACCTCCTTATTCTCTTCAAATCGTAAAAGCTGACGTCGTGAATGCACGTCATGAATTCTGTATGACATATTGGTCTTGGTTATAAAAATCAGATTTCTCTCCGTTACAACAAGCATTCCTTCTTTTTTCCTCTTCATAAAACCATCCTCTCCTCCCCAAATCCACATTAGGTGAGCTTTTATCTGCTCATTCCATTCTAACAACATTTCATTTCTTATCCATCATGGATTTATTTTTTTCATCCCAGAATTCAAACAAACGAACATTATATCCACCGATTGTTAGCAGTAGAAGGCATCTTTAGCTTCTCATACAACAACTAATTAGAATATTATTCATAGCACATATGCAAGCAAGCCTTTTAATACAAACAGTGTCAAATTACACATTTAGATGATAGAGCAAAAAAGCTCAACAACAATATCGGATGAAGAGAACAAGACTCTAGAAATTAATCTCCAAGGTAAAATTCTACACGAAACAAGGAAAAAGGCATTAGAGAATATAGAGGAATTCTGGGCGAAGCAAGCAGACAATTTGATATGGAGTAAAAAATGGGACAAAATTTTAGACTGGCACCCACCTTTTGCAAAATGGTTTACAGGTGGATCGCTTAACGCTTCAGTAAATTGTCTCGATAAGCACATAGATAATATCAATAAAAATAAAGCTGCAATAATATGGGAAAGCGAAGCTGGGGACGTTCGTACTATTACTTACAATCAACTCTACATTGAAGTAAACAGATTCGCAAATGCTTTGCGCAATTTGGGCGTCAAAAAAGGAGATCGAGTTACGATATACCTACCAATGGTTCCTGAATTGCCGATTGCAATGCTAGCATGTAGCAGAATTGGAGCCATCCATATTGTCGTTTTTTCCGGATTTAGCTCCCAAGCACTAACAGATCGCATAAATGATTCAAAATCTAAAGTCATTATTACTGCTGATGAAGGAATAAGACGCGGGAAAATACTTGAATTAAAAAAAATTGTCGATAGAGCAATTGAGTCAACACCCTCAATAGAAAATGTAATTGTTCTTAAAAGAGGAACGAATGACATCAACTTAAAGGACAAAGACCATCTTTGGCACGAACTTGTACGAAAAGAAAAATTCTACTGTCAACCTGAACTTGTTGAAAGTACTCACCCGCTCTACATATTGTATACTTCCGGCACCACTGGAAAACCAAAAGGAGTATTGCATAGCACCGGAGGTTATCTTACTCATATTTATGCAACAGCCAAATGGGTATTCGATTATAAAAACGAAGATATTTTCTTATGTACCGCAGATATAGGATGGGTTACAGGACATAGCTACATGGTATATGGTCCTTTATTGCATGGAGTCACCAGTATTATCTATGAGGGAACTCCTGACTTTCCCACACATGATAGATACTGGGCATTGGTCGAAAAGCATAGGGCAACAATTCTATACACTACTCCAACAGCATTGCGCATATACATGAAATACGACTTGTCAATCCCTAATACTTTTGACTTGTCTTCATTGCGGCTTTTAGGGACTGTGGGTGAAGCAATAAATCCTGAAGTCTGGTTGTGGTACTTCAAAACTATTGGAAAAGAAAGATGCCCAATAGTTGACACATGGTGGCAAACAGAAACAGGCGGAACTATGATAAGCCAATGTCTGGGTATTGATACAATACCTATGAAACCGGGTTCAGCAACTTTTCCAGTACCTGGAATAGATATTGGATTGGTAGACGAAAACGGTATCGATGTGGAACCCAATAGTAAGGGATATTTGGTCATCAAAAAACCCTGGCCGGGGATGTTAATGACCCTATGGAACAATGATGATAAATATGTTAATACATACTGGAACAAATTTCAAGGATTTTATTATACTGGTGATTTTGCACTTGTAGATCAAGATAACTACATCTGGTTATTGGGAAGATCAGATGATGTACTCAAAATTGCCGGACACCGATTAGGAACTATGGAACTGGAAAGCGCTTTTGTTTCGTTCAAAGCAGTAGCCGAAGCAGCTGTAATCAGTAAACCCGATGAGCAAAAAGGAGAAGCAATAATCGCATTTCTAGTTCTCAAAACTGGGTACAAAGAGTCTCCAGAATTAAAAGCAGATCTCGTTAATCACATTCGAAAGACAGTCGGGCCAATAGCTACTCCAAATGAAATTCATTTTACAAATAAACTGCCAAAGACTAGAAGCGGAAAAATAATGAGAAGGGTGCTAAAATCCATCAGTACAAATTCTGAGATGATTGGGGACACTAGCACACTTGAGGATGAAGCTTCAATTGAAGAAATAAAACAAGTATATCGGGACTTTCAAGATATAACCAAATGATAATGATAACTAGATGCACAAAATTCCACAACTATATAGAAATTAATTTTATCTTTGAATCATTTGTAATCTTGTGATATTTGATAAATCCAGATGTTGCTGCGAGTATGTATTTTGAAGGAATTGTATTCTTGTAGCTACATTTAGCGGCATCTAACGTATTATTACATGGTACCGCATTTTGTTTCATGTAAACGATATTACCTGAATTATCAAGCCAAATCAAATCTAAATTGAATTGTATGTTCAACAGCCATAGAGAATACAAATCTGGTTTGTCATATACAAGAAGAAGTGAAGAGTTAAGCGGGAGTTGTTCAGTTCTAAAAGTCAGCCACCTCTGTCGTTCAGCTGGAGTTTCAGCGATCTCAGTACTTATTGAATGATTATTAATGACTATCGTCCCTTTTGAAAAATCTAAATTCCTATTTTTTACTCCCTCTGGAATAAAGGTTAAACCCAAAATTCCCAATGTTATGCTAGCAACTATAAGAGGCACAAGTACTGTGATTTTACGAACCACATTAAACCGCTTGAAATATAGTTTCTATCTTTTGAATTTATAGTTACCCTATCCTGAGAGAAATGGAAACTAGAATTTTATATCGGTGTTATAAAATAGCGCAGTGTTTAAATAGTTTCGACTTTACTTCTTGTTAAGTGAATTAAATGCCAGTAGCAATACTTCCAGATGTTAGCGAACAACATTGTATCGGTTGTGCACTATGTGTCGAAATTTGTACCGCTCTTGGTCCAGATGTATTGAGGGTAAAACCAGTTGAGGGATGGAAGAGAGGTAAAGCTTTTGTATTCTATCCTGAAAGATGCATTTCAGACGGTGCATGCATCGGCGTTTGCCCAACTAAAGCAATATTTTGGATGAGACCAATGGATTACACACCAGGTCAGCCTATCCCACTAAAGAAGAATGGTCTGTTCGTAAAAGGTTGGGAAGAAGGTTAAACCAATAACCCCAATATTCATTTTTTTAAAAATTTCTAATATCAAAATTTTAACGGAATTCTAATTTAATTAAAGTAGAACCTTCGTTTTCATAGAGTTACTTTTAACAGCGCTATAATTCCAATAAGTTCTGCCACATGTATGGCTACAAAATATGGCAACAAATCATTAGAATAAAGGGGAGCCATAACCAAGTATGCATATATAGCTATCAAATTATGAAGCATTAACATAACCGTAAAGAACATGAGTCCAATAGTAAAAACCGCTTTACTTTTGAAATATATCTTGGCATAAATCACTAACAACGTCAATAAGACAGCAACATTCAGTACACTTATGACAGTACTTATATTCATAAGCAGACTCATGATGAGAATTACAATAATCAAATTGCTTTATCTACTTTTTTCCAAATACTGTCCAATTTGACTCCATTAAAAGTAGAAAAAAATAAAATAGAAAAAAAATAAAACAAAGATCATGTAATCTAATCTCATTAATGGGCTTAGATCTCAAACCAATTCTGACTTATACGAACATAAAGTTAGATGATCTTACAAATAAAATAATTGCAGTTGATGCTTTCAATACTATCCACCAATTTCTATCTACAATTCGAGGATCTACCGGGGAACTTCTTACTAATTCTCAAGGAGAGGTAACCAGTCACTTGAGCGGCTTATTCTATCGTAATATCAATTTACTTGCAGAAGGTATCAAACTTGTTTATGTCTTTGACGGAGTATCTAGTCCTCTAAAAGTTAATGAAATCCAACGCAGACATCAAATTAAAGAAGTAGCTGCTGAAAAATATGAGAAAGCACTCGTCGAAGGGAAATTGGAAGAAGCAAGAAAATATAGTCAAGCAACATCAGTTCTGACCGACAAAATGATAGACGAATCTAAGAGGTTGCTCTCTTTTTTGGGAATACCAACAATACAAGCTCCGTCAGAAGGTGAAGCAACAGCGTCAAATCTAACCAACTCTGATCTAGTCCATATTTGTGCAAGTCAGGATTATGATTCCATATTATTCGGTGCAAAACGACTGGTAAGAAATGTAACAATAAGTGGTAAAAGAAAAGTTCCCAATAGGAACGCCTACATTGATGTCCCTTTAGAAATGTATTACCTTGAAGATATACTCAAGCAAACTAAATTAACAATTGAACAAATGGTTGATGTAGGAATTTTAATAGGAACGGATTATAACTTTGGCGGCATATCAGGAATAGGACCGAAGACTGCATTGAAATTAATTCAAAAATATTCAAAACTGGAAAACATAGACCAACTTCAAGAACCATTATCTAATATTCCATACGAAGAGATTAGGGAAATATTCTTGAAACCAAGAGTCGCGAATGTTAGTACTGAAGACATTAAATTTGAGTCCGTTGGATATGACAAGATAGTACAATTTTTGTGTAGTGAAAGGAATTTCTCATTAGATCGTGTTAATTCCGCATTACAAAAAGTTCAAGATTCAGATAAGAATAAGAACCAGTCACTGGAAAAGTGGTTCTAGTTCTAGTTTTTTTGTTTTTAGTGGAGTTTTATTAATTCTTAGGAGATAACAATTCTCTTCTCTTCATTTCTTTTCTCTTCTCAGTATCAAATCTACCAAGTTCATATTGATTCAAATCTACAAATTTCATCCCTTTGGTAAGTAGTGGATGAATATAATTGATTTTTTTATATATTTGTTGACAAATGTAGCGGTAGTCAGGATGCCCTTGTGCAATTGTACGTAATTCGATCATATGGTAAAGTTCTCTTAAATTAATTTTCATGAAATATGGATATTTATAAGCAAAATTAACCACATACTGAGCTTCAACAGGTAATGTCTTTGCAATATTTTCATAAGTATTCTTACAAAGGGACATGCAGTCTTTGAAATCCTTCTCGAGACCCGAATCAATAATTTCTTCGGGGATGTCATATCCGTGTTTAGTTGAAAGTAATTGTCTTTCGATAGTGAGAATTCTATGACGATGTAAGTCACGGAACATCCCAAAGTTGGTAAACATTTCAAATAAATATTCGACCATCTCAAACGCTCTGCCCGGTCTATGTCTCCTATTTTCACGAAATTTTGTATAAGCCGAGATTATTTCATTTATTCTCTCTTGTGGAAAGGATCTAACCAACTTGATTATATCATGAAGTGATTGTCCATGTGCATTTTCATACAATATTGCAGAAGCTACTTTTACTTCTGCATCTTTACTATCTACGTAATCAATCAATCTCACATCTGCAGGAGAAAAGTCAGGTTGAATCTCGCACAGATATTTATCTGTCAATTTTGAAATCTCTATATTCGTATTTTTCATAAATAACTGAAGAGATTTCCCATGTTTTTCATTTACACGTTTAATAAAAGATGGTATAACGCAATCAAGCTCAGAATTTACTAAACGGGCCAATTCCTTGAGCTCATTTAATTCAGAACAATACAATTTTGTTAGGAGATATTCAAATGCCCTACCATTTCCTGTTATACCTAAATTGGTAAGAGTCGCTGCGGGTAACATATTACGTAGAATATCTAGAGTCTTAGATCTAATAGTACTATTGTATACCTTCTTGGCGGATTCTATATCCTGCTCATCCGTTAGTTTAGAAAAAGGACTTTCAATTTTTGAAATTGAATCAAAATATACGAAATCATCAATGGGTTCTATTTCCGAAATAAATTTCTGCATTACAATGATACTTTTACTATAAACATTGAACGCATAATCACAGGATTCTATATATTGATCTGCGTATTTTGATCCAAGTATCTTTTCATCCCTATAATATTTATACATGCTACCAACTTTCTGATCAAATGGTATGTACCGAGATGATTTTTCTAAATAGGATAACCCAATCCTTTGATCCTCAATCTTTTTAGCTGCAATGTTGGACACCCACTCTATTGCGATTTGTGCTTCTCCTAATTCAGCAACAGAATCATCGCCATATTCTGATAGGATTTTGCTATAGAACTCCTTTCCTCTATTCGGATTAGTAATAAACTCGTCCAAAAAAATCTCCCTCATCGTTTTATCTGATCTAGAATATCTCGACATAAGCGCCCCTCTATCGACTTGTCGAGGAGTTGTAATAGCAAATACATGCTTATCTGTATTTGAAAAATGTTGATCAAGTATTGACTTTTCTTGGTCTGAAAAATCATAAACGGAGTTGAAATTCATAATACTAATACAAAATTGTCCTTATACATATTTATTCAGTATAGTAATTTTCAAGTATCGGTTCATCAAGTTTTAAAACATCTACTAAATTATTGATTATTTTTAACAATGCCATCATTATATCCATATATCGACACATTCTCATGAGCGATATAAAGCTCGAATTTGTAGGAAAGCAAGTAAAAGATATGTACGGTGCATACGTGGGAAAAGTAATTGGTTTAGTTACTGATATCGATGGTTCCATCGAGTCGGTCGGCGTGGACTGTGGTTCAATCGGACTAAAACAGCTATTATATGAACAACTGCTCGTTCAAGGGGACTACGTGATTTTTATACCAAGGTGGCGTATGGAAGCACAAAAACTGCTTAGACAGAAGAGTCTTACAATCAAGAGGGTTAAGGCGCTTGAGAACTTGGTTGAAGAAAACGATCTAATGAAAGATGATGCTGAAGTTTTGCATTTAATATATGAGAAGAGACTCGTTGATTTGGAAAACAATGAACAAGACGTCATAAATGCTTTGAATTCAAGACTACAAGAGTTGGATTCACAGAGTACAACTATCAAAACCATAATTTTCGATGCAAAATTGCAGTACAGAAGTAATGATATTGCTGAAGACACTTATCAACAAATCAATACAAATTCAATCGAATTACTAGATCGAATTAAGCTAGAAAAAGATGAAATAACTAGCTTTCTCTCAAGAATTACTCAACCATACATAGAAGCTCCCACTGTTGAATTTGAAGAGACAAAAATTGAAAGTCAGGAGATTATTGACGAAGTTAGTGAGGCGGAGCCTATCTCTGAGGATATTAATAACAATGAAAAACAAGAATCAGCCACATCAGAAGATGTGCAGAATGATGAGGCGGAGAGTAATTGGCTCAATGAAGTGCTTACAAGAGATACAGCATAATGACCGCAGTATGAGTTGACGACTCTCAAAACTTTTTATTCTCAATATTTATTGAAAATTTTTCAAATTCTTAAGCAAATTCAGAGCATAACAAATTAGGATGATTGAGTCAATGTATTTATGTTATAGATTATTGTGCCAATACATTAAAATAAATAAGTTTAGTGTATCTTGATATGAAATACAGAAGTAGAACAGAAATAGTAGCGATGATCCTAGAGGCAGCAAATGGTGGGGCAACAAAGACCAGAATAATGTACAAAGCTTTTCTTAGCTATGCTCAATTGAGGGAATATCTCTCCGTACTGATTGAAAATAATTTACTAGAATATTTAGAAGGCTCACAAACATACAAAACAACAGAGAAAGGATTAAACTTCTTGAAAATGCACAATGAAATCGGCGAGCTTCTACAAACTTCAGTAAAAGAATCGAGAATATAAAAAACTCATTTTTTCCTTTTAATCTATTTTTTTATTTTTTGACTCTCCCAATAATGTTGTAGTACTCTAATCTACATTCTAGAAGATATCAGGATTCACCTACATTAGAAAACAGATCGGGTAAGCATTTCTCAAATATCACTAGTGATATATATCTTAAAATTGTACCTTGACATTACCACTCCCAAATCTTTTCATGAAATGCGGAATTTGTAAGGAAGAAATAATTAAAGAAAAACGTAGAGAGCATTTAAGGTACCATAAGTTAGATGATACATTAGTAGAATGGATAATAGAAACAGATGATGATTTGATATCTTCTTACGAAAAACACTAGATATTTTCTCATAATATTTTCTCATAATATTGAGTTCAACCTTGCTTTTTGCCGATTTTCCAGATAATTAGTCAAAAGAAAGAATTAATTTGAACAGATCCAAATATACCACCATGTCAAACAGTCCTCAAGTATCATGTCCTTATTGCGCATCGAAATTTAACAATAACGAAGAGTTATCCAAACACATAGATAGAATTCATGGTGATTCTGGGTTATTAGAAGGCGACCGAAGAGGGTGGAAGTAAACAACAGCCAGTCTAACATGGATATTCAAAAGTAACTCAAATTCCTTATTTATTTCATAATTTTGATTTCAAAATTCAAATAGGAATATAGATCAATTTATCCCACATTCTTTAATATGTTGATAGTGAATAACAACGCAATCAAAAATGTCTAAGCGACATTATATTACTATTTTATGATATCATTGAATCAAAATACATTCTTGTTCTATTATACTACAAAGAACGGTATGTAATTTGGTATTATGATATACTAATTAAAAGAGTTATATTTCAGAATGGTCTTAATTTAGATAGATAGAAATGAGTTCCCAACTAATTGGGAGAAAAAACAAGTACCATAAGCATGAGTATTTGAGAAACAGTATAGAGTTGGAATATAAAGAATGCAAGTCATGTAAAATAAGGACACAATTTACCTGCGTTGTTTGTGGGTTTTGCTGGAGCTGTCATTGGAAAGTAGAACAATTGGCTAAAATACCAAAATATTTACTGGAAGATGTAATTAACGAATGACAAACAGTATTTTCGAGTAATTTTTTATCGGTCAAACACTTCAATATATAATTGGTTGAGGGACCTAATACGTATTATAAGACTTATGCCTATTTTATAATAGAGAAATGGTCCTTGTCCGAGTTGTCTCTGTTCTCGTAAAAGACGGCATTCAACCTTTTTCCATTTTCCGCTATATCTATATTCAAGAACCCATGTCTCAGAAATTGAGTAATAACATAAGGAGCCTGGCCTGTAATTTCATACAAATCTTCTCCGCCGGTTCCTATAGTGACAAATATGGGCCCTTTGGGGTCATTCTCGTATTTCTCGGTGTTTCTATCTGTTATTATGGGAGTAAAAGTTTTAGTCTCATTGTAGTTTAGAGGATATGTCCTTTGATAATTATGATTATGGGCCTGTAGTACAACATCAACGCCATATTTATCAAACAGAGGATGATAAAGATCCTGCAATTCATCAAGCCCCGGATGCGTCGTATTAGATGAATAGAATGATCTAAATGAATATACTATTATCCAATTAACACTCTTATTATCATGCGCTTTCTTGAGATCATCTTTAACAAACTTATATTGTTCTGAAGTTTCATTGTATGGTATAACCCTATTTTTGGCTGTTGCCATTGAAAGGAAATGAACATTTCCATAATCAAATGAATAAAATGGACTATCCATATTGAAATGTTTCATATATTCAGTAAATTTGGCAGGAAACATCTCATTATCTCCAATCGCAATTTTTAATCTTCCATCAGTATCTAATGGAGAAACAACATGAAACCAACAATCTGCGGTTTTCTGATACGATAGGTCTCCTAACCCTATGACCACTTCTGGTTGCCTGAGTAACATATTGGTTATTGTTCTATTCGCATTCTTACCACAACCAAAGTCTCCTGCAGCTACAAAATTAAATTCAGAATTATTTGCTTGAGCCGTTCCGAATGCATAATTTACAAAGATTGTGAGGGTGCTGATGGAGAAAAACACCATCATAAATAACACGGAAATTTCTTTTCTAGCTAATTTAAAAATTAAAAATGAAAATAAATCTATTTTACACTCCCTTTCTTTGAGCTGTCGTGATCTATTTTAACCTAATCATATATGAAATTTTGGACGATTACAAACTTAGCGAATCAAGAGGGGCGCAGTAGATTCCAACGTCCAATTAAAGTTGATATATGTGTTTATTGCTAATATACTATGTCCAAGCTAGTTTCTTCAAACGGATATAAGGTAAATAAGAAAATACTAGAATATCAGTGTGGTTGCAAATATTCTTTCCAGGACTACACAAAACTTGAACATGTATGTTTCACACATGAAAATGAACTAATTGCACAGTGTGGCTAGGAACAGAAATACTGCAATAAATCAAGTTCAATTTAATAAATTTTAGAATTCTCACTTTTATCGCTGTTAGTGCGACGGGAGTGGGACTCGAACCCTTCTATTATGCTCTCGGAGTCATAGTATTTTAATAAATGAATACTTGCCATCACACGTCAGCCGTATTATAGGCGAAAATATCAAAAAAATTGTAAAGAGGATAGTTAGTTACTTTGTTCCTATCGCTTCTTTAATTTTTTCGCTGATGTTACCTAATATTCCACCTATTTTTTGACCCGCTTCACCAGTCTTATTCGTAATATTTCCTGCAGTCTCATTTGCACTTGCACTGGCATTTCCCATGGCGTTTGAAGCGTTAGTCGTCACATTTTGAGCATTAGCCACTGACACAGTAATCAGTGCAAATGCCAACACAAGCGTCACACTTCCAAAATACAATGTTTTTTTCATTATACACTGATTGGCAACGCTGCTTTAATAGTGTATAGCCTGACTTTGTTAAACTTGCACCCTTAAGTCGTACTCGAGGTCACGGAACATTATACAATTTTGAAATTCTTATTCTGATAAAACCCCAAGGGTACCTAATGGGGTCGAATCCACTCCATGCTTATTTATTAGAAATTAGCGATTGATTAAATAGACAATATTTAAGTTTATAGAGCAAGCAGGTTATATTCTTGTTACCGCAGGACTACTCTAAACAGAAGTACGTACCAAAAAATAAGTTTTAGTAACGTTGTTAATTCATGTGCTCTTGTTTTAAACCATATACCACCATATCAGAACACAATAATATTCTTTTTTCTGAATTTTTTGGAGTAAGAAATAGAAAAAGACAATGTTTGCTCAGTCCTAACATGAGTAACATATTATAACCATGTGATTCTATAGATTCATCCAGAGATATAAATTTGGGAGGATATAAATCTCATATTAGTAACTTGAATTGAATCAAATCTCATCATATGCTGAGACTTTTAGGTTGTATAAAGGAATATCAGAGCAATATAACGACCAGGTAATTTTGGATTCTGTCAAAAAATTAGTACCAGATAAGATACTAAAATTAACCGCCGACGAGCAATCTTTGGAGCCACTCTTAGATTGGTTCAAAAATAATTTTATGAGGTGGATGCCAAAAGAACTACAATGTCCAAGATGTAATAGACCAATGAGGGTTCAACTTGCAGATGACAATTCAGGAACATTTCGAAAAACAGAAATTCACATGTGTGACGTATGTAGTTCAACCCAAATATTTCCACGATATGACAAAATACTGAGGATTGCAGAAACAAGAATCGGTAGGTGTAGTGAATGGTCAATACTCTTTGGTGCTATTGTAAATTCGTTATTAATTCAAACTAGAATAGTACACGATTATCTTGACCATTGCTGGAACGAATCTTTGATAAATAAAAAATGGGTACATATTGACTCAACTTTAGACTATCCTATTTCTTTTGACCATCCTTACTATTATGAGCAAAATTGGGGAAAGAAGTATGAGTATGTATTAGCATTCTCCGCTAATAATTTAGAGGACGTTACTACACATTATACTCAACAGTGGCTTATGGTTCAGAAAAGAAGAGGAAAGAAAGATAAAATAGAAGAATTCAAAGAGATTTATTACAGAGCATAAATCTGCGAAATCATCAATGTGCAAGCCAGCTCAGTCTGTAACCTTAATTATCATTTCTTTAAACAGTCATTAACTTTTCTTGAATCTTAAAGATTTATACTGTGAGTGGGACTCGAATCCTTCCATTATGGTCTCAAAACCTCTTAGACAATACTTATTTCATATGTCTTCATTTCTGAGTATATGTCCAAGGTTGTCAGACAAATAAAAGAAGAGGCAGGTCAAAATTTTCCTAAAGATACAAAACGAGCAGTGATATTTCAGGGAGGTGGAGCCATAGGAGCATATGCAGCCGGAGTGTATGCGGCTCTTTATTATTGGATGAAGAAGGATATTACAGATGCCGAAAATGTCTTTGATATAGTTGCAGGAGCTTCTGCGGGTGCCATTAACGCTTCAATTATTGTTGGCCATGTAATGGCCAGTAAGAGTAAAAAAGTTCAGCGATGGGAAGGTTCAGTAAATAAGCTTCTAGACTTTTGGAGTTTTATCTCTTCATCGCCCAATTTCACCAAATGGAAACCATTTTTCAGTTACTTTTGGCCTTTTTTTGGAAACGAGAAGTACTGGATTACAGTTTGGGACAACGCAAATTTTGGAAATGTTGCATCAGGTGAAGCCGCAAGGAGATATTACTCATCTAAAGAATACCTTTACAGTGGGGCACCCAACGTCTTTTCATATCAAACAAATGAAATTGACGACAGGTTTTTCGACAATATTTGGCCAGTTACGAATGATTGGTATCGATATGACAATAACGCACTGAAAGAAAGTATTCAAGGATACGCCGATTTTCCTATAAAAACAAGTCCAGATGCAGGTGACCCAAGATTACTAATAGTAACTGTAGACGTTGAAGAAGGAGAGCAAGTAACCTTCGACAGTCATTCGGATAATGTGGGATTTGGGTATACTGAGAAGGGTGAAAAAAAATATTCTATAGAATATAGAAAAGGTCTGATGGTAGAACATATAATGGCCAGCTCTTCGGTTCCAGTACATTACGATTATGCGTTAGTACCAGTGAAGTATGATTATACCAAACTTGGAGAATCAGAACCAAAATCAAAAAACATTGATTTCCATAATGGAAAGTACCGAAGATTTTGGGATGGTGGTATATTGAGTAATACTCCCCTAAGAGAAGTCATTCAGGCGCACCAGGATTTGAAGGAAGGCAATATTCCGCCACCATCCTTGAAAGTGTATATTGTAGACGTTTGGCCTTCTGTGAAACATTATCCAATTGCATCAGACCATGATGGAGTAATAAATAGAAAGAACGACTTGATATATCAGGATAAAACATTTTATGAGGAAAAAGTAACTCATCTTATATCGGACTATAAGAGCTTGGTCGAAGAATTTCGCAAATTAGCAGAAAAAAATAATCTTCAAACTCAAATTAATGACATTCTTATTATGAGTGCCCCCAGAAGTAGAAAAAGAGATGGGTCGACTAGAACCTATGGGGAATTAATCGAAACTGTATTTGATATCGATATAACAAGAATTGAAAGAACTCCTAACGAGAATGAAATCTCCTTTAAATGGTGTGATTACTCTGTACAAACTATTGACAATCTAATAAATCAAGGAATCAAAGATACCCTGAATGTGATGATTGAGGAATCCTTACAGAGAAATAATCAAGAGAAATCAATGGCAAAGAAGGAAATACGCGCATTTATAAATTCAGTAGAGGACGAGAAACAAATACAACAATTGGATAAACGATATGCGATATTACTAATTGATGAAGCTGATGCTATATTGTGATTTGCGAGGGATTTACATTGCAGATTCAATCATAAAACGCGAAAGTGGCAAAGGGACTCGAACCCCTATATCATGCTCTTGTAATCATTACCCTTTAAGAGTTGATAACATAAAATAGCTTTCCTCTTGAGAAAGAAATAGAGCGCTATGCATCTATAAGGCTTCTGCCAGAACAGGAGACTATAGCGCCGGGAGTGGGACTCGAACCCACGAGTTCTTGCGAACATCAGCTTGCGCATCGGTTTTGGTAATTTTGATCTCGAGGCTGACCCCTTTTAGGGAATCATATATCTTACCTAGCTTGGGTACCCCGGCAATGGATTTAGTATTGATAATCTTTATAATTCTATAAATATTGAGCCCTTGACTATTTATAAACATCAAAAATTATATAATCATCAATTCATCAATTCCATCCTATGCTGGCATCCACTGAAATAAAACCCCCATCTCCAAGTCAATTAAAAACACTAACTTTAACAGAACTGGTAATAATGAATAAATTGTCAGTCTCTATGAGAGAACAGATTAAGAAATATGTTCAAATTGATCCATTTACTACACGTGATCCATTGGAGGAAAAAGATGATTATGAATATTCTGTGATTCTAGACAAAAACAATACAAACAGGATAATCTCCATAGTTGCCATAAGCAAAGACACTAGCGTTCAATTGCCTTGGGATTCCATACTTGGAAATTACTTAGTACGGCTATCGATAGCAAAGGCAGAAGCTGCTTTATTAAAGTATGAATTAATGCCAAAAGATACTAACAATTTCTACCCTTTTAGACAATCTGCAAAAATAGTTGGATATATTACGTTTGCATTTCAAATATGCGGTTTACATCAGTAACTCTCAGCATACAGAACATTGAATTACACATCAAGATAATTTAATGTACAGTATTGAAATTTTATGTATTGGCAATGAGTTACTTTCTGGAATTACCTTAAACACGAATGCTCATTGGTTATCAAAAAAAATTACTAGAATTGGTGGATTCGTAAGAAAGGTCACTGTAATCAGAGATGACCTGGATGAAATCAATTTGGCATTAACAGATTCTCTTAAAAGAAAACCTAGTTGGATAATTGTTTGTGGGGGATTGGGTCCAACGTATGACGATAAAACATTACTAGGAATTGGTAAAGTATTGAAAAAAAATTTAGTTTTGAACAATATCGCACTGGATATGGTAAAAAAAAGTTATAATGACAGGCACCAGAAGGTGAAATTAAATAAAGCAAGATTGAAGATGGCGAAAATTCCAGTCGGATCGACTCCAATTCAGAATCCTGTAGGAAATGCCCCTGCCGTATTACTTTCTGTTAACAAAACACGGATAATATGCTTACCAGGCGTTCCAAATGAAATGAAGGCAATAGTCTTAAGAAGCATTTTACCCCCAATTAAAGAGGAAATAGGCAATTTTACAATAGCCGAGATTAATTACTTTGTCCAGGGCATTAGTGAGGCTATGATTTCGTCAAGGTTGACAAAAATAGTTGCATCTGCACCAAATGACAAACTTTATCTAAAAACCCATCCACAGGGTTACGTCAATAATAATATCCCAATGATACGAATTCAAATTGTTTCAAAGGGGACCAAAAAAGATCAAGTTGCCCGCCTGCTTGAAAAAGTTTCAAGTCAGCTCTCTACAACAATTCGAAAAAATAATGGAAAAATACTCAAAATAATATAATACGCCGGCCGTAAGTAAACTCATTAGATTTAGATTAAATAATAATCTAGCGTCATAACAGTTTTAACTAATTTTTAGAAATTTACTTTAAATAGCAATACTATAATTAGTATTATAGCATAATAGGAGTGAACAATTATTGACAAACAAAAATATCACCCTTAATCCAGAAAGGATACTTTCTCAAACATTAGATGAATTGCGAATAACCGATAATAAAATAAAACAGAATACTTCGTCATTAATGAAAAATCTGGCTACTTCTGACAGCGACGAATTTTGGATAAATATTATGAAAGCAATAGTTGTGACATGCGACGAAAATAATTATATTTTTTCAAAAGCCGAACTCTGTGACTTTCTAACGATTGGAGCAAGAGGTTTGGATAGTAGAAAATACGAAACCAAAGTGAATTCTGAAAACCAGTTAATGAATAAGGTGGTCAGTGATGCTATCTTTAGTATATACAAAGATATAATGGAGAATTATGAAACTGTCGATGACGACCATAGAAACTATTATCCAAAAATTATTTTGAATGTTATTTCAATAATTAGAAGAGGTCATGATATTAGGGGAGAAAAGGTAAATCTCTTTGGATTGGAAAGATATTATCTGAAAAACAAGCACGATGCCATGAATAATAAATTAGATGTGTCTGGACCATCAGTTGCTATAGTTGAGGACTTGCAAAATACCATCATTATCGATGAGAAAAAATCAAATGATACTAACTCCCTGCAGACCTCGCCTACTATACTGAAGGAAAATACTCTAAGCAAGAAAGACCTTGTCAATAGCCTTAGTGTTATTACGGGTAGGAAAAAAAATGAACTGAATGAATTGCTTACAAAGATACCAGAACAAGACTACAAGAAAATAACTGATTTGTGTATAAATTATAGTAAATTACAAAAATATTCAAAACTTATCGGAACGGCAGAGTTTAGTCATCAAATTGAAAAAGAATTGGGAAGAAAATTAAATGAAAGACAGCTGCAACACGCAACAATTTCGATTAGAAAAGTAAAGACTTATGTGGAGAATGTGTTGGACGGTAAATTCATTCCACATGGTTCGCATGGGATAAATCATGTGAAACACAATTTAGAGTACGGATATCAGTTAATGGGACTAATTGAGTACAGAAGAAGAAAGTATTCTCAATCATACGATAAGAATTCTTAAATTTAGACTAGACAAATTTGGAACCAGAATTCCCAAATTATGAGGTTTGATCTTTTGGGGATATCTTGTGTTTTCTTGCCATAAATAATAACAAGATCCCAAATAATATCAAAACTATCGCAAGACCCTGAGCTCCTCCTCTTGGGATCATGACAATGTAAAATAACGCAAATAAAAGACAACTTACACCCTGGAAAAAATACTTCAGTGCTTCATCTAGATTAAATTTCCTTCCTACAAAACCTATTGCAAAAAATGAAATTATAGGATAAATCGTGAGTAGGATATACGTGTCGATATCGATTCCATTGTGAGGCAAGAAGACTTACTATTCAAGAAAATAAACAAGAACAAATATCTATGTTTCCTTAACGTGAAATCTTGAATCATTTATTTCAATTGCAATTTTTCTTTCGATTAAAGATCTTGCATTTTCAAAGGGTAATATCGCAATATCCTCTTTAATGAATGGACCATATTTTGCCATATCAACTCCCATGAACTGATCAGTAGACTCTAAAAATCTGATTATAATCATTTTGGATCTTATGATTCTTGATATTGTATCTAAATTGTTCACATTTCCGCCAATTAAAGACTGTATGATAAGTTCCCTTCTTTGTGTAACTTTTCTTTCTTCTTCAAAAATAAACTTCTCTTCATCAGTTAATTTTGAATAGTCATCGCTAGACAATAATGAAGGATATGACAGATGTTGACCGTTAGAACTTTCTAAGAGCTTTCGGATTCTTAATTCAAACAATGATTTTGTAGATAGTGTTAGTAATTTAATGAGTTCATGATGTACATCCAATTCCAAGTCTTCATATTTTTGGATCGAAAGGTCCCTGATTATTTGTGCAATTTTTCTATAAGTGTCAGGTGATATGGCTTGGATATTGGGAATCTGCGTTTCTTTTTTTAAAAGTTCCAGTATAAACTCCAAGCCGATCATATTTTCGGAATTATTCTTGTTGTTGCTATTATCATCTATACTTGGCAATAATTTCTACCCTTTTGGTAATTTGTATTTAAATACCAGTTAAGTAATTAACTTTTATATTAAAACGGGTTCTTAGTTTATCATACGGCCCTCTGATCCCGCTGTTCATAGTAATTGATTAGACATTCGTATAAGTTTTAAATAAGAACTTGGCACGTACCAAAACGCCTATCTTGAATTCATTGTTTAGGATTGGCGTTGGTTGGTGCTTTCTTTCACCGGATAAGGATTAGAAAAGTAAATTTAGTATATCCCAAACCATCAAATCCTATCGGCGTTATTAATTTATATTTTAATGTGCCGTGAGGGATTTCTAGGTTCTTTCCATATTTTTCGTCGTTTTATTTTCGTTAGCGCATATTTCAAAATAACCATTTGATCCGTTAACCCATTCTTTTTCCAAACCCGTTTATAGACAACAAGCGATATCAGATACCACATTATGGAGTTAACAATTATGGTCACAACGAAGCCTAAGAAGTAAGACATTATTATTCCAGTTATTGTACCACCTATTAGAAACGGAACTTGCCGTTTAATAGCGGACATTACCTCATGATTCATACTATAATAACTAATACACAACATGTCTTAATAGGAAGATTTCAGATTAGTGCGATAATTTCTAACTTTCCTAGGTCCCGAATCTTATACGAATTACGTTACTTTGAGAAAGAATAGAAACGCGGTGATACCTACGTCAGAAAATAAAAGGGTCGTCACTTACGCGGACGCGGCGTTGTCTTTTGCCAACTTAGTGCATAGACTTAAATGTCTTTTTTCTTCGCTGAGAATAGATCTTACTTTCGTTCCGAACTTTTTATTTTTAACCTCTTTCGAAACCGAATTCAACACTTCATAATGCGTAACTTCAGCACCTTCTGCCAAACAAAGGAACTCTAGAGCCTCTTGAGTATTAGGTTCATCACCTAGATATGTTTTCATCATTTTTGAAGCCTTCTCTGCAGTCTCTTCGGCTTTCTCATCTATAGTTTCTTGATCAAAGCCGTAGCTCTCTACAAGATCTTTCACGATATCTTGCATTTCCTCTTCTTGCTGACTTGCTTCCTCTCTCATTTTCGATAACTTCTTCATGTGTTCTGGTTTCAGTAAACCCCTTGTATCCAAATCCTTTACAGCCTTCTGTGCTGCTTTTTCCAATCCCAAAGCTTCACCTATTTTTTCTTGTATCATTTCTTGATCTGCCATACTAAAGTAATGCACATCATGTCTTAATACAAGGTAACAAGTTGCCGAATCAATCTGTAATATTAGACAATAAATTATGTAATTTGGACGGGATCTTCTACCAAGTATATAGATCAACAAAAAAATTGGGAAAGGAGTTTGTTGGGGTTACCAGAAATAGTAAATCTCCGAAAGTTACACCACGTTTGAAGCGTTAAATAACTTGTTGTAGTGAGTTTATCATGACTGAAGAAGAAACCGCTTTTGATAAAGTAAAAAAGGGAGTTAAGGAAGTAGTTGGTGGCACTGCAGGAGTAGTCGAAGGCACTGCACAGGGAATTAAGGAGGCAGTTGAAGAAACTACAGAAGGAGTCGAAGAGGGAGTTGAAGAAACTACAGAAGGAGTCAAAGAAACCTCAAGAGACGCAACAGACACAGACAAGCTTACATCATCATACGAAGAGACGAAAAACAGAGAATATACCGAAGCAGGGGAAGAATTGGAGGATGCAGGAGACAAGGTTAAAGCCGGTGCAAAAGCAGTTGCAAACAAAGTTCAAGATCCTGACAAGGATTTAGATAGCGAGTACCAAAAAGAAAAGATAGAAGAAAAAATGGACTAGAGTTAGTCCAATCAATTTTTATGTAAAAGACTTGGATTTTGAGTTCTACTAAAGAAATTTGTTAAAGAACTTTGAATTTGGTTGACTAGTAAATATTCAAGTCCATCAAGTTAGATAATTCATTATTATCTTTTTGCGTATATGTATATCCATCTCACCGTGGCTGATGGGAGGACACTTGCGTCCTTTGCGGTTGGTTCCTTTCATACCTCCCACCAGATTTGAACCGATATAAGTTAATTTGAGTTGTACATCGTATTGCACGTACACGAGATCTGTCTTAGTTGTGGGCACAAAAAACATGATCATAGTTCGGATGGTTCCCGCTGTAGAAGACCTTATTGCCCTTGTTTAGGATTTAAAACAACTTTCTTACAGTATAGTTCGGGCTCATAAGTTCAAATTTCTATGATTTGTTCCAGTTTAGTATGACATCATTCATCTCGCAGGCGTGTTTTATAGCAGAAAATATGACTATCTTATACTGTCTTGATATTTTTTTCTCGACTAAATAATTAATAATAATATTAGAAATTTCTTGTTGCTCTAATCTATGGAAGGAATCAAGGTCCATTTGACAATGTTTTAGAAACTGAGTTAGAGAGTACTCATAAACCTGTCTTGTTTGCTCCGAATTGATAGAATTTACAAAGTTTGAATATTTTTCATCAAGCACTTGCATACTCATTTCACGAGAAGCGTATCTTAAAGGACTAATTATTTAATTAGTTATATCACTGGCTTAATACCAGTTTATTAAAATTTTAATCTAATAATTATCTAATAATATAAAAAGAATTTTCCAAAGTCTATACGTCAAACGATATCATATTATCTCAATTTAAAACTTAATTATGAGAATAATATAATCGGTTCTGATTGCCTTATAAAATAGTTAATGGAAAAATTGAATCATTAACGTACACTACTGACGATGTTCTTCTTAAAATCAAAGAGGATGAAATAAAATATGTTGATTTGCAGTTCACCGGACTATTCGGAAGATTTCACCATACCACAATGGCGTCTAATATGCTGAGAGAGGACGATTTTAAGGACGGGCTTCCCAAACTTGACGGTTCATCAATAAAGGGCTTTACAGAAATTCACGAATCTGATTTGATCATACGACCTGATCCGTCTACATACGCATTAATCCCTTGGATACAAAAGTATCCAACAGCCAGACTCATATGCGATATTCTATCCGGTGGTGAGAAAAGAGACTCCTATCTTGCCGATCCACGTGGAATTGCAAAGAATGCTGAAAAATACGTTAAAGAGAACGGTTATGATATTTCATACTGGGGACCTGAGGTTGAATTCTTTGTTTTTGATAAACTCCAAGTAAATACATTAACCTCATTTCATAGTCAGAGCTATGAAATAACCTCTCGTGAAGCACCTTGGTCAACTGAAAATGTTGGCTACACTCTTCGTTTGAGGGAAGGATATCTGCCAAGCCCCCCTGGAGATACCCTAATGGACTATCGTCATGAATGTGTAGATGTTTTGAGTTCGAATTTCGGTATAATTTGTGACGCACATCATCATGAGGTAGCTACTGCAGGACAATGCGAAATTGATATTCGTTACGACACTCTGGTTAATACCGCAGATTCAGTTCAAAGTTACAAGTACATTGTCAAAAACATTGCACAGAAACATAATATGATAGCTACAATGATGCCAAAGCCAATCGCGTTGGATAACGGTTCTGGAATGCATGTCAATGTAAGCCTCTGGAATAAAGGAGAAAATCTATTTTATGACCCAAATGACAAATACGCCGAGCTATCTCAAACAGCGAGGTATTTTATTGGGGGAATACTGGACCACGCAAAGGCCCTGGCAGCGATCGTTGCACCCACTACAAATTCTTATAGAAGACTAATACCCGGATACGAAGCCCCTGTTTATATTGCTTGGAGTACTGGTAACAGATCTGCAATAATTAGAATTCCAGCCCATTATAAGGGAGAAAAATTTGCACATTTGAAAAGAATAGAATTTAGAGCTCCTGATCCATCATGTAATCCATATTTAGCTTTTTCTGCAATTGTTGCTGCTGGGCTTAATGGTATAAAGAAGAGAAGTGAAACAAATGATGCCAAAATAGAGGATCATGTAGACGCTGATATATTCAAGATGACAGATGCTGAAAGAGAAAAACATAAAATTAAACAGTTACCGGCAAGTTTAAGAGAATCTATTGAGGAATTAAAATCTGACTCTGACTTCTTGAAACCAATATTTGGTAAACACGTCATTGAACGTATAGTTGACGATGCTGCAAAGCAACACATGGAACTTGCTGTTCGGCCTCACCCACATGAATTTACCATGTACGCTGATGTATGACAATCTTTTAACTTGCTAATTTTACCACCTGTAATAATAAAACAGGCTTCCAATTTAGGTATCATTTTGGAATTATAATTTTTTTATTCCTCACATCTTGAGTTAATTCAGAGAACTTTGTTTGAATATCTGCAGGAATCTTATTCTGAAATCCATGAAATGGAGCAATGTATACAATTCCATCCTCAGTAGTTGAATTCTTTGTCAATTCTAGTCCGGGAGTAAAGATCATTCCCGTAAAGTTGTTTCCATATATCATCTTAAAAATAGAATCGTATGCCTTTATCGGATCTAGGACAAAAGACGTCACTACGGTATCTGGAGCTAATTTATTCTGATCTGATACAGCTCCAAAGGCGTAGATACCTTTCTCCTTAGCTGCTTGAATTACACCTTGTCCAGACGTATCAGCTACATGCAATAGAAAGTCTGCGCCTTCTTTAATCTGAGAGAGTGCTGCTGACCTACCCTTAGACTCGTTATCCCAGTCGCCCAAGTAAGTTTCAAATACTCTGGTTGTAGAATTTACATGCAAGGCTCCCTGTCTGTAACCTTCGTAAATGTTCTTTAGATTGGGATATTTCTCATCTCCTCCAATAAAACCAATCGTATGGTTTTTTGAGAGCATACCTGCAAGCGCACCAAGAAGATAAGCTGCTTCCTGTTGTCTTGGGGAAATTGAAGCTACATTTTCAGATTTTACTTGCCCAGTGAATACAATAAATTTTATATCAGGATATTTTTGTGCTACTTTAATAACAGGATTTCCCCACTCATATCCCTGTGCTATGATAATATCATAATCTTCATCTGCATAGTCCTTGAGAGTCGTTTCTATATTAGGAATTGATACGTTATCTAGGAAACTTACTTCATATCCATACTTGGAAATTATTTCTTGACCCGCATTATAAGCAAACGCCCCCCAGCCAGCATCGCTAAAAAGACCATCGGTTAGGTAAGCTATCTTTAATGATTGATTTGCAGAACTAGGTGTTTGAGATGATTTGTTTTGTGCCTGCGCATATGCATTTTGAAAAGAGACAGAAGAGCACATTATTATTGCAATCCAAGTAGCCAAAACGGCAGCCAAGATGACGGACATCAATATTTTTCTATTGGACAATATTTGCATTGAATCTCTATGATGAATCCCTATCATTACGCTCAACACTATCTTGATCTGAAAGGGGTAAAGTAAAGATAAAAGTTGCGCCTAAGTGAGAACCTGCTTCGGCCCATATGCTCCCACCATGTGCTTCAACGATGCTTTTTGCAATAAATAGACCCAGGCCAGTTCCTCTATCGGATTTTGTTACAAATTTGAAAAATAATTTAGGAAATATTTCAGGATGTATTCCAATTCCAGTATCCTTTACGAGAACCTTAACTATATCTGATTCGAGTTGCGTTGTAACTGTAATCGATCCTTTTTTGGTAAATTTGCCAGCGTTATCAAGTAGATTTTGCATGACCTGATTTAATCTCAGCCTGTCACCTTTCACATAAATTGGTTTGTTTACACCTTCATAACTTACTATGAGATCCTTGTAGATAAACTGAATATTTCGTTTAAAATCTTCAATACTATTTTCTATTAAATCGTACAAATCAATTCTTTCATCCATTAATTTTAAAGAATGGCTCTCAATTTTAGTAACGTCTAATATGTCTTCAGCAAGTCTTCCCAATTTTTCAGTATTTCTCTTTATGATGTCCATATACTGATTTCGCTTTTGTTGGCTCAAATTTGGAGATTGAAGAAGGTAAATAGCATTAAGAATAGGTTGTATTGGAGTTCGAAGCTCATGAGCTGCTATATTGATGAATTGATTTTGCGCCTCATCCTTAGTTTTAAGGGATTCATTCGCTGCCATTAGTTTGTAATTGGATTCGTTTAAATCTCTAGTTCTTTTTTTGACCTCATCTTGCAATATACTGTACCATTTTCTTAAAAGGAAGACAAGAACAATTATTGCAGCTGTAGTTCCTGTGAGCAAGGAGAACATTTTTACCCCTTCGGAAAAAAGAACTGAATTTATCTTTAGATATATTCGATCTGTTGGTGTTACTATTTGAAGGAAATATACTGGTTTTGACTCCACTAGAATTGGGGCTTGAGTATTTAATCTCTCCCCCCTTCCATAATCATACATAGCATATCCAGTATTTCCCGTCAACAAATGATGGGTCAGATTGTTCAGAACCTCATTGTAATTGATAAACTGCTGGGTTTCATTCCCAAAAAAGTTCTTTCCGACAAGGTCGTTACTTGCTCCAACTGCCAAAAGGTTTCCTTTCGTATCAAACGCCACTAAAAATTGTGAATTTATATCATTAACGTTTCCATAGTTTTTAAAAAACTGGATTGTAGGCAAACTAGCTACTACTGTTCCAATGTAATGACCATCATGTATACTAATTATCGGATAGGTTATCACTATTCTATATTTGCCATCTATCCCTGTAAAACCATTAGAATATACAGGCTGAAGACTTTCTCTGGTTTGTTTCATATATTCATTAGATGAAATATCAATATTCACAAACGTTTTCAAACCCTTTGATACCTTCTGATTAGTTATGACCCCTTCTTCATCCGTAATTAAAAGGCTATCAACTTTAGTGACAGAGTTAAGCTGTTCAAATTTTTCTTCAAGTATTTTCGTAACATTATCTCCCGATAACATTTCATTTTGCAAATATGTGGAATCGGCCAACTGCTGAAGCATGGCAGCTACCAGCCGCAGATCAGAGCCAATATGTTGAGAAATTGAGCTAGTCGACTTTATCTGACGATCTAATTCCTGTTCGAATATACTTTCTCTTATACTCGTTTCATTGATTCTCTGAAAGAAAAAAAATAATCCATAGGAAGCGACGGCAATTATAATAACAGATATGACACCGATATACATCAGTTTACCAGAAATTAGTGTCATTCGATATAGTGTTGTTGTCTTGTCGTGGTATTTAATTTAATTTATTGTATTTCAATTCATGAATGCGAATTTGCTAAGACTCTGATATTACCAAATCAAATTACCAAAATAATTTAGAAAGTATCGGTATGGAGGGGATGGGATTTGAACCCATGACCACCTGCGTGTAAGGCAGGTATCATAACCAGTCTAGACCACCCCTCCATAACTTGAATTCTGGTTAAACAAAGTATATTATTTAGGGGCTATTTGAATTAATCAAAACAAATTGTCAGAACAACTAACTTCACATGTTTCTAAATAAAGTATTTTTAATTCCCTCTTTGTATTCAAACTTTTATAAAACTGCAATACTAATTTACTAATTATGTCATTTGGAGTCGATACGCTTGGAGGTCTGAGCGAAAAGTTAAAACAATTAGTAAACGAGACTCAAGAACATTATGAATCGTTTATTGATGATACTCAACTTTACAAAAAAGGAAAAATTGGTGATAAAGAATTACTTAGCAAAATTGCAAAATTTATGATTTCCCTGTCTGCATTAAATTTTTTAGCCATTAGAGTCATATTGGAAATGAAATCTGCAACAGATAAGGGTTCCTCAATGAAAAGTCCCACTGGTGGAATTGCACAGCCAACCTCTGGTTCTGGATTTGGAGTGAATGCATTTGTTGACAGTGGTGGAAGCATTGGCAACAAATCAACGGATGCAGATCAATATGTTTTACCTGAACCTGAACAACTCAGCGAACCCAGACTCAGACCTGTTGATATAACAATTAAGCCTGAAGATAAAAGCCAAAATTCAAAAAAGAATTGTATCCACTGCAAATCTTCCATCCCCTTAGCTGCCAAGTTCTGTCCCAAATGCGGCAATTCGCAATAATTAAAAACTCGATATTCTTGTAATTTATCATGGAGATTTTCAACGGGAGAGCTGCAACTGAAGAATATATGTCTACACATTCTCTAACTTTCTCAACTCCTGAAATGACACTAAAAAAATTTGCGCTTTGGTTGGGTGATCAAGTAAATATTCCTGGAAAGAACGACACTGTACCTCGATTGATGACGTACATTCATGATGTAAATAATCAATCAAACAAGGACGATTTTCTTCCAGATACTGATGACTCTTTCAAGCCAAGTGGAGCCGTAACTGATATGTTCAAAGATCTCACAGAAGTTGCATCCGGTAACATCTGTCATAATTGTAACCATGCTCTAAAAATAGGATCAAAATTCTGTCCTAAATGTGGCTCAAAACAATAAGTGCTTGATATGAATTGGCCCCTTTCTATTCTATATGTTGCAGCTATGCGTATACGACCATTCACAACTATATATGAAGGATTTAAGATTTTCTAGATGCTTTAAATTAAAGAGACAGAGTTTATAGAAACATTGCATAAGAATGTAGGAATTGAATCTAGAGTTTCCGGTTTTCTTTTCCTAGCTATTGCGATAGCAGTTCTGACTGGAACCGTTTTCAGCGAAATCTTGTCAATGTATAAAATTCCGATATATTATCAATTACTTTCATGGCTTTTGATATTTGCTTTGATTTTAGGAATTACTTTTATGAAAATGAAGGATATGTTTCACACTATAAGGAACAGAATGAAAAACAGTTTAAAATGGCCTCTGTGGGCTAAAACTATTAATGGTTTAAGTTGGGCAGGCCCTTTTTTGATGATACCTGCATTTCATTCATTTTCACAGTATCTAATACTCTTAGGTATTGGTTTTGGTAACATCTCCACTTATCTATTAATTAAGTCATATAGCAAATACGATATTAAGGAACAATTTGTTGTTGGTATAATTGCAGTACTTATGATTCCAGTATTGTTTTCACTTGACATGTTCAGTCATTCCAACCTAGTTCATCATCACATACTAGCACTATCTAGAATATTCGTGGCAATATCGTATGGTGTCGGAGGTATCTATGCATTAATTGAAAGATGAAAAGATTGCAATATGTATTATGAGTGGTGGACTGGATTCGCTTTGCGCTGCGGCTTACGTTAAAAGTTATAAGAAATATGCAATAAAGATTATCACATTTTCCTATGGTCAAAGAGCAAAACGCGAGATAGTACAATCGAAAAAGCTCGCCAAAGCCTTGAGTTCGGAAGAATACCGTATAGTAGATATTAATTTTATGAAGGATTTGTATGGTAACTCAAATGTTCTTACGAGCAATAAATTGTCAATTCCCTCCAAATTCGATGTTAGTATAGTAGTACCAATTAGAAATGCGATATTCATATCAATTGCTGCAGCATGGGCATACAGTGTAAATTCCGATTTAATTGTATTTGGTGCACACGCTGATGATTATAATTATCCGGATTGCCGGCCGAAATTTATCAAATCAATATCAAAATCCTTGAATATTGGAGAGGAAGATAAAATCAGGAGTGGAATTAATAGAAAGATGTCTGTATGGTCACCGTCTTTAGAAGGAATGAGCAAATATGAACTGTTAAAAATAGGTCATGAGATCCTCGGAGATATCATTTTTGAATCATGGAGTTGTTATTCAAATGGGAAAAAAATACATAAAAAAATATTGCAATGCGGAGTATGCGAATCGTGTATAAATAGGAAGATGGCATTCACTAAAGCAGGTATAGAGGATAAAACAATTTATGCAAAGAACTGAAAATAAGATGAGAGTTAGGGTTAGTGAGATATTTACCAGCATTGAAGGGGAAGGGGTATTTGTCGGAACGAAGACTCTGTTTATCAGATTTTCGGGATGTCATTTAAAATGTAGATGGTGTGACACAAAATACGCATTACCATTAGACAGCGGCATTGACTATCAACTAGACGAAATTAAAGATCTCATTTTAAAACAACTTCAACCATTCACATACAAAGTAAATTTCACAGGAGGAGAACCATTACTGCAAGTTGATGCTGTAATACAACTTGCAGATTTCATAAAAAAACATACTGACCTAAAGACTTACGTAGAATCATCATGTTTTGATTCGGAGCTATTTAGTAAAATTTTACCCTATATCGATATATGCAAAGTTGAATTCAAAACTGAGGATTCTAATGTAGTTGAAGATGCTGCTGATTATGACAATTTGCTAGAAAATGAGCTTAGATGCCTGGAATTAGCCGTACGGAATAATAAGACTACTTACATTAAAATAGTAGTAACTAATTCTACAAATCTTGATAGTTTCAAGAATTTGGTAGGCTACATTTCAAAGAAAATAAAACCTTCAGATATCATAGCTTTTATTATACAACCCAGTCATGGTTTAGATCAGCCAACTGTCAATAAACTATTGGACACTTATGATATTGCGCAACCAGTGTTTCCTGAGGTCAGGATTATACCACAGCTACATAAGGAAATAGGTGCTAGATAATCAAAGAGAGAACAATGAGAACGAAAAAGACTCCATTTAATAAAAGAAAGATTGAAAAACTCGTGAGGGAGCTGATAGTGCAACTCGGAGAAAATCCAGATCGTGAAGGGTTGATAGGAACTCCTCAAAGAATGGCAAATATGTTTGAAGAGATTTTTGCTGGTTATTGCATGAACTCTGAACTGGAAATTAGTTTTAGTGAAGAAACTGATTCAATTATTGCTAAAGACATTCACTTTTATAGCATGTGCGAACATCACATGTTGCCTTTTTTTGGCAGAATACACATTGCTTACACTCCTTCTGGTAGGGTCTTCGGGATTTCGAAACTTGCACGCCTTGTTGAAAAATATTCAAAGAGATTGCAAATTCAAGAAAGACTCACAAAGGAGATTGCAGACGAGATAATGAATATGGGTGTAAAAGGAGTAACTGTCATTGCAGAAGGAGAACATCTTTGCATGAAGATGCGAGGAGTCAGAAACGACAGTACAATAATTACTGTTGCAAACCGTGGTCTGGTTGACCAAAATGACGCACGATCACATCTGCTAGCTCTAATATATGATTCTAAACCTAAAATACATACAGTCTAGCAAAAATTACAATAATCCTTATAAAAAAGGACTATTTCAATAGGTAGGAAGAATGACAAATACCATATTTAGACTCCAATCCCACAAGTTCAGTGCTGACAATATCCAAACTACTCTTGTGTGTTCAAAATGTGATGAGGTCTTTTCAAAGGAATTTCCTTTGGACCTTGAGGGGCAAACGATTGAGTTTAAATGTCCTGTATGTAATTCTGCTGGAGAAGCTGATCTTCCGTACAAAAGTGCTGAAGAAAGAGAGGAACTTGAAGAAGATATTGATGAAGTCGAAGAGGAAGATGGTGGAGAAGAGTTTGAAGATGACTACTGAGATAGAACACTAGTAGTAATTTTAAAGTCAATCCGAACTGCATATAAATCAATTATTTAGAAAATAGACTAGTAAGTCATGCTACTGTTTAGTTCCTAGCTTTGACAACTGGGCCAAAAACGCCGTCAACTGTATATCAGAGTGCGATCCATGAGTCAAACGATAATCGTATTCGGCTATTAAGGAAGCAAAGTCTTCAGGATGCGATAACTTTAACGAATAGACAGCTTCATATGCATATTTTAGAAAATCAAACTCAGACATTCCATATACTGCAGTTAATTCTAGTAACTTGATCCTGGCTTCATTAAACTTTCCTGACAGCGCCAGTTTAACTACGTCACTTACCTGTGACTTTCCAGAAAGACCTAATGATGCAAGTACATTTGAGATAGTAATTGATCCCATTACGGATGCAGTTTGGAGTATGTTTATTGAATGACGTAGATCGCCATTCGTGGAATCAAAAATTTGGGAAATTGCTTTATCATCATGCTTTACTCCCTCTTTTTTGCACAACAATTTTAGATGATTTTCTATTATCTCCTTTTCAATTCTCTTAAATCTAAAAATTGCACAACGACTTTGAATGGGTTCAATAATTTGAGATAAATAATTACATATTATGATAAACCTAGTAGTTTCTGAACTGTCTTCAATTATCCTTCGCAAGGCGGTCTGAGCTTCAGATGTCATCTCATCAGCCTCGTCCAGAATTATTAGTCTAAATTTTCTTTCATCTTTGTCACTTGTCCTGATCTTCAAAACTGATGCAAATTCTTTAACTCTCTCTCGAACCATCTTTATTCCCCTTTCATCTGATGCATTAAGCTCTAGGGTGTCTCTCCTCCAATCTTCACCAAGTAGCTGCCTTGACAGACACAATGCAGTAGTAGTTTTTCCAACTCCCGCAGGTCCCGTAAATAACAAGTGTGGCATTTCAGCAGGTTCTTTCATTAGATTCTTCAAACTCTCCACGATTTCTTTTTGATTGACAACATCATCTAGTTTAGTAGGTCTGTATTTTTCTACCCACATTAAATCAGACAAATTTTTTGCCTCTACTTGCGGCATAAAAGATGTTCTGATTATCAGTTATATATTCAGTCCTGTAAAGATCCAACTTAATAATATCTTGTTCTAAAACTATATTCCCAATATGTCATCAAACAGTTCTTTTGCTCAGGGCGCATTTCAAAGCTTAAAAAACACATACTTGTTACAGTATCTTCTTGAAGAGATTAGGGTTACTTTCAAGTCTGACGTAAAAGTATCTATTAACGATATCAATATCAATGCAAAAGAAGGTGATATCTTGCTATTGCCAAGATGGCTTGCCAAAAATTTATCCAGAAAAAAATTAATTGATGTTCAAGACAATGAAACATCAAGTTATGTCTCTAAGGCGTTGAATAGAGAACGAATATCAAAACCTCATGACATATCTGGTGTAGATGTAGACTTTTACATTAGGGTCAACGATTATCTCGAAAGTCTTAATGAAAAAGAAAAAGAAACACTTTCGGTATCACTTAATTCATTTGTAATGTCTAGATTGGAAAAGATTGTGAAGCTAGCTGCTGCATCATCACTTTCTGCAGAAATGGAAACAAAATTATCAGCAGAAGAAAGGCAGCTATATAATTTCGTTCACAGTTCGTCAATGGCTTTTAAGGAATGGGTGTTAAACAGGTAAATGACTGAACAAAAACAACAGACTACGTCTGCAATTTCCGATGAATTAGAATCATTTCTACGTGCCTTTAAAGACAGGGATGGACATTACAAGTATTTTAATAGAATAAACGACATGATGGCTTCAAATTCCACTCATGTCGTAGTTGATTATATCGATTTAGATACAAATAAACCAGACCTTACAAAATTGATTACCGATACACCTGATGAAATGTTCGACGCATTTAACAAAGCTGTATATTCAATATTAAGAGAAATTCATTATGATTATGCTCAAGAAATTAAAGACAAAATTAAAGTAAGAATTGGAAATTATTCAGTTCAAAAGGGACTTAGAGAGATAAATGCTGAAGTGATCAACAAGTTGATAAGCGTACCCGGCATGGTGGTCAGAACTTCTGAAATAAAACCACTTGCTAAAAAAATAGCGTACGCATGTCTTAATTGTAACACATTGAATGAGGCTCTGCTTAAGGGTCTAACACTAAAGAAACCTATGAGATGCACACAGTGCTCTGAAAAAGAACTTGAAATGGATCCAGAAAATAGTTATTTTACAGATTTTCAGCTTGTAAGACTTCAAGAACTCCCAGAAGATTTACCAGCAGGTCAGCTTCCGCACTATGTAGAAGTCACCGTTATGGATGATCTTGTAGATCGTTGCAGACCTGGAGATAGAGTCTTACTGACTGGAATAGTCAGGATCGAACAAGAACAAACATTACAGATAAGGACAAGTTTGTTCAGACTGCGCATGGAAGGTAACAATATAGAATATCTTGGTGGGCTCGCCGGAAATAAAGATGGAAGAACAGTTGATAGAATAGCCATAAGCAGCGAGGATGAAAAACAGATATTATCTATTGCTGGTATGCCCGATGCTTATGACAAACTGATTGCATCATTTGCTCCTCATATTTACGGACATGAAGTAATAAAAGAATCTATCCTTTTACTAATCGTAGGATCGGTAACAAAAAAATTAGCAGACGGTTCAAATCGTAGAGGAGACATCAATATTTTCCTCGTTGGAGACCCAGGAACTGCCAAATCCGAAATGCTAAAATTTGCTGCAAAAATAGCACCAAGAGGCCTGTATACATCAGGCAGAGGTACTACTGCTGCAGGTTTGACAGCAGCGGTTATTCGTGATAAATCTGGAATTATGATGTTAGAGGCGGGCGCTGTAGTTTTGGGGGATCAAGGCCTAGTTTGTATCGATGAGTTTGACAAGATTAAATCTGAAGATAGGTCCGCACTACACGAAGTTATGGAGCAGCAAACATGTTCTGTGGCAAAAGGAGGAATAGTTGCTACACTTAATGCAAGAACATCGATCTTATCTGCAGCTAATCCTAAATATGGTAAATATGATCCGTTTAGAAATATTACCGAAAACGTAGAACCACTTCCTATACCATTACTAACGAGATTTGATATCATTCACGTTATCAGAGATAATGCTGATTCTGAAAAAGATAATCGAATTGCGAGTCACATACTTGAAATCCACAGAGATATAGAACATGCAGCTCAGTCGGCAATTGAAATAGATCTATTTCGTAAATATCTAGCATATGCCAAACAAATTGAGCCAAAACTGACAACAGAGGCAATCGATATTCTAAGAGAATATTACTTGCAGATGAGAAATGTTGACTCTGAGGGAATGATTACTGCAACACCTCGGCAGCTTGAAGGTCTCGTCCGTCTTGCTACTGCTAGAGCTAGATTGTTATTGAAAGACTCTGTGGATAGTGAAGATGCTGACAGAGCGATATACCTTGTTTCACAAATGCTAGAAACTGTCGGCATAGATGTTAATACTGGAAAGGTGGATCTTGGAGTACTTCATGGAAAACCCCTTAGTGAAACTTCAAAACTTAAAACATTCACAGATGTCTTTAACGGATTATCCGGAGAAGACAAGAATGATGTTGAAGAAAAGAATTTCATTAATGAACTTGTGAAAAGTGGAAAGTTCACAGAAGATGAAGCTAAAGAATTCATAAGAAAGGCAATGCAAAATGGACAAATTTATGAAAGAAGAGCCGGGTTTTACGCAAAAGCATAGTACAAACAATACAATTTATTTTTACCAGCAACCCGTGAATGCTAACCAGAGACATTCAAATGATATTCTACTTTACTAACAAGGCGACTAAGTCCCAGAGTTATACAAGATGACTTTATGATGGATTTGTTCTTTGCCTGCAAAGATTGTAGATACTACAAAGACAAAAAATTTGATTCACAAAATGCATCTTAAAATTATTAAATCCTAATTCACTTTAACAGAACCTGAATATTATTAATATATTAATTGGTATGAGTAAAATCAATCATATCAGATGAAAGAATACTTGGATGAACTTTTAAAATCATTAAAATATGATTCATTATACCCGCCTCAAGAGCTTGCATTATCAAAGGGTGTAATGAATGGTAACAACGTACTTGTTACGACTCCTACATCAAGTGGAAAGACATTAATCGGATTAATGGGTATGATAAATATTCTTAATAAGGGAAAAAAGGTAGTATACCTTACTCCGTTAAAAGCATTAGCCACAGAGAAATTTAATGAGTTTAAGGTTATAACAGATTTGAGCTGTTTTAGAAATAGGAGAGTCAATATCGGTATTTCCACAGGCGATTATGACTCTTCTGGAAGCGAATTAGTAGACAAAGATGTTATTATTTTAACAAATGAAAAAATGGACTCAATATTGAGACACGACCCAAATTGGATTTATGATGTTGGTCTATTCATTATTGATGAAATCCATCTTCTTACTGAACGAGAACGAGGTCCAACACTGGAAATCATACTGACAAAGATCAAATTGATGCCACAAAAACCCCAGATAATCGGAATAAGTGCAACAGTATCAAATTCAGATGAAGTGGCCGAGTGGTTGACATGCGAACCAATTCAAAGTAATTGGCGTCCCACTGAATTGATAGAAGGAGTGTATAATTATGGTAAAGTTACCATGAATGATGGTATGAATTATGATATTGAAAATATTGGAATTTCTGATAATTCAAATAGCGGCATAACCAGTCTCGCAATGGATTCGATAACTAAGGATGGAGGCCAATCACTTGTTTTTGCAGAGACACGTAAACGCACCGTGTCGCTTGCAAAAAAGACATCGGAAATAGTTGCAAAGTTTCTCGACAAAACTTCAATAAAGTTAGCTCAAAAGACAGGAGTGGAAATTTTAAAGGAAGGAGATGATACAGAGCTTAATAGAACACTTTCAAGTACAGTTGCAAAAGGCGTTGGCTTTCATCATGCAGGTTTAGGAGCAAAGAGCAGGCAGATTGTTGAAAAAGCGTTCAGAAATGGCATTGTAAAAATTCTTTTTGCTACACCGACACTTGCTGCAGGAGTCAACCTACCTGCCAGACGAGTAATTATTACGAGTATTTTTAGATATGATTATCAATATGGGGGTAATGTTCCAATGAGTGTTCTACAATACAAGCAAATATGCGGACGTGCAGGAAGGCCTGCTTATGACAAATATGGAGAAGCAATCATTATCGCAGATTCAAGAACCAATCCAGAAGACCTGTATAATCATTTTGTATTGGGAGTACCGGAACCAATAGTCTCTCAATTAATGGATGAAAGGGCCCTGAGGGTTCATGTATTGGGAGTTATAGCTTCAAAACCTAAAATGTTGAAATCTGAATTACTCTACTTTTTTGAACAAACATTTCTGTCTAAATATCAAGGAAATCAAATCATTAGCTTTGAAATTGAATCGCTCTTGACTTATCTAAGTGATGAAAAGTTAATAATCATGCGAAATGATTTACTTATCGCTACTAAATTTGGTAAACGCATTTCCCTGCTATATATTGATCCAAAAACAGGAATTCAATTCAAAAACAATTTAGATACGTATAGTGGTAACAAACATAATATCCATGATATCAATTCCAACAAACATGAAAATAATGTAATAAATTTCTTGTATTGGATTTGTGATTGTTATGATTTTTATCCAAAGCTAACATTGAGGCAAAATGAAACGGAATACTTTCAAAGGCTATTCCAGAAACATAAGCTAGGTTCATACGGACTATCAAATATTGATTATACTCTAAAGAATTTAGTTATATTATTAGAATGGATTGATGAATCAAGCGAAGCGAATTTAAATGAAAAAATTGGAGTTGAGCCCGGTGATCTTCACAGGATGGTTGAAACAACATACTGGTTGTTATATTGCCTTTATGAAATCGCAAAATTAATCGAAAGAAAAGATCTTTTACCGGAAATAAATATACTACGGCTAAGGATTAGACACGGTGTAAAATCAGAATTGATTCCACTTATACAACTTGAGGGAATTGGAAGAATCAGGGCAAGGTCTCTATATAGGGCAGGAATCACAGATGTAGCTATGATTGAAAAAATCTCAGAATCAAAATTAGGGTCCATACCAAAAATAGGGGTTAAACTCGCAAGAAAACTAAAGAGCCAGATCAAGAATTAAAAATGAGTATCAAAGGATATCTTTTATAATTACAATAGGTGATTTGATTTACTTCTAGATATTGCTATTCATGGAATTATTGTGTCTACTATTTCCTTTCTAGTCGTATTTTTTATCACACCTATTTTTATTAAATATCTAAATAAGAAAGGCCAAGTAGTAGTGGATTACCATAAGCCTGGAAAGCCAAATGTTCCCAGGCCTGCTGGGCCGGTCTTGCTCATAGGAATTGTAATTTCTGAAATAATATTATATTTTTTAATACAGGACATAAAAATAATTTCTCTTATACTATCAACAATCATCGCATTTATTATAGGATATATTGATGACAGGAAGACCATGCCAGGTTGGTTTAAACCTGTGGCCTTGATATTTGCTGCTGTTCCAATAATAGTTTTAGGAAGTCATGGTAGTTCTCTTGGATTAATATTTGATAGTGCTTTCATACCTATATTGTATATTCCACTTATTTTAGCCATAATGCCGATAGTTGGTAATACAATAAATTCAATTGACGTGCTTAATGGTGTGGCTAGTGGATTTATTATTATCACAATGATGCCATTATTAGTGAGTGTTATTTTATTTGGTAATATTACTGTGTTTCTCATGGGTTTGCCATTATTATTTGGCACTATCGCAATATACCAATATCATAAATATCCAAGTAGGATTTTTCTTGGAGACTCAGGAACTTTGTTATTAGGATCAATGTATGCTGGTTTATCAATCGTGGGAAATTCGGAAATTATTGGGGTAATTGCTCTTTTACCAGCAGTAATGAATTCATTCTTGTTTCTATCTAGTGTGAAAAAAATAGTAGAACACAGGCAGGTCAAAACTAGGCCTGTCTCAATATCCGAGGACTTTAAATTAGTGGCATCTAAAGAACGCAGCGCACCAGCGACACTAGTGAGACTTATTCTTGCTAGAGGTCCATTGTCTGAAAAGGAAATAATAACTAAAATCCTTATATTAGCAACGTTTTCATCCGTATTGGCGTTTATTTCAACTGTTATACAATATTTCTTCATAAAGGGGATAATTTCTATATGAGATTATTTGATCTTTTTATGCTTATTTTTATCATGTGGATAATGATCATGATAGTATCATATTTTTTGATATTCATAATAGGACCATTACATATTGACATATTCCACAATTCTTCAGATAGATTGATTACCTCTATAATTAAAGCATCATCAGCCATCGGACTCGTAGTTGTGTTAATTCTATTATTGGGCATTCTCAAGACAAAGTACTTGCAAAAAATGTTACTGAAAAAGTAAAACATGAAAACCAACATCCAATTATTTTGAAAGTTCAGTGAAGTGAAATACATGCGTAATAATAAAATCTAGAATTAGATTGCATTTAATATTTAATATAAAATGAAACCTATATCTTTGAAAGATTAACCAAGTCTTTGAATTTTACCTCCATTCCATACCGCTTTTCCTCATGTTTCATGTGATTGTATATCTTGAGTAACTCAACGGCATTTTTAAAGAGATTAAATTTACCATTAATTTTCATTTGAATAAACTTGAATACGAGAGCATAAATTTGGAACTTCTTTAATACTTCTGTTCTGTATGCGTTAAAATCGGTGACATGTTTGATGAATAATTGGGCACACCATGTTGATGGAATAATTCCTTCACCAAGCAAAGGATACACGGTCCCTATTGATTCACCAACTCCAATCGTTTTCCGACCATCGGTAAAAGGTTCGGAATCTTTCGGGGGACTTATTCTAACAGGACGACCGACTTTCTTTATTATTTCGCATTTATGTTTTTTTAAAAATTGGTCGACAAATGCGTTGTTATTTTTTCGTTCATAATCGCCAGCGCCAATGTGCGCATAGCCATTTTCTAATGGGAAATACCAAAAATAACCCTTCATTGAAGGAAAAGCCTTCAAATAGAAATCATCAAAAGGAGTGTTGTCTTGATATTTCACCTTGTACTGTATACATGGTATCCACATTTCGTTATGTGGACGTGGTAAATAGTTACGGTGAAAACCCGTAGAATCAACTATGATATCAAACTCAGATTCAAGAATCTCTTTCTTTGGAACAACTCCAAACTGGATGTTTGTACCTCTTGTCATATCCTTGATTAATTTTATTTTGTCATAAGTAACCATCCCTTTCAATCCAACATTAATGCTGTTGTCGGCCTTACTACTTTGACCAATATCAACCATCATTTTTTTTCCCTCATGCAAAATGTAGTCATCAAAATTAAGACCGCATTGCTTAACCAAATCTTCCATAACGTTTTCACAAGTCGCCCAGGCACAAACTGCATCATGCTCTTCAACAGGCATTCTTTCAAATCCCTTAACGTAATTATCGTGATCATTACCGAGTCCATTCATAAGATAAGCTCCTGCAACTCCCATGCCAACGACTGCTATCTTCATTTGGTAACGACAAATAACATCTTGGTAAATAAAAACGTGCTGTTTTTTGCCCGCCTATTTTATTTTAATTATTTCCTGGGTTGGGTGATAAGTTATATTGGTAATTGAAATTAGAATTTGGCAAAGAGTAAATGTCAAATATTCCAAAATATGCCAGGATTGGGATGCTTCTACTAGTCATGGGAGCTATACTCGTAGGAATTGGTACTTATCTCAGCAAAGGTTCTTTATCACTTTATGGATTTTTAATGGTTATCTGTGGATTTATCATATATTTTGCCTCTTCAATCGCAGCCAGAAGGAAAAAAACGCAAATATAAAGACACTTGACATGAGCTAAATTATACTCGATAATACGATTTAGATTTGTGCTGCGTTTGGAAAAAAGAAATGTTTTGATTTTTAATTAAACTTATAAATTGTAACAAGTTATCGTATGCTGAAGCTAATTGGAAGGTAGTACTAAACAGAATGAAGACAATTTTGATGATCTAGACACGGTCTTTGCAGAAAAGTCAGAAATCAAGAGTGAAACTACCTCCGATATTTCAGGGAATATGGATAAAGGAGCTGAAGTGCAAGCTGACGCTTCTGAATTAGACACAAACATGGAAAAATCAGAGGGCATTGAGACAAGCACTGAAAATTCTAAAATACAGCCTGATAGTCAAGAATCAGATTCAAAATTTTTTGCAATTAGGACGACAGGTGGTCAAGAGCATATTGTGGTAAATCTAGCACAAAATAGAATAAATTCAAAGAAAATTCCTGTGCGTTCCATATTATTACTTGATAGCTTTAAGGGATATATAATAATCGAAGCTCCAAACTCCAATATTGCCTACGACGCTCTGATTGGGGTAAGACATGTAAAAGGACAGATCCGGGGAGAGTTACCTTACAAAGACATTGAAAATTATTTGGTGAAGAGACCGGTAGTATCCGAATTGAATATTGATGATACCGTTGAAGTCATTGCTGGCCCGTTTAAATCGATGAAGGCAAAGATAACCAGAGTTGACTATGAGAAGCAAGAGGCAACTGTGCTTCTACTGGATTCGCCATATCAAATACCCGTGACGGTAGACGCAAATTATCTTAAAAAAGCCTCATAGACTGGTGCATACTATTAAATTAAAGAACATAACTCTAAAACTAGTCTGACATGGAACAAAAAAAGACAATTTCTGCTCTTGTAAGTGGTGGTGAGGCTAGTGCTGGTCCTCCACTTGGACCAGCCTTAGGCCCGCTGGGTATTAACGTATTGCAAGTAGTAAATACGATAAATGAAAAAACTAATGAATTTCACGGAATGAAAGTTCCTGTAAAAGTTGAGGTCGATCCAGATACAAAAAAATTTAACGTTGAGGTCGGTGTCCCACCAACTACAGCACTAGTAGCAAAGGAAGCTAATATATCTAAAGGATCAGGTACAGCAGGAAAAGACTATGTTGGAAATATTACCATGGAAGGAATTGTAAAAATAGCTAAAATGAAAATTGATGTTTCTTATGCAACCACAATAAAATCAAGCACGAAGGAAATTATAGGTTCTTGTGTGAGCAGTGGCATCAAAGTAGAAAATAAACCAGCAAAAGAAATATACTCTGATCTGAACGACGGAAAATTTGACCAAATACTGGTCTAAATTCATTATTACCTTTATTTGTAGCAAGTTTAAAATATCCCAAAACTGAATTTTAGATCAAGTTTTAGGAGATATGATACAATAAATGTCAGTTCAACAAGGTTCAGCAGGCGGTATGCCTGTTTTAATATTGAAAGAAGGCGCAAGTCAAACAAAAGGACGCGATGCACAAAAAAATAACATTGCCGCTGCAAAATTGATTTCTGAAGTAGTAAAGAGCTCTTTGGGTCCAAGAGGCATGGACAAGATGTTAGTAGATGGATTAGGGGATGTAACAATTACAAATGATGGTGCAACAATACTAAAGGAAATTGATGTTCAGCATCCAGCAGCGAAAATGATGGTAGAAATAAGTAAAGCCACCGATAATGAAGTAGGTGATGGAACTTCATCAGTAGTAGTTTTAGCTGGTGCATTGATTGAAAAGGCCGAAGAATTAATCACAAAGGATGTTCATCCAACTATTATAGTCGATGGATATAGAAAGAGTGCAATAAAGAGCATTGAGATATTTAATCAAATTGCCCAAAAAATTGATGCAGGCAACAAGTCCGAGCTAATCAAAGTAGCAAAAACATCTATGCAAACTAAACTGGTTTCCAAGGAATCTAATGAACTATCCGAAATCGTTGTTAATGCTGCATTACAGGTTTCTGAATCGAACGATTCTGGATACCTTGTAGATATTGATGATGTCAAAGTAGAAAAGAAAGCAGGCGGATCTTTACGAGATACAAAACTGATTAAAGGAATCGTGCTTGATAAGGAGGTTGTTCATGGAGGAATGCCAAAGAGAATTGAAAAGGCTAAAATTGCACTTGTCAATTCAGCCTTAGAAATCGAGAAAACTGAATTTGATGCCAAGATTAACATTAGTTCACCAGATCAGATGAAGATGTTTCTTGAAGAAGAAAATAAGATGCTAAAGAGTATGGTAGAAAAGATAATTTCGTCCGGTGCAAATGTAACTATCTGCCAAAAAGGCATTGATGATGTCGCTCAACACTATCTGGCAAAATCCAATATTTTGGCTGTTCGCAGAGTTAAGGAAAGTGACATGACTAAATTGGCCAGAGCTACAGGTGCACGAATTGTTAATAACCTTGAAGACTTGAGTTCCAAGGATCTTGGTTCTGCAGATCTCGTAGAGGAAAGAAAGGTTGAAACTGATAAATGGGTTTTCATTGAAGGTTGTAAACACCCAAAAGCAGTTACCATTCTCATCAGAGGAGGTTCACAGAGGGTCGTTGATGAAGCAGATCGCTCAATTCATGACGCCCTTATGGTTACCAAAGATGTTATGGAAAAACCATTCATAGTCGCAGGTGGTGGATCCCCCGAATCTTTTGTTGCAGGAAAATTAAGGGACTGGTCCTCGACATTATCTGGAAGGGAACAATTAGCAGCAGATAAATTTGCAGAATCGCTCGAGGTTATTCCACTCGCTTTAGCAGAGAATGCTGGTATGGATCCAATAGATACACTAACGGAATTACGTTCTAAACAAGCTAAGGGATCGAAGTGGAGTGGAATTGATGCAAGAAGTGGAAAGATTGTAGATATGTCAAAACTAGATATTGTAGAACCACTCAGTGTCAAGGAACAGATTATCAAATCAGCAACAGAAGTCGCATCCATGATTCTTAGAATAGATGACGTAATAGCTTCAAGTAAGTCTGGAGCTGGCGGTCCTCCTGGTATGCCTCCAGGAATGGGAGAAATGTAGGCAATAAGAGGTATAGAAGATACAACCACTATCTCTTTTTTTGTTCATTTTTTATTTCTATTTCAATTACCTGCTTGACCCATTTTCCGGTATAACTTATTTTTTGTAATCTGTTTAGATATTCAATCCAGGAAATTTCACCATAGGACTTTTTCCAAGCTTCATAATGACCCTGGAGAGACTGTAATGCTTCATAATGATATTCACAATATTGTCGCTCGACTGCCTTCCTCATACATAGTATACACCTCGATTCAAGATTTCTTATCATTGTACCTTACCTGATATCATCCACTTCATTACAACTGCGTCGAAAGTATATGTTGTAAATTGTCTACTTGTCTCAAGATTTTTTACTTGTATGTGTATGGAATCTGTCATATGTTCAATTTTTTCAGTGGCATACTCAAACTGTGGACCGATGTCATTGGTTAGCAAAAAAACTATCCTTGAATTTATGTCAGCCGATATTCCCGAAAAAGATAGTATTATTTTTAATCCTTTCCTACCTCTTCTGCGTTTCATTTCGTTAAATAAGGCCTTAAATTTCTGCCAATTATCAAAACCAAATAGTCTAAAGAATTTATCATCGTAAGGCACCGGGAATTCGATTCTTAGCAGAGTTACATACTTAGATTCCTCTACCAAAATTTTTTCATCTACGGCGGAAAACTTGGACAAGGTATTATAGATTACTTCTATCTCAAATGGCGATAATCCAAAGTATTCGAATTTAGTCGCATCATTCAATTTGATATTGATTGTATTACAACGGATTAATCTTTTGACATGGATGAATTTCATTGTCGCAACTATTTCGGTAGATTTTTAAGTGTACGTTAATACAATTTCGTCGACGATTGAACTCAATTAAGATTCTCGAAAAGGATAATAATCATATTGAAATTGAATTTAATGATATTCCAAGACAGTATGTCAATGCATTAAGAAGATTGTCTATCAGTCAAGTTCCTACTTTTGCAATTGATGATGTAGTGATACTAGAAAACTCATCAGTCATGCATGATGAAGCTATTGCCCATAGACTAGGACTGATTCCATTGCGAACAGATCTAGAGAGATTTGTAATGCCACACCTATGTGATTGTAAGAGCTCTCTTGGCTGTTCAAAGTGCAGAGTATTGTTAGTTCTAGATGCTGAATCTCAAGACAAAACTAAAGTTATTACTTCTGCAGACTTAATATCTGAAGATGATGTGGTGAAACCTGTCAATAATGAAATACCAATAGTTGCACTGGCACCAGGTCAAAAACTAAAGTTTGAGGCATATGCACGACTGGGAACCGGGAAAAGTCATGCAAAATGGCAGCCAACTTCCGTAGCTGTGGTGAAAGATAGCAAGAAAGAGGATGATTGCATACTGTTAATAGAAACAAATGGTGCATTAACACCAGAAGAGATTGTAATAGAAGCAGCAAAGATACTAGGCTCAAAAATAAAGGAATTTGATAATGTTGTTCAATCTTTATCGGTACCAAAGAATATTTAGATATAGATTTATTTGGGGTTTAGAGGATAGCGAGTATATTTCATGTTTCCTGATACTTTAAACAATACGATTTGGACCCTGAGGAATGCATCAAAGCAAAATAAAGTGCCGATATGGAAAACTGTAATTAAAGAGCTTTCCAGGTCGAGATCTAATAGAAGACAAGTTAACATCGGTCAACTGGCCCATGTTACTAAGGATAAAGAAGTTGTAATAGTGCCAACCAAAATATTAGCTTCTGGTGAAATTAGTCACAAGCTAACAATATGGTGTTTTGCGATATCAGAAGCAGCTACAAAAAAAATACTTGACGCAGGTGGAAAAATTCTTGCTCTGGATAATTTGATAAAGAAATACCCAGATGGTAAGGGGGTTAGATTAATTGGCTAAGCAACTTGCTGAACAAAAACAAAAGCCTAATCAGATTTTGACTATTGACGCGAAGGATTGTATTGCGGGAAGAATGTGTTCCCATATTTCAAAACTTTTGCTCCAAGGTCATCATGTCAGAGTTGTAAACGCTGAAAAAAGTATGATTTCCGGGAACAGATACAAAACTATAGAAGAATATAAAGAATATCTAACAATTTCGTCTGCTACAAATCCTATACACGGTCCATTTCATCCAAGAATGCCTGATAGAATACTTACAAGGATGGTCAGAGGTATGTTACCAAAAAGAAAATCTAGTGGATTGGCAGCTTTAAAGAGATTGAGAATCTATGTGGCAATCCCACCAGATCTAAAGAATGCAAAGCTTGAGACATTTGAGGATTCTAAAATTAGAAAACCATCATCATATTTTATAACACTTGGCGAATTGGCAAAACAGATAGGTTGGAAGGGGTTGGATAGTTATGAATAAGATAGATCTTTATCCAGGACAAAGAAAATTAAGCAGAGCTGTGGCCACAATTTCAAAAGGGAGTGGAAAAGTTAGAATAAACAACATACCGGCTGAGTTGCTAAATTCCGAAGTGGCAAGAGAATTGGTTCTTGTTCCGCTTAAATTGATAGGTGAATATAGAGACAAGGTAGATATTAGTGTCAAGGTGCACGGAGGCGGTTTTATGGGACAGGCGTTTGCAAGTACAGTTGCAATCTGTCGAGCATTAACAGGTACCGGAAAGGGCGGTAGAGATCCAAAAGACCACCCCTTTGCAAGAAGTATACGAACAGAAATTCGTAAAAGGATTACCGAATTTGACAGACACTTGTTATCAGGCGATCCCAGACAAACAGAATCAAAGAAATTTGGCGGATCTGGTGCGAGACGCAGAAAACAAAAATCGTACCGTTAAATTTTTACTGTATTTTTTATTGTTGGTAATCGAACGTTTCTAGCAGTCTAATTAGATTATTACCCGCAGATTAGGAATGGCCAAAGATTATTATCTTTTTACAATATCCTTACGATCTGGAGATATATAGAATTCAGATAACTTTTTGTCATAACATACACCACAAAGATATCCTGAAATGTTCCACTCACTCATTGACTTGTACCTAAAAGTCAACTTGTTACCACATAGGGCACATTTTAGCTCATTTTTATCCATCAGTATGAGTCCAATCTAGAGTAAATTAAAAGTTATGAAAAAAAGCCAAAATATCATAAGGCTGTCTTTGAAATTCCATCCATCTTCAAATTATTCATGATGATACAAGCAATATTTTAAATTAGGACCTTAAGGTCACCATACACACATTACAATGAACGCTAAAGAATCATATGACAAAGTATTTGATCTTCTTGAAAAGCATCATATTTGGTTTAAATCCTCAATACCACTGATTGCAAGTGAAAATATTCCAAGTCCTGCTGTACGAGAAGCGATTGTGTCTGACTTTGGGAATAGGTATGCGGAAGGATGGCCTGGTGAACGGGTCTACGCTGGATGTATTTACATTGATGAAGTGGAAATAATATGCAATGAATTAGCAAAAAAGGTTTTCAAATCTGAATTTGCTGACTGTAGAGCCACCTCTGGCGTAGTTGCAAATCTTGCAATATATTCTGCTTTTTCTAATCCTGGAGACTACATGCTAGCTGCATCTATTCCCACTGGGGGACATATTTCACATGGTAAGAAAGAACACTCGGGAACAGCTGGTCTTGTGCACGGACTAAACATAGAACACTATCCTTTCTCCAAAGAAGACATGACTATTGACGTTGACGCCACCAAGAAAAAGGTCAGTGAAATGATTTCAAATGGCAAAAAACCTGCTATTGCAATGTTTGGAGGCAGTCTATTCCTTTTTCCTCATCCAGTTAAAGAATTGGCTAGTTTTATGCACGACAATAGCATTTACATCAATTATGATGGAGCTCATGTAGCCGGATTGATAGCCGGAGGACAATTTCAAGATCCAATAGGAGAGGGAACAGATTCTATGACAATGAGCTCCCACAAGACTCTCTGGGGTCCACAGGGAGGAATAATCGTTTCATTAGAGCGGCACGCAGATAGCATAAAGAAAGCTATTTTTCCAGGAAATACAAGCAGCCATCATCTCCATCATGTAGCAGGAAAAGCTATAGCCTTAGCAGAGTCCCTAGAATTTGGAAAGGAATATGCAAAACAAGTCATAAGCAATGCAAAAATACTCGCTGAATCACTTGCAAATTTTGGTTTTAGAGTTTTAGGAGAAAAACGTGGATACACAGAATCACACCAACTGGCTGTAGATGTTTCCAATTTTGGGGATGGGGGAACTATTGAAAAAGAATTAGAGAAAGCAAACATTATTCTTAACAGACAGCTTCTACCTGGTGATATCAAATCTGGTAAACATTATATGCACCCAAGTGGAGTAAGGATAGGTGTTCCCGAAGTAACCAGATTAGGTATGAAGGAAAGTGAAATGAAAGAGGTAGCATCGTTTATCAAACAGATTGTAATAGACAAATCAGATCCCAATAAAGTTGGTAGTGCTGTGTCCAAGTTTCGTGAACAATTCCAAAAAGTACACTATGCCTTTGAAAATTCGACGGATGCTTACAAATATATAAAAATACGGATTTGAGGATAAAAGCCTCATCGTTAATTGACTATCACAGTATGTCAGATCTCTGAATTCTAAGATGTTAGACTTGATTTATCCGATTTACATCTAATCGAATATCTTTTATAGTGTATAACTCTGTTGACTAAATTACTTAGAAAATCTAGGATTTTATTGATATTTCATAGATTACCGTTATTCTTCGTTCTAAAAACGCAATAATCTATATCTACCGTTAATAAGCCTTCGTGAATATTTCAAAAAAGAATCCAATAAGCAATAAAATATATATATAACATGTCTAATTCTAGAATATTTATGTTAAATTGTATCATAATATGAAATGAATATAGTGTATTAGTTTATTTATGATGAATCTGACCCTAGAACCAATGAACAAGAAACAACCAACGAAAACTGTGTTTCTGGTAGCATCGCTGTTGACTCTAATGTTTGGAGTCTCATTTGTTGCTTCTAATAGTCCATTATATGCTGCCAAGAATATTTGGGCTGATGATGACACTATGAAGGAACTTGTGAAAGATATTGACAATGGTAAGGATAATGACGACAGTATGAATTGGAAGGAATTCAAAAATTCAAAAATTTTCAAACAAGAAGATATTGAAACACAAGGGTGTATAGAAAACAGACAGGACCTCTCAAATAATCTAGCAGATTATGAAGTGCTTCGATGCTTTGAAGATTCAGACTATGCTTACTGACAACTAAAATCTAGAGCTACCTTAAGCAGTCAGTCCAACTTTTTTTAATTTCTTTTTTATCGATATCAGTAAATTTACCAAGATATAGTATCATAAACTTAAATATACTATAGATCACATCTTGATAGATTATATATATTAAACACGCCTAAATTAATAATATTAAATGTTTACAAAGATACTGGTGCCAGTTGATGGATCGGATAATTCTTACAAGGCGTTAGAGGCTGCATTAGTCCTTTCAGAAAAATTAGGTTCAAATATTTCTGTAGTTAATGTAATGGAACAAGTACCTATAACCCATATCGAATCAGAAAAACTGCTGAGTGAACTACTAGAAGCCTACAAAAAAGAAAATCAAGAAATATTATCAAAATGTTCAGATATTGCTCATCAAAAAGGTATAACTATCAAAACAGTTCTTCTTCAGGGAAATCCGGCTCCAGTTATTTTGGACTATAGTAAAAAAGAGAATTTTGACCTTGTAATCATGGGAAGTCGAGGAATGGGGAAGTTTAAGGAGTTAATACTAGGAAGTGTGTCAAGTAAGATTGTGCATCATTCGCCATGTGCAATTATGATAATAAGGTAAATTTGGTGTCTCATGATTCATGTTTATTTCTAATCTGCTGAAGAATTTGGAGATTACGATGTATGGTATTATCATTAATCTGATTTGAAGACAGAAAATTGTCCCCAGAACTTGACTCATTTACAATCAGTGAAAAAGAGGGTCTTTACAAGGCCGTTTTTTCTCGAAGAGATATCAGATCTCATTTTGTCGATAAAAAAATTCCGGATGAAACCCTTGTGAAAATTCTAAATGCAGCACATCATGCACCATCCGTTGGCTACTCACAACCTTGGGATTTTATTCTAATTAAGAATAAAGACACCAAACTAAAAGTTAAGAATTCCTTTATTCAAGAACGAGAAAAATCAATTTCTTTGCTTGATAACGATTTAGATAGACAAGATAAATATGTTAAACTAAAATTAGAAGGCATTCTGGAATCTGATATTAATATTTGTGTGACATATGATCCTAAAAGATTTGGACCTTTTGTTTTAGGTAGAACGTCCATACCAGAAACAGGCGAATATAGTGTTTGTTGTGCAATTCAGAATTTATGGTTAGCCTCGAGGGCGGAGGGAATTGGGGTGGGTTGGGTAAGCATACTTGCAATTGATGATTTACGATATATTCTAGGAATACCCAAACATGTTAAACCAATAGCATACCTATGTCTCGGATATGTCAATAAATTCGAAGACAAACCCGATTTAGAAAGAGTTGGTTGGTTAAAAAGAACGATACTTTATAAAGTAATTCATTATGAAGATTGGAATAGCACAGAATCGAATAGTTGGAACAATACAAACAATATAATAAAGAATCTGGATGACAAGTCGGTTCAAGTTTAATGTTATGTATGTTAATAAATAATAATAAATAATAATTAAAAAACTGCGATCAAAATTACATATTACAAAGATACGATAATAAAGAAACTAGTTTCCTGTACTGCCTTTAGGGTTTATGTTAGTTTTGATATGTTTGCGAAGTACTTTTTTTATTGTTTTGGTAACAATAGGAATTATTCTGGGATCATCAACTTTCGGAATTATGTAATCATATCGAAGATGAATATCTTCAACTATACTCGCAATAGCATATGCTACAGATACAAGCATAAACTCGCTTAGATTATTTGCCCTAAGGTCGAGAAGAGCTCTGATTACAGAAGGAAATACTACGGCGTTGTTAATCTGATTAGGAAAGTCCGGCCTTCCTGTTGCAACAATTTTTGCGCCATATTTTAGTGCAGAACTGGGAATTATTTCAGGATCCGGATTACTTAGAGCGAAAACAATAGCATTCTCACTCATGGATTCTATCATATTTCTACTCAAAAGATCGGCCTTTCCAGAAACACCAATAAAAACGTCTGATTCCCTAATTACGTCTTGCAATGTGCCCCGTAATTTTCTGATGTTTGTGTTAAGGGATATCTCTTTCTTGTATGGGTTATTATCAGTAATATCTGGTCTTCCGCTATATATCGCTCCCTTGGTGTCGGTAACTATAATATCCTTACATCCTGCTGTTTCCAATATCTTGAATATTCCATAACCTGCTGATCCCGATCCGGAGATTACAACACGTACCTCATCCAGTTCTTTCTTTACCAACTTGAGGGCATTTATGAGACCAGCAAGAGCAATTATAGCAGTACCGTGTTGGTCATCATGAAAAATGGGTAATGATATTTCTTTACTTAGTCTTTCAACAATTTCTAGGACCTTCGGCGATTCTATATCTTCTATATTAATTGCCCCAAAATTTGGCTGTATTACTTTAACAAACTTGATAATTTCCTCTTTATCTTGAGTGTTAATGCATAATGGAATTGCGTTTATGTCTCCTAAGGCTTTGAATAAAACAGACTTTCCCTCCATTACTGGTAGAGCAGCTTCTGGACCAATATTACCCAGTCCAAGAACTCTTGTTCCATCGCATATTATTGCTACATTATTCCATTTTGAGGTATAATCATAAGCTAATTTCTTACGATGACCTATTTCTAAGGCTACATAAGCTACCCCAGGAGTGTATATCAACCCTAGTGTTCCTTTTTCTTCAAATGCATTGTCTAAAGAAACTCTACTTCGGATCTCTATCTTTCCTTTCAACATCTTGTGAAGGTTAATCGAGTCTTCTTTCACTGTCAAATGAATTCCATTCTTAATTCAATTATATTTTATTTTGTATTTGGTATTACATTAGCAAGTTATTCATGTCAGAGTAAATGGAGATGGGGTTAAACCCCCATCTCTCCCTCCCTATCAAGTTATACATCTTTTATTAATCAAGATTCTGAACATTCACAAGTGTCTAACCATACAGTATCAATAAGAAATAAACGAAAGAATGGTGCGGAATTGGAGTCGCAATATGTTGTCAAGATGGGAAATCAGAATGAGACTGAGAAACATATTACAGATAGCATAGAATATGAAATCGAATGTCCAAGGTGCTATAATATTATGACTCTATGCTCAAACTTTGATACTCTCTTCTATAGTTGCGAAGAATGTGATTTCTCCTTATACACATTCAAGTAATTCTTACAAATTTCAAATATTAAAAATTATTTTGACTTGTATGAATATAATCTCTATGTCTATGTCTATCTAGCACGAATTCAAAATCACTATTTTAAATATAGTCCATATTTCCAATCTGAAGAGTCCATTTCTTTAATAAATGAAAGCAAAACGTCTTCTAATGTCTGCAGAATTTCGTGGCCTTTTTTCATATTTGCTTTTTGAGGCGCGCCTGTAGCTCCAGTCGAAGTCAATTCATCAAATTTCCAAAATATTCTGATATTTTCAGGTAGTCTGGGAACAATCTCCCTTGGTGTCAGTTCTATATTTACTAAATCTGGGCGGATTGCAAGAAGTGCAGAAGTTTCTGCTTCACCGCCATGACCAAGTCCACTCCAAACCTCAAAGAGATCTTTTTTTAGCTGGCCAACTAGAACCCACCAGGCTTCAAGACATGCTATGGTCATGTCTGGATGTTTATTTTTTATCAATCTAGCTGAAATTTCTATCGGGCCGATATTTCCATCGTGACCATTTATTATGAGAACGCGACTAACATGATTCTGGACAAGACTTGAAAGTAAATCACAAATTAAACCTACGAGGGTTTCAGGATTAATACTCATAGTCATTTGAAATTGGTCATGGTGTAAACTTACTCCGTATGGAATGGGGGGAAAAACAATAACATTATTTGTCTTAGCAGCAACTCTTTTTGCAACTTCTATAGGGAAAATAAAATCGGATCCAAATGGCATGTGATCTCCATGGTTTTCACAAGCACCAAAAACCAAAATCGCAACGGTTTTTTCATTGATTGTTTTACGAACTTCTGC
>JBIOZG010000003.1:0-21763 GCA_044870765.1 Nitrososphaeraceae archaeon
ACCGAGAGTATCGTATCCTATAAACTTGAGAGTGGTAGTTGTGCTGATGGGAATAGGACCTGTATATAATGTACTTGATGATGAAGGAGTGTCTCCGTTAGTGGTATAGTAGATAGCGTCAAGGTCACCAGCGGTAGATGATAATGTTACCAATTGAGACGTTGCAAATGTACCACTCGTTGGTGAAGCAGTAACTGTTGGGCCGATAGTGTCGGCTAGTGCATTTTCACAGTCTATTAGAGTATCCTCTGAGGGATTATAGTCAGTGACTAGGTCCGGGCCATGACCGCAGTCGAATGTATCTTTACCGGGGCCACCAGTCATTGTATCATTCGCATTTCCACCATTTAAAATATCGTCACCCTTACCACCATCTAAAACATCCTTACCATTTTGGCCGTTAAGAGTATCATCTCCTCCACATCCAAATAAGTGGTCTTCACCATTACCACCATTAATTGTCTCACCATCATCAGTTCCATAAATGGTATCAGATGAACCAGTTCCTGCTGGAACAGGGAACGAACCCGGACAGGATGTACTAACAGTGACGGTAAGAGAGAAGGAATCAGATGGCGGACTTCCGGATTTGTCGCTTTGAGCAAATGCAACATTCGGAATTAAGGGGAAGAAAGCAGATTCAGGACTTCCAGTCTTGAAAGTTTGAGCAAAGGCATCACTATGACCTTTATGACTATAAAATAGAGGGGACGAAATAGCAGGAGAAATCGCAAGAGAAAACGAAATAATGAAGATAAATAAAAGTGAGGAAATCCGATTAGCTGAAATCAATAGTCTAAATTAGTTGTAGTAAGACATATATTAACTTAATAACTAAAACTAGCTAAAATTCTATTATTTGAAGGAATTTTATCGAAAATCTGTTTTACCACTGCCGAACAACATAGTATTTATTCTCATCATCTAGAAGGTCACATAGATTATGTGTTAAATGCCGATACATTTGCTGACTTTAAATTCCGTATAGTGATTAGAATTAACCATCATCTCCTTTCAAGGTTAACTAAGTCAGTTTATGACATACATTTTTTATTCCCAAAATCAGTGTCTTATGGTACCAATCTTACTACAAAATTATGCTTACCAATTTCCATTGGATATGTCATCGGAGAACTGCAGGTATTGAATGATTCGTCATCTAGCGCACACTCAAACTCATAATCATTTGGACCCTCTTCCTCAAAAGCTTGGGATGTCTCGTTCGCCTGAGCCGAGAATCTAAAGGTTACTTTCTGCGGAACAATCAGGTCATCTGGAGATAAATTGTTACCTGCCTGATCCACTGCTGAATCAATGACTACATCCGGCTCCAATATAGGACAATTAATCGTGCCAGTAGCATTATTGTCTGCACCACTGTCGCAAGTATCAGAGACCGGTGGAGGACAGGCTACGTTAATCATGCTGTTAGTCGTGCCAGTAGCATTATTGTCTGCACCACTGTCGCAAGTATCAGAGACCGGTGTTGTAGTAGGAGCACAGCCTTCATTACTGATAGAGGCAATAGTGCCATCAGTACTATTGTCTGCACCAATGTCACATGTTTCAGATGCTGGTGGTGAAGTAGTTGCATTTGTATTTGTATTAGCATCAGTAGTATTGGCAATATTATTTGTACTAGTGTCAGTGGAATTGGTATTAGTATCAATATTTGTACTAGTGTCAGTAATAATGGCATTAATGTTAGTGTCAGGAGCACAACCTTCATCGCTGACAGTCGCAATCATGCCGTCAGCATTGCCTTCTACGTTATTGCCACATGTTTCAGGAATTTGAGCGTTCTCAGTTTCTTGTTTTAGGTCCACCAGGTTAGAAACAATTCCCGGATCCGTTGTTTCATCATTAATTACATTTTCTAAGATAGTTTGATCACTAATTATCTTATCTAGTAGAGTGAATTCTGTGCCATCGGTTTCAGAGTCGGTTTTTTCATCTCGTTTTTCATCATCTTTTTCTTTCTTGTCATTAGATGTTTCTTTCTTATCATCAGTTACTTGATCATCTGTATCATCGGTTGTTTCTTTTTCATTGCACTTTTGGTCGGTTGTTTCATCGGTTGTTTCATCGGTTGTTTCATCGGTTGTTTCATCGGTTGTTTCATCGGTTGTTTCATCGGTTGTTTCATCGGTTGTTTCTTTTTCCTTACATTTTTGGTCAACTGTATCATCAGTTATTTTTTCGTCGGTTGTTTCGTCGGTTGTTTCATCGGTTGTTTCGTCGGTTGTTTCATCGGTTGTTTCGTCGGTTGTTTCGTCGGTTGTTTCGTCGGTTGTTTCATCGGTTGTTTCGTCGGTTGTTTCGTCGGTTTTATCATCGGTTGTATCATCGGTTGTTTCGTCGTCGCCAGAGTCGTCTTTCTCGTCGTCGCCAGAGTCTCCGCCGTCACTGTCCGATGATTCTTCTCCTAAGGCCAGAGAGATAACTGTAAAGCCAGGAATCCCATTTTTAATGAATAAAGGATTTAAAGCAATAGAGCTAAAAATAGCAATTAGAAATATTATAGAAAATTTGTTCACTCTTTAGTTTAATAAAAATCAGTTGTTTAAACTTTTTGAAATCCTTTTATAGCTATTGATCTGAGAAAAGTTTTATTTCTTTGTAATGAATTAATTCTGACACCAAAATTAACAGTGAATGATCTTGAATATCAATTTTGCAAAATCTATTAATTTTCTACCATGATTGTGTATGACAGAAACAATTTTAAATAAATATATTTATGCCATGATATTGGAGAAATCTGAATTAGCCTCAAGAGCAAAAAAGTATAGGTACTTCCTAGCCTCATTGTTCTTGCTTGTCTGTTTGATGTCATTGTTGGTATCCATAAAGTCTCAAGAGGTCCCGACAGAGAATCAAGCGGATGAGACTCACTCTAATCAAAATCCAATTTCATTAGCTGTGATTAAAGAATATTCTGAGATACTAGGAGTGGTATTAGAAGCAGCGGTTGTTGTGCTTTTGTTGAAGACTGTGAAAGATTTTGCAGAATTAGCGAAGGTAAGCAAATTACAGACTGAAGTAAGGTTTAGACCATGGGTTGGGCCAAGTGGTGGATTTGAGTTTTTGCGAGAGGATGATAACAAAAAGCAGTACTCTATAGCAATGAAGAATTTCGGAGAAGTTCCTGCATCAAATGTAACAGTAACCTGTACTATCTCAGACACAAAACCACAGAAATCGAAACCTATGGAGGATTCTACAATTGATAATAATCAATTTCACATAGGGCCTCTTTTGCCCGGAATGGAAAAGAGATATTGGGTCTTTATAGAAAACGAAAGATACAGAAAAACAATGGAAGGAACCTCAAACACATTCATTTTCATTTACTTTTCATATGTATTCTCTGGTGGCAAAAGCGGATACGGTATGATAAGTCAACTGGACAGTAAGACTAGCAATTTCATTCATAGGGAAATGTGGATAGATTAATCGGTTATTTCAAAATGGTGGTTAAGAATAAATTCCATCTCATTAGCCAGGATGGTAGTGAAGCATAAAAGACGTCCACAAATAGGCTTGTACACAGGAGTCTAAATATACTATGTTTATATACTATAATATTAAATCGATATCTATGTCACAAAATAAAATTTGGATGGCACTTACCATAATTGGAGGATTATTCCTTTTGATTGGCGTGCAAAGTATGGCATACGCACAGATGCCAAATGATACGTCCATGATGGGAAATGCAACAAATGCAACTGGCTGGATGGGAAACGCGACTAATGCAACCAGTGCAGGCAATATGACTGGAAATATTTCTGGTTGTGCCGATAGAGGCTGTTAGTCTAACAGTAGACACAACTACATGAGTTTTGATGTCTAAAAAAAATTTTTTTTTTAACAAGTAATTCTAGTAAAATAATTTCTGTTTTCTTTTTAGTGATTCTTGCAACACTTGTTATTGAGAACGTAGATTATATCGTTGCAGACTTTATAGTAACATTCAACACATCATCAGCAGGAATTATTTTGTTTGTCTTTATATCTGTCGCTTACATACTGGGACAAACCATTTTAATGAAATTCATGAATTCTAGTAGTAGTGCCATAAAGTCAAGATCTATTCTTATCGCAACTTTACACAGAGCTGTATCAATAGTACAGTACGTACTAGCTGCCAACGTAATTCTGATAATTATTCAGATATTTCTTTTCTCAAGATATTCGACTTTTAATTTATTGTTTGTTACTTTTATTAGTAATTTTTTTACTGCGTCTCTTCTTGTCATATTCGCATTAAGTTTCCTATCATGGTATAAAAACAAGAAACAAAGTATAGGAATCTTACTGTATGCTCTTGCTTTTTTAATCCTTGCCGTATCTGAAGTGGTATCTGGTTCAGGTTCCGCATACTTGCTCTCTCAAAAGGATCAATGGATTACGCCTACGTCGGAGATTAAATTCAGTGATTTTCCGGATGGGACTTTTTTTGATATTTTCTTCTCATTTTATCGTTATATTGACTACTCATCATTCCTATTAGTGCTAATTGCCAGTGCGATATTGCTATATCATTACAGCAAGAAAACTAGTAACCCAAAAATAATATTAATTATTGCATTACCAATTTTAGGTTACACGAGTTCAATACTTGATGCACTCCACATACTTAGTGCAGATACAAATCCCAATCTCTTCTATTATTATATCTACATAGCACTAGTTTCAGCATCAGTAGGTATCCTCTTTGCCTTTTCGTTTTGGATTGTTTCAAAGAAATTGCCTGAAAGTCCTGTCAAAACCTTTCTAAAAATAACTGCTTATGGATTTGTTCTTTTGTATTTTTCAAACAACATAAGCGTGACCATTGCCGCATATCCTCCGTTCGGCGTTAATTCCCTTTCGTTACTATCACTTTCGTCCTACTTTGTCTTGTTTGGCTTATACTCATCTGCCCTGTCTCTCTCTCAGGACTTAACTTTACGTCAACACTTGAGATCTTTGGCGAAAAATGACAATAATTTACTTTCAAGTATTGGAACCGCTCAAATGGAGTCGGAGGTTAAAAGAGCGGTGGGAGAACTTAAGGATGTAGCAGATGAACACGAAAAGGAATTAGCAGAAAAATCAGGAATTGAAACACCGGTACCTGAATCAGAAATCGAAGACTATTTGAAACAAGTTATTGAAGAGGTTGCTAAAACTAGAAAAAAATGAATAAATGATTTGCATTGTTTGTTCCCGATAGACATGAGTAAAGGTTACAAGTCCCATTAAAGGTAATCCTTTACGTAACTTGAAATAATATGCTGTATCGCAGACTCAATTATTTTTCCATGGTCTGCATCTACTTCCGTGCTGATTAAAAGTAAATGTTCATCTTGCAATGGCAAAGTGATTTGTTTAACCTTTTCATATTCTTCCATGGCGTATCTTGCTTTGCCAATTCTATCTGCCAGGGTATTATGAAGTCTCCATCTTTGGAGTGTAATTAGGTTTGCTTTTTTGATTTCTTCATCGGTTAGGAGGCTTTTGATACCATCTCTGAGTCCACCGCTTATTATGTCGCCGGTTTTATCACAAATTCCAACAAAACGCACCTTTGGATCAAGTTCAAGCACATCATTGCAAAGTTTTTGAAAATCCATATCGAATTCATTATAGTGACTATTTAAAATACTATACTGCATATATCCATGCGCAAACTAAAATTAGACACCTTTATACCTCCGGCGCGGAATTTATGGAAACATGACTAAATGCATCGCTTTCCACTCATATAAGGGAGGCACCGGCAAATCAACCATCAGCTCAAACCTTTCAGCCACGCTGGCAAGAAAAGGATTGACGGCCGTCTTACTGGATCTTGATGTCTACGCTCCGAGTCTCCAAGATTACTTCCAATGGCAACCTCAAAAATCAATAAATGACTATCTCTTTGAAAATGCCACTGTTGAGGAGGTAATACACGATTTAACTCCGGTTTTAAACAAATTTCCATCTAATAATGGTGAGCAATCTGATTCAAAAGGAAAGCTATTGGTAGCATTTTCTAGTACGTCAAAAGACGAAATATACAAGCTTGATGGTGCAGTAAGGCAAGAAGGTTCCAAGATACAATTATTACGAAAATTTCTAATGTTAAGAGAAGAGATTGTTTCTAAGTATAATGCAGATTTTATTATAATTGACACAAGTCCCGGTATAAGGTATTGGTCTATCAATTCTCTTGCCATTGCAGACACAATTCTTCTTTCCCTAAAGCTAGACGGTATAGATCTCAAAGGAACCCGCTTGCTCGCCAAGGAAATTTATGACAGCCTGACGAAGCTTGGAACTAAATCATATTTGCTTTTGAATAGAGCCGCGGGGTATTGTTTGCCCCCTAATCTGTCCGGTGAAAATAATTCCTCCAATCAAGAATTATACAAAACTACAGTAGACAATCAGAGTACAGTAATTTCTAAACTTAGTGCAGACATTAGTATGGATACAATACTTTCGATTCCCTGTTATTGCGATATCCAATTTGATAGTAATGAATTTTTGACAGCGTTAAGATATCCCGATCATCCGTTTGCAGGTAAGATTGATGCACTTATTGAACAACTTAAAAAAATTTAGAGGAAAATTTAAAAAATCGAGGCCACTCAAGATGAATCAATATAATGCCTGAATTAAGTATACCAGGGCTTTCAAGCTTGGTAGGACAAGCAGCAACTGAAAAGTTCGATTCTGGAATAATATTACTCATGAGTCCTCCTGGAGGAGGCAAAACGCTCTTCTGTAGGCAGATGATTATAGAGAGCCTGCAAAATGGATCTGCCTGTATATATATTAATTCGAGTATGACCCGCAAGGAATATCAAAATCTCTTTGACACTATAACTGATGAAAAAATTGACAAACTGAAATTTCTGAATCCCTATTTAGTATCCACTAGTAATAAAGAATCAGATCCGTCAGCTAGTATAAACGAACCCAAGCTCTCAGCTACTCTTCAAGAGATACAGAATACAATAGATCAATGGTCCTCTGTTACCAATACAAACACAGAAACGACTCAGGAATCTACATCTTCTCTAAATGACCATACAAAGTATGCCATAGTCCTTGATTCTCTGACACATATGTTTACCCTATTTGAGGAAGACAAAGTATTGAAGTTTGTAAACGCACTATCATTCCTTATTAAAGAATTAGAAGCCACCGCACTTATTACAATGTCGGGTACTCAATCTAGTAATGGAGAAATTCTGAACAAGCTGAGTTCAATATTTGACATTGTCGTTGAGATAGAAGCTCAAGAAGATTCAGATAAGATAAAGCGAAAACTAAAATTAGTATCAATCAAGGGAGGAGGTAGCAAATCAGCCTCAGCCCCTTTCAATATAGAAGAAGACGGCAAATTGAAATTTGAATCAGAAGCAAGCGCAAAATCAAAATTATCTATATGTGGTCTTTGTAAGGCACCCATTTTAGAAGAACCGGAGTATTATCTAGATATGCCCTTCCATCACAACCATGTAAGTATTTACATGAAGCTTGCCGGCGCCTTTGGTCAAGCACGTGTATCGGACGTTGGTCCTTCGGGGGTTATTGATGCTGCATTTTTCTTTGTAGATGTAGTGGGGTTATCAGACCCAGCTCTGTCGGTAAGAAGACAAATAGAAAAGATTGAGGCATTAAATGATATGATAGGTCATTGCGATACCTTCAAAAAAGCATCTGACAAACGAGTTCTGCCCACAGGTGATGGTATGGCAATAGGTTTTATGTTAAGTCCTGAATCTCCGCTTCAACTGGGAATCGATTTGCATCAGGCTTTAAAAAAGTATAACTCTCACACCAATAAACAAGACGGATCATTTCTCGATGTTAGAATCGGTCTCGCTTCAGGATCAGTCTTTATTGTTAATGATGTTAATTCTAACCAGAATATTTGGGGACCAGGTATAATTTTTGCGAGAAGAGTCATGGATGTTGGGGACGGAGGTCATATTTTGTTAGCAGGACCACTAGCCGAATCCTTATTGGCATTGGATGACAAGTACAGAAGTATTGTCAACCTACTTGGTGATTTTCAGGTAAAGCATGGCCAGATAATAAAGATATATTCAGCATATTCTCCAAATGAATTTGGCAATTCTGCAATACCCGGACGTTTCAAATCATAATACTAGTTGCTAGTATATGATATTGATACTGCAAAATAGACCTTTAGTAGACTATAAAAGAATCCCGATAAAAGAACAAAACATTTGTAAGTCCTTATTGAATCTTTAGTACAGCCCTGAATCTCAATTCTCCTTTAACTACTTTGTCATAAGCAGTATTCATGTCGTCCAATGGAAACGATTCAGTCATAACACGAACCTTACCTTCTGCTACATAATCCAGTGCTTCATACAGATATTCTCTATCATTTTGAAGTGATCCTATGATGCGTCCTCTGCCCATAAGTAAATGTCCTGTCACAATTAGAGGCTCATTAGATATTCCCATTAAGACTAGTCTTCCATCTGGTCTCAAACCCTTTAGTGTCTCACCTGTTGCTTTGTAAGAGTTACTTGTCGCTAGGATCACATCTGCCCCGCCGGCGTTTTTTAGACCCTTTCCATCTGACACCACAACATCAGCTCCGAGTTTGTATGCTAATTCTTCTTTATCTTTGGAATGAGTAACAGCAATTGTTTCAAAACCGCAAACTTTGGAATATTGAATTGCCAGATGACCCAAACCACCTACGCCAACAATTGCTACACGTTCATGGGGCTTGGGTTCAGCAATTCTCAAACCACTATATACTGTATATCCTGCACAAAAGATTGGTGCTGCCTGTTCATACTGCAACCCATCAGGAAGTAGCTGTGTAGCATCTGCATAAGCCACCATATATTCTGCATGACCTCCGGCAATGTTAACACCCGTACCTATTTGTTCTAGACAAAAAAGTGACTTTCCTCTCTGGCACCATTCACATCTGCCGCAAGTATTTTGAACCCATGGGACGCCAACCCTATCCCCTATCTTCCTAGTTGTTACATTTTGACCCAATTCTACTATTTCACCAACTGGTTCATGACCTATCGTATTGGGAAAACTAGCAGGAAGCACACCTTCTGTCATGTGTACGTCAGTATAACAGATACCGCTTGCATGCATCTTGATGAGAACCTGATCAGGTCCAGGCTTGGGAATCGGTACATCTTTTAATTGCCACGTGCCATGCACTTCTGGAACTACTGCTGCTTTCATTTTGATTCAAACTCTTTGTAAGGTAGGCCTAAATTATATCTTTTGAGTACGTGAAATAAAATGAAAATGGTATTATTGGATATCCATAAATAAAATAAAGCTCTTTAGATCTCAATGCAACGAAAAATTATTAAATTATCGTTGATAGTATTGCTATTTGTCTTTTCAGCAATAACAATTGGTATTACGGGCGTTGATGCAATTTGGCCATTTGATCAGATGTTTTCACCACAATCGCCGCCACAAAATAATCAAACTAACAGCTCAAGCCAATTATCGGGTTCACCTGCAGGCCAACCTCCATACTGAAAATATCAATTGTATATACTGTTATAAATTTTTGTGAGTATACATATAACATGCGCTACATTTTGACGGTGATAACTATTGCAATCATATTCTCGTTACCAAATATAGGTTTTGCCCAGAATTCTGAAAATGCGTCACAATCAGTTGGAGCAGAAGTAAAATTGATTACCCCTATATTGCAAAAGATATCTGATAACGGAACATATTTAATTGCCATAAAGTCTGGACAATCACCCATTTCAACAGGATTAAATTTGGAAATTTTATTTTTAAATAAAACGTCCCCATACCTGAATGCTCCACCTCCTAACGCCGAGTCCAATCTCTCGAGTACTGAATACAATAAAAGTAGCGGTTTGGTAATACCATCCGTGATAGAAAGAACACTTCCTGTAAAAAGTTATGATATAATGATAAATTCAAGTGACGGCAAAGAAATATGGAAGAAGACAAATCAGGTACCTCAAGGAGGAAGAGGACCTCAGACGATAATGCTAGAGAATTATGGCATTGGAAATATAACTATAATTCTAAAGAACATAGTACCTAGCCCCGAACTTGCTGATACAATGAATGTCCAAAATAAAAGCAACTTTACTCTTTCACTTCCAGACACCAATTCTCCAACTGACTCTGTAGAGTTTAAGACAAAGATCATTATTGTCTAATATGTTAAACGAGGTCTGTAGTACAGTGACGATATTACAAAATTACTACTGATGTTTCACAAGCTTGCTTTGGAAACAGTACATCTAACAACTTTTTTGCTTCCTATATCTTAGGCTAATCTTGACAAATCCACAATTAATGACTCGAACAGCTATCTCTAATCGGTTTTTGAGCAGAAATTTGATCTTTTCAACTATAATCCTTTAATACTTTATAGGATTGACAAGTATGTGGACCCAAGAATAATCATGATTGGAATTGCCATTGCTATAGTCCTTTCAGGTGGAACAGGCGTTATGGCGGCCAGTAACAATACTGGAAACAACACGGATATCGGAACAGCTCAGCAACTTGAGCAACTAACCAGCAATAATTCGTTAGCAAACGCTAGCACTATGACCAGCTTTAATGACACAACTAATCAAACTTCCAATCAAACCTCAAATCAGACTGGAAATATGTCTGGATAAAGCCCTAATTTTTTTGGCTGTGTATTTATTCTCGTTAACCCAATCAGACTGACATATTGTTCTAATTAATAAACAAATCAGATAGTTAATATTGATAAACTTTAATGCCCATTATATTTCTGGAATGATGTCAAACAATAAGGAAATTCTCAAGATGATAGCAATTTGCCGGGAAGTTAGGGACGTAGCAAGTAAATCTCAGATCTTGAATCGTATCAATCATGCGCTCCCTGTGGAATCGCGTATATCGATTCCTTCACTTATTACTGGCGACGGAATCGACAATCTATTGAGTTGGATCGAAGTAAAGATCTCACCACCAATCTATGGACTAACGTCAGCCTAGGCGATGCCCTAAGGTAGAGCACAATAGGCGACGTAAAATGCGATAATTTTTTAGCGTCCGGAACGTACAGGTGCAGGTTACTTATCCCAGAGGTCAAGTTCTAAAATTAGTAAACGTGCTCAGCGTTTTTCATCGTCTTTTGGTTGTCCTGGTTCTGGTGCCGGCTCAGGTTCGACATCACCTGGCTCTTCTGGTTCGGGTTCTACCTGCCCCATTGTATAACAAATATCTGTTATTTTTGACATGCTATAACTGAGGCTTAAAACTATTTATGCTTTATAGTAACAGGGACCTGCACCTGAGTACAAAAATAAAAAAATTCTAGGATTGTTTAAAAAATGAATGGATCAAGCAGGTTCGCTTGAACCTTCTTCATCTACCATTTCGCCTGCTTCTTCGCAAGCAGGTTCGCTTGAACCTTCTTCATCTACCATTTCGCCTGCTTCTTCGCGTAGGTTTTCTGGCGGACCACTGGTTTCGGGGTCATTCTCTGCAGCTCCTATTTTTTTCTGGTTTTATGTGCAGTTTCTATGTCTTCACTTTCGTTTTTTCTGTCACTCATTGTTAACATTGTTAAGTATGTATCAACTTCAATCTGTTTCTCGGTACAACGAATTTATCATTACCTAGACAAGGAACAAATGACTGTTGGGCACCTATCTAAAATAAACATCTAAATTTTCTCTTCTCAACTCAATTACTTATGCGAACGTTTCGATTTTCATGTTAATTTAGACAATATTTCAAATGAGGCTAGTCTAAAAGCAGAAATACCCGTCCTGAAAGGATAAGCACCGCCACCCTTGAGAGTTCTTGGATTTAACCATTCGTAGAAAATTCTGTCGTGATTAGCATTGTTGTTAGGATTAGAGTACAGTAAATTTGAAAGTAAAATAGTACATTCACTAATTTGTCCAAAACGAAATCTGGTTAGCAACTCGATTGCTGTTATCCACGGCCAGTGAGTGTAATTATGATATTCGTTTGATTGTAGAATCCAAGGGCCAGTTTTTTGAAGCGGCTTTTCTGTTACCAATGGGATGTCTTTAACCCAAATTCTTTTTCGTAGTGATTCTAGTGCTAGTATCATTCTTTTCTGAATTTTTTCATAATAATATCTTTGATTTAACGATTCTTTTTTTTCTGGTTCAGGACTAATCTTTTGCAAATTGTTATTGTTATTGTTATTGGTAACCAACGACGTATCAATTAGCTCCTCGGTCATGGCGAATACATAAAAAATAATATCTTGATAAAGAATCTCTGACGAGCCATTCCTGGTAGTTTTACCGGAGTCAATATTGACATAGCATTTACTTTTTTCAGACCACATTTTGGATTCGATGGAATTTATGAGACGTGCCGCGATTGATTGTATTCTTCGTGCATCTTCTTTTTTGCCAACTAGATTTAATAAATTAGCAAAGCCGGACAAGCCCAATAACCAGCAGCCTTGACTATAGACTACGTTACCATCACGCAGAACAGTATCCATCCAATCCTCATTGTACTCCTGTTCAAGCAACCCGTCACTATCTTCATCCCTTGAAAGAAGATAATCTACACTTCGAAAAAGGTACGGTAGTATGAATGAAATCATTTCGGAAGTTTGCCCAGATTTATTTTTACTTTTACCATCATTTTGATTTATCATTTGCACGAGAATCCAGGAGGATACATAGATCATTAATGCGGTAGAATCAATATCAGGATTAAGAGCATAAATCTCTGAAAAGTTATCATAGATTGTAGTGGGAAGCGCACCGCAAAAATTCTTGATGGTTTCCTTGCTGGCTCTTAACGGAGTAAATTCAGTCTTTGGAGAACCTCTTCCGTAAATTAGATTGTTAGAATCACTTCCTATTTGATTCTTCCATATGTGCTTTAATTGACTAAATACTTCAATGTGATTACCCGTAACAAATTGGTCTCTTAGTATATACGCTGCATCCCTGCACCAGACTGCCTTATAGTAATCTCCAGGTTCTGTGCTTTGTGTGATATATTTGTCAGTACTAGCCAAAAAGTTCGCTAGGGAACTCACTGTCTTGCCCTGTACATTAATCCCATCCATCTCTGCAACTTTCAAGTCTTTGCTGTGCTGACATTAGTGTAGCTTATTAATTATACTATTGTCGTGGCAACTCCTACAAGCCTTGCAGACTAAATTAGATTTGATTTATGATGTCACGCGGCTGGCAAGTAAATTCTTAAGACCGTCCTTGAAACGCTTTTTGCCGAATTTCTTAACAGAATTGCTCAAGTGTAGTCGTTGGTGAAGACTTGCGTTCATGGATCGCATAATAATTTTGGCCGCTTCTTTGGAATTATTATACCTAAGACTTTCAGGCACAAATTCTGTGTTACCACCAAAGCTGGGTACTACAGGTACTAACCCTGCGGACATTGCCTCAGCAACACACATTCCAAATGGCTCTCCTACTGTTGGATGGAATAACACTTTTGACTTTGCAAAGACATGTAACAAATCATTTATGTCGACATTTGTTTTCAGTTCGACCATGTCGGAAAGTTCGTATTTCTTGACAAGTTTTTGAAGATAACTATAGTAAGGATAATATGATTTTGAAAGATTCCCAACAATAGACATCTCAAACTTAATGTTCATGTTTTTAAGAACTTTGGCGACTTCTAGGGCCAGCTCAATGTTTTTATCGGGATTATATCGTCCGAGAACCACTATTCTATTCTCTCTGGAATTAGAAGTGACTACCCGACTAAAAAATTCAATATCAACTGGAGGGTAAATTATGAGAGGTTGTGCATATGGGTAATACAATTGAACTGCTTTTGAACTAAATACAGAATTGGTTATTACCGTGGAATTATTGATCATTTGGTTATATACCGCAAGAGCTTTTGAACGAAGTTTATCCAGAGATGTATCTTTGTAATCGGACATATGTAAATAGTTTCGTAAAACAGTATCGTACTTTAAATTGTGAATCAACTCTGGAACAAGTGGATAATGACAATATGTGATAAGCATTTGTCTATTGGCAGCAAGCATATGGGATGGAAGGATATCTCCATGTGCATTCATGATTATATCATACTCATTATTATCATATTGCACATTGGAGTCCCCTAACAAAGAATTGATATCCGTTTTAATGACAGTATTGACAAATTTCCGCAGTTTGGAAATTCCAAAAATTCTTTCAAGTTCAGTCCAGTTCGGTTTAGTAAAAGTAACTAGATCTACTGAAAAATCCAGTTCCTTTAGTGTCTCAAGTGACGCTGCGGCCAAACGCTCGGCACCGCCCCCGGCGTTAAGGTCTTCGTGAATTAACTTGACCCTTTTCATCTCACTAGTTTAACTTCATATTTTATTAGCAGGTTCACTAATTTAATTCTTAAGTAGTATGTCCCACTGAATAGTACATGGAAGTTCTCAAACAATCTAAATTCCTTATTGAAAATTATCGATGTTCCCTGTGTCGACTTTACTTTAAAAGCCTTGGAGAGATGCAAAAGCATATGTTAAAGAGCCATATGCTTAAACTAAATAACTTGCAAGTTTCGCCATCCTGATTCAACCAGTTATGATTCCGTACCTTTAACATTTGAAATTTTGATCTGCTAACTAGCACTTAACCCATTTCGAATAATATAGTTGATATAATAATTGATACTCATTCAAAAAATATCAATTCCTATTTTTTCAATATTTTCTCAATGGTTTGAGCAAGATATTGCATATGAACTGGCTTTTCCATAAAATTATCGTATCTAATATTTATTAAATCCTCGCCGTTTAACTCAAAAGCGCTGATAATAATCACCTTAATATCGTGGTTAATCTTGCGAATTCTGCGTATCAGTTCAATACCCGAGATTCCGGGCATCCTTACGTCTGTTATGATTATCGAGTATCTTTGTGGTCTTCGATGTATTTCTTCAAGAGCTTTCAAAGGATCAAGAAACGAGGTTACACCGTATCCTTCCTTTTTGAGAAAATCACTAAACAAATTCAGTATGTCCGCATCATCGTCAATAACAAGTATTCGTGCAGGTGATTCACTAGAGCGAGACGATGTCATTTTTGTTGTCAAACTATTATCAGGCACAATCTCTTAACTGCACACTAATTTCAAGCTATTTGCATCACTATCCTCTTTTGGAGTTCTGTTGGTTAGTTTGTACTAAAGAATAATCCGATCCTGAAAAAAATTTTGATTCTAAAATAGAAGCCCTGATACTCTATCATATTATGATGATTAATAATTAATAAATATAAACATACATTGTGATTCAGCCATTCAAAATTGATCGAAATATAATTTACGATGGGCATCTCATCCTATGGGCTAATACCGAATATGATTAGTTGTCAATCTATGTTCAGCATGTTTCAGCTTGCTTTCATTCATTTTTATGAAACATATCTCCTCAAACCAAAATTGTTGAAATCTTAATAAAAGATGTCAAAGATATATAATTAATGCCAAGAGGAGTAAAGAAGGGTCTAGACACAAAAAAGTTTGACAGGTGTGTTACTAAAGTCAAGCGCAAATCAGGGAAGAAAGTCAATCCGTACGCAGTCTGTAACGCAAGCATGTCAGGCAAAACGAGGCGCAGAAGAAAATAGGTACAATTTAAATATTTGTTCCTATTTAAAGAACATACATTCTACATTTTTCCTCCAACTTTTATATTATCTGAACGTATGACACAATATTCGAGATAATATTCTGACAGTCATAAAACAATTGCATATATAAACGAATTTCAAAGCAGACGAAGTAATCTCTAGGTTTACTTTGAATCTAAACTTTCTATGAAGAAATTTTATTTGTCTAAAAAAAATGTTATTGTGGATAACAAATATTAGTCTTTTCTATAGTTTTGAGCGTCCTCTTTGGTGATAGAAAACCAAACTTTGTGTCCGTCAAATCGCTCGACAAGGCTTTTTGGTAAGTAAAATTTGTCTTTATCTACAACTCCTTTTTTCGTAACCACAATTTCAGGTTCGACTTCGTGCACTTCGCCCAAATCATAGTCGTTCGTACCTCGTGCTTCTTTTTTTAAGATATCATCCCAGTTAGTTATGTTGTTCATGATACATAACGCTCAACATTCGATATAAGCATTCAAGGGACGTATCAACGCGAGCCAATTAATTCAATCGGATCTTACTATGTTCACATTTTAAGATATTTAGATATGATAAAATTAGATGGAGAAATAATCCCAAAATAAGAAACTTGAGAATTTCACATCGATATATAAAGTTTGTAGTACTAAATTATTTGATGAAATCATATAGGAATTCAACTATCCGATTGACACTAATGATGTGTATGATCACGATAACTGGAATCTTTTCTAGCGCAGAATTTGTATCCGGTCAGCAAACAGTAGACTTGAAGACTCCAGGTGGCAATAAGGCATTTGGTGGAGATAACAAAGGAAGTGTATCGATTGTTCCCAAAGAACATACTGTTAATATAGTTGCAGAGCAATAACATTTTCTTTTTTTTGTTTTATTCTGTATTGATTGAAAGTTAAAATGATCATCTGATTTGACTGTTCCTAGTTACTGCTTTTATATTTTGTTGATTATAATTCATCCGGTGTTGGGACTTGAGCTCTATCCTCTCTTATAATAAGAACGAAGTTAGAGAAAACGGTTCTCTTGAAGATTTGGATGAAGGTTATAATGTTTGGGTCGATGTCATAAATCCGGATCAATCAGAACTTGATAAATTGGCAAAAAAATTTCACTTAAATGAGGAAGCCATTCAAACTTGCATAAATAAATCAAAAAAGCCAGAAATTCGTCAACTAGAGAATCATACGTTTACTGTAATAGTAGACATGAAAAATAAAGATCCAGAGACTCTGCTTATAGAGGCCGTATACTTTTTTCTGGGTACAAATTGGTTAATAACAATTCATACGGCTGAGGTTGACATTAAGCTAATCGTTCAGAGACTCCTTAACATACAAAATGAAACAATAAAGCAAACACGTATAGACGCTTTATATTATAATATACTGGCAGGTCTTGTTACCAAATATGAACAATTGCTTACGGCTCTCGAACTATCTGTAAATGAGTATCAGAGAAGGTCATTCGTACGCCCACTCCCAGAAATATTTGAAAGCATAGATATTTTATCAAGGCAAGCCATAATGCTACGCAGACAATTTTGGTATGTAAGAAATATAATTAATTTTCTGCTGCATACAGAAAAGGACAAAGAAGATGTGAAATATGTAGAGATGGTGTATGACGATATGACGCAGTTGATTGATTTTGTGGAATCCTATGAGGGGACGATCAATTCAATTAGAGAGCTATACGTGGCCAAGGTATCACTCCAAATAAACGAAACTATGAGAATCCTCACTATATTTACAGCCATATTACTCCCACTTGCACTAATTGCAGGTATATACGGAATGAATGGAATAGATTTGGAAAATATTACACAAGTACCCTTGGGCTTCATAGTCGTATTGGTAACTATGGCAATAATAGTAATTGGATTTGTTTTGTTTTTTGTCAAGAAAGGATGGATAGTTCTTAAAAGAGACAAGTCCAAGCAAAAACCAGAATCCTAATAAATTATTTAGCAACGCTTACGTATATGCGGTAGATTATAATGTACTGCATATTGGATTTGGTTATTTAATGGCAAATTATTGGCAAACCCTAGGTTATCCGGAATTAAATTCAAAATGTGAATCATTATTTCGATTCGAAACAATACCAAACACGATTGGTTTAAATCGTATATTGAACTAGATGTATCGACCGATGCCCTCTCAGTATCGAGAAAACACCCAAGCTCATACCAACAATGAACAAACGGACATGACACTGAACGATATCGTATGCAACGCAAACCAGGAGCTGTGTATTTGCGGCGATTTTACTTTACCGGATTTCATATTGACTGAACGAATCAGGCAGGCACTTCAAGATGCTAAAGCCAAGGGAACAAGAATTAGATTGATAACGGAGATTACAAGAGTTAATTTGAGTTCGTGTAAACAAATAATGAAATTTGCAGAAGTTAGGCACCTCGAAAAGCTAGTTGGAAATTTTGCAATAAACGATCTCGAATATTTTGGTCAAGCTCAAGGCAATGCTTTTACATCAAATCTAATTTATCGCAACGATGGTGCAATGGTGGAGCAACAAAAATATATTTTTGAAAATCTATGGAACAATGCTGACACTCAACATGACAAAATGTCCAGTTTAGAGGTAGGTGTGGATCCGGAGGAGATCAAAGTGTTATCAGACCCGTACGAAATTCGCAAAACTTACTTGGATTTGATAAAATCTGCAGTTTCCGAAATATCACTAATAATAGCAACTCCAAATGCACTCCAAAGAAATTACAGGGGAGGGATAATATCCATGTTAATAGAAGCTTCAGAAAAAAGGAACGTTAATGTCAACTTAGTTATTCCTACTTATGAAATCGACACACAGAATGATTTCTTCCCCTTCGAGTCACTCTCAAATATTTCAAATTTTAAAATAAAATCTATTGCTCCGCCGACTAGAAAAACTCACTTGATAAAAACTACTTTTTTGATCGTGGATAAAAAATCCATATTGATAATAGACGTAAAGGATGATACTCAAGAAAATTTTATAAAGGCTGTAGGATATGCTACTTATCATACGAGCAAGTCCCGCACAGAATCATACAATTTCATATTTGATACCATTTGGAGACAGGCTGATTTGCATGAATCATTAAGAGAAGCAAACAGGAATCTTTTGTACTCATATCAAAAGCTAGAAGAACATGATGCGATGGAGAAGGAATTTATCAATATTGCGGCCCACGAGTTAAGGACGCCGTCCCAATCCATTATTGGTTATTCAGAGATGCTTAAAAATCTCCCAGAAAGGAACAAACAATATGAGGCAGCTATTCTCCGAAATGCTGAAAGACTATTTTCTTTGGTAACAAACATGTTGAATATTGCTAGAATAGAATCTCAAACTATGAAACTAAATAAGACAGTTTTTGATTTAAATGTAAAAATTCAAAATGTTATTAAAGACATCAGTCAACAAACACAATTAAGTAACATTGACAAAGTTAAAATTGAATTTATTCCGATTAAAACAGTTGATATCATAGCTGATAAAGAAAAAATATTTGAAGTGTTCGCAAACTTGGTAAATAATGCAATAAAATTTACAAAACAGGGCACAATTACTATAAATCTAAGGAGGGAAGACAAAACAAATCAAGCTATTGTTACTGTTAAAGATAGTGGTCCTGGCATAGATCCAGAAATAATTCCCCACTTATTTTCAAAATTTAAGACTAAATCGGAGAAAGGTCTTGGACTTGGATTGTATATTTCAAAAAATATTGTTGAAGCTCATGGGGGAATGATCGAAGCGTATAATAACCCGAATTCAAAAGGCGCCACTTTTATAGTTACGTTACCCCTAAAAGCATAATTTATTGAAATACTTCAATTTTTATAATCAAATAACTTTTTAAAAGCTTACTATTTCATTCTTTTGTGTATCCTCATCAGTAGAATAAAAATAATAACGATAATCTAATTTTCAATTTCCATTGCAAGCGTTAAATAAAATGTCGTAGAAAGAATTACATGGAAAGTTTAAAACAAGAAACCTCGAAGGTAACAAACGAAGATAAAAATGAAGAACACAATGTTTCAAATTGGTCCGATGTTGTCAGAGACATTGTAGACAAACTAACTGGAAAGGATATGGAGGTTACATATGATTTTGATAATTTAGAAATCGATATACCGAAAGCAACTGGACCAGAGGGAAAGGAATTAGGCAGCGCAAAATGGAAAATTAATGGCAAGTTCGTAATTTCTACTCAGCTTCATGACAAACCTGAAACAAATGAATAATTTCCTTGACAACATCTCGTAGTAACATGAGGAGGACGATTTATCAAGGCATGACATATCTTTACTTCTGATGGATTCAGATCTTGGCAATACCCTATACGTTGGGTATAAAGCAAAAGTGGTAGCAGGTATCAAGAACGTATTAAGGTTTAGATGTTTAATTTTTTAAAATTGGCTGGTGCCTAATGTCACAATAATATGGTCCCAGCCAATCGGATGTGTTCATCTACTATCAGATGAATAGATGACAACAAATACACAAATAATTTCTATTTAAGCCTTGATTTATTGTGTCAATTTTGGAAGAGATATTACCCTTTTCTTGAAATTGCATGTATATTATGGCACATTACATCAGCATACTGGAAATTTTTATCCATTTAGAATCAAATAAACTTTATAGGAAACCTTTTTTTTAATTAATAATCTTCATGTATTACTTGTCAGAGGGCTATTGAAATGTCTGACAGATTTGTTAGTATTGTGGATGATGAGATTGATATTACAGAAACGTTTCAGGCTGCTATTTGTGGCTCAATTCAGGGCATTTCCGTATTTACTTTTAATGATCCGGTCCTTGCTTTGGAACACTTTACAACAAATATGAAAAACTATGCGCTTATTATTTCAGATTTAAGGATGCCTGGCCTTAACGGTTTAGAGCTTTTAAAAAGGATAAAAGGAGCGAATCCTAACGTAAGAACGATACTTATGAGTGCATATAATTTTGAATTAGATAATTTATATCAGACTTATTTGAATGAAGGAATTATAGACTCAGCTATTGAAAAACCTGTGACTATACCTGCTCTATGTCAGAGAGTAAGAGACGAATTTCAGGTTTATCAATTAAAATCACATCTAAAATGAAATATTTGTATATGATGCATTTCTATAAAATAGAACCGATATCTGAAATGATTCTTTAAAAGCACTACTTCAATATTTTATCACCATAGCAAACACTATTCATCACTCACATAATTCTTGTTCATTCTTTGGGATTTATTTACAAGATGAAAAATTGTACTTTCAATTATATCTAGTTTAACAGGTTTCACTAGAACTTCAATATTCTTGTTGTAAAAAACTGGGTTTTTCGAAATCTCTTTGTGTAAATGTTCATAAGCGGTTATGAATAGTATGGGTGCTGATGGAAACCTGGTTAATATTTCAATAGCTATATCGATTCCATTTTTGTTCCCTGGCAATCTAAAATCTATCATGTATATATCAGATCTTAGACTATCTATTTCCTTTATCACTTCATCACCGGTTTTGTATGCAGTTGTTATCTCATGTCCCTTTCCCACAAGGAAGTCTTTGTAAAGTATTAAAATGTCTTCTTCATCTTCAAGAATCATTATCTTTAGTTTTTTGTTATTTGGTTGAGACATAGATTATCAAATTGCAGAACTAGCATTATAGATAAGATATAACTACCATCTTAACAAATAATTGATAGATTCCGACAACTGCTAACCTTAGAACTACATAACTTAAAAGGTTATCAATGTTTGAACCCATAATTATTGTTCGATAAAAAGTCATCAATAAGAAAGGTAAACTTTATCGACTCCCTCTAAATCACCTTGATTATTTCTTTTGACCGTCTAATAGAATTGTAATTTTTACAGTTAGTAACGAATCTATCTCCTAGCTTATTTGCAGCTGTATAGATAATATAGGTCGAAGTCGTAGTATTATTTATATGAGTATTGGAGGCTGAGATAGACCAATGATAAAAGACCTGGTAAATCCAACTAATTTTAATCTCTTGGTTGGAAAACTCGGAGACGTTCTTATAAGAGCGTTGGATCTTCCTTTAGGATATGCAATAAAC
>JBIOZG010000004.1:0-32011 GCA_044870765.1 Nitrososphaeraceae archaeon
GTAAATCAGCCACCGGGACTTTTGGAGTCTATATTGAATCCTTACGCAAGTCTTGAAAAGAAGATAGACTTGCTGGAAACTAAATTAGATTCATTCATCTCTATGAATAAAGTCTAATCGCCTTCAATTACAGGTGAGACACTAAGAGCTAATATTTGGCGGTACCTTCCAACGGTAAGTTAATAAACGCTTCTGTTTTTATGACGACTTTTGTAACCATTAATGCATATCCGGGATTACTTTATGAGGGTTTTATGACGACTTTTGTAACCATTAATGCATATCCGGGATCACTTTATGAGGGTTTTATGACGACTTTTGTAACCATTAATGCATATCCGGGATTACTTTATGACGGCTTTTTAGCTAAAATCACAGATTCAACCTTGACATTAAAGCATCGATTGATAAAAATCCTCGCTCTAATTAAATCAACATGTATGCTGAAGTCTACATCTAACAGCTACACAATTTACAATCTAAATTTTATGGAAAATATTCTAGTTTTTGATAAGTTAATACTTAGTATTCACAGGTCATTATTGTTTGAAAAAAGAATTTTGAGGATTTATTTATTCTAGTCACTTTTTCTATGTTTCATTTTGTCCGTATGCTTTCAGTGCAGACAGCAGAAGGTTAACTTTTTTCTTGCTCTCGACTTAACTTTAGTATAAATATTTAGCATCCCTCGAATTGATTCTAATAGTTGTATTTTTAGTTAAGTGACAAAATAAAAAAGATTTTAGACGATTAATTTATTGTGAATACAAATGGTTTCGTAACATTGCCGGGCTGCCCATTCTCTGTTAGATAATAAACAGTTGCAGTCGCTGGAGTTTTTCCAGCCTTGATTGCTTGATATATTGTGCCAGAAACTGGACCGGCTACTGTAACCTCTTGTCCTGGGTTTAATTCGAATGGTGGCGATGTCGCGGTGCAACCTTGGGTATGTCTTATAACCACATTATTAGACATAAAGAACGCGGTTAAAGGTGAATCGCAAAGCCCAGCAGGTAACAGTATCTTGCCTGGTGAATTATTAACTACAGTTGATAATATTTCAAATTTGCTGCCAGCTTTTACATTTGCTGGCGAGGGATGTGTGTCTATTAGGTCAACTCCAGAGCCTGTTGCATTTGCAGTCGAATTGGTTTTGGAAGATTGGGAGTGCACATAGGGAACTTGGTCCAATGAAAAACTGAGTATAGCCATAGCTATGAGTGTGACTAATAAGGGTAATTTGATATCCTGTTTTACTTTGCAAGATTGCATAAAGCATTATATTTCCTGAACTATTTGTGCTTATCCCTAGTGTGTCGAGGTGTCTGACTTCATAGAAAGGATAATTCAATAAAGCCAAGTATGATTTCAGGGTCTGAGAATTGCTGTCATTATCGTTCTTCCTATCACCAAAGCAAGAATCGAGAGACCTACGTTTCCAATTAAATTCAATCCAAATAGTGCAAAGTGTTTGGAATCAATTAGACTAACAGATTGAAGTGCAAATGAAGACATTGTTGTGAATGATCCACAAAACCCTATGGCTATAAAGACAGAATACTTTGGATCGAGATTGAAATACATAGATATAACCACGAACATTCCCAGTATGAAACTTCCAATTACATTTATAATTAGAATATTGATTGGTAACACTCCTAGGAGGGTAGGAGACTCTGCTATCTTATACCTCAAAAATGCGCCTGCTAGAGCACCTAATCCTAATAACAGAAACTCAATTCCTTTCATTTTTGCCCACCATTTTTTATTCATTGGTAGGCATTATCAGCATTTAAAAATGCGGTTTTGGTATTTCCACGGCTAATGCCATAGCCCGGGTATGTTTTATGACCTTAGATATATTAATTGTTTACTGATACCTTCGATACTTCAATCGAGGATCACAACCTTGTGTCAGCAACTTCTGCCTTAGCATATGCTTTCCTTAACCACATTGGAGTAATTAGTGTAGTTACAGCAACCATAATGATGACGGTCGTGTATATGTTTGATGACAAAACACCCGATGTTACACCAATACCCGCCACTATCAGGCCAACTTCCCCTCTTGATATCATTCCAATACCCACGATCATAGCCTTAGATTTATCTCTCAAAAATAATAGGGATGGCAATCCGCATCCTAGTAATTTACTGACAATAGCAATGACAATTACAATTGCCGATAAAATCAGGACATCGATATTAACTCCGGTAAGATTGACTTGTGCGCCAATTATTGCGAAAAATAAGGGACCAAAAATTATTTCTAATTTATCGACGTATTCTTCGACTCGTTTGATTATTTTTGTGCTGGCAACGGCCATTCCTACGGAAAATGATCCTACTATAGGCGATAGTCCTACTGCCGCGGCTATTGCTGACGCTCCAAAGAATGAAGCAGTAACTATACCCTCGACACTACCTCTAGCCTTCCATAATCTTTCTGTGTTTACTATTCTTGGTATTATGATTATGGCCCCCAGGAGTAACCCAGCAAAGATACCTAGTATTTTTAGAATTAGAATTATAATATCAATAATATTTGGTGCCAGGTTGCCGGTTTGAACCATTGTGACTACAACGGATAAAACTGCAATAGCAAGAATATCATCTACTATGGCCGCTCCCAGAATAACTTTGGCTTCTTTTGTCTGCATTTTACCAAATTCTGTTAACACGCTCACTGATATTGCAACACTGGTTGCAGTGAGTGCTGTTGCAATGAGAACAGATTCCAAAGCGTCTAATCCATATAAGGTAAACACATAATATCCTAAGAGGAACGGAACAATAACTCCACATGCACCTATTGTAAAAGACGCCCCTCCTCCCCTCAAGAATTCTTTTGGAGTGATCGCAAGGCCTGCAATGAATAATATGACAATTCCGGAGATTTGACCTATTTGCAGAACTGTTTCATTTAAGATGACAAGTGCTTTGCCATCCAATATGGGTATTGAACCAAGAGCGAAAGGACCAACAATGATACCTGCAATCAATTCGCCTAAAACAGCCGGAAGTCGTAATTTATTGAAAATTTCAGCAAATATTTTTGCCGCAAAAAACAGAACGGCAAGGGAAATTAAAACATGTATTATTGCTTCTTGCTCTGCTGCCGATCTTTAACTCTACATATATCATTTAATAAATATATGATTGCATTGATTTTCAAGTTATTTTTGATTTAATTAAAATATCCAGAATTCTTACTACTTAGTTTCCTTGTTGAGTTAACGAAAATTAGGGATACATATATAGCGCAATATGATTAGTTTCGATATGACAAGGACTTATCTGTTGTATCTAATTGTGGTGGCAGCACTAGCGGTTGGACTTTTATCCGTTTTGTCTATTGAACAAGCATCGGCTCAAATGATGAATCCTAACACAATGATGAATCCCCAAATGATGTTTAATGGAAGTTGGGTGAACCCCATGACTAATCAAAGTCAGAATATAACGGGTTCAATCAATTTAGCACCCACATTGTTTAACGCTATATCACCCCAGATAAAAGTCAGTATAAGTGATGCGGTAAAAAGTGCAGAAACGCAACTAGGCAATAATTCACGTGTTGTAGCGGCGAATCTTGGACACGAAAATGGATATTTGACGTATACTGTCTGTGCAATGGATGAAGAAATGAATTTACATAGGGTTATAATAGACGCAGGAAATGGAAAAGTTTTGTTATCGACAGTTCTCCCAATGCAGAAATTTATGCTTAGTCATATGATGGGACCTATGTTGGGTCCTAACACGATGGGATCTATGATGAATCCAGGATTTATGGGATCTATGATGCGATAAACCCACTCATTTAGTATTCAGTTATTAACTATACACAGAGGCACCCTAAACTCTTAAAATCCTTCCAAGTTATCAACCCCGGTGAATAGCATAAGGGTTCAAATCCCTCTTAAAAATTCTGTAGAATAATATAGATAAAAATGATAGAAGACTATAATAAAATTATTAAATGAATAAAAAACTTTAATGTATATAGGGAAGATTTTAACAAATGAAACCTGACTTTCCTTACTATTCTCAGATAGCATCTGCAGCCAGAGCAGTGAGAAGTATGAAGTGGAATTTGGATTTTAGCTATTTTAGAAAGTGGATAGTGATTGGTTTTCTATTAGGCGTTGTTGCGGGACTGGGGGCAGTGGCGCTGTTTCTTTCCGTCGAATTTTTTACACGGTTATTCCTTGGATTAGGAGTAGGATATTTGCCTCCGTTGCCAGGCGGATTTCAAAGTAATTTTGTTTATACGCTTTTTATCCAGAAGCCATGGATGTTGCCTTTGATAACGGGATTAGGAGGTCTTTTGGTTGGATTGATCACTACAAAGTTCTCACCAGAATCTGAAGGACACGGAACGGATGCAGTAATTGATGCATACCATCACAAAAGTGGTAATATAAGAGGCAGGGTTCCTCTTGTTAAGGGAATTGCCTCATCTATCACTATAGGAAGTGGGGGGAGTGGAGGCACGGAAGGACCCTCAGGGCAGATTGCAGCCGGCTTTGGATCACTCATAGGTAAATTATTCAAACTGGACGAAGATGAAAGAAGGATTGCAGTTGCGGCTGGTCTTGGAGCAGGTATCGGAAGCATATTCAAGGTTCCACTAGGAGGTGCCGTCTTTAGTGCTGAGGTTTTCTATAGAAGAGATTTTGAGGTTAGAGCCTTGATACCTGGATTGGTAGCTTCCGTAACTGGTTATACTGTCTTCGGTTTCGTTTTTGGATGGGACCGTCTCTTTACCATTCCTCTTGATCTAGTAAAATATACAAATCCGATTTCACTACTTCTTTATGCTCTGGTTGGGCTGATCTCCGCAGGAGTCAGTATAGGATATGTAAAGACTTTTTATACGATATCGGATTATTTCAGTAAAATTCGGATTCCAAAATATCTGAAACCAGCTATTGGAGGTTTGTTAGTAGGAATGATTGGAATAGTATTTCCTCAAATATTGGGAACATCCTATGGATGGTTGCAAATAGCGATAAACCAGAATTACACTATTTTACCACTATGGATTATTGGCTCAATAGTTATCTTAAAGATATTGGCAACTTCATTAACATTAGGTTCAGGTGGAAGCGCCGGTGTCTTTGGACCTTCTATGGTAATAGGAGGTTTTTTAGGAGCATTTATTGGAACAGTTTTCCACTTACTAGGATTATTTACATGGGTAGATGTTTCTTCGGTGATCATAGTCTCAATGGTTTCGTTTTTTGGTGCCACTGCAAAGACACCGATATCGTCAATAATAATGGGAAGCGAGTTAACAGGAGGCTATGCTCTTTTAGCACCTATGATGTTAGCTACTTTCGTTGCCTACATAATGTCAGGACAGCACAACTCCATATTCCGAAATCAAGTGCTAAATAGGTCTGATTCACCTGCCCATAGAATGGAATATCAACTACCCATACTAAGAGATATGTATGTAAAGGATGCTGTTAGAGTTCCTGTCAATAAACTCTCCAAAGATGTTACAATTGATGAAGCACTACAAATAATGAATCGAAATAATAGCAAAATGATTGCAGTCGTTAATGAAAAGGAGTTGCTTAATGGTGTCGTTTACAAACACAGGCTCTATGAGTTTCCTGACGAATATCGCAAGTCTATTAAATTAGAAAGTATTATGATAAAAGATCCATTTTTTGCATATAGCTCTGACTCGCTTCACAACGCATTAGTTAGACTATCCTCGAACGAGCTTCAAGAAATGCCAGTTTTATCAAATGAAAATAATAAGGTCCTTGGAATCATAACGATAGCAGATTTAGTAAAACTCTACGATAAAGAGGTAGAAAAGATAGTGAAAGTAAGGAACCCGTCAATTCCGGATATCGGTAATAAAAGAGACGAAATAGACAACAGTAATGATCGTCATTTAAGAGATAAAACTACAAATAGAGATAGTAATGCTCAAAAATGATAATTAAAACTACAATTCTAATAGCTATGAATAATATAATAAATCCTAAGGTTCTTGAGGATCCACCAAGTAAATGCGGCGATTATCTAAAATAAATAGAATCATGATTATGTCAGTTAAGGGCTCATTATCCGTCTGGGTTATGAACCCCTCTACTAGCAAGGTTCAAAACCTACCGACTACGACCTTGTAATAGTTCTCTAATTGGACTAGTGTAAAATTCCACATGGTTCCCACCGAACCCGGAGTAACTATAAGTTCAATCTAATGTTACTGCACAAACTTCATATGAAAGTAAAAGAATGGACTTAAAATTTATGTCAAATATGATTCACAAACCTCCGAGCCAAACAAAATTTAGATACTAAAGATATTTTGTTCTCAAAATTTTAGTAGCTCGGTTTGCTTAGTTTAATCATGGAGTCGGAGATCCGTCGCCTAAGAGAAGCTGACTTAGGAGAAGCAGATAAGATATTTAGATTATCCTTTGGAACATTTCTTGGATTGCCTGACCCGATGAGTTTCTTCGGCGACACGGACTATATAGGGACACGATTTTGGGCGGATCCCTCATTATCTTTGGCTGCAGAAGTAGATGGAAATTTAGTCGGAACAAACTTTATCGCAAACTGGGGTAGTGTGGGAATTTTTGGGCCACTAACTATCCATCCTGATTTTTGGGACAAGGGAATTGCAAAGCTTTTATTAGATAAGACGATGGATATCTTTAAGCAACTAAAAACTAAACACATTGGAATTTTCACCTTCTCCCACAGTTCTAAACATATACATCTTTACCAAAAATACGACTTTTTGCCTAGGTTCCTTACAGCAGTAATGTCAAAACCCATCAGATCAGAACAGGCAACGAAAGATACTCGCAGGAGGTTAAGTTGGAAAAAATATTCCGACATGCAAAAAGAGAAACCATTGGAGGCTCTTGGAAACTGTTATTCTCTAACAGATTCGATTTACGGCGGGCTAGATCTCAAGATTGAAATACTATCTGTAGCAAATCAGGAACTTGGAGACACAATTCTCTTGATTGACAATAAAGATAATAAATTGGTAGGGATAGCGGTATGCCGCTGTGGATCAAAAACCGAAGCTGGAAGTAATACTTGCTATATCAAGTTTGGCTCAGTGATCTCAAGTGAAGACAGATCTGAATCTGCTAATTTTAATGAACTCATTGATTGTTGTGAACAATTTGCGGCATCTCAAGGATTATCCAAACTTATTGGCGGAGTTAACATTGGTAACTTGGCCGCCTACAGGGAAATGATTTCCATGGGGTTTAGGACTGAATTCCAAGGCGTTATGATGACAAAAAACAATGATCCAGGATATCATTTAGAGGAAGTTTATGCGATCGATGATTGGAGATAGATTATTAAAAACAGTGAGATAACGGGAATCCTCAAATTAAATCTAACGTATACTATCAAATGCATTCACTGGGAACGCTAGATGAGCTTAACACTATGTCGAACAGTTCGGTATTCGTTAGTGGGATAGTATTTGGATTCGTAGTAGAACTTTACTACATGCAAGGTTCGAATCCTGACCGCTTCAGACCTTATGTGCATGAATAGTTACATAAATAATTATTTTATGAATTCTCAACTGATTTTGGATTTATTATTCTTCTTAGCTTAAAAGCAACCAACGAAGTGCCAATAAAAGGAGCAGTCCAATATATCCACAAATCCCCTAAATAACCTGATAATAGAGCAGGAGCTAAAGAGCGAGCAGGATTCATTGAAGCACCGGAGATAAGTCCAAAGAAGAATATATCCAACCCAACTATTCCACCGATTGCAATACCGCTAAAGCCTCTTAGTCCTTTTGTAAGAACCACTGTACATATAACCGCCATTAAAAGTGCAGATGCCAAAACTTCTATCCCGAAAATGAAAGGAAGAGAAAAGTTATAGTTTGGAGCATTAGCTCCTAGATTAGCTTCCGTTCCAATGGCATATTTTACAAAAAGACTTGCAATTAAAGCACCTATTATTTCGGCACCAAAATACCATACTAGCAAATTTTTTCGTAGATGTCCTGTGATTAAGTAACCAATTGTAACAGCAGGATTAAAGTGGGCCATTGAAATCTTACCAAAAAGATAAACACAAATTGCTACACCGATAAAAGGAGCAAATGCTATAAACGGAATTCCCAGTATTCCTCCAAGTTTTACGTCAATAACAATAGAACCTGTAGCGAACGTTACTACTATGAATGTGCCAACAAGTTCAGCAAAAAATTTTTTTTGAGTTGTTGTTAACTTACTGATGAATCTTGATACTTGCGACAAGCTCTTTTACTCGCTGGTCAATTTCATCTCTTATTTCCCTTATTTTTTCAAAAGATTTACCTTTAGGGTCTTCCAAATTCCAATCTAAAACGTTTGGTAAAAATATTGTTGGACATGATTCCTTATCCATGCAACCCATATTCACAGTTTTGAAAGAGTTTCGCATCATATCCTCCGTAATTTCCTTGGATTTTTGATTACTAATATCAATACCAACTTCCTTCATGACATCAATTACAACAGGATTGATTTGCGATACTGGCATTGTTCCTCCACTAACAGCTTTGTATCCTTCAGGTGGACTTTTGTTAAAGAAGCCTTCAGCCATCTGACTTCTAGCAGCGTTTTCCACACACACAAAAAGGATTATCTTTTCTGATTTTAGTTTAGACTTGCCAAGTGACAATTTCATTTTGTCATCGCTCCAACAATTATACTTGTTATATTTCTTCCATCAGTCTTGTCTTCATTCATGTATAACTGTTCATTCAGGACTCTTACATTCTGAAATCCGGCTTCCTTTATGCTGTTAATGTAATTTTCCTTTGTTAAAGCTCCATCAATGCAACTACACCAATCATCGGCGTTGATTGACTCTCCATGAACTTCTTTGTTTGTTACTAAATCTGAAATTATCATTCTCCCTTTACCTTCTTTTTTCAGAATCCGATAAACTTCTTTGAAAGTTTTTACCTTATCAGTAGACAGGTTGATAACACAATTACTAATAGCAACGTCCACCGAATTATCGTCAACTGGAATCGTATCTTCTATGTCTCCTTTTCTAAACTCAAGATTGATAAAGCGATTTTCTTTGGCAGCGGAAGCCGCTTTACGTAGCATCTCGTCAGTAAAGTCTATTCCAATCACCTTTCCACTATCCTTAACTTGTCTTGATGCCAGGAATGCATCTATTCCAGCACCTGAGCCCAAATCTACCACAATTTCTCCTGTTTTCAAATTAGCATAATTAATTGGAGCACCGCAACCTAGTCCAAGTATAGACGACTTTGGTATAGATTCCAATGCCTTGCCATCATATCCAATCGCAACCGAAGACAATTCTGGATTGGATTTAGTCGAGTTGCAGCAGTCTGGACCGCAACAACTTTCTGAATTCCCATCCAACGCAATTTTGCCATATCGTTGTTTGATTTTTGCCTTCAAGCTTTCTTGTTTCATACTATTATTGTTTACTACAGAAACTATTTAAATTATCAAGGAGACTATAGTAAAGCAGGTGACAAATTGGAAACTAAAGGACAAGAAGTAAACCGACTGCCTATGCTTAAGAATGAATGTAACTTTGAAGGATATGATGCATCAACTTTAATGAAGGAAACTGCAAAGGTTAGAAAGTTAATTACCAAAAGAGGAACAATGGAAATGTTAATTCCACTGTGCTGTTCTACGACTCCAGTAAGACATAAGGAATTTAGACAATTGCTCAGAGGATTTAGTAGCAAGACGCTCGCCCGCAGATTAAAGGAATTAGAAAAAGGTGGAATATTAGAAAGACAAGCCTACAACGAGATACCTCCTCGGGTGGAATACAAACTAACTGCAAAGGGGCAAGAGCTCGTGGAATCGATAATTAATTTGCTGCAATGGATGAGAAAGTGGTCAAAGTCTAAGTGATAATACGATAAATGTCGGAATATCAAAAAGAAAAATAAATATTGCCAGAGTAATGTTCTCTATTTAAAGAAATTAGAAATTCTAATTGAGATCTATCTAAAAATCAGATCCATCCCGACGACTCAGATACGAATAAGAAAATTTTATCAAGATCAGAAAAAATTATTCCTGCAATCCGCCACCTCACGTATTAATTTTGATTGCCTTACGTAATCATATATCGATTGAATGTGGAGGATAATCACAAAAGAAGAATCTTGTAAAAAAGTATACGATAGCAATATTATAACAAGTCCCCTGCATGGTAAGGGGCTTTTTTCGGCCAGTCCCGTATTTGGCCTTTCCCCTTTACCGCAATAGTGCTTCGGGGAACGGGACCGAAACCCGAGACACCATTTATGCAGAAGATAATGACCATGGGGCTAAAAAGTTTAATACAATTACTATCCACAACTTGGACCTCTTTCTTCGACTTCAAATATTATGAGGTTACACAAGGAAGGAGTATGTCAGAGATAATAAATCGAGTAATAGTCCCCTCTTCGAAAATAAACTATTTTTTATCATATTATTTGTTCGTCATATCTGTTTTCTCTAATTAATTTTGACATATTTACCGCACCTATTACTGTTCGCTTGATATCTGTCCTCATTGCTGCACCCTCGTGAGACATCATTTTATCATAATTGTTCTCAGTATCTTCAGCGTACCATCCTCTAGTCCATCCTGCGAACGGGAATTTACCAAACACAAATCCTAACTGTGACCAAAAAGTGAGCATCTCTCCAGCGACATGCTGAACATTGTCTTGACCTCCGGTTATTATAAAAGCCGCCGTCTTATCCCGGATTAGGTATTGTTGATTAGTAACTGATTGATTTTGAACACAATTCATCCTTTGAACCATTTGATAATATAGAGAGCTTGCATTTCCCCATCTTATCGGAGTAGAAACAAGAACAACATCGGACCAAATTATAACCTTTTCATAGACTTGTAGCATTTCATCTTCTTTATCCATTTCTGAAATTGAACAAGGGAAAACACAAGCCTTTGCGTTTTTAGAATAATATCCTTCACAGTGCTTAAATTTCATGTTTCTCAGTTTAATCATATAACTTTCGGCACCTAGTTTATTTTTGGCATAATCTAAAGCAAATTTCAATGATTCTTCAGATGTGCTTTTTCTTGGGGCGATCTCGTCATTAGTATTGGTTGTAGAAATGCCCAAGACGTGAATTTTGTTATCACTTTGAATTATCGAGTCATTATCCTTATGTGATAAATAGTTTCCAACAGAGTCTCGTAGTTCACTGTAGGCTTTGTGCGGCTTATAGGAAGTTGTTCCTAGCCCTGAAGGAATCATATCTACATACAATTTGTTACCAACGATGTGTATTTTGTAAGTATTTACACTATCTCCTCCTTGATGTGGCGATTTTCCATTAAAAACATTATATTTCCATCCATGCCAAGGACATGTCACTATATTGTTTTCCAAAGACCCCTGACTCAATGGGCCTGCTTTGTGTGCACAGACGTTAGAGATTGCATAGAATTTATCGTCTATATTAAACACTGCAATATCTTGCTTGATGCCTTTGGCTGGAGAAATAGAAAAGGCCTTTGATTGACCTTTTTTTATCTCAGTTTTCAAACACAGGTATTGCAGGCTCGGAGGTTGCTTGCGACTAGATGCAAATCTTTTCATAATATCTTATCCACATCATTCATCATAAGGAACTCGCTTATCTCAGGTTTCCAAATTGATTAATACCCTGTGAATTCTTCAATTTTTATTCGCTCAGATGGAATTTGCAGGTTGTCATCGAGCATTTGTTGCATAGCCTTTACCATAGCAGGAGGACCACATATATAGAATATTGAATCTTTAAAGTCAGCCGGCTGAAGATACTTTTTCAACATTGCTTCGTCTATTCTTCCTTTTTCGCCTTCCCAGTCCTCGACCATTTTTTCCTCTTCTGTAACTGTATAAATGATTCTTAAATTCTTGTTACTTTTTGCGCATTTATCAAATTCTGTTTTATATAATATGTTTTGCTGATTTCTGTTTGAATCAAACATAAAAATTCTAACTGGAAGGTTCTTATCTGTTGCATATTTTATCATGCTCCTAAAAGGAGTAACGCCTATACCACCGGATAGAAATACCGCAGGCTTTGAATAGTCTTCATGGAGAGTAAATGTTCCTTCTGGCCCACGAACTTTGACTGTTGTTCCCTGCTGCAATGAATCCAGCCTCTTCTTATAAGGACTGTCTCTTATCCTTGTGCTAATTAGAATAAAGTCCTCAGTTGGCGACGAAGCTATTGTAAAATGTCGTATGGGTCCCTTTGGATCATTATGCACATTTCCAATATCAAAGAACGCAAACTGGCCAGCAATATATTCTAATATTCTGTTTGGTCCATCTTTTTCCTGCTTGTTAAATTTTAATGTCAATATATCTGTTCCTTCTAATGTTTGTCTTTCTTTAAGTAACAAACTGTATTCAGATGAATCTGCAGCTTTACCTTCCTGTTTCCCAGAATCTAATCTAATCATTATATCATCTCCCTCTATTTTTATTTGATAGACGGATTGGGATTCAGTAGCAGGAGGAGCTTTAACCTCTCCAGTCCTCATATCGAACCTAGACTGGTGCCAGGGGCATTCGACCTCATGGCCTTCAAGTTTACCGTCAGCAAGTGGACCTCCTTCGTGACTACAAGTATTATTGATAGCATAGTATTTGCCATCAATATTGGAGATACAAATACTCTGACCATCGACTTTAACTTCTAACATCTGGGAATCTGCAATGTCCCTTCTATTTGCAACCTTCACAAAACCATTCAATCTAAATTAATCTGTAAATATTTTAACCAACAAGTAATAAATTAGTTATAATTAACATAAAGCTGCTCTAATTGTAAAGTTTGGAATTCGTAGAAAGGATTCTAGAAAGGAACTAACAAACGACTCATATAACTTTTATTATGGAAAGTACGAAGACATGCGACTGTTGTAAACAAAAAACTGATGCGCTTTATGGTTTGTTTAAAATTGATGATTTGTAGAAAATGTCATTGAAGACTAATTAATTCATTTCAACAAGGAATTAGCGTATAACAATATAAAATAAATATCTTAATTCAGATGTATTATTAAATGAGCTCAGAAACTATCTTGGTTTCAAAACTAATGAATCGCAAGGTGCAAACAGATTATCAAGATCAAAATATAATGAGTGCTTGCAATATTATGCATGCGAACGATATCGGATCTGTAATAATTGTTACTCGTAATGAAGGTAGAACTCCCATAGGTATAATTACTGAGCGTGATATAGTTCGCATTTTGGGTAAACTTAATCCAGATTTGCTCAACACACCACTTGAAACGCTCATGAGTAGCCCCTTAATTACTATAGAAGAATCCGCATCCATGGCTGACGCAAGTAAGCTCATGAATACTAAGAAAATTCGCAGACTTGTAGTACTTGATGCAAATAACAAAATGAGTGGGATATTAACACAAAACGATATATTCAGAGCCATCGATAAGAACCCTACCTTATTTTCTGAATTATATGGCAAGAGTTTCTCTTCAAAATTTAAGGAAATTTATGAGAAATACAATCAGTATAGATCCGAGGACTAATTAAGGACAACTGAAGTGGTTTGTGTGCTTTTTGATTAGTTCCATATTTTTAGTATGAATGTTTTAACAACGAGTGCGGCCTTTCTCAATGAAATGAACCTGTTTTAATTTCGCCGGACCTTTTGTAGTTGGCTATTATGACTCCGTTTGGGAAAGCTTTAGATTCTATCAACTCAAAAGCGGCAGGGATTGTTCCCTCGGCAAATAATCGCTTTCCGGTGCCAAGTGTAACAGGAAATATTCTTAGCCGAAGTTCATCAATCAGATCGTTCTTTAGAAGTGTTTGTATAAGCTTACCACTGCCGTGCACCTGAAGTATCGGTCCCTCCTCTTCTTTCAAGGCTTTGATTTTAGCAACAACATCATCACTAATGAGAATTGATTCGTTCCATGTAAGATTTACGGTTTCATCTGATACCACATACTTTTTCGCTTTATTGAACGGGCCACCTATTGCACCTGTATGTTTAGGCCAATACGCAGCAAATATCTCATACGTCTTTCTGCCGAGCAGCAAGTCAAATGGCACACTCAATTCTTTGTTGATTGTATTGCCTAAAGAATCATCAGCATATGGGACGGTCCAGCCTCCATAGTTAAAATCGCCTGAAGTATCCTCTTCTGGACCACCTGGTGCCTGCATAGTCCCGTCAAGGCTGACCATCGTCAAAACAACTATTTTTCTCATATTTTGTAGTTGATCCTTTCTTGCTTCTATTTGTTAAAGTCTATTATGGCGGACAGGGTTTGAATATTGTATATTTTGGGCACCAAAAATATTATTAGTCTGGACGTCTATTTTTTTGTGAAGTAAAGGTTCTCTATTCAAAGAATTCCGAAATTCTAAGTTTAACTAATCTGAAAAACCAGATCGGCCCGACGATCGAAGACTACTAACATATTAAATGCATTTCCACCGACCGCACATACAACAATCTATCAATCCAAGAGGTACACGGAGAACCTCGCTTAACAAAAAAATGAAATATAAAATACTAGCCAATCAGAAACATTTTCACTTTATCGTGTACATAACTGACACTTTAAGTAATTTTCCGTTCATAATCAATTTCCCATAATTCCTGTTCGTCATCATTCAGAACTGCGAATTCAATCATATTATCATACATAGACACAGCGATTTATTATTTATATATAGAGGAATGGCGCAAATAGAAAATTCATTATTAATATACTATACATTTTGGCTAAAATTGCCATCTGACTTTTGCCGAAAAATATCGTGGAAGAATGTTAATATCTGATGGATGACCTGAAATGTACGTGCAAAATGATGAGTACGCCAGGGGCAAGATGCCCACTTCTGCAGAAATAGTAGATGTCGCTCCTCCCAATATAGATAGCGATTCCATTTCAAAATCAGAACTTTTAGAAGGAGTCACTGAGTTGAGCAAGGAAGAGCTATCCCGGCTATTTCAGTTCAGGAATTTAGTCTATGTAGGAACGTTATCAAATGATGGTTCACCCCATATCACTCCAGTCTGGGCCGAAATGGTTGAAGATTTAATTCTGATAAATACATTCGAAGAATCTGCGAAGATTAGTCACATATCAAAAGACAAAAGGATAGCCCTATCAGTCGTTGAGCAAAACAATCCATTCAATATGGTATCAATAAAAGGAAGGGTCGTGGAACAAACTAGTGAAGGAGCTGATGAACATTTAAAAAAGCTCGCAAAGCGATATTTAGGAATTGGAAAATATTACTATCGTAAGCCAAATCATAAAAGGGTAATTCTGAAGATAAAGCCAGAAAAAATAATGGGTCTATCAATTCATCCAGCTTTCTATTTTCTGGCGTATTCACCTTGGTTGAAGTAAAATAACTGTTCCTCTAGCAAGTGCCACTTACAGTTCATAAAAAACCCTTTGTTGTATTATTGTATAGTATGTGAAAAATGGCCCTCATTATAATGTCATACGTTCTTTCAAAAAAGTAACTACGTAAAAACTCTGAAATTGCATCTCGGTTGAATTTGTTTTCATCGTAGTTCTCTTTTTAGAGATTATTGGGGATATTTGTCCTGAGCGTTTTTATTCTTGGAGTATTCTATGAACAAATGAGATCACTGTTGATCCCTCGCCAACAGCAGCCGCAACACGTTTAATGCTGCCGCCTCGTACATCCCCCGCCGCGAAAATACCTGGTAAACTTGTTTCAAGCAAGTATGGTTCCCTTTTAAGAGACCAACCTACGGCCCTCAGCTTTTCAGGTGATAGATCAGGACCAGTATTTATAAAGCCTTTTGCATCAAGCATAAGACAATCATTAAGCCAACTGGTGTTCGGATCGGCGCCGGTCATGACGAATATGTGTTTTATGTTGCGCTTCTCGGTCTCGCCTGTTTGATTATTTCTCCAGTGAACTGAATCAAGTTGATGGTTACCTTCAAGAGTAATAATCTCTGTGTTGGACTTCACTACGATATTAGGGGCTTCCTCAATCCTGCTGATTAGATAGCGTGACATACTAGTTGCCAAACTAGCAGATCTTACGAGAACGTAGACTTGTTTTGCTGTCTCTGACAAATAGACGGCAGCTTGACCAGCTGAATTTCCACCGCCAACAACAATTACTTCATCTCCTCCACACAATTGTCTTTCCACAAAAGTGGCACCATAATAAACTCCGGCGCCTTCAAATTGGGAAAGGTGCTCCAATGGAAGTCTTCGATATTGAGCACCCGTTGCTATCAAGACAGTTCGCGCTGGAATTCGAGCGCCGGACTCGGTTTCTACTATGTAGGGCCGATGATCGCAGAGAATTCTTGTTGCCCTAGATATTAGCATCTTAGCACCAAACTTCTGCGCTTGCATATAAGCCCTGCCTGCTAGATCCTGGCCTGAGATGCCGGTGGGAAATCCTAAGTAGTTTTCAATTTTCGAGCTTGAACCAGCTTGACCTCCGGGAGAAGTCGTTTCCAGTACTACCACATCCAGTCCTTCTGAAGCACCGTACACTGCGGCAGCCAATCCTGAAGGGCCGGCACCAACGATAACCAGATCACGCGTCTGAGTTTGGTCGATAGACTCGTTGAATCCTAGGCAGGCTGCGATTTCCTGATTATTGGGATTCCGTAATACCACTTGACCGCGACAGATCAATACTGGAATATCACTTGCGGAGGTTTGGAAACTATCCAATAGATTCTGCACGTCAGAGTCTTGTTCCAAATCTACGTAGGAATATGGATGGCCATTCCTCAGTAGAAAGTCTTTAATCCGCAACGTGCCGGCAGAATGAGCTGAACCAATAAGGATAAGGTCTCCCACACCGGCAGCTATTAACTCTACTCTGCGAAGGATGAAAGCCCTCATTAGTATCTCGCTCAGCTCAGCATCATTTTGTACTAATCTCAGTAGATCCTTGTTCTGAAGTTCGATTACTTCGCTTGGTACGGTGGCCCGTGCTCGAACAATCGATCGACGCCCAGATATCATGTTAACGTCTCCTGTGAATTGGCCATTGCCATGGACGGTGATGAGGGTCTCGTGGGTTCCGAAGGGGCTCACAATCTCTACTTCCCCTGTCATTACAACAAAAAATGGCATTGGAGTATCTCCTTGTTCAATTAGGATGTCACCGGGTTTGACTGAACGAGTATGGCCGTACAATGCAATACGATCGATCTGAGCCTGCGTCAATTTCGGAAATATTTTCTCAATACGAGATCTAGTAACAGGAAGTCCCTCCCGTGTACCGCTGGTATCCTCACTTCTAGGGTACTTAATCGCCACATACAAAGTTTATTGACTCATACCAATAAAGGGATCTAATATCCGATTTCTAATATCCGATTCGAAAATTTGTTTTCTATTTTAAGGTCTTCTTATTTTGATCACTGCACAATCTTTGCATAACAAAAAGGAAAGACTAGGTGGATTTATTCTCCATATTCCTTGTGTATTGTGCCACAATTTTTCTGATGCTACCACATTTGTTGCAAGTTGCCATGTTTCCAATGTAATCCCTGAATAGCATAATTTCAATGTGAGTGAATGTTATTGCCTTTTAGACGTTGTCCTAATGAGTACAGTAGATCATCCTTGCAAAATTCCTCTGTTGTTTTTCTAACTTTTATAAATGCATGGCAGATAGAACATGATATTGAGTGGGTGGAAAATCGCAAATGAAAGACAGACCATTATTACAAGTTGGTTCATCGGCATAAGCGCGATTTTGCTAGTGTTATATCTGACAGAACCCAAGCCAAATATTGACAAAGAGTGGTTCGATTATTACTTTGAAGCAAGTGCAGTTATTTTTCTAATCGTCTCATTATTCTTGTACCTTTTGTCTGCAACATATCTACTCAAACCATTCTATCAGGATGATGAACCCACGAATGAGCAACTAAGGCAATCTGCTTTCAATGCAAGACGTGTACAAGTTCCTGGATGTTTTATGATATTTTGGGCCATTGGATTTCTGATCCTACTTAAATTGGAATATTCTGGTGCTGTTTTGGCATATTCTATTGTGGCGTTCGGTGCTCCAATACTATGGTTGATCCTCAGGAGATTTTCCCAGATCAAGCTCTAGTAGGTGCATAATAGATGTGAAATACTTCATTGGCATCATTAGAGAACAGTAGCCGACAGTTAACACTCAGTCATGCCCCTAACATAACAGCATGTTCAAAATCCCCTTGGGCCCACTTTATTCAACTCAATGAATTGACCCCACTTATCGGCAAGGTTCAAATCCCACTGGTCCCTCTCAAAGATATAGGATTTTGATATTTGGATATTGAATCCTATTTTAGAGACAAATTTGTTCTTCATCCCTCCGGACCCGTTTCGATATGTTTTGGGAGAAAAAAGTTATCAGAAGAATTTGAACTAGACACTTGGAAGTTATTTATGAATGTTAAAATCACCTAAACTAAAATAATTAGCCATGATACTAATTGTAAAGTCAGACGGCGATTGTATTTTCGATACCATCGGTAGTTATTCTTGTTATCCTTGCGAGAATCTCAGAATGTATTAATTTACTAATCTGCAGCAACTGAGTCTTGCTATGGGCACTTACATCTGCGAGCTCTGCCAGGTCTGTTTTCTGTAAAACAACATCCCTAAATATGATTTGGATAATATAGTAATATGGAATTACCAACTGGGATTGCCATAAGAAGACCTCCAGGTATAATAGCAGGTTTGACTGCGGCGTGGGCAATTTTTGGATTATTCTTGGCTATAGGTGATGAAATGGGAGGGGAACCAGGTGCGTTATTTCAAATGGTTGGAGTAGCGTTTGGAATAGATACATCTTACGCAGTCTGTATTGGATTTCTCTTGTATATGATAACTGCCGTTATTATTGGAATTATTTACAGTGCTATAACAAAGAGAATTAAATATTGTATATTAATTCTGTATTAAAGGCAGTAGGCACTGGTATCTTAGCAGGAATAATAGTTTTGGGAGTTCTGTTTTTGCCAATAAACTATTTAATTATGGAATCAACTCTACAAAAGTTGCTAGTAGAATCAGATCCTTCATCTTCACAATATGCAATGGCAAAAAACCTTATCGAGCTTTCAAGTAACATCTTTTGGGGTTCACTATCGCTACATATAGTGTTTGGTGGTGTAATGGGATTTTGTGCAAGACTTGCCATAGCTGAAGGCAGTATTATACATGACTAATTTGCTTTGATAAAGTGCCAATGGAAGTTAAACAATATTTAACAATATTTTAGAAGTCACTGGATCCACCTGCGCTGAACTTGCTGCCTTTTATACTTATAATATATTCTAGGTCGTTTATCCATTTCAAGAAATCCAAGTCGAGTGTATGACTAACTATCATCTTAGTGCCGGTCAGATAGAAGCTAGGAGCCATTCCAGTCTTGTTAATGACCCTGTCACGGATAGCTTTAGTGTCCATGCCGGGTTTCAATATAGCCTCTATAGTGTAGATGTATTTTCTGTTTGCATTTCTGTCGAATATCAAAGAAACTACTAAAAGCGGATCTACCTTTGAATAAACTTGTTTTAACGTGTCATCCAGTATATTGAATTTGTTTACAACATCTTCTACTCTGCTCATCTAAAGACTTAGTTGAGGAACGATCTATAAAAATAAATCCATTACAATAAAAACATAAAATGCATTCATATCTTAAAATGCTCACCTCTATTCGAAACGACAGTGCCTGACTTTTAAATGCGATGACAACAACTTTGGTGGAAATGATATAAAATAACATTATGAACCACAAAATTGAATCAAATATGTTTCACAAACCTCCGGACATCATAAAATGGTATTGTCACCTTCTTGTCATGAGTGCAAAAGTCTAAGCAACATAAACCATATTGGGGCACTTACCTTAATATTCATTACACTTAGATAAATATAATGTTACACATAATAGGATAGGTCTAATCACTGAAAATAAACTCGACTAGTTTCCAATTGATCTATCTTACTATGAGCATCATATCTGGATGAAGATCACAATTACACCTCTTACTCCACATCCCAATGATCCGGAATATGGAAACTCGTCAAGCCAAGGGTCGCCCAGCGTTTAGCAACGTTCAATTTCGTATTTGTGCATTTTCATGGAGGCGAGTTAGAAATACGATGGAGTTAGAGGTTGTGATGAACAACAAACAACCATTTAACCCCTTATTGGTCTATGCTTAGAAGCTGTGAATATATTAACTGTTTCACGATAAAATGATTTACAAAATGAAAAATATAGATACATATTGACACAGTGAGAATATTGTAAATCAACAAGAAATCATATTACTCCTTTCTCCTAAATGGTAATAAACCTAATTATTTTTAAGCCTGATAATTTCCAAATAATCATATATCACTTGTATTTGTAAACTCACAATCTACCTAGGCATATTATTAGCACTAGAATGAAAGGGTTATCTTGTTTGTACTCTATCTGCTTAAAATGAGAATGAGATCAGACACAGAATATCACTCACCTAAGAATTCAATAAGAAAAAGTGTAAATTCAAAATCTATTGGTAAAACACTGACAGCGCAATCATAGATTAGTAATATTATAAGATATGTGGTGATATCTTGAGCATGACGAAGGTAGCAGCTGAAGAACATTTATGTCAGAAATGACAGAAACCTCATGTTCTTAACAGTCGAAAAGACATAACAAAAACTGAAAATATTACTGCGGCGCTAACTAGAAAGGTTGCTCCTCCAATCAAATTATACAAGACTCCACCCGCAATTAATCCAATGATACTCGCTACACCTCCAACACTACCTGCAATACCCTGAACAGCTCCTTGAAGAGCTGTTCCTGCACGTTTTGAAAGAATAGACATGAAAGAAGGCCACATAAGGCCGTTACCAAGAGCAAATAAAACTACAGCTAAAGATATTGAGATAATATTATTTGAAAAAAATAAAACGAAATTTGTTCCCAAGATTATGCTGCCAAGAATAACTAGTTTTTCTTCAGAAAATTTGTTTAATGCTTTACGTAATACTGGTCCTTGGACGAAAACCATAACTCCACTTAATACGGCATAAAAGATTCCCAACTGTGTTATTGACCATTTAAGTTCACTTGCTGCATGAGTCGGAAATGAAGCATAGTATAAATTAAATCCAAGAAATATCAAAAAATATAGTACCAGTAGAAACGAAATATGTTTTAGTTTGAAAACATCTCTAAATTTAGGTTTTATAGGACTCGTAGGTTCGTAGCAATCTTTACATTCTTGTGCAAAGACTTTTCTAATGGTTCCTTCTTCAGAAATCATTATTGGATTAGATTTAATCCTGGATTCTCTTAATAGGAACCATATTACAAATAGTGTAACTAAAGACAGTATTAATGCTGCTAGAACTGGAAGTATTGCCCCATAAACTGTTCCGGCCAAAATTCCAGCCAGCGCAGGACCTAAAATAAAACCCAAGTTAGAGGATATTGCCATTTTTCCGAAGTTCTTACTTCTGTTTTCGTCCGATGAAATATCTGAAAGATAGGCGTTTGCAACAGAAATATTGCCACCAGTAATTCCATCTATTGCTCTTGCAAGGAATATGAATAGTAATGGAACTACTACAACAATTGTTCCGAAAGAGATTAAGTTGATACTAAAGCTCTCTTCAAATGGCACAACTAATGCAACAAGAAATAATATCCAACCAATTGCTGTTCCTGCATTGCTCAACAAAAGTACTTTTTTTCTTCCGTAAATATCAGACCATCTACCCAGGATTGGAGCTCCAATAAGTTGGAAAGCTGGATACGTTGCTGCCAGGAGACTATAAACTACAGCATTACCTCCGAACTTCATGACCAAAAATACGAGGAAAGGCAAAACGATACTAAATCCTAATGTACCTATAAAATTAACTAACAATAATGGAAAAAGTGGAGTCCGTTTTTCTTTACTAATCATGATTTGAGCATATAAATAAAACAAAAGTATTCAATAGCATCTTGCAACAGCCTTATCTAAATGAACAATTTCGTTTGCTGCTATAATGAGCACGTGAAGGAAGTGATCCTGTTGCATGAAAATGGACTTCGGTGAAACCCTTTTCTCTCAAATAATCTTGTATGGTTCCATCATATCTTGTCATTTTATTTTTAACTATGTTTAATTCTGAAATATTAATCGCAATTTTCTTTTCATAATCTATTTCCCATAACTCTTGTTGATCACCTTCCAAGATTACAAATTCATTCAATATCCTATATATGGAATCAATGAGTATTTTAATACAATATATCGAACTAGGTTTCGAAATGAGCATGTTTTTCATATATAGTTCTATTATAGGAATATCCTACTCCAATATTTTCTAATTAGATCGACAAAAATGTATAGAGAAACGAATTGTGATATTGAATTTATAGATGTTTAGTCTTTTAAGTATTTATGAAAATTAATAAATCAAAACTATCAACTCAAAACGTATTTGTTAAATCTCTTACCATTCTTGACAAGATTAAGTGAGAATCTTCAAAGGGTTAATAATCGAGTTAATAAATACTTGAAGTCTCCTAATGCAAAGCAGATTCATGATGTTAGAACTGCTATTAGGCGGCTGGATGCTACTTTTCTGATATTGCCAAAGAAAAATAGGAGTGGATCATCATTATCTGAATACGTACTAAAATGTAAGGAACTTTTTAAGGTTAATAGCGAAATTAGGGATTTAGATATTATCTATGAAAAGCTACAAAAATATCCTTCAAATGATCAAAGGAATAGCGTAATTGAATCCTTGAAGGCAACGAGAGATGCAAATTTAGAAAACGCAAAGACAATTGCACGTTCCATAAAAAGGATAGATACAATCAAAATCGTAGACAAAATTGGCGTGACAGAAAAGGAGCTGCAAAAAAGATATGATAGAATGGTATCAAGATTAATATCGATGATCGAATCTACATTTCCAGTTGTTCTTACCAGTCCATCGAAACTAGAAGAATTACATGATCTCAGAATATCTTGTAAAAAGTTAAAATATTTGTTGGAATTGCAAGCAGATGAAAAAAAGAGTGTATTGAAAACAAGAAAAACTCTTCAAAAACTTCAAGACATACTTGGCGTAATTCATGATTATGATTTTGCGATTGAATATCTTGGCTCTTTAGGACAATCATCACCTGAAATTCAGGAAATTATAGCTGTTGAAAAGGAAGAAAGACGTGCAAAATTTGATGAATTCCTTAGGTTCTGCAAAAGACGGTTAGGTATATCGCCAGATTCATTTTTGATAGCCTTAAGAAATTTGAACTAAATTGCATCTGAATTATAGTGCTATTGAGATTACCCCTTGTTAATGGGGAACTGGATGGTGCAGATATGATATGAATTAGCGAGGAACAATCTATCTCAGTTAAGATGTTAATACTGGTGGGACGGACGAAATGGGATAGGCGGTCCGATATTAAAAAACCCCCCAGTATGAGAACGCTAATTGAGTATGCCACAGCTCACAGTAAAACGATTTGTATAAAGTAAATATAGAATATATTGACTATTTAGAAAATTTGTGACTCACTGAGGTATCCATTGATTAAAGAAGTTTATATACTCTCTATTTTGAGACTATTAAATTAATAAATCATTATCTTGGTTGACGTAACATATCTTTCTACTTTTAACAATGGCCAGCTTACTGTTTATAAAAATCCATTTGATGAAAGTATTATCATGTTGGGTATGCGATATGTATAAATAAGTTAATAGTTATATTATATCGGATGACCGATATAGCTTTTGATGAAGTGATTGTAAGTTGATACCAATATCGGAAGATTCGATTGTAAACGCAGTCGAAAAAGTCAGCAAGAGCGTAGTCAACATTGCCAGTGTTAGAATGATGCAGGACCAGCTTTTTAGGGTATTTCCAGTACAAGGGGTTGGATCGGGTATTGTTATTGATAGTAGAGGACACATACTCACAAATAATCATGTAATAGATGGGACTGATAGATTAAGAGTAACATTTGGAGATTCAAAACAGGTTAATGCAAAAGTAATAGGAACAGATGAGGAAACTGATTTGGCCGTGGTTAAGGCTGAACTTCGTGATTTAAACAGTAATGGTAAAGATGAGGTTAAACTGCAACCTGCAAATTTTGGAAACTCTGAGGAGCTCAAGGTCGGGCAAATAGTCATGGCATTGGGTAATCCATTCGGCCTAACTGGTGGACCAACTGTAACTGCTGGAATTATCAGTTCATTAAATAGAAACGTACAATTTGAAAATGGGATCTTGGAGTTAGTACAAACTGACACAGCAATAAATCCCGGAAATTCAGGTGGTCCATTAATTAACACAAAGGGCGAAGTAGTAGCAATAAATACAGCAAAAATTCCGTATGGACAAGGAATCGGATTTGCAGTTCCTATTAATACTGTAAAATCAGTATTAACCGACTTGGTAGAGAATGGGCATGTCACGCGACCATGGCTGGGAATAAGTACAGTAAAATTGAATTCTAGAATAGCTAGTTTTTACAGGTTGCCGCTAGTACATGGTCCGCTAATAGTCAATGTCGAGCCATATAGTCCGGCAGAAAATGCAGGATTAAGAAGAGGAGACATAATCGAAGAAATAAATGGAAAGAAGATTGAGAATCCTTCACAAATATCATCATATATCAGAAAGAAAAAGATGGTTAGTGATTCAGTAACAGTCGTTATTAACAGATATGGCAGAGTTTATGAAGTGCCTTTACAATTAGAGGCTCGTCCATAACAAATGCTTTTTAAAATTAATTCCATAGGTGTGTTGACTCTTTGATACTAGAGAAAATCAACAAAATATTAACTTGGCCTGGAGTTACCATTGATCAGCCTCCTTTTGGAAGCACTGAATTTCGTTTGGGAATGTAGCAAACTTTTTTTGTATTAGAACTCTGAATAGATCATGTCAATATTATACTATAGTACCAACAGTCAGCATTAAAAATATGGATAACATTTAAAGTTTAAAGATGTTCTTTCAAATTTGAAGTAACGAAATTGAAAGAATGTAAAAAATAATATTGTGGCTAATCGTGCTTGTATGCCCTTGGCCTCATCTTTACTAACTTCGAACCACAGTTTATCTTCCTCAAATCTTAGAGCCTTTACGTTTGTAAGTAGAATCGTCTTTTTCAATTACAATCCATCTATCAGAATCTTTAATTTCATTTTGTAGTAATTGTTCAACATTCATGGAAGTAATTGTGGTCAGAAGGATTTAAGATACCAAGTGCGAATCAGGGAGGAGTGAATTAATTTTAATAATTTTATTTATTTAGGATACTCAACATAGAATCCTCAAGTTTATGCATTCTCACAGGTTCTGTTGTCCAGGAGATTAATATGGTCAAAATAGTATAAAAATTTAACGGAACGATCATAAAAGTGAAAAGAATGAATTTATCGACAAATTTTATACATTTATCGGTTTTTTGGGTTATTTTATTTATTCACCAAGTTTAAGATAGAATGTTCAATTTCGTCTAGTTTTACTGGCTTTAGTAATACGTCAACTTTCTTATCGCGAAATATGGGGTTCTTTTCTATTTCCTGAGGTTGACGGTAATCAGCAGTAATGAATAGTATGGGCGCTGATGGATATACATCTAATATTTCGGTGGCAACCTCTGTTCCGGTTTTCTTGCCTGGTAATTTCGAGTTTATTAGATAGAGATCTGGCAAATATCTTTCAAGGTCTGACTTGATGTTGTTTCCTTTTGTATATCGCGCAATAACCTGATATCCCTTCTTCGATAGGTAGTCACTATAAAGGGTTAGAATATCCTCATCATCTTCAACTATCATGATTTTAAGGCTTTTTTTTGACCTCCTACCCATAGATTTCACTCTTGTGAATGTTAATACATCTACAACAAGTTATATACGGATTCAAATTATTGCGCACCGCTCTAATTCCGCCGGTTTAAAAATATTTTTATAACTTGTTGACTGTTTAGTAAATTAAAAAAATTTGAACTGAGTTCAATTCCGATAGATTAAGATCAACTAATTGAATATTGTACGGACACAAAAAAATAGGGGACTATGTTTAGCGCTTAACAGACTTAAATTTCTGTCATTCCTTTCCTTCTGTACTTTTCTTGTGCTTCTGTGCTTCTTGTACCTGCTTGTCCCTCTTCGACTATTTCCGAATTTTCTTGATCCCTGTTAATTGCAGTAGGCTCGTGTTCTCTTATATTTTCAGGGGACATTGGATCGTTGGTTCTGTCATTTTCGTTAACCATTTCTGCTGCTTCTTCTCGCAAATTTTCCGCTGGTCCTGTAGTATGTGGGTCATCTTCTGCTGCTCCAATATCTCTTTGATCTTTCTGTGCCCTGTCAAGATTCCTTTCGTCATCGGTCATTGTGTTAATATTTATGCAACAAAAGTTAAGAATATTTCATAGTCTATAATTTAGTAATTAAAAAATAATGTACATGTATCCCGTAATTCTAATGTGCATTGAAATATAACGTACTATCGTAAACGTTTACTGGTGGGATCTCTTGCTGTTGGCTTCATGGCGGAGCGCTCACCCACCAGTATTCTTTACCTACTAGAAACATATTTTTACAATTTAAAGATGAGTGAACAGCTTATCTATAACAATGGAGAAAAATATAATATCTTCAAAGCAGGCAGATGCAAACAAGTATTCACTTGATAATTCCTAAAGCATATGCAAGCATAATCAGTATGCACTACGGCTGGAAGTCAAGCCATCACCTAACGGATGAGCCGAATCTTTGAAAACAAAATATTCGAGTTGTTTTATGGTTGAGTGGGCAATTTTGGACTGTAGCCAGTGCATCCTGAAGACGGTAACAAGAACTTCAACTGTTCTTCTGGGATTCCAAAAGACTTAGACAGTCCCCCTAGCATAAGACAGACTAAAATTTTTCTTCCGTGGTCGGTCGACGCGGTGCCATTATGACTGATCAGCGAATCGCAAGGTTCTGTGACTAGATTATCGACAAGTGGATTTGCACATATCTTTGACCAGTTAATCGACGAAGTTCTTTCAGCTGCAATAGCAACATTCAGAATACTAATGATGACAGCAATAAGGAATAAAGGGATAAATAACCAAATCTTTTTCAATAGTGACTACAGTTTAGCCTCCGTGAATTTCCTCTCTAAAGCACCTTTCTCTATTTTGGTTTGTTTCTTTTTGAGATACTGCTTTGCGGTGTTCTATCAGTATCCTCATCAGAAATTTCCTTATCGATTTTTTTGACTGCCTCCTCTACTTTTTTTTCAGGGATTTCAGGTTCAGGACCAGATTCAACTTGAATTTCCTTTTCAGCGATCTGTTTCGTTGGGACAATTACTGTTTTCCCATTTTCATCTTCAAGGATAATGTGAAATGCTCCAGCCTGTTTTATCGTCCCAACGCGGCCTTCGAAATTGATCCTCTGTCCGGGCTTTAGAGTTGATTGTACATTTGTCATACCGTATATCAATGATGGTAACAGATCTTTGAGCGCATATGCCAATCCCACTCCTAGACCTATTGCTATTGCCCCTGCCATGCCCCACACTAGCGCGGCGATGACCATATTGAGTATACCTGCACCTATCTGTAACTGGGTTATCGCTGTTACAAAGACTATGGCATACAAAATTCCCTTAGCACCTAGACCGATCGCCCTACCTCCAGGCACCCCTCTGGCAGGAAGTTCTTTTTGTGCCCAGTTCCCCACAAAGTCTGCGATTATCGAACCTATGACTATTATAATTATGAATGCTATCAAATTCGGTATCCATAGCCATATACTCTGAAGCGCTTGAGACAATGATGTAAATTGAAGGGCGTCTACTGCGGCGGTGATGAAGAAAATATAGATAAACCATTTTGCGGCCGTAGAAATAATTCGGCTCATGCTCCAGCCAGATCTGGATACAGCCTGACCCACTCCGGTCTTACTAATAGTGCTTTCAAGATTCATTTTTTCTAATATCTTTGATATGATCCAGCCGACTGCTCTTCCTATAATATATCCAATTAGAAGAATTATGCCGGCGGCGATTATTCGTGGTATGAGCGCAACTGCCTGTGCGAAAAATTCATTCAGTGAATTTATCGCTGGCGCAACAACGGCAGAACTATTTCCTTGTATCGTAGCAAATACTATGCTTAAATTTAGGACATCAAGTATTTCCAATGTTACCGTATTGCACATCAATGTTAATATGGGTTATAAATTCGCTTTACCAAGTCTCGCTGTTAACTTCTTCTAGATGGAAATTTGATGTCTTGCCAATGATAGCCCTATGCACGTCTGTTACTTAAAGAACGCACAAGCTTTGTAGTAAGTTTAGAAAAAAAAGGGAGATGGTTTACTCGGAAGCGGCATTGCTCTTAGCCAGTTTCGTGCATAGGTCCAGATGTCGTTTTTCTTCTTTGAGTATGGCTCTAACTTTTGTTCCAAACTTCTTGTTTTTTACATCCTTTGCTACAGATACCAAAACTTCATAATGCGTTACTTCTCCTCCTTCTGCTAGACATAAAAATTCCAACGCTTCTTGAGTATCAGGATCTTCTCCCAAATACGTTTCCATTATTTTTGAGCCTTTCTCAGCTGTTTCTGCTGCCTTTTCTTCTATAGTAGAAGTGTCAAATCCATCACTGTCTGCGAGTTCTTGGACCAATTGTTGCATTTCTTCCTCTTGATCACTTGCCTCTTCTCTCATATTCGCTAGTTTTTTCATATGTTCGGGTTTTAACAGTCCTCTTGAATCCAAATCTTCTACAGCCTTCTGTGCTGCTTTTTCCAATCCCAAGGCTTCACCTATCTTTTCTTGTATCATTTCTTGATCTGCCATATACAAAGACAGAATGTACATTATCTCTTAATACCGATATTTGCCAGAGTTAGCAAAAGCAACTAGTTCCTTGACTTCGTTTTCCCTTTCAAATTTTTATCAAGACTGCGATCATATTCCTGAGATGCGTCTGGCATTTGCGGGATATCAAATCCTTCCAGAAGACCATCCAATGCGTCTAATTCGCCATCGCCAAATGGAAATGAACCTACGAATATTTCGGAGAGACCGGATGCACGAAATTTTTGGACTATACGGTTATAAAATTTTAAATTTATGTTTCATCATCTCCCTTGATGAGTTCGTTTCTAAAAATGGATACTTGGAGAAAACGGCCTAAATGACATACTGCTTGAGAACACTTTGTATTACAAGCGCGAATGAAGCACTATACCTAGATCTGATTCGGACCCTTTCCACTTAACATTTTAATTCTAAACAAATGACAAATGGCATTCGCATTTCTGACAGGTATGCCTAGGATTCGTACGCTTCTTATAATATCTATACTACGAATGTAGGTCCTTTAGGTAACCACAATACAAACCCACTTTGGCTTCACTTGGGTAAACAAATAGAAGTCAAAAAACTTGTATTTCTTTAATCAATTCTTATAGATTTACTTTTTGCCTTGTCCTTTGACTTCTTGTTAAAAGTTATTTCAAGCAATCCATTGATAAAAGTGGATTTAACACTATCAATATCTACTTCAGCGGGCAAATCGATAACCTCATGATATTTCCTTTTTGGGTCTTCTGTTTTTATGTCCACCTGACTGTCATTCGCATCTATCTTAATTTGTTCCTTAGAAACGCCTGGTAGTTCTACTGCAACTTTTACCTCTTTATCAGTAGTAGAAACCTCGGACAATGGCTGTCGTTCTGTCAAAATATTTGGTCTTGACCCTGATCTCATTCTAGGCTTGACGTTTCCGAACTCCCTTACGATCGGCTTCCCATCGGCCCCTATTGTAGTTGTAGAACCATACACTAAGGGACCAATTTCCCTAACTTTGGCGCCGTCTTCTGTCACATATTCCCTTATCAAATCTTTAGGTACTTTATTCTCAATATCTCTAAGATTTTCTTCAAATTCTCTTTCCATTTCTCTTCTCATTTCGTCAAATCCTTCAAATAGACTGTTCCTTCTACCAAAAGGTCTATTACCTCCGAAGAATCGATTAAACCAGTCGAAAGGTTCGATACTCATAATTATTTTTAGACATTATTATATTTAAAAATTAAATTGTCACTTATAAGATGGCAGAAAAAGAAAGGACAATATCGCACGGGCAGTACACCGACGTATTATAAATCAGAATTACTGGACAAACAGTTCCTCTTATCTAATTGCAATTCGAAAGAAACAAGTGAAAAATATTCAGCAAAGGTCGGACAGGAACGACAGAAAGATCCTTTATGTTCTCTTATTCAAAGCTGTATAACTCTGCGGGTAGCAATGCTGCAGACTTGTATTGATTCATCCGATCCTTATCTCAATTATTTTGAACATTCCCGCACAACTTGAGAAACTAAGAAAATTCGTTGGGGGTAAAAAGTAAATTTTTATTTGTAAAGTAATTCTGATAGAATATGGCCATGCAAGACGTTTGCACTCATTGCCATCATAAAAGAGAAAACATGTGCCAGATTTGCCTGACGGGAGGAGTTCCTGATTGCAATTGTCACCGATTTGAAAATAAAAAATAATTGAAGTCTCTAAAGTGAAGACTAAGTTGAAGTGGCACAGTAAATTGTTCAACACTTTGAACTGTTATAAGTTAATTTGGCCTGTACATGTCATGCAGTTACATGACATCTGCCTTAGTTGTGGGCACAGAAAAGATGAACATACTCCGGATGGTTCTAGGTGTCAAAACGAATATTGCCCTTGTTTGCGATTTAGGACAACACTCTTGCAATATGGCTCGGGCTCATAAGTTTCAAATCTGATGATTATCGATTCGATACCAACTTGACATAACCTCAAAAAGTAAATTTTTTATTGTTTTTTTATTAAATGGCGTCCTATCTAATCGCCGTATGAAAAAACATAATTAATGCACAGAATGTTTAAGGTCCTGTATAGTTCCGTAGGTGGGATGATTCTGCCCATGGTGAAATCAATAATCTCCGTTTGTACATAAGAAATTATAATGCCAGCAGGTCAATATTCTAAACAGCTAGAAAGTAAAATAAGTGTGAAAAAACGTTTTAGAATATTTCAGGGTGATGTATTCTTTAAGTTACAAAATTAGTCGAACAGGGCTCAGATAAGAGATCTCCGAATGAAGTAACTTAGGTTTTAATATATCAACCTTGGTAATACCTCAAGTCCATCATTCTTTATTTTGGCCTGTTTCTTTTCAAATCACAGGAATTTAATGCTGAACCTAAAACTTTTGTAGTTCTCAAAGGAATTTCCAGTGGACCTAGAAGGACAATTTCGGATTGGATATTCTTTCAAATTTGAGGTAACGAAATTAAAAGAATGTAAAAAATAATATTGTGGCTAATCGTGCTTGTATGCCTTGGCCTCATCTTTACTAACTTCAAACCATAGTTTATCTTCCTCGAATCTTAGAGCCTTGCTTCTAGGTAGATAAAACTTATCTTTATCAACAACTCCTTTCTTTGTTATAACAATATCTTCATTTACTTCTTGAACCTCACCCAAATCGTAGTCGTCCAGTCCCCTTGCTTCTTTTTTTTATGACCTTTTTCCAGTCTATTATTTCATTCATATAGAATTGGTATAGCAACATTTGATTTAACGATTGGATCCTGCAAACAGTTAAAAAATTAAATCGATTATCCGATCCGATCCTTATGTCTATTATTTTTGAATATTAAGCAACTAGTTATGTTAAGAAACTCTGTTGAGATTAAAGAGTAGATTTTTTATTTTAAGGAATAGAACAATTGTGCGATATTTTTTATAAGGATTATATCATAAATGAAACTATTCAATCATCCAATTTATATTATGGAATTTGCTTCATCGGTCTTTGAACGCTAAATTTTACTTGAATGCCTTGAAGCGTCAGGTGATCGTAACGTATAAAAAATATGGATATATTGCGGCGTTTCGCTTAATC
>JBIOZG010000005.1:0-143937 GCA_044870765.1 Nitrososphaeraceae archaeon
TATCAAGCATAAGCATATTGATAATGGAAAATCGTTGAGAAATTTACACAACTCCGCTGAATTTCTGGCCTTTCGCAAGAAGTGAATTTGTTGGCTTGGATACTGCAAGCCTCACCCATGCATTCAATCCTGACTTTATTCAATCCATTTATCATATCATATCATTCTCAAAACATATAGGCAAGCCATTCAATGTAGTATTGAGAGGTCGCATTTAGGTTGTCACTGGATTTTAAGAAGATGATTGAAATACTCCTTGAACAGAAACCAGATATCAAATTAGAACAGTTAAAAGAGCTAATAGAAGAAAAAAAGAGAAAGATAGGCGCTGGTTACTTGACTGACCAGGGCGCTCTCTTTCTTGTAGCAGCCGATTTAGGAGCATCATTTGATAATGTGCAACGTACGAAACGAGGAATCAAAGATCTTTACATCGGCGCAAGGGATCTGGATTTGATAGTACGACTTCTTGGCGCTTATCCAATAAGAGCTTTTATGAAAAAAGACACAAACGAGAGGATTGAAAATAGAACAATCTCAGTTTATGACGCAGGAGGAAGCATAAAGGTAAGGCTATGGGATAATCTGACCCATGTCATTGAAGAGAATGGAATAAAGCCAGGGGATTTGATACAAATAAAAAACTGTTATGTAAAGAGTGCCCTCAATGGAAAACCAATAATTAATATTGGTGAAGGAGGGGATATAATAGCTTATAGTGGTAACGATACTACTATCCCAGATCTAGAAGGAATCACATCAAATGTTGACAGTGTCCGATCAGAAAAAGAAAATGCAGTTATATCAGGAATAGTGAGTTCTATTCCAAGAATAATTGAATTTTCTGACTCACGGGGGGAAAGGAAAAAATCATTACAAACAATGTTATCTAATGAAACTGGCGACAGAAAGCTACGTGTTGCCCTTTGGAATATTGACGAAGATAATTTGCCCAAGTTTTTTCAAGTAAATATGCCAATTAGAATCATTGGGGCACGAATAAAGGAAGGTAACCCACAGTACGGGAACGGAGATTTTGAGATTCATGGTGACGAAGGTACTGTCATTGAATTAAGGGAAAGTCCTCAGGATTATGAGGTGCATTCGATTCGAATTATCTCCGATGGAAGACCTGAAAATGAAAGCGTCAATTATATTGGAATAGATAAGAACAAAAACTTGGTTTATGTTACCTTGGAGGGACTAAAATCAGACAAGGTGGCTTCGAATTCTGTAATAGACTGTATCCCAAGCAGAATATTTGGAAATATGGTATTTCTTAAAGAAGACTCCTTTTTAGAACTCGTAGAAAATGATTCATTTCCTAGAGTCGAAGAATGTATTTCCAAAATAAGAGAAATTCAGATAGTTGGCAACTCCTACATAGTAGAATCAATTGTTTTACAACAGCCAAATAGTGCACAAGTGAATACGAAGAATGGTGAGCTGATTTCCGTTACTGATACTTTGATTGGGGATGATACGGGTGAAATTAGGCTAGTTGGTTGGAGGGATAGCAGCTATGAACTTGAAAAGTTGAAAGTTGGCGACAGAATAAGGGTTATGGGAGCTGTCCTAAATACTGGCAGGGAAGGAAAACTAGAAATGACATTGAGAAAAGATTCGTCCATAAGTAACCTTTTGTAACTGAATGCAACATCCGTCCAGTAGATTGATTACATACTTTGGATCATCGAATAAATTATTCCAATGACTTTGTTACTCATTGACCACGATGCTAACAAGTATTTACTAGATCATTTGAGTAGAATATTTACCCTTCGCAACCCACGCCATCGCTATCAGAATCAAATCCGTGGGAATCTGGTGGCAGCACCTTAAAGTTTCTGAAGGGTATATCAGCACAGCTTAGCTTTTCAGAATAAGTTGTAATACAGATATCAGGGTACGATGGATCACATCCATCGCTGGAACCAACATCTGACTCAGAAGTCTGAGCTTTCCTTTCATCGTTGGTTTGATTTTGATTCTGATTTTGGTTTGTTTCATTCTGCTGATCCTGCTGACGCTGCTGCTCACTATTATTCTCTGCTAGCTGCAATTCTTTTTGTTGCACAGCTTCCTCAGAGCTACTTTGATTTTGGTTTGTTTCATTCTGCCGATCCTGCTGACCTACATTTTCATTATTGCCATCAACATATTTTTCCTTAAAATAATTCGTATTCTCAAAGCACCTTACGATTTCGTAATCTCCAAGTTTTTCTCCTACTTTGTCTGCCAGATCAATGCATCTTCTTAGGTCTTCTTTCGCGTTCTTGTAAACACTAGAATCTTTAAATTTATCATAATTCATTTTGTCGTCATCTTTATCACCATTTCTTATGTCCTTAACCAACTCTTTCATGCTTTCATAATCTCTCCAAATCCCTTCTACAGCGTATGCCTGGGAATTACTGACGAAAATAGAAATGATAGAAAAAGCAATGAACAGAATATAAAAGATGTGAAATTTCATTATATCTCCCGCTGCCATATTGTATAATAGCACCATTACAAATAAAGATTTGAATCAAAGAATCTAAGTATTTCTCGATGGAAATCATATATATTATCGTGGTAGATTTGACAGCCACTAGATGTGTGAGATTCTATTTGAAGTGGAATCTCCTGATTGTGAGCGGTTCAAAGTAGATGAATGTGTTCTTTCAATATAGTTCAATGCGAATATCTTAACTAATCCATTTTTTTCCAGTTTTAAAATATTAATTGCATTTTACTGTGAAGTCCCTACCAACAAATAATTGTAATACCCGTTGTTACATACCGAAAGTCTAGTCTTCTATAACAATCTTAGAAAATATTGATATCTCCCAAATGTGTTGTATAAATAAATACGGGCTTGGCAAAATGAGGACTAGTATTGGTACAGTATCATGATACTGTAAATGATGACAGCGCGCACCATCTCCAAGACTCCTCCTTTACCCAAGTCCATTTCAAGTATTTTGCAATTTGTTGGACTTGGTAATGATCATACAGTCGAATCGGCTACCTGGATAGAACCAGGTCTCTCCCGATTAATCGCATTGACGGATCCACATAAGCCTTGCTTAAATTAGATCCTCAAATGTTAATAGTTGAGAGATAATCGGAATATCGATGAATATGAAACAACAATCAACAACCAAATTCTTACAAGTGGTAGGGATTATTGCATCTGTTACCAACATTCCCTTACCTATACAAGGACTTCATAAAGAAACTGCACTGCTCAAAAAATATGATAAGCTGGAAGATTTAGTGAATGATATAAAACATGGTAAAGTGAATTTTAAGAAATATAGGAATAATTATAGAATATCTCCTACGGTAATGAAGGATTCGCAGATATACAAAGGGGCCGACAAGAATGTACAAGACTGCATAAATTTTGCTGGAAGTATTGGAAATAATTTAAGGTGACCGTGAAGTAGTACATCGTTTTGATGATTCAAATTATTACAAAAACAAAAACTACAATGCTAACAATACAAGTTTTTAATAATCCATTTACTTGCTGGTCTTGGATTGAAATACGATGGTTGCCAAGTTTTAGTAACATCTAAAGAAGATTAGAGTAATCGAAATACATAGTAAATCTTCATTGATAGTATATTCACATAATTTAGACTTATTCAATTGTACCCATCAGCTTTTCAATCGACTACAGATTAGCAAGTATATAAAACTCATCGTTGATTATCTATCATTCCAAAATCCTCTAGTGGTAACGTATTGTCTTTCCGCATCGTAAATATTCTTGTAGAGGTTCTCATCGTCAACATAGTTGCGGAGTATCCGTGCAGCAGTTTCAACTCCTATTCCATACCCAGATAATACTGTTAACGCCTTCTTTCCAAAATTATTAATCAATGACGCAGTTTTCCACGCCCTTTCGAATTTATGATTCTGTTCAGAATTAATCTGCGATCCTGATAATTTATTCAGTATTATTTTTGAAAGCTCATAATCGGAGGAAAATGTAGTCGTAATCAATCGTGAACCACATAATTTGCAGGAAATCGATCCGACCACCTCTCTTGTTTCAACCAGTCTTTCCCATTTGCCACATCTTATGCATATTAGACGATGTTTAGTCTTATCGAGTCTTTCCTTGATAAGTTCCAAGACTCCACGCTCAATACTTACTGGGGAGGACGACGCTTTTGAATGATGTTCTATAATACTCTGAGCCAATGGTGAGAATTGTTGTAAATCAAGCCAGTGTATTGAGATTTCTTTGTTTCTTATTTTTCCAAGAATTTCTTGTGTCCCTTTGATGTCAAACTTATCATGAGTTAATTCTCTTATTGACTCTTTACTAATTGGCGTCTTAGAGTATCTATCGTATATAAAACGCGCCAATCTTTTATCATAAATTGCGTTTTTGTCTATGAGACCAAACTTCTTTGATACAGTCCAAACTCTCCAATTAAGATTATACGTATTAGTTAAAGAAGTAATGAGTATGGCTTCGACATCATACTCGTCGTACAATATCTTTTCTATATTTGCTCTGGAAAGCCTAACAGAGGAGCTCAAGAGAATTCGATAGGGGTCTGACTTTGTTTCTACTAGGTGTCCAATATATGAGGCGAGGAACGTTGAAAAAAGAGAAGATAGGGTATTGTTGACTTTCGTACCAAAAGTTGAATGGACTACAACAGCATTTCTAGAGATTACGCCCTCTATTACTATATTTTGGAAATCCGGAACTATGGGAATTTTTTGTAAGATGTCCTTTATATCTGATTGAAGCTTAAAGTTATTTTGATCAAGCGCTTTGTTTCTGAGATTTCCAACTTCCCTAGCGGTCTCTTGATCCACTGGTATCATTTCGCCAACCCAATGAGGTATATTTATTGGAGATCCAAAAACTTGTTCTACGTTAACCTGCAATTTGTTCTCATCCACACTTATTATTCTCCACTGTGTTCCTTTCAAGATAAACACGTTTCCCCTTTCACCAAATTCGCCGATAAATTGTTGATCCAGAGTACCGATTCTCTTTTTTCTTATTACATCGATAACTTCAAACTTTACTATGTTTGGTATAGTCGAAATATTTTCAAAATAATATTTGTATGATTTTATTCTTCTTGCGTATGTTTGACTTTTTGAATCATACTTGATAATTCTAAAGCTATCCAACAAAACAGCGCATTGTTCCACTTCCAAAAAAGTAAGGTCTTTAAAAGGAAACGCTCTTGAAATAGTTTGATAAACGTCGCCTAATTTTTTTGGTTCTGAAGATGATATTACAGATCCGACAAGATGATGTGATAGGACATCTAATGAGTTAGTATGAGGTTTCTGAATTTCTATTGATCTTTTCCTCATTCTATTGATAATAGATAAGGATTCAAGTTCATCATCTGCGCTATTTACTATTATTAATCCCTTGGCGGACTTATAATTGACATGTCTGCTTCTTCCTATCCTTTGAACTAGTTTTGAAACCTGTTTTGAAGATCCATAATGAATTACCAATTCTACAGATCCAATGTCCAGACCTAATTCCAACGAAGATGTGCACACAACTATACCCGTTAGGCCATCCCTGAGTTTACTCTCAGTTTCTTCGCGTGTTTCCTTAGAGAGAGATCCATGATGTACTTCAACTGGGATATCGTTTTGATTTCTTATTGTTGTACCTATGTATTCAGCTTCATCTCTAGTATTTGTGAATAATAACACTGATCCACAAATCTTGTTATCCTTGAGATAGTTTAGCACGAATTTGGCTACGTTGCTTATAGGGCCATTTAGATATTTTACATCAATGTCGTAATCTCTAATTGTATTATCTACAAGAATGGAGCATTTTCTATTCCTGCCGCTAATAAAATTTGCAGCATCCTTTAAGTTTCCAATAGTTGCAGACAGGCCTATCCTTACTACATTGTGGGAACTTAGGTCCTGCAAACGTTCGAGGCTAACCGTCAAGTGGGTACCTCTTTCATTCCCTATTAGTTCGTGGACTTCGTCAACGATGACCCATCTGAGGTGTTTGAGAAAAGATTTGAATTTATCCTGCGTTAGGATTATTCCTAATGATTCAGGCGTGGTTATGAGAATGTGAGGTGGTTTTTGTATTAACTTCTGTTTTGCTGTTCTTGTTGTATCCCCATGTCTTATTCGAGCATCAAGATTCCTTTTTTTTGCATAGCTAATTATTCTTCGAAGTACATCGTTATTGAGGGCTCTTAGCGGGGTAATATAGAGTACAAGTATTGCATTATCATTTACAAAATCAACATTCTTTTTTCGTTCATTCTCTAGCTGAGAAAATATTGGAATAATTGAGGCTTCTGTTTTTCCAGAGCCCGTCGGAGCAACAAGGAGACAATTTTGCTTATGAGTTATTACTGGGGCAGAAATTTTTTGGATCTTAGTTAAATTTTGAAAACCCTCATTTCTGAAAGAATCAATTATATTTTCATCAATGACACTCATTCAGCTTCTCGATTTTTCTGCCTCTGCATCTTGATTCGTCTTTGTTCTCATTTTTTCGTAGAATATAGTTGCAACCAACCCAACTATTAATAGTCCAACTGCGAGCTGAACTAAAGTATCAAAATTCATTGTTGTTTACTAAAACACACATTTCTCATTTATAAATCGATTGTAATTTAATAGACCATTGCAGATTATGAGTCAGGTTCAGCACAAGACAATGAATTAGTTTTATACTTTTCTGGCAGGACGGCCAATGATGTTATACTGATAGAAAAATACCATGGGGTCCTCTTATTATATAAAGTAGGTTATGTGAAAAATGCTTGAGTTTTGATAAACAAATCATCTAGGGATGAAAAAAGAATGGCTTTAAAAAAATTATCTGCACATTTAGAAAGTCATTCTACCTGAGTACGCCGACTAGATCTGAAACTAAAGAAGAATTCAAATTAGACATATTACGTTGACTGGGGAGCATTCAATATTTAAGTCTGAATTTCATCATATCATATAACAAGGTTGACCTTTTATGATAAAATCCATAAAATAAACAGGACAGTTTTCCTTTGGTTCAGAGCAATAAGGATAAAGTTTCTTCTTGCATCCGTTATTGCGGTAACCAATGGTATCGCCATCAATTATTGGAAGTCAGGTGGGTTTGAGTTTGGTTACGCTTTACTAACCTATTTCGGTATCCTGTGTTTGCATATCAGTGTAGATTTGTTAAACGATTATTCAGACTTTAAAAGAGGAATTGATACTAATACAAAAAGAACAAAATTCAGCGGCGGTACCGGTGTTATTCCCGAAAATCTGATAAATTCAAAATTGATATACTTGGCCGGGATAATTTTCTTAATTCTAGGGGGATTAATAGGACTATATTTTGTTACTATCAAAGGTATATTAATTGTAATTCTGTTAACCTTTGCAATCATTTCTATTTATTTTTATTCAACAAATATAGTGAACGCAGGTCTAGGAGAACTATTCGTCGCAATTAAGGGGTGCATGATAGTATTAGGTTCATATTATATTCAAAGCGACACAATTAATTTTACATCTGTCTTTGTTGGTATTATAGTGGGCCTATTATCGGCAGCGATACTCTTGGTAACGTCATTTCCTGATTATAATGCAGATAAAAATAGCGGAAGACGCACATTAGTTATCCTCATAGGAAAAGAAAATTCGGTAAAACTCTTTGGCTTTATCATTGCTTTAACATATTCAATGATAGTTGGAGGCTCTATCATCGGCATAATCCCCATTTTTTCAGTTATGGGACTTTTGTCTATGCCATTTGCAATTAAGGCAGTATACAAATTGAGAAAATTTAATGAATCAACTCAATTAGTTTCAAGCATGGGAAATTCAATAATTTATTCACGGCTTTGCGGGATCCTACTGGCATTGAGCTTTTTTATATGAAAATAAATGAAACCCTTTAGATCGTACTGTGAACCTGAACGTTACTATATGAGAAATGATATAATCAATTCAATGAGTGATAAAAATGGAACTTTCAGGTGAATCTGTCTTCAAAACCAGGTTAACGAAATTGCTGTCTACAAGTAAATTAGTAAAATCAATTTATTTCTTTGAAAATCTGGATTCGACGCAGGATTATGCAAACTTATTACCGAATAACGATTCCCTTCATGGTACTTTAATAATTGCTAGGAGCCAAAAAATGGGTAAGGGTAGAATAGGCAGGCCCTGGATTTCACCACGTGGTGGATTATGGATGTCGATTGCTCTTGTACCTGATTTTAGTATTGATAATCTTCTTTTCACTCAGTTTATTGGTGCACTGGCAGTTGCAGAAGCCATAAAGGAGACGACAAAAATTAATTGCAGACTAAAGTGGCCCAATGATGTACTGATAAATGGAAAAAAAGTCTGCGGGATACTAGTAGACGTTAACCTAGAAAGTGAAAAAAAGAAAATAATCATGGGAATAGGATTGAATGCAAATGTTGAGATCTCTTTGATAAATAATTCAATAAATGTCAATTCCAAGGCAACTAGCCTCAAAGCGGAATATGGTAACGATATTGATCTTGCTTATATTACCAACTCTGTTGTTCACAAAATTGAATACTATTACGATAATTTACTTAGGACTGGAAAAACTATGGAAATTTTGGATAGATGGAAACAAGAGTCCGATATTTTTGGAAAAAGAGCTATTGTTTACGATGGAACTCAAAAATTTTCAGGAGAAGTTATTGACCTAGACAATAACGGATCTTTAATTATGAGATTAGACGATTCTTCAATAAAGAAAATAATCTATTATAGTAATGTTTCTTTTTTCTAAATACTTGCTAATATGACAACTATCCAAAGTAATCTATGCGCGAAATTTCATTCTAATAATAGAAACTATATTAAATCAAATTTTTCACAGAATAATTCTGAATTTGGGAAAATGTTTCATGCAAAGATTAACTATAGATAAAGTGAAAATCTCTAGTTTTTTTCTTCCAGTGTCATTTCCGTTGTCCTTCTCTCATCCTTTACGTATTTTTCACATCGACAGGCATCCATCTCTGCAATGTGATGAACACATCTTCCTTTTCTATGCATATCCATCCAATGACAACTCACATCATGTCCGCAAATACAATTTGTCATTCTATAAAATTTAATTTGAGAATCTTATCCATCTTTGTCAAATTTGTTAGTCTATTTGATACATTTTTGTCATACGAGTTATTGTTGAAACGCTTCTATGCATACTTGAATAAACTTAGTATAAACTATGCTAGAATAATCTTTAGCGCTAATTTATCTACTAGAACTTTAATAATATTTATTGTACCTTATTGCTGGGCGCGACTTTTTCTAGAAACAATGTCATTATTCTTCTTATCATTGCGATAATTGGTATTGGGCTTTCGATACTGTCATATCAGTATTCTTCTTTTACTGCAAATGAAATTGCCAACATTTCATCCCAAGATGTACGATCCAATGCAAAAATAGAAGTATACCAACTATCACGCATTCTTGTCAGGAGCATGGAGTCTATTTCTAACAATTTACAGAGCTTGAGCAATTCCATTTCACTATTGGACAACAAAACCGACAATATTCAGAGATTATTTGATTCGGCTCAGACATCGACTAAGGACTTAACAAATGGATATTATATGTTTGATATGAATGGAGAAATTATTTCTGATACAAGCAATAAATCTAATAAATCTATTCCTGCTGATTATACCGGTATCAGAACAAATTCAACAGAACTATTATCGTCCAAAACGAGTAACAGCACATATTATAGTAGCATCATTGATGTTAATAACCAATTTCCGTTACTCTTTATGTCATACCCGGTACTTGAAACTAACGTTACTCAAGGTAATGTCACGATTCAATCCAATATGTCAAAGTTTGAAGGGATAGTGTTCACGACAATTGATTTAGCGAAACTAGGCGATTTTTTACAGAAGGAACTTTCACCCGAGTTTGCAAGCAATGTAGGATTAATAGATAAGAACGGTGTGATTTTATATTCAAAAAATAGAAATGTAGTTGGTAAAAATTACCTAAACCCAGAATTTCAAGATCTCATTCCTCCAGAAATCAAAAATGAGTACAATGATATCCTGGGTACCTCTCTGACAGGAGGATCAGGACTAAGAGATATCTCTTTTAACGATAATATGACTACAATTGCTTACCAACCTATAACTTTAGCCGGCGAATTTCTATGGTCACTGTACATTAGTACCCCGCATAGTCTGGCTTCAAATGTCGGCTATTTAATAAATCAACAAAAGAATTTCAGTACTATTGTAATTATTGTTGTTGGTTCTATGGCTTTTGGCATTGCATTTTTGATATTATCTTGGAATAAGCGATTAGAGGGGGCAGTCGAATCCAGAACAGTGCAAATAAAGAAAACAAATGAATCTCTGACAGAATCAAATAGTCTTCTTGCTTCGGCAAATAAACAACTAGAGATACATGATAACATGCAAAAGGAGTTTATCAATGTCGCAGCTCACGAATTAAGAACCCCGATAATGCCAATTTTAGGCGAAGCAGAATTAATAGAAAATGATATCAGCGACAGTGACTACGCAAAAGTTAGCAAAGAACAAATTTCTTCGATAATTCGCAATGCAAAAAGATTGGATAGATTGGCAGCAGACATATTGGATGTCACCAATATTGAAGGAAAATCACTAAAACTGAATAAAGCTTCCTTTGATATTGATGAAATTTTATCAGAATTAGTTACGGAATATTCAAGACAGATTGAAAGCGATTTTGCGAAAAATAAAAAACTCAAGATTTCTTATGAACCAATCCACGTAAAAATATTTGCAGATAAATATAGAATCACACAGGTCGTTTCAAATATTATCAACAATGCAATTAAATTCACAGACGAAGGAATCATAACTATAGTTGGTAACGTCAATAGCACTGAGTTATCTGTTCAAATTAGCGATACTGGTAAGGGAATAGATCGCGAGATAATTAGTAGATTATTCGACAAATTTGTATCAAGATCAGAACAGGGGACTGGCCTGGGTCTCTTCATCTCTAAGAACATAATCGAGTCTCATGGGGGGACAATAACCGGATTTAATCAAGAAAAAGGAACTGGGGCAACATTTATTTTTACTTTACCGTTGAATTCAAAATAAATTAAGATTGTATGTTAGTAACAATTCACACATTTCTATCCTATCGTAATCTACACACAACACATACATCATTTACATTGGTCCCCGTAATTTTCGTGCACAGTGCCCCATTTACTTTATTAAATAATACGTTACTATCATGGTTTTTGAGAACGTCTAATATTTTCAATTTCTTTTGTCTTAATTTAGATAGTACCTTTGGATTTAATATAGCGCCTGCATCAAGGGAATTTCCATCAATTCCATCTGTTCCAAAACTAGCAATTGTAAAATCCATATTGTCGCCTAGGTCTTCAAAATGGGCTGCAGCTGAGAGTACTGTTTCTTGATTTCTGCCTCCAACACCATTAGTTCTATTTTTCAACTCAACAGTCGTTTCCCCACCAAGAACAAAAGCATATGGGGTTGAGACAGATGGAAAATCATCAACAAGTTTGAATAGAAACTTTCCTAGTGATCTGGAACTTCCTGTAAACTTTGAACCCAGATACATTGTTTTTATACCTTTTCCTTCTAAAAATAGTTTGATGCTATTGCAAGGTATATTGTTATTCCCAATGATAACATTTTGAATATTGGTAAATATAGTATTTCCAGGTTTTGGTGTATCCCTGATTCTTCCCAACACACCAGCAGTGATTAAATCTTTGAGTTTTCTAGAAATCACTTTTTGATTGTTCCACAGTTTGTATTTTATCAGTACGTTTTTTGTATCGCTGAATGTGGTCGTGTCCGGAACAGTAGGCCCTGATGCTATTACGTCAATTTTATCTTCAACTACATCGGATAGAATGAGGGTTATTAAAGGAAATTTTTTATTAATCATTGCAGCAAGTCTGCCACCTTTGATGTTAGATACGTGTTTTCTTACAGTATTCATTTCTTCAATTGATGCACCTGATGATAGGAGCCTTGTAGTTATTTTCTGTTTATCTGCAAGACTCATAATATCTAAGGGTAAAGGCATTAGTGCTGATGCTCCTCCTGATAGGAACATTACCACTAGGTCATTTCTATTTGCCTTTTCTAATAGTTTTACAATTCTTTTTGTTCCGACAACTCCATTGGAATCTGGTACTGGATGGCCAGCATTTGTCACCAAACACAATTTGCTTTTCATATTTATTCCATAGGGAATTGTAACGCAACCTTCCTTGACTCTCCTACTGTTAACTATGCTTATGAAGGAATCTGCCATTGCGGCAGTTGCCTTGCCGGCTCCAACCAGGTAAATTGAGCCAATTAACCTAGTATCATACTCCACACTCATTCCTTTGTAATCAAAAATCCTCAGACAATCATGCCTGAATTTTACCGAATTTTTCATTAACGATACGGGGTTCACGGATTTTAGGCCCACCTCAATGGCCTCCAGGGTTAAGCTTAAGGAATCAGAGTAATTACTTTTTAAAATCTGCGATTTGTTTCTAACAGTCAAATTGGGCATAGAATCACAATTGCTTCCTTGTTCTAAAAGAATATAATGTCCAAGCTCACCTTACAAGTAAATAAATTTTTTGAATACACTTGTCAATTTCTAAATATGATAATTTCTTCAATTATGTGAGCATTTCTTGATAATTTTCTTATGGTCCAGAACCATATGATTATATTCTTATTTCGATATTTAAAACGACCCAAAGAGAAAAAGTCTCTAAACATTAATTATATTATTGGATTAATATGAGAAGATGGTTGCGGATCTTCGTTTACGCGGAATGGTGGGTAGAAGGGGTTTGATGTTTGTATCTTACTATGGCAAGTCAAAGGCCTTTATTTCAAATTATCGATCTTGGCGGGAATATGATTCAATGGGCAAGACGGCCGAAGTTGCCTCCTCTATTATAAGCCATGAATCAATTCACCTTGCGTTGAATAAATTCTCAGTTAACGCTTCTGACAAATTGGATAATCTGTTTGGCAGATCCAATTCATGGGAAATCTATCCGCATGGATTGGGGGATTTAAATAAAGGAAGAAAAGACAGACGTAGAAATAGAAAAATACGAACCCTTTCTACGAATTTCTGAGATTTCTGGGAAACTTGTATTAGAAGCGTACATTACAATAATAATGATTAAATTGGCTTTTATAATTTTTGGAGAGTATGCCTGTTTACTTCACACCACAAGAGGCTAATAGGATCTTGCCCGAAGTAAAGAAATTATTTTCAAGCATAACACTTCAAAAAAATAAGGTAATCAAACTTCAAGAAGAATTGCAAAGGATGGTTGGCGACGGTGCAAAATTTGCAGCCTTTATAAGCAAAAAACAGGAGCTAAATAGAGCAGTCTTTAAATTGTATGAAACAATAGCAGAGCTGGAGAACAAAGGAGTCATGATAAAAAGCGTTGATGAGGGTCTCTTAGATTTTCCATCATTAAGATTTGATGAAGAGGTATGGCTTTGTTGGAAAGAAGGCGAGAATGAAATAAAATTTTGGCATAGAAAAGATGAAGGTTTCATGGGCAGAAAACCATTAGCAACTACCAACATTATAGATCGGTAGTAAAACGCCTAATTCGTAATATAGTGTTACTATAGAAAAGGAACATTATATTCATATTCTATATAATTACCAGATTTACTTAACTGATTTAATCTATACATAAAGTGATCACATAAGATTTAAATCATGTCATAAAGCACCTTTTTATGGTAACTGTCATAAATGCTTAAGGACTTCTCCAAAATACATGCCTTTAACAAGAAAAAAGTCAATACTCGCATGAATGCATTTGAGATCTTTAAGCAGATCTACATGAATTATGACAATGTATTTATTCTAGAATCTTTAACCGGACCCAGGGAACTTTCGGAATTTTCGGTAATTGGATTTGATCCGGAATTTACGGTAAAGTGTGACAGATCTAGATTTCAAGTTTTTCGAAAGGAAAAAATGATTTGTGACAAACAAGTAGTTGATCCACTTGTAGAATTAAGGAAAATAATGCCAATTATTAACGAAAGGAAACTACGATATATCGGAGGTGCAGTAGGATACGTTAGCTACGAAGCCATCAAATTTTGGGAACAGTTACCATCTAAGAAAACTAACAATATGTTTCCATTAATGGAATTTGGGATCTATACTGATGGTTTAATCCATGACAAGAAGGATAACGAAATTTACTATTTCCACATTGGTAAAAAATCTAGATTTAATCAATTAGAGAAAATCATAAAGTCTAAAAAACAAGCCAGAGCAAATAGTCTTTCCTATTCAAAGCCAATATCGGAAACTTCTAGGAGCAATTTTATTGACAACGTTAAGAAGGCGAAGGATTACGTATATCAGGGAGATGTCTTTCAGGTAGTAATATCAAGAAGAATCAATTTTGTCATAAAAGGGGATCCATTGTATATATATGAGAATTTACGAAAATTGAATCCATCTCCATATATGTATTTTTTTAAACGAAAAAAGCGATTAATAATTGGATCCAGTCCTGAAATGCTACTTCGCGTGATTGACAACAAGATCGATACATTTCCTATTGCAGGAACACGAGCTATTACCAATAACGAAAATCAGAATAGAAAGTTGAAAAACGAGCTCTTAAGGGATAAAAAGGAGCTGGCAGAACATACCATGCTTGTCGATTTAGCAAGAAACGATCTTGGTAGAGTATGTAAGTTTGGGTCGGTTCGCCCAAAGGAATTGATGATAGTAAAGAGATTCAGTCATGTTCAGCATATAGTGTCTCAGATAACTGGGGATCTCTACAAGAATTACGACTGCTTTGATGCTTTTAGGTCATTATTTCCTGCTGGAACCGTATCTGGAGCGCCGAAGGTCAGAGCGATGGAGGTAATATCAGAACTAGAAAAAACGTCAAGGGGGCCTTATGCAGGGGCCTTAGGATACTTTTCCTTCAATAGATGCTGCGATTTTGCAATAATTATAAGATCCTTATTTATAAATGGGGAAAACGCTTATGTTCAATCAGGAGCTGGAATAGTTATGGATTCCGTTCCTACTAATGAATACTTGGAAACCAAGCAAAAAGCTGGAGCATTATTTTCTGCACTGCAGGCAGCAAAGAGAAATAATTCAAAATAATTACCAAGTAACTCCACCAATTCTTACTAAATTTATTGAAAGATCTGACATTTATTATACTTCCCTAAGTTTAGTATTGTCAAAGGGCTTTGATCGTAGCCAACAATATCTAAAGTAATCCAAACACCACTCATGAAATAGCATATTATTCTTCTCATTATCATCGTTCCTGTTTACGCTACCGAGAAAAGCACCATTCATATCGGTTTCACCCTTAATTGATGGAAACATAACCAGCGCTTTTTTTTCATTTAGCAATACTGAGACTTTAACTTGTTCTACCATTTTTCTTTCAACTAATCCATTTTTCAGCAAATCGTGAAAATTCATCTCATTTAGAAAATCTTTGCCTTTTTTTGGTATTACTGCATTTTTTGGTAATATGTAGTTAAAACTAATCTTTCGATCCTTTACTACCTTTGCAGCAACTTCCATAAGATCTAGAGGAACCTGAGGGATCATGCCATAAATAAACTCCTCGGAGTGTCTGTACATTTCTTTAATTTCCTCAATTACTGCGACCAGACCTTGGACAAAGGTACTATTATCCAGTGATCCTATTCTCTGAACAAACTTCATTGGAAGATCCGCGAAATAATGATCTGAGAAATAAGCCTTGTTTTTTGATAGAAAATTAATGGAAGGTATTTGGGTAACTATTGTATTCCCGAATGTCGTCAGAGAGTAGGCGCCATTTGAATCCTTACTTACAATACCTGCTTCCATGAGCCTATTAAAATTTCTATGAGCCTCTTGCATCGTTATCCCAAGATGTTTTGCTATTAATGTCAGATTCATCTTGGAATTTATAAGAGCATTTATTATCTGAAGCCTTTGAGAGTTAGATAACTCTATGAATGTCTTTTCGGAATCTTCAAAGACAGTCTCAGTACCTTCCATGCCTATTACAATTGCATTCATGTTTATAAGTTAATTTTCTATTCGGATATCGACACATAATAGTCAGGATATTTTATTTATAATACGTATTGTAACATCTATGACACCTATGTGGAGTTACTCTAAAGCAGGGGTTGACATAAAGAAAATTCGTGAGATACAAGATGAAATCCGCCTACTTGTATCGAAAACTCATTCTGGTTATGAAAATAAGGATTGGAAAATTATATCTGGATTTGGGCACTATGCAGGACTTATTGAATTTGATTCCAAAGTCATTGCATTGCATACTGATGGAGTCGGGACTAAAATAATAATTGCTCAATTAATGAAGAAATTCGATACTTTAGGCATAGATTGTGTTGCTATGAACGTTAATGATATAATATGTGTGGGTGCTGTTCCAATAGGTTTCCTGGATTACATAGCATTGAGGAAACCCGATCATTACCTTGTAAGAGAACTATTGAAAGGATTGACAAAAGGAGCTAAAGAATCAAGGGTTGCAATCGTAGGTGGGGAGACCGCGATACTTCCTGATCTTCTAAATGATACTGAGGAAAATACATTTGATCTTGTAGGCTCTGTTTTTGGGGCATGTGATAAAAAAAGATTAATCATGGGCAATAAAATAGTAGAAGGAGACATTATTATTGGGTTGGAAAGCAACGGATTGCATTCAAACGGATACTCCCTTGCTCGAAAAGTCCTACTTCCCAAATTCGATTTGCAAGATTCTTCCGCATTTCTTGACCATTCAATCGGTGAAGAACTACTGAAGCCGACAAGGATATACGTAAAGCCTATTCTTGATTTACTTGAAACAGAACCAACCTCAATTCATGGTCTTGCTCACATAACCGGAGGTTCGTTTAGCAAATTATCAAGACTAAATAGTAAAATTGATTTTAATCTAGATACTCTTCCACAACCAAGAGGCATATACAAGCTCATTCAGAAGACCGGCAAGATCTCCTATGAGGAAATGTATTCTACATTTAACATGGGTATTGGGTTTTGCATAGTAGTTTCAAAATCTGGAGTGGATAAAATAACGGACGTATTGGATAAGGACAAGCTAAAATATCATAAAGTAGGCCATGTCACGAAAGGACATGGCAGTGTACTCATATCCGTAATGGGAAAAAAATATCTCCTCAATGATTAATAATTCGCGAAACTTTACTTATTTGATACCAACAAAGAGTATTGGAAGAATACTGTCACGAAGCAACACCCGACCCTATTAACCTCCATCTGTCTGCAATTCTTCTACTAATAGCAACTCTGCTTTGATTAACCATGCATACTGGTTTCTTCAATTTAATTTCTACGGCATGATCTTTTACATGAGTAACTGTACCAAGCGTTGCAGCAGTGCCAATATTTAGTCGCAATGATTCTTTTATTTTGATTGGGTCAACTTTTACCAATTCTTGTGTCCCAACAGCTGTTTCAAATAAATTAAGTTCAATTCTAACATCATATACATCGGGAGGAAGCGAGTTGGGAAGTCCTACCAGTGAGCCTATCAGTGAGTCACTTTTTACTAAATATGGATCCAGTGTTGTTCCAAGTGCAACCAGACCACCTGGTTTTACGACCTCTACGATTCCTGCACCAGTACCTAATGAGGAAATCTTTGACATTATAGGTTCGTATTTACCCTTTTTCTCATCATGGATTCCAGGTCGTATTTCAATTTCGTCACCTGTCTCAAAATCTCCCTGGATTAATGAACCACCAATAACCCCTCCTTTAACATCACCTATAGGAAGACCTGGTTTATTGATATCAAATGATCTTAAGACATGCATTAGGGGTTCAGAGTTCTTGGATCTTTCCGGAGTTTTAATATTCGTTTCTATAGCCTCAATTAGCGCATCAATATTTAATTTGTGTTGAGCAGAAACTGGAATAATTGGAGCGGCATCCGCAACACTTCCTTTAACAAAGTTCTTTATTTGTTTATAATTTTCTATTGTTTCTTCATATGATATCAAATCAATTTTATTCTGAACTACTACAATTTGCTTTATGCCTAGAGTCTGCAGGGCCAATAAATGTTCTCTAGTTTGAGGTTGGGGCACTTTTTCATTTGCTGCAGTCACCAAGATTGCGCCATCCATCAAAGCAGCTCCTGAAAGCATATTTGCCATTAAACTTTCATGTCCTGGAGAATCTACAAAGCTTACTACGCGTTCGAATTCAGATTCCTGGCCACAATTAGCGCATTCAGGTTTTGTCGAATAGCATGTTGGTGGAGGACAATTTTTACATTTGTAAAAAGCAGCATCAGCGTATCCTACTTTTATTGTAATTCCTCTTCTTAATTCCTCACTATGGCCACTGGTCCAAACTCCAGTTATGGATTCAACTAATGTAGTTTTTCCGTGGTCGACATGACCAGATGTTCCAATATTCACGCAAGGTTGATAACCGTATTGTTTGACGTACCAGTCGGGTAAAGTTTCTTTCCAATGCAATAAGTATAGTGAAATTTTACAGAGATATTAATTTAATTGAAAGTATTTCTTTCGATGTTATAATTATCCAAAAATATGCGGGAAATAACTATTGTTCGGCTTTTTCGGATTCAGTCGTCGAGGTTTCAACCGGAGTTGGCAAGTTTCCTTCCAAGAGTAAACAATTTATCTGATATATTTCCTCCGTAATCATATTTCCCCTGACCAGTTTTCTCTTTCTTATGCCTTCTCGATCATCTCTCATGCCTGCACCTTTGGACAACAGCACGTATTTTTTTACACCCCCGTGAACATCACTTCGGATAGGGGTTCCAGATTTATCACTACCACCTTTTAATTGGATCTTTCCAGGAGTTATACCAACAACGGAAGCATCTACAATTTCTCCTACCCTTAGACCCACCAGGGGTTGAGCTTCTTTGTCCTTTAGTTCCTTGCTAACGCTTTTACCATTCTTATCAGAAACTATTATCTTGAACTGAGTCAATATGGATTCAAACAGATATCACATTTAATTAATCTTTGCAGAATAAACGCTAAATCCTTAATAAGTACCAATCCGATTACCTGAAAAGTGCATATAGAGGAAAAAAAAGAGGATGGAAATGAAAGAAAATGCTTACGTTGTGGATACTCCATGTCTAGTATTCAAAGCTGCCATCTGCGATGTCAAAATTGTGGATCCGAATTAACCTGTTCTGACAAAGGATATGTTTGGTAAAGCACTTGGACTGGGCAACAGACGTAAGAAAAACAAATACGAGAAAATACTTGAAGAAATAGAGTAAAAGAAAGACTCAGATATTAGAGGATAACTAAATAAGGGGAATATTGTGAATATATTATACGATACTAGTCGTTAGGAAGAATGGGAAACGTAAGGAAGAAATAAATGAAGTGATTAATTTTATCAGGGTCTAAGCACTGCTACCATTATCATTCTACCTGTCACAAGAGCAAGAATAGAAAGACCTACATTTCCAATTAAATTCAAACCAAATAGTACAAAATGTTTGGAATCAATAAGACTGACAGATTGAAGTGCAAATGAAGACATGGTTGTAAAAGATCCACAAAACCCTATGGCCAAAAAGACAGAATACTTTGGATCGAGATCAAAATGCATGGATATAACCACGAACATTCCTAGAATGAAACTTCCGATGACATTGATAATTAAAATATTAATTGGTAACACGCCTAGGAGGATAGGAGACTCTGCTATCTTATACCTCAAAAAAAGCACCTGCTAGAGCACCTAACCCTAATATCAGAAATTCAATTCCTTTCAATTTTTGCCCACCATTTTTTTAATTGGTAGGCATTATCAGCATTTAAAAATGCGGTTTTGGTAATTCCAAGGCTAATGCCATAGCCCAGGTAGGTTTTATGACTCTAGATATATTAATTGTTTACTGATTTCCTTCGATAGAGCAGTTTGAGAATTAAGAGATTGTGTCAGCAACTTCTGCCTTAGAATATGCTTTCCTTAACCATATTGGAGTAATTAGTGTGGTTACAGCAACCATAATGATAACGGTCGTGTAGATGTTTGATGACAAAACACCAGACGTTACCCCAATCCCTGCAACTATGAGACCAACTTCTCCTCTTGATATCATACCAATACCTACTATCATAGCCTTTGATTTATTCTTCAAAAATAACAGGGATGGCAATCCACATCCTAGCAATTTACTGACAATTGCAACAACAATTACTATAGCGGATAAGACTACGACTTCCATATTCACTCCAGTAAGATTTACTTGTGCGCCAATTATTGCGAAAAATAAAGGACCGAAAATTATCTCTAATTTATCGACGTATTCTTCAACTCGTTTTAGTATTTTTGTGCTGGCAATGGCCATTCCTACGGAAAATGATCCTACTATGGGGGATAGTCCTACTGCCGCGGCTATTGCTGACGCTCCAAAGAATGAAGCAGTAACTATACCCTCAACACTACCTCTTGCCTTCCATAATCTTTCGGTGTTTACTATTCTTGGTATTATGAGTATGGCTCCGATAAGTAAGCCAGCAAATATACCTAATATTTTTAGAATTAGAATTATGATATCGATAACGTTTGGCGCCATGTTGTCAGTTTGAACCATTGTCACTACAACGGATAGAACTGCTATAGCAAGAATATCATCTACTATAGCCGCTCCTAGAATAATTTTGGCTTCTTTTGTTTGCATCTTTCCAAATTCTGTTAACACGCTCACTGATATTGCAATACTGGTTGCAGTAAGTGCGGTTGCAATGAGAACGGATTCCAAAGCGTCTAGTCCATACAGAGTAAATACATAATATCCCAAGAGGAAAGGAACAATAACTCCACATGCACCGATTGTAAAAGACGCCGCTCCTCCTCTCACGAATTCTTTCGGAGTGATGGTAAGCCCCGCAATGAATAATATGACAATTCCGGCGATTTGACCTATTTGCAGAACTGTCTCATTTAAGATCACAAGCGGTTTGCCATCAAATATAGGTATTGAACCCAACGCGAAAGGACCTACAATAATACCAGCAATCAACTCGCCTAAAACAGCCGGAAGTCTTAATTTATTGAAAATTTCTGCAAATATTTTTGCGGCAAAAAGCAAGACGGCAAGGGAAATTAAAACATGTATTATTGCTTCTTGCTCTGCTGCCAACCTTTATCATTACGTTTATGATATTGATTTAATAAAATTTATGATTGCGTCGACTTTTCCTTATTTAAGTTAGTTTATCCTGTATTATGTAATGGGCTTGTTGACTAATACAAACTTGATAGAATATCCAATCCAGAATTCTTAATTCACTATCCAATGGATCGGCTTCAAAAATAGAATCTGATGGGGGATTGTTTTACCAAGTTATGCAGCAGATAAACCAATTGTCCCATCAGATTGATAAGGAACGTAATATGTTGAAATTAAAGATAATAAATAATTAACTAATGCGCATAGGCGATAGCGGTTACGACTAACCCCATAACCATAACAGTTAGTGCAGTTGCAACAATTTGCAATATCAATAATACAATAGTTAAAAAATCCAATTAAAACCTAATGCAAGAAAATTCTGAAAGTTGTTCTATAAATAAAATCGTACTTATATTTCATCATCGATTACATCAGAGACTACATATTTCGGATCCCGTTAAGAAGGACCATGCTATTAAAAATTAACTAATTGTAATATAAGACTGAGTAGACAAGATGGAGAATAAGAAATTCCTAAAACAATAAAAATAGATGGATATAACAAAATTGTACGCCCTCTAGAAAAGAGACCAGAGAACATTAAAAAAGAATGGTGTGCTTATATTTTCCAATATTAAAGAAATGAAATCATGCTGTTGTGTTTGTCCATGCACTGTTGAATGTCCTTGCAAATGTCCTTGTGATTGTAGCAAATGTATTTGGGAGAATATGAATTAAATCTAAAAAAGGATATAACTTCTTATTATGATTACTTGATGCAACCAGGCTTTCCTTGAAGGCTTACAACATAAAATAAAAGTTGTTACTGATTCAACCCATGATTATTCATAAATTCTATTAATTCTTTATCAACATCTATACAAGTTTTGATGTTAAACCAAGATGGAATGAAACCGGTCTTGACAAGATCCATTACAACATTTTCATCCTTCGCAACTCGATCAGCAAGTTAAATTGATTGTATAAGCAAAACAAAGGATATTTTTGGTAAGATCATCATCAATTTATGCAATCCTAGTTATGTAAGAGGAGGTTCACACATACAAAACATACATGCTTACGCATACTCATGATTACCTAGTTTGATAATTTTGATTATTAATTTGATTTACTTTAAATTTACAGATTGCCTTTAAACTGATAATTATCAGCCATATTTTCAGCCTTTGATTTCATCGTTTCTATATAATTTTCATAATTATCTGTATAACCGCAATTTTTGCACTCAACTCTTGTAACGTCATCATCAACTTGTGCTCTATTATCACATTTGGGGCATTTTGCGTCAAGCAATACTTCTTTAATTTACGTATTCTGGTTATTATATTTTGGTAGTTTAAGCCTGAAGGTTGGATTGTCCTAATAGTGGAGTTGCCTTGAGAATAATAATCTCTGAATTAGGATTATTTTTAGTTAGTTTTTGAAAATCTGTCTTTGAACATGAAACTACTATGAGTTTTTTTTCACTTGAATAAAAGTCAAACATCGAATCTTGTCTTTCAACATCACCCACATAATCTTTCAATCTTGATTCCAATCTGGATATTATTTCCAATCTATCACCTCTCATTTCATTTGGATCACACGTCCATGAAATTATCGCTTTTGTTTTGCTTGCTTTCAATTCGTATTTCTTTAGAATAATTTTTATCTGTTCGGTCAAGTGTTTTATGTAGTTCTCTACTGTGGCAATATTGCCCTTAAGCAAGAGAGTCAACGGAGAAATTCCAGTCAGAGATGACAATATAGTATTCAAATCAAATAACCCTCCTACTAGGTCGTCAAGATACATCTCATCAAATGATTCGGTTTCAGTATTCTGATGTTGAAAATTATTATCTGCGAATTTGCAAATTTCAAATATTGGCGACATCAAGCCATAATGTCTCAATATTCTAATGCAATAAATGTACTCTGCAGATTCAATATCTACCATCTTCATTGTTTTGTCGGAATAAAGTCCACTTAACATGCTTGCAAAGTTAGAATTCAGCTCAGTTCTAGTTCCGATTATTGCATCAAACAAGTTTGACGAAATGGAGCTAATAGGCATATAGTGATAGAATATATTTTTGCCAACACTCAGACCTGTTCGATGTTCTATCAAAGTTATGTTTTCATTGTTTACTCCAAAGCCTGCAGGAACGGTGTAGATTATTGAACTATCTTTGCTCACGTGTTTTATCACATCCTGAAACTTGGACACAATATGGTTCCTTGCATCAGGCCATGATTTTCTGATTCTTGGACTAAAGAAAATAAATGATGCATTATTGATGGCTACATCAAAAGGTTCAAAATCCAAGAGAGTTTCGTCTTGAATAAATGAAGTTACACTAGAATAGGTCTTGGCGATATCTGGTTTAAGGGTAATCGCCATTCCAGAAGAATCATCGATAATTGAAACTGGTATACCTTTAGTAGAAATATGAGAGGCAATTCTATATCCTTCAGTACTTAATCCATAGACAGCTACCTTCGATGATTCAACAGTCAATGGCAATATCGACCCCAATTAGCATATGTGTGTTCCTGAACCAAAATTAAAATTGGTTGAAGAAAAGTTTTTTCTATGAGGATACTTATACATGGTGCTTGAGAATCTGGTTTGACGTTTTAACCCCAAAACAGGTTATGTTCTTCAAATATGCAGTGGAACTCCTAAGACAAAGAGATTACAAAGTCTTGTGTACGGCAAGAAACTATCGAGAATGTGTAAAGTTGGCAAGATTAAAGAAATTTGAACTGAGATTGGTGGGGGAGCATGGGGGTTCCTCAAAATATGACAAATTAAGAGCAAGTTCTAGCAGGATTTTTGATTTGGCGAAAGAGATTGAGAGATTTAATCCCGATCTATGTATTAGCTTTTCCTCGCCAGAAGCGGCAAGAGTGGCGTTTGGTTTGGGAATACCTCACATCACCTTTAGTGATTCCCCACATGCTCAGGCTGTTCAAAAGTTGACAGTTCCATTTGTTAATTATCTTTTGTGTCCTTGGATTATTCCATATTCAGCATGGGACAATTTGGGTATCTCGAGAAATCAAATTGTTCGTTATCGGGCATTAGATCCGGTTGCGTGGATAAGAAAGGATACAAAAAATATTGACTCGGCTAAATTAATGAAAAAATATCAACTTTCAAAAAGCAATACGTTTGTGATTAGGCCTGAAGAAAGTAAGGCGTCATATTTGATAGACAAGGCTAATAATGATGTGAATAATATCTTAAAATCTATAGTTCAGAACTTTCATGATACAACAAATATCCTGGTCCTATGCAGATATCAGGACCAAATAAGACAATTCAAGGAAAAATATGACGACAAAATCAGGGTATTGGAAAATGTAGTCGACGGCTTGGAGCTTATATCGGTTGCCGATATCTTTATTGGCGGTGGTGGAACCATGACTGCCGAATCAGCACTCCTTGGAAAACCAACTATTTCAATTTCTCCGATAAAATTCTATGTAGATGACTACCTGGTAAAAACCAGTCTCATTTATAAAATTAAAAATCCAGCCCAGATTGTAAAAACACTACGCCGCATTCAATCTGATAATTTATTTAGGCTTAGGCAGAAAAATAGAGCTCAGCATATACTGAACCGAATGGAAGATCCAGCGAACAAATTGCTAAAAATTGTTGGTAAATTCGTATCTTTATAAATCAGGTGTTCCATAAAAAAATCGTCCGGCAGCCCGGTAGAGAATTTATAATTCGCTGAATGTAGTGGCCAAGCATAGAGGCCTTTGGAGCCTTTGACCCCAGTTCGAATCTGGGCCGGGCTAATTTAATTTTCTCGTATTTTAATAATCGTAGTAGTTGAAAGTAGTAACAGTATACATACAAAAACGCTCGTCGCGCATACACACCGAACATAGTATGCTCATGAAATTTAATTAATACACTAGTAAGATGCTATTCTTAATGAATGTCATTTATTGTATGTCATCATACATTCGGGCAACTTTACACTATATCATTCAAGTCGCATTATACTCTTTGGGATTGACGAAAAACACTTTACCTTTTATGAGATAATACCGACATTTAGGTATTATATTCTTTCGTAGTATCAATAAGTTCGTTAATATTTGTGAAAAGCTGCAAAAATCTTAAACCTTTTTCCGTAATCTTATACAAATGTTCATCCTCTTCAACCTTTATTAAATCATTTTCGAGCATTATGGAAAGATATTTTTTGAGCTGATAATGAGAGAGAAAGGATTTGTACATTATTGTTGTTATTCCGACTCCCTTTGGATTATTTGCGGATTGCAAAATTGAGGCAAAGATATCCGTGCGGCTTCTGTATTTCATGATTTATACTTTCTGAATACTCAATCAATTTTAATATATCTTGTGGATGTCACGACACCTTTTTGGGACCTAAAACATGCGAACAAAAGCAAAGAGGTAAAAATAAAAAATAAAAAATAAAAAGTAAAAAGTAAAGAGTAATAAGGAAATAAGATTACTTACGACAAGTTGGAAGAAACACAATTTAGATACAAAATAACACAGCTTTCCGATAATGGTACTAACATTACTTTGTCCCTAATTGAAGATATCGAATTAGAATCTATATCACAGCAGCAGTTAATGTTGGAGGCCATTGACAGATCGATATCTGATGACGAGGTAAAGAAGCAAATAAAGCCAATCCTTGAAGCTATACTCCGGTCCCAACCACAAACCGTAATCAAGACATATCCAAAGACGCTAGTTCAGATTAATATGCCTAGGCAAAAATACGAAAAAATAGGAAGTCCAGGAGTGGGAAGTGGCATTATCATTGATATCAAGGCCGATACCAAGTAGAACTATTCTGATATCTTAAATGACAATTTTAATTTCTTGGACAAATCTCTAGTAGATTAGATATGCAACTCAAAACAGGTCTAAGGTAATAGTGCAAATATAAAATAAGATACTAGACGGTATACATTATGCCGCCAGATACAATGGGCACTGAGTCCACATTTGCAATTTCCTTTATCCTGGCTATTAGAGCATTGAACCAGAGACTATCAATTCCCTGGCTCCAGATGGTTATCTTCTTGTAATCTCTCTTGACTCCATCACTAAAAAAACCGTTACAATCTTCTACAGTGATGTTGTTATATTTTTGACTAATTTCATCAATCAAATCTTTAGCCTGAGTCACTAGATATACGATTGTTAGTGTAGGAAAAGGTATAGTATTAGAAGCTGTTGAGGAGATATCTTCCGCCATACTATCTCATCTATTTATTTCATTTAGATAAATATCTTGTTTTTGTAATCACTATGATATTTTTTGTCTCTTGAAAAATTTAATCTCAAGACTGATAACATGAACGGTAATACATAAACACATAAAGACAGATATAGTTCTGGAGCATTAGATATTGTTCACATGAATGACCTTGAGTTCTTGAATGCTCTATTGGCAAGCAACCCATCTTTGAGGTTTTCGGGATTAGTTGAAAAATCAGGACACCTTTGCGCCAGTGTGTTCCGGCAGGGGCTAAACGAGCACCTTAAAGGACGAAATCCAGAAATAAGCTATACTCAATCTGCGTACATAGTTGAACTGAGGAAAATATTTGAATCTGAATTGGGGAATCTGCACTCAGTTATTTACGTTTATGAAAAGGTAATTATGTTTAGCATTCCAATAAAAAATCATGTTGTCGTTATTTCCACAGAAAGAAATATCGACATTAATTCTGTTTTCGAACAAGTACAGTCCTTCATAAAGAATTCTGAATCAGAGTTAGACATACAACTCGATGTAAAAAATATTAGTCTAGATAAGAAAGAAAGTGTCAGGAATTTATACGATTCTGGGATATCCGAAGAAATGATTGCAGAACAGGTCGACTTGAATTTGGCGACAGTCAAAAATCTGGTAAAAATCATCGCTACAAAGACAGACTAGTGCAAATTATTTTGTTTTACCCATGAGATTTAGATACCAAATCAAATAACTGACTGAGTAACTGACACTTGCAAGCCAGTCGACGTCTGATTTAGTCCTAACCATACGCATCCATCTCACTTTCTGTGCCCTGTGTTTTTATTTTGGTTATCTCTTTTTCAATCTTTTCAGCTTCCTGTAATAGTAATGGGATGTTGCATGATACACCCGGAACAAGATTGCTTATTGTTGTGGATAACTCTGCTGCCGCTCTAAAATCTGGAATTCCTTCAATAATTTTTACCAACAAGATGATTACATCAATACCCAACACTGAACTCTGATTTAATAATACTGCCGGAATTCCTCCTATAGTACCATTATTCAGTAACGCTATTTTTGAATCTTTTAACCTGTTCCTTGCTCGCAATGTATTGCCAATTGCTGCAATTGAATATTCATTTGGATTAGAAGCGTTAATAGGTTGAGGATTTACACTGTTACTTGAGCTAATGATGAGGTCACATTCATTGTCCTTCGCCCAATTTAGCATAGTATTTCCAACGAGATAGTACAGTGATGGCTCAATACTTATTTCCGAGATAAAAATTGCTGTCTTTAATTCCTCATTTGCGTATATTCTTACTGGAAAATAAGGGATAGAGTTTCTAACTACAGATAACTGAGAAAAGTACGATGATTCTATTGTTGCTATCAATTGTGTGTTGATTGAATGAAGTATACATTCAGATGCAATAGTATTTGTAATTCCAGTCGTTGCGAAACCATCAATCACTGTTCCACCTTTTAGATTCATTTTCTTTAAAGTCTTGATGACCAATGTCTGCGAGTTTGACATTGATTTATCTTCAGGATACTGCTTTAAGAGTCTTAATACACGAATTTGGAAAATTACTATCAGGTTGGATTTAATATTTCTAAAACCGAATCTCTATGATTCTAACAAATTTAGTATTTGTTGAAATTTTTCACGGTTCATATGTTTTTTGTATTCTTTGATACTTTTGATAATTTCTCTCCTTTCCTTATTGATTGCATCTCCTAATTTCGCATGTATAGGTCCATGTAGAAAAATTGATTGAGATACGCTAGTCACATTACTGCTCCTCCTTTTTGTACTTGATGTTTCAAAATCCAAAATTGTTGGCAAACCATCTAGCGACACTACTATGTGCCGGTCAAGTCTGCTCAGTTGGCCGTGGTCAAGTTTTATGCAGTCAAGAAGGAAAGATTGTTGAAGTATTGCATTAGTACAACGTAGCAACTTTTTGTTTGATGTTTGAGATTTGTACCAACTCTCGATGTTTGACCCTTTGATATACTCCATTAATATGAAATTTTCAGAAAAATTTACGAGAAAAGGACCAATCCCGATTGAGTTTGCAAGTGATTGATACAGTACTTCATCGTACATATTCACTCTATTAGCGTCAGTTCTTCTTATCTTCAACGCTAGAAGTTTATTTTTGTACTTTACCAGAGTTACCAAGCCCACAGATCCCTTACCTATTATTTGGGCCATTTTCAATTGTACATTACCAAATGAGAATACCGAGTTAATATCCATCGATAACAATTCTCTCATCCTACTATCAAAGGTCTTTTCATCAAATAAAGGATAAGTCAGTAAAAATTCTAGACTTTTCCTTTTATCTATGTCTAATAAATTCTCCATCACGGACCATGTGATTAATGGCGGTGGAAACAAAATTATTCAACACTCTTTCATTTGCCAAATAGATAGAATATCCTTTTGAAAGATCTAAAGCAATTCCAGTTTTGGCACCAGAATTGATGTCCTTTTCAATTATTGCACTTGTGTGCTCCTTAATCGGTCTTTTCTCGGTTTCTTCAATGCTCATAATTCGTATACCTTCCGTGCACATAATAATTGATTTGCTCTTTCTTTTTTTGATAAATGCATCCGTTTCTGCTCCTAGGAATATTTCAGGGCCATCATTAACTGTTAATTTTGGCAATTTTGCAACCTCTGACATAAAGATAAATGCCGCACGTTCCTGCTCATCAGTAAAGCAAAATGTCTTAATTATTTCAAATCTTGCATTTTCAAGCTGCTTTGAAATGCTAGCCAGTTTTCTTTTTAGCTGTCCCCATATTATGTCAGGACTCCTTCTTTGAATCTTAAATTCCACTACAAGCAAATTTGATTTAATTTGGCTTATAGTTTTTGGATTGGGCTTGTGTGATATTTTGAAAAATTCAAAAGAAGGATCCTTCAAAAAGTGTCTTGATGCCAGCACAAATTTTGCAACACAGTCAGCTGATATGGCAGCACCAAGATTTCTATTTGCATCAATAGGATCAATTATTATAATGGGACTCTTAAATTTGGAGATTATTTTTTCATCCGGTGTATCTATCGAAATGACGTAATTTGGCACAAGTTCAGCAAATGTTTGCAGAACATTCCTGAAAGAACCATATTTTAAGATGAGTACCTCAGTTACATAACCACTAAAACCTGAAATGGATATTTGCGAACCATATGTTCCTATTGACTTTAAGAATAGTTTGAGGACTCTTACCTGACTTTTCAAAAATTCATTTAACATCTTTTGCATAAAATCAGTATGATACGGCGATCTATCTGCTGCACTTTTCCATCTATTTTTTTCAACTTTGTAACAAGGTACTATGTTTACTCTTATTCCGTCAACTTTGCCCTCAACGTACGGATGTTCAGAGTATCGTAAGTAAGGTTTGTATTTTTTTAAAGCATGGTAACCAACTTTTTTGCCCAGATCTTCGAATTCCTTTCGATCTACCGTTTTTTCTATCATTACAAAAAAGTCAATGTCAGTATCGTTATCAAGCCAGGTACCTTTCGCAAACGATCCACCTAAAGTGACTTTTAAAATTCTTTTATCTTTAAAATTCAAAATTTCATTTTTTATATCATTTGATATTTTTGCTAATTTCTTCTGCCCTGATTTTGATGGAGCTGAAGACTCTGATATTTTTTGTATCGCCTTTTCTGTAGAATTCATTTGCCCTTCACGGATATTATGTTCTCGTATGTAGGACCATTAGGGGTTATGAGGCTCTTTTTTACTGAAATTGCATCGATTACATCATCAATTTTATTATCTGATTGGACTTGTTGTAGATTCAAACAAAGTGGCACCTTCCTTGCTCTAAATAGTGTTATGTGTGGTATTATCTCTTTTTCCATCTCATTTTCTAACTTTAGATCCAGTTCCTTTAGTCTAGTTATGACAATATTGTACATTTGAGAGAAAGTGTGTTTTGTTTCCTCATCCAATCCTATCCATATAACTTTAGCCCGCTTAATATCTGGAAAAGCGCCTATTGGGCCATAACTTATTTTAAATGACTGAAATTCTATTTCTGAAATTTTTGTAACTATCTTATCAAGTAATGAATCATTTATTTCGCCAAAAAATACTAGTGTAAAATGAAAATTTTCTGGCTTTACAAGTTTTAGATGTACATGTTCAAGTTTCAAACTAGATATCAGATTCTTTTGAATCTTTTCAAGTTCACCTTTTCTATGTATATCTGCGGCTACAAATACCCTTGGCATAACAACAAAATATCGAGTTTACTAATATTAAAATTTGAACGGGCAGGTTAGAAACAAGGTACTATAATGAGCGACACTCAATAAAACAGGCAATACTTTTATCGCAAGTATTAAATAATTTACTAAAACTCAATTTGATATGTTATTTGGAAAGCCCAAGATAAAAGAGGGAGATTACGTATTTCTTTCCCAGGATTACTCTGGAAAATTAAGACTGGTCATAGGACGAATTACTTCATTAGCTGATTCTGTTGCAAGGGTAAGAGGTTCATATATCATTCCTGAAGGACTTATTGAAAAGGTAACTTCTGGAAGAGGTGAGGGCAGGCCAAAAGCTGTTCTTCAAGACCCTGATCCAAATAATTGTATATTCATGCTAATTGATTATGTTGAAACTGGCATTTTTGATGAAGACATCGATATTGATTCGTCGAAAACAAAATGGATAAATGAAGAGCGATTTCACGTACTGGATGGATGGTTAAAAGAAAATCTAGCTGAACTTTTTGCTAACGTGTTAAGGGCCAAGACTGAGGAGGATAGAATGCAAGCAAGAGCAATTCTGATAGAAAAAATGAATTCGCTCTATGAAAGAGATCTAAAGGACCATATGTACGCAGTTGCAAGAAGTACGAAAATACTTTGATTTTGAAAGTTTTATATTATGGTCATGAATAGGCATTCTTTAAATGGAATACGTATATGCTGCATTATTGCTACACAAATTAAACAAGGATATCACTGAAGATAATGTAAAAAATGTCATAAAAGCAACTGGTGCAAGCCCTGATGAAGTAAAGATAAAGGCTCTCGTAGCTGCCTTGAGCGAGGTAAACATTGAAGAATCTCTAAAGGCAACTCCTATGGCTATGGCCGTTCCTGCAACAGCAGCTGCGGCTGGTGATGCTGGAGCGACACAAGCAAAGGATGAGAAGAAAGAAGAGAAAAAGGACGAAAAGAAGGAAGAAGAAGCCTTGGAAGGATTATCTTCTTTATTCGGTTAGATTTCCTTTTTTCCTAATTTACTTAGTTTTTCTTTTCTAGATCTAATTTCGTAATGTTCTTTTTATTTATTCATTGATCTTTTCATTACTATCGAATTGATAGGACTTTCCATTCATTCTCTTATCTTTGTATCAGAGTCATAATGCTCAAGTAAGCAACATTATTTTCTGGAACTAAATTTGTAATAAATTGGGAGCGATTACTTTTTGTCGAATCGCAATAAATTGAGACTAACCTGGTGTATAACCCTTACTTTTTAGTTGAGCAGCCAAATTATTAGCTTTCATTGCTGATTTTGAAATTATTAGTCCTGCAGTCTCGTTTGTCAATATGTTTGATTCTATTGCAAGTGTTTGTGCGTTTCTAGATGCCTTGGACAATAAGTATCCGATTGTTTCCTTTGTAAAGTAACTAGATTCAATAGCAAGGGCAATAGATTCGTTGTGTGCTCTGCCTAATTCATTCTTAAATTCATTTAAATCAATTCTTAAATCATTTTCCTCAAATACTAATTTGTCTGAAAGCGCATAGTTTACTACAATTCCTGCTTCAATAGGTTTTATGTTTAACTTTGAAAGTAGAGATGCAAGCTTTGTGGAAATCACATCTCCGGGCTTTGCGACGACAGTATCTTTACTAACCCATATTGTACCTTGATCTATCTTTGTAGGCACACTTGCTTCTTTGAATTCTGACAATACAGGCCCTGGGGTTATTCCTGTGTCACCAGATGCAATCATTATTTCAGTTCTTGTAACATCCCCACCCTTTGCAGCTAGGAATACCTTATTTTGATCAAAAATAAGGTTAAGCTTGAATGGACTTATGTTGGTAAACATTAGAGCACATTGTCCTTCTAGCTGGGAACTTAATTTCTCAATTCCATGTACTTCTGACAGTTTTTCAAATGCCCTTTGTGTTACCCTATTTTTTATTACTTTGATGATGATGTCTTTGTGGAACTTCTTCCTTATCATCATTAACTGCGTAGCTCTAACCTTGTTTACCTTAGAGAGTGCTATGACATTATAAGACTTTGGAAGTTCGATCATTTTCTGATATAGCTCTTGCTTTCCTTTAGGATAAGTTGTTCTCGCGTGCTTGTTGTCAGTCATTATCACATCTCGCCTTTTACTTTTTGTTTTTCTCCGGAGCTACTGCCGAAGCCTTGGAGGGTTTGCTCATTGTAAATTTTATGATAGCATTATGAATATTTTTGTCGCCCTGTGGCAATTTCTTTTCAACTGCTGATATAATCGCCTGCGCATTGCTCGCAAGTTGCTCGTCTTGCATTTTTTCGTCACCTATCTTGGCAGAAATATTGAGTTGATTCTTTGCTCTTGCTCTAACTGATCCCCTGAATCTATCTGCAATGTTCTCTATAGGCGCCCCATATGCAAGTGGAGATGGCATTTTACCCTTAGGTCCCATGAATTGTCCCAACGAGCGACCTACTTTGGACATTAATGTAGTATCGGCCAGGAAGAAATCATAAGCCTTTACAACTTTTCTTGCGTCCTTTTTGTTAGTGCCAAGTCTGTCCAACTCATCAGGTTCTATTACTCTATCAACCTCAGCTTTTCTTGCTCTTGTTCCCATGTCACCTGACGCAAATACACATATGGTCGAAGTTTTTGTGGACTTGTTTGGAAGATTTACCACCTCGTTAACGCTGAATCCCTTTTTAACATCAATATCTTTTAAAATCAGTGTTAATTCTGCAGATTGAGTGAAATTACGTTTTTTAATTCCATCACGAGCATTCTTTATAATGCCATTTAACTGATTATCATCAAACATCGTTGAAATTTTTAGAATTTAAGCCTCTTATAAACGTGAGTTGAAATTTGGAATCAAATTGATCTTGAAGGTGACGGTAAAATGCTATAATGACATCCACTTGACTGACCGGCACTAATAACATTTGTATATTCTCCGAATTAGTGGCACGGGCCCGGAGGGCTTCGATCCCTCGACTTCCGGCTCTCTTTGTTAAAACTTAGAAGGCAGGCGCTCTATCCAAGCTGAGCTACGAGCCCATGAGGCATTGCTCATTTGCAAATCCTTTGCAAAAAGGAAATAAAATATTGACTTATAAACTGTTCAAAAGTTTCCGAGCAAAAAGAAATTACCAATAACTAGGTTTATGGATCCAGTTCTGGTTATGAAGTTGGCCTTAAGTGTGGAGGACATCAGTTCCAAAATAATCATGTTTTGTTATAAAGCATTTAGCCAAATTTCACTTCATATTTCAGATAACTACTACCATTTTGTGACTTTAACAACTTCGAATGCTTCAGCATATTTGGCATCTACTTGATATCCTCTATAAGAACATCTACCGATTACCGCAGGTATCCAAATCTCTCCGCAACGGTTAAATTGAGATTGAAAACATTCAAGTGCATTTTTCTTTATATCTATTGTTTCAGTGATATCCACAAATAATTGTGGTCTAAATGAATTTTCAGTAATGCCTCCTGGTATCGTAGTTTCATACATGAACAAGTTATTCTGGTTTCTACAAGCTGAAATCACACTTCTAGTTAAAATTTGATGATCCTGATGAGAATCACCGTACCACTGAGTGAAAACCGAATCTGGTTTGTGTTCTGTAATCAAAGAATCAATCAAGGTAACCAATTTTCTACCAAACACCATTTGTTCAGGAGACAGGTCAAGAAATATTGGAGATTTACACCCCATTACTTTAGCTGCCAAAATTGACTCTGACTTTCTTCCTTCTTTTGTATCTGACTTTATAAAATTTGGTAACGTAGCTATGATTGGCTGAACGATATAGCCCATGGTGGAAAGTTTAGCAATGGTACCACCCATGCCAATTTCAAGGTCGTCTGGATGTGCTCCAAAAGCTATAATTGTTTTAGATTCCATACAAACAGATCAAGATTGTTTTCCTATTTATGAACTGTTAATGGCATGCGGAATCAACCTGGCACCTCTCAATTCTCTGAATCTTCGGTATTCCTTGTCGACTTCCATTGCGGACATCAATATCTTACTTTTTATTGATTTTGACGACTGCAGGAACATCTTTGTGTCCTTGGGTAAACAATGTCCTCCGACTCCATCACGAGGTTCAAGAATTTTTACATTCCATTTTGTGTTCAAGGAATCTCTCAGTTCTCCAAAGTTAACATTATTGGCCTGACAGTAGAGATACAAATCTTCGGAAAAGGCTATTTGCAGATACCTGTCGGCATTTTCGATTATTTTAGTCAGTTCTGCAATCTCTATTTCAGATACGGGGTGCATAGGAATACCAAGATCGACAGCTGTGGTTTGAGAGTCTCCGCTTGTATCTTCTTTATTAGTGATGTCGTTAAATTCAAGAGCTACATTATTCCTGTCGTAGAACTGAAGTGCTGTCTTTAGACAACAGTCACTTACTCCACCGATTACTCTGACTTGATTAACCCCGTGTATTTCTTCTTCAAGTGCATACCATCTGTGAGGAACATGTGCCACGTGAAGTCTGTGGTTTAGAATTTCAAAAATTTTCTTTGAAGTTCCTTTTGGCACAGTACTTTCTATGGAAACAAGGGAACCGTTCTTTGCTTCTTTAGAGATTTTTCTTGCTAGCTCAAAAAGACCATCTACATATGGTGTATATTCGTCATCGGGATCGTGTGTAGAAACGCACAAAATAAAAACATCAATTTCATCAAATTGTTCAATACTCTTAATTCCAAAGTTTTTCTCGGCCTGCTTCATTCTCTCCGAGTTCATATCATATCCAAATGTCTCGAAACCTCTTTGTTTCACATATTTTGCAACAGGCAAACCTAATTGCCCAAGACCTATAACTAAAACTTTATTGATTTGAAATCCTAATTCTGAGTGCATTTTTGCTGATATTAAAGATTCATAATATAATTATTAAAGGCTTGAGATGGAATAAAACTTAAGTTAATCACTAAAGAAATTTCTATTTTGTTCATATAGAACTATTTTTATAAACGTGTGATATCTTGATCAACATAAGGCTAATTTTGTCCCCTCTGATTTTTGCCGAGCTTTGATCAAATTACTTGCTAGATATAAATAATCAAGCTAGAATAATAGATATGTGATAAGAATTGGTTTAATAGGTAAAACAAATACTGGAAAAACTACTTTCTTTAACTCGGCTACTTTGGGAAATGAAGAAATTGCTAATTACCCATTTACAACAAAAAAACCAATTCATGGAAATGCCCACGTAATTACCTTGTGTGTCCATAAGGAATTTGGAGTTGTTGACAATCCACGAAATTCTCTCTGTCATGACGGATGGCGATTTATTCCTGTAGAACTGATAGACCTTCCTGGACTCATAAAAGGTGCATGGGAAGGTAAAGGACTTGGTAACCAGTTTTTATCCGTTGCCGCACAATCTGATGTCTTACTCCACATCGTAGATGCATCAGGAAGTATTGACGCATCTGGTAAAATCGCTGAAGCTGGCGTCGGAGACCCAATTGCCGATGTATCCGATATAGAAGAAGAACTCGTACTATGGTATTTGAAATTATTTGAGGGAAATCGAGAGAAAATATCTAGAATGACCAACACCGGCATGGACGTGGCTCGTGCTGTTACTGAAATATTTGGCGGTATTGGAGTGAAAGAATGGCACGTAAAAAAATCAATAGCTGAAAATAATCTTGCCGACAAGAATATACATGAGCTCGATTCGGATGAAAGTCGAAAATTTGTTTCTACCCTTAGGGAAATATCAAAACCTTCGCTAATCGTAGCAAACAAGATAGATCTTCATCCGGCTGCAGAAAATTTCAAGAGGCTTCGTGAACACAATAAGCATATGTTTGTAATTCCTTCGAGTGCGGATGCTGAGCTTACTCTGCGTCGAGCACAGAACAGGGGTTTGATAAAATATTCTCCAGGAGACGAAATATTTGATATATTTGAAAATACAGTTCTTAACGAAAAGCAAAAGTGGGCACTCAATTTCATCAGAAAAGATGTGTTAGGTGAGTATCTTAGAACGGGAGTGCAGTTTGCATTAAACATTGCTGTTTTCAAGTTATTAAACATGAACGTAGTTTACCCTGTTTCCGATCCAAACAAGTTGTCAGATAAAAAGGGTAACGTACTTCCAGATGCCTTTCTTATGAAAAATGGTTCCTCTGTGCAGGATCTTGCAGGTGATATACACACAGAATTATCAAAAGGTATTGTTTATGCAGTCGATGTTAGAAACGGTTTAAGATTACCCGGTGACTATCAAATAAAAGACAGAGATGTATTGTCTATAGTTTCAACAATGATAAAAAAATAAGAGACGAGAGAAGAAATGAAAGAAATGAAAGAAAAGGAAACAGTGTACCAAATCAAATAATCTTGCAATTTAATCATGATAGTAATTGAAATTTATGATTCAACTGTCCAAAAATAACTAGATTAGGGACTATTTTTTGTAGTCACTTAATACGTCTCTATATCTTACGTCCCTGTAGGCAATGTACTTTACATATTCACCATAAGTCATTTCTAGACTGCAGAATTGACACTTTACAAAGCTAAAATCATCTGAAAGCTCGGCAGGTTTCCTGCAATCAGGACAAACAATCTTCATAATATCTTTAACCAAAAACTGGCAAATAAGCGTTGGCAGTCTGACTGAAATATGTTATATTGCTTTTACTTGCTTTACGATAGGCTGCCTTGCCTTTCGAAATACCCTAAATCCACAAATACACTTTATTTCAGGGAGTTTAGAGAGTTCTTCGTTAGAAACAGGAGTACCGCATCGCATGCATTCGTAAATAACATTTCCTACCGAGTTTTCACTTGGGATAGTGCTAGTGTCGCCTTCTCCCTTATTTTCGCTTGCCACAAACACTCTCTTATTCCATTGAAATTTATTTGTTTTTCTCAATTTTTCAATAGGTTCTATATTTGAGTAGAATATGGACAATCAATACATTTGGCAGATTCAGCTCGAGTTTAATGATCTCTTTATCGCCATCTGCATTTCTTTTATGCAGGCATTAGGATTTCTCGGGTCATTTTCCAATCTTCCACCAGAAGCAAATTCATGTCCGCCGCCTTCAACGAGAAACGACGCTACTTCATTACATGAAATTTTTTTTGTATTCCTTCTGATGCTTACTTTTCCCTCCTTATTGAAGAGCATAACCAGGTCAATTTTCATTTTGGAGAATATTTCATTGGCAAAAAGGCTTGCCTGAACAAGTGGGTATGTGAAAACAAATGCCACGTCAAATGAGTTGACTTTCTTAATAACAAGTGTATTAAAGGACTTGCTTTTTTGAAAGTCGCTCAATTTGGCGAATTTTACGTAATCAAGCTGCATCTCATGGTCCCATAACACTCCTATCGATGCTTTTCGAACTAGAGATTCAAGTTTTTGTCTGGATCTTGAACTATTTCGGTAAAAATGGATTAATTCAGAGACTCTGGAATCATGATTCTTGACATCCGTCATAAAATCAGAGATATGTGCTATCAGTTTTAGCTGTCTTGCAATTTTGCTCTTGTTCAGGAGTCTATCATACATGATCTCAGTTGCACATTTCTTTCCAGTGGGGTCGTGATACAATTTAATCAATTTTCGAATTGACGCAAGGCTTTGTCTGTGCCAGGGATGATGATCGACCCAAATTATCGACCACCGTCTCGTTTTCAGATATCGAATTGTATCTATGCATAACTGTGATACACTATCATCATTTATGCCAAGATCAGAAATAATTACAAGTCCGCCTACTGCCTTTTTTGCTTCATCTTTCAGATAATCAAACATTTTTTTGAAATAATCTAGACCGTAATTATAGAAAGAAACATGAGCATTAGGATATTTTATCAAGGCAACAGAAGCAGAATACATACCATCAATATCGGCTTCATGTGAGCATATTATTACACGCATTATTCAAAGTGAGTTTGAACTGAATATGTATCTAGTGTCTCATCATTTTCTCAATTTGGCGTCTAGTAATACATGAAAATGATAATCGTTAACGAGAGTTGCGCTAACGCCGAATTGGGTAAAATTCATAATGAAAAGAGCCCCCAAGAATAATTTTATATTTAATAGAATCTGTCAGATAATACATTACGGATTATGTACTACTCCATTGAAAAAAGAATATCTGCTAGAACTGTATATCTCATAGTTTTTTACATATCCGCTATTATGATGGCCGCTATTACGTTCTATGCGCTGTACCAGAGTATAATTGAATTTGCAGCCACAGGTAAAATAGTGATAGGAGAAATTCTCGTAAAAACAGAATTTCCATTTAAGGGACTTTCAAAGCTAGTTACCTACCTGATGATTGTTTCTGTAGTTTCATGGTATTGTGTTACCAAACTTGGTGGTGACAAAGTCAAGGAAGTCTCCCCAGCACTGCGTTCTATCTTCCAGCTTATCGTGTTAGCAATTGTTGTTATTTCGCTATACGAATTTGTCTATAATTTTGTTGTATGGAGTTCACTAATAACTATCAATGCACTTGGTGGAAGCATAAATTTGGACAGTATTAATATCCCGTATCCCAATCCTCAAACCCCTTGGAATTTGGTATTTGCTACCAAGATGTCGCTTGCAGCATTTTTAATATCTTCTCATGCGTTTTATATTATTTCAAAAAAGGGCAAGACGTAGCTCAAAAATACACCAATTATATACAGAATGAAAAGCAAAGCAATGAAAGCAATGGAGCACGGTAAACTTTAGGCAAAGTTATATGCCCGTTTTTTACTCACAGAATATAGCAATATGGCTTCTACTGATAATTCTAAAGACCAAGTCTCAGCTGAACAAAAAGTTAACGAGATGATTCAACAATCAAAAATTCTTGAAGCTTATATGAATGATATTTTAACAAAAGAATCGACAGTTAATAGACTAATTGCAGAAGCCCATCTGGCTTCTGAGGCAATTCAAGAATTATCGTCTTCCGCTAAGCAGGAAGAATCTCTTGTCCCAATTGGAATTGGTATTTATCTTAAAGTGTCTGTCCCTGCAGTAACTAATCTTCTAGTTAACGTAGGTTCGGGTGTTACTATTGAAAAGTCGAAAGAAAACACAAAGAATTATGTAGAGTCAAAAATCAAGGAATTTGAGCTTGCATCAAAACAATTACAATCACAGAAAGAACAGGTGGCGATTCGTATGAATCAACTCCAAAACGAAATAAATTCTGAAATTCAAAAATCACAGCACACTCCAGCTTAGTTGGATTCAGGTTGTTCTCCGTTTGTTTGAAAAGTTAAAAAAAATATTCTCTGAAACCGCAAAGAGTCTTGGTCAAAAATCAATTTCTAAAAAAGAGATTGACAGTATCTTTGACAAATTGGAGATAAGTTTAATGGAAAATGATGTAGCTCAAGAAATTGTAGACAAGCTAACATCCAAAACAAAAAATGAAATACAGAATTTGAAATTGGAACGGTCAGAAGATTCAGAGCAGGTAATAACAACAAAATTATATTCTTTTCTATCCGATTTATTTTTATCAACAAATAACAAGACAGATATCATTCAATCCATACTGGAGAAGAAGAGATCCAAATCAGGACCATATTCTATTATCTTTCTTGGTATCAATGGAACAGGAAAGACTACTACTGTTGCAAAATTCTGTAAATTGTTGAGAGATCATGGTGTATCGGTCGCGCTGGCAGCTGCAGACACACATAGAGCTGGGGCTATTGAACAGATAACTCATCATGGTGACAATCTCAATGTTAAAGTAATCACACAAAGATATGGGGCTGATCCATCTGCTGTCGCAAGGGATGCATTGGAGCACGCTCGAAAGAATTACATTGACGCTGTTTTAATAGACACAGCTGGCAGAATGCAGACTTCTAAGAACCTCATGGAGGAAGTCAGCAAGATAATTCGAGTTATAAAACCTGATATGAAAATATTCGTTGGTGATTCCTTAGCAGGTAACGATACTGTTAACCAGGCAAGAGAATTCTTTGAGTACACTAATTACGACGGGTCCATATTGACTAAAAGTGATGCTGATTCCAAAGGCGGGGCAGCTATTTCAATTGCTTATTTAACTCATAAACCCATTTTATATCTAGGAGTAGGACAAGGATATGATGACCTGGCTGAATTTGATTACGACGCATTTCTTGATTCAATTTTCAAAGACAGATCATATGAAAAAAGCGGCGACAACCTGAAAGAATTAAAAGATGATATTTTCGAACAAGAAACTTTTAACGATGTTCCCAAAACAGAATCACAAACTGATGAGAGTACTCTTGAAACATTAATCCCTGATACCAAAAAGTCTGTCGAATCTGATAAGTTGCTCGCGTCTTCTACAATAGCAGCGACAACTAATCCTATTGAGATTGACAAGGAGTTTGGTAGAAGCGAAATTACTAATGTTGGGAAGGAGGATCCAAATATTAGTAATAAAAAGGACAAAATCGATGATCGATTAGTAAAACAGAAAAATGAAATAAAAGCAAAAAAGGGTTCCTTTTTGAGATTTTTCAAAGAGAAAGATGACAAACAACAAGAAGTCCAAGATAATATCAACAAAGTTAAACAAAATGAAGATAAAGATATAAAAAGAAAAAAAGATAAAGACACAAGTAAGAAAGTCGCTGAAAGCAAAAGTGAGGATGAAGTAGTATATTTAACTGATGATGATATAGATGATCTTATTAAATAAGAAATATCTAACCAGCATTGCCGATTTAAGTGAGGAAGAGATCCTCAATCTAATTTCGTATGCAATTGAATTAAAAAAGAATCTTAATCATGGCAACAATAATGTGGAAAACCAATCTTTGGCAGGGAAAAGTCTTGCATTGATGTTCGAAAAACCCTCAACTAGAACGCGCTTGAGCTTTGAAACTGCAATGTTTCAATTGGGTGGTAATACCATTTATCTGAATTCTAATGATCTTCAGCTATCCAGAGGAGAATCAATCCAAGATACTGCCAAAACCATATCATTGTACGTTGACTGTTTGGTGGCAAGAGTTTATTCCCATAAAACAATTGTTGAATTGGCACAAAATTGTAAAATTCCCGTAATTAATGGATTATCTGATTTGTATCATCCATGCCAGATCTTGGCTGATCTGATGACAATATTGGAATATAAGAAGAGCTTCAGAGGATTAACGCTTTCATGGATAGGTGATGGAAATAATGTTTGTAATGATTTACTAATAGGATGCGCAAAAATGGGATTGAATATCAAAGCTGCAATTCCAGAAGGATACGATCCGCCATTAGAGATACTTAAAATAGTAACACGGGAATCTAAATTAAAGGCAACAGATTTTACTATTCTACGAGATCCAATAGAAGCAGTAAAAAACGCCGATATTGTCGTAACAGACACTTTTGTTTCTATCGGGAAAGAAAAAGAAGATGAAAAGAGAAGATCGACTTTTATTCCAAAATATCAAGTAAACGACAAACTAATGAGCTACTCGAAGGACGATGCAATTTTTATGCACTGTTTGCCTGCAAAAAGGGGTCAAGAAGTAACGTCAGAAGTGATAGATGGAAGCAAATCTGTTGTTTGGGATGAGGCAGAAAATAGATTGCATGTTCAAAAATCTCTGTTGCAAAGTTTTCTTAGCTAATTTAAAGTACAAAGTAAGAATAAAAATACATAAAATTATTATGATCAATTTTATAGGACTTATTGGAATTTCGTTGGCTAAATCAGGACCATTAGCAATGCTGACTAATTTTGCTTCTTACAATAACTCTGATTAAAACTCATTTTTGAAAATAACCAATACTAATAGTTTATGATACTTGCGAATGTGAAAAGTCATCGCTCGTGTTTATTGCTATTTTAGATTTGAATGTGTCACAATATGCTTTATTGTATCTTGTATGTTCTCGTTTACGAGATCTATACTTTCTTTCTTTTTCTGAACATCATTTGAATATCTATGTAATAGTAACTTGCGTTTCCTTATTATTATAGTCTGCTCTTTAGGATTTGGAGAACCTTCAGAATGGCGGACTCTAATAGATCTCTTGGAGTCAATCTCTCTTATTGTTTTGAGTAGTTTATCTACAGTGATATCGGCTTTAACTTTCGACAGAATATCTTTAATTTCGCTACCTGATAAAGACCTGAAAGGTATCTCGTCATTGTTACTTATCGACCGATTAACTAGCGCTCCAACCAATTTATGAGCGGTTCTAAAAGGTACTTTGTATCTAGTAACCAATACTTCTGCGATATCTAGAGATATTGCATAACTTTCGTTTGACGCTCTTCTCATTACATCTTTTTTTACTATTAGATACTGAATGATGTCATTCATGATATTTAGTGACGAGACTACTAATTCGACAGAGTTCCAAAAGGGAATCTTTGTATCCTGCAAGTCCCTGCTATAGCCCGAAGGCAGTGATTTTAGTATCGTCAAAATGGTTGTGAGATTTCCAATCACAATTGCCGTTTTGGACCTTGTTATTTCAAGTGGATCAGGGTTTCTCTTCTGTGGCATGGCGCTTGATGTTGAAGCATGTCTATCACTGATTTCTATGAAACCGAACTCTTGGGAGGACCAAATAATAAAATCTTCCGAAATTCTACTCAACGTTATCATTATTGAAGACATAATTGATACAAGCTCTACCATGAAATCTCTTGATGATGTTGCATCTATCGAATTAGATATTATATTATCAAAACCGAGCAGTTTTGCCGTCATATTTCTATCAAGTGGTAAAAGTGATCCTCCAATTGGGCCGGCACCTAATGGGGATTGATTTAACCTATCATACAGCGAAAACAACCTATCTATCTCTCGTATAAGGCCATCAGAATATGATAGCAGATAGTGGGCAAAGTTTCCTATCTGTGCTTGTTGCAAATGCGTATAAAGAGGCATTATTGAATCTAGATTGTCTTCAGACTTTGCTATTAGTACTTTTATTAAATTAATTAGGTGAACTATGACATTTATTGTATCATCCCTTGCCTTAATTCGGATATCTGTAACAATTTGATCATTTCGTGATCTGCCTGTCTGAACTTTACCCCCCACATTGATTCCTATCTTTCTTATCAAGTGGGTCTCAAGCGCCTCGTGAATATCTTCATATCCTTCTTTCGCAAGTTTTTCTGGGTAACGCAATACACTGTCCAACTCTCGTATCAAGCGTGCAACATCATCCTTGTCTAATATGTGAATATTGTAAAGCATTATCACATGGACCTTGGTACATAAGATATCATAATAGAGAATCTTATCATCTATATCAATGGATGAAAGAAAATTTAATATGCGCTTATCTAGATCTTCTTTGTGCCTCGATCTATACATGGTTAAAACAAACGCCTAGACTTATTTATTGATATTTATGACCTGGTTATTTATTTTCATTCCAGTTATCCAATTATTTTAACAAAAAAAATCAATAGTTATATAGTATAAAAATAAATTCATTAAACATATGAGTCAGGAAATTCAGCAATTACGAAAATCAATATTTGATGAGCTCACAAAAATCGTAGATCCTGAAATTGGAGTTTCCATCATGGAACTTGAATTAATTGATAAGGTCGACATTGAAGAAGGGAAGGTAAAAATAGATTTACACTTGACAAGTCCGTTTTGTCCTGCCATATTTGGTTTCAAAATAGCTCAAGACATTCGGGACAATGTCTACAAAATACAGGGTGTTACAGAATCAAAGGTAAATGTGAGTAATCACTTCATGGCTGACGCCATAAACAAACAAGTTAATGAAAGCAAATTACCTTCAAAATAGTTTAGGGTTAAAAAGATTTTGAAATTTTGAATTGAACTATATTAGCTATTGCTATCAATAGTGCCATCTTCCGTGTTTGCGTTATTGTTTATTTCAATTCTTTTTGCTGGGACCTTATCGTTCTTGGATATGCCTAGCATGTAGGATCTTAATAGCTGTATTCCTAGAGCAGGATCTACTCCTTTAGGACATACTTTGCTACATGAGCCAGCAAAATGACATCGCCATATTCCATGTCTATCATCTACAATATCCAATCTATTCTTGGATTCATCCCTTGTGTCGGCAAAATATCGGTATTGTTGCGCCAAAGACTGTGGTCCGGGAAATTTCATATCAGTTCCAACAGTAGGACATGCAGAATAACACAAACCGCATTTTATACAGTAAGAGAACTGTAGATACTTATCCACGTCTTCTGGCGATTGGTAAAATGAAAAAGTCCCTTTCTTAGTATCAGTTTCTAAATTGTCTTTGGCTTGTAAATAAGGCTGCATGTCTTTATGATGAGTGAAGAATCGTGAAAAATCAGTAACAAGATCTCTTATAATTGGAAAATTTGACAGCGGTTCGCATTCAATAGTTGATGTTTCCAGTTCAGAGATTTTTGTATAACAGGCCAGTTTTGGGATCCCATTTATTTTCATTCCACAGGAACCACATGAGGCCATCCTACACGAGTATCTTATGGCAACGCTTGAATCTATGTAACTCTTTACATATAATAGAGCATCAAGTACGGTTGTCCATTTTCTGTACGGGACTTTAAAAGTGTCATAATGGGACCCCGTTTTCTGTGACCTGTTTTCTCTATATACTTTTAATGTTATCCGCTGCTCATTTATGTTATTGTCATTGTTATTGTTGTCAGCCGTATTGCTCAATATCTATTATCCCAATCCATTTGCCAATATTATTGTTCTAGTCCCATATGCAATCAGTGCAATCATTGCTGAAATTGTCACAACAGTAACCATGTTTTCCCAGGCCCTGCTTTGTCTCAACTCTAATAATATTATTCTTACTCCGTTAAAACCATGCACAGAAATTAGGACAAGAATTGATTCTAAAATTAAAACATAGACTAAATTCTTGTAATTAGCGATAATGTAATCATATTCAAGACTCAGTTCAAATGGGACTACTAGTCTCATTAAGATATGAACTGCAACAACAAATATTGCAGCAATACCTGTAATGTAGTGAATTTTCATTATTTGGCTTTCTTTTAATAGTGTGTGGCTTTCCATGATTGATTGATTACACTCCGAACAAGACGTTAAAGCCGTAGTACATTGCTACTGCAGACAAAATTAATGCTATCCATATTCCGGATTTTTGTCTGTAATTTAGTGATGCAGGGCTGTATGGGTAGTCTGGTCTTCCGGGAGTTCCCAGTCCGATACCTACATGGGTAAAGACGAGTCGAATCCCATTTGCAGAATGAAATGTACTAGCACCAATTACCATAATTAGAAACAGGTGTCCCCATACTGTTTGAGTTAATTCTAAAAATGATTCCCATGCATTCTGGCCATTAACTATAGTACTTGTTTCATACACATGTCCAATAAAGTAGATTAAAAGAAAAACTCCAGTTAATCTCTGAAACCAGTAGGAAATTCGCTCCCAACCATACCTAGAAGGATTAAGCCATCCTCCTATTCCTTCCAAGTTGTTACGAGTCGGCTGTTCTATCTCTTTCATCAGTATTTTCTCTCTGCTGGAATATATCTTGTCAAGGTTACAGAATGCCACGAAAAGTGCGGTTCATCTTCGCCTTTAAAGTATGCCAGTGTATGTTTTAGGAAATTAACATCATCTCTGTTAGGGTAGTCAGTCCTAGAATGCGCCCCGCGTGATTCCCTCCTATTCAAAGCTCCAACTAATATTATTTCTCCCACCCTCAATAATGAATCTATCTCCATTACATTAATGAAATTTGTATTATATTCCTTGGCGCTATCATCAACATGCTTCCATGCTGAATTCTGAAGTTCTCTAACTTTTTTCAAGCCTTCAATGAGTTTGCTTTCATCTCGGAAAATATAGGCCTTGACGTCCATCATATCTGTAAACTCCTTTCTAATATCATATGGGTTGACTTGGCCTCTTCCACGGAAAATACCATCAAATATTCTCTTTTCTTCAGATTCAATCTTATTTTCTGCAATGGTTGTTGTTGTGCCTGCCTCTTTCTTCTTTTCAGCGTAATTTGCAGCCATTTTTCCTGTTATGCTTCCCCATACCAAGCATTCTGAAGTAGAGTTTGCTCCAAGCCTATTTGCCCCGTGCAGGCTATTGCAGGCTGCTTCACCTGCAGACCACAAGCCATTCAATTCAGTTTGACCATCGATGTTAGTGTGAATGCCACCCATCATGTAATGACAAACAGGCCTAATTTCTATAGGCTCACTTATTATATCGACCCCTGAAAATTTGAAACCAATCTCTCTAATGCCTGCTAACTTTTCTTTTATGCGCTCTTCGCCCAAATGAGTGAGGTCTAACTTTAGACAGTCTACTCCAGTTTCGTGTTTAAAACCCCTTCCATTTTCAATTTCCTTTATCATTGATCTGGAAACAACGTCACGGGGAGCCAGCTCTAGTTTTTCTGGTGCGTAGTTTTTCATGAATCTCTCGCCTAAATTATTTATCAAATATCCGCCTTCTCCTCTGGCGCCTTCTGTTATGAGAATACCTGATGGAAGAATCCCTGTTGGGTGAAATTGGACAAATTCCATGTCCTTCAGGGCCAAACCTGCCCTATAACCCATATCCAGACCATCCGGAGTGGAGGAGTAGGCATAAGTTGAAAAGCTATAAAGTCTTCCTGCACCACCGGTGGCGATAATTCCAGAATTAGAGTCAAACACATAAAAGTTTCCACTTTTCATCTCTATAGCAGTAACACCGGAAAAGTTATTGTTACCATCATCAAGTATTGATGTGCAAAACCATTCATTATAAAAATGGATGTTATCATATTTTAGACACGTATCGTACAGTGTTTGCATTTCATAAAAACCAACTTTGTCTTGCGCATAGGTAGCCCTTGGGAAAGAATATCCACCAAATTTTCTTTGATCGATTCTGCCATCATCCCTTCTTGACCAGGGCATTCCCCACTTGTCCATTTGGTATATCTCATTTGGTATTTCATGGGCTAGTTTTTCAGCTACATCTTGATCGCACAGGAAATCACTACCCCTTATGGTATCATATATGTGGGACTCGATATTGTCTCCCTCATCAGAAAATAAGACCGCTGCCGTTCCACCTTCGGCAGAGACCGAATGTGATCGCATAACCTGGACCTTTGAAATTACTCCAATATTCAACTTGTCATTTGTCACTGCAGCAGATATAGCGGCACGCAATCCTGCCAGGCCCGTGCCTATGATAAGCATATCGTGAGAAATATGGTCTGTCAAATAACTATTGCAACCTCATCCATCCATCCATTATCCTTTACGATGACCTCTATATTCAGCAGTAAATATATTATTCTTTTTCAGAGAAATAAAACCTAATGCAGCAGGAATGATTGAAGATACACTTTAATTGTGAGAGCTATTTTTCCCAGTCAGATGAGCCTAAATTGCACTGGCAAGGTGCTCTTGACAACCAATACTTCAGACGATGTCATAGCGCTAGCTGCCAAGAGGAAATTGATTGAAAACGGGATACAAGAATCACAGATAACATTGGGTCATGATATACAAATCCTGGAAAAAGACGATTTTTATGTTAGCTATGATCCGCCAGATTTGGTCATAAGAATTGTATATGATAAAAAGCCAAATGGTATGATAAAAATGAAGAATATAAAAATGATTAAAATTTAAACCAAAGGCTCACAGTATTAAATGAAACGAATAAGAAATTTTGAATTACATTTGTCTATATTATCTGGTCTAAATATTTGTCAATTTCATTAATACTCTGCTTCTGTTCCTTTGATCCAGATTTTATAGTAACGATGTCTTTCTTGAATTCATCAAAGCTTATGATAATTATGGCAACTGCTTTTTTGAGGGCAGCTTCGTGAAACTGTTTGCTTACTGTTCTGCCATTTATGTCATAATCAGTTGCATACCCAAGATTCCTTAATTTTGAAACCACTTCAATTGCATGTTTTTTTTCTTCTCTGGAACTGTAAGTGACATAAATTAGGGGCCTTTGGATTGTCTTGTTTGATTTGTCTTTGATGGCTGTAAGAATCCTTTCCACGCCACCTGCGGCACCGGTTGCAAACAAATCCTTTCTACCAAACGCTTCTGTCAATCTATCATATCTGCCGCCACCCACAAGCGATCCAATCTGCGATGTTTGATCTTTGGCTTCAAATACAATGCCCGAATAATAATCAAGTCCTCGGACTATCCTAAAATCTACCATCAAGTTGCTTACCTGTCTTGATTTTAAAGAGTCTACAAGTTCCACAAGGACTTTGGATGACTCAAATTCACTTACCTTACTGTTTTCTAGCATTTTCTCAGGTGTGCCGTTAAAGGAGACAAATTCAATAAATTTTCGCAAACTGGCCGAGTCAAGCTTTTGCTTATATTCTTCAACTATGTGCTCACTACTTCTTTTGGCAAGTTTATCAATTGCCCTCATCATTTCATTTACAGTGCTATTGTCTGTAATCCCAAGAGACCTTGTCAAGTATTCTTCTAAAATAGATCTATGGTTTAATGCAATGACAAAATCAATTCCCAATTTTTTCAAGAAGTGTGAAACAAACTCTATAGTTTCAGCATCAGCATCTACCTCTGGCGATCCGAATATTTCGATATCCCATTGATGAAAATATCTGTATCTGCCTAACTGTGGTTCGTCATAACGCCAGACACCTCCAAATGATGATAGTTTTGCTGGGAGTTTAAGGTCTCTTCGCATAGAAACAAATCTAGACAATCCTATGGTAAGGTCAAAGCGTAATGCTATATTTCGTCCACCTTTATCCGTAAAGCTGTATGTTTCATCAATTATTGATGGCCCGCTTTTGGCTTCTAGAGTGGATAATAATTCCAGCGTTGAAGGCTCTGTTTGCTTAAAGTCAAAGATTTCTGCAGTTTCTACGAATTTGTCTCTAATATGGGATATATTTCCTAATTCCTCATATTGCAAATCCCTCATTCCTCGCGGAAGGTCTAACTTCACAATCATGAGGATCGTGTATCATCATTTAGATTTTGCGATTAGTTATAATAATGCAGCAGAAAAACAGACATTGTTGGCCGGAGGTTACAGATATCTTGACCATGTCACCGATGCATATATTGAGGCGTACGGTGACAGCATGGAAGAAGCATTTTCGTACGCAGCCAAAGGAACAATCAATGTAATGTTTGATATTAACGAAATTCGGGGCAAAAGCAAATTAGAATTTGAAGTAGATGGACATGACCATCCCGAATTATTATTCAACTGGTTGGAAAGGATACTTTTACTTATTGCAATAGATAACAAGGTAATGTCAAATTTTGAGATAAAAATTTCTAAACTGGAATCCAAGTATCGACTGACAGCATTGACAATGACAGATTTAATAGACTTGTCAAAACATGGCTATAGGACCGAAATAAAAGGGGTGACCTACCATGAAATGGAAGTTTTACAGGAAGGAGATTTGAATAAAGTAAGGTTCATACTTGATTTATAGTGAACCGAAAAGGCTCAAAACATTACGAGACCAACATTTTAGAAGGACTTACAATAGGTAGTGTAGAAATTTTTGTTGTTGCCTTACAAGATTTAAATATCAATTCAGATGATAAATTGTAACAATGAGTTCTGATTCTAATAAGCCTGCGCTTGTTGAATTGTCCGAAAAAAACTTTGATGAAATAATAGGGGGCAATAAGCCCGTACTAGTAGATTTTTGGGCAACATGGTGTGGACCATGTCAGTTCATGCTTCCAATATTTGACAAGCTTGCCAAAAAGTATGAAGAGAAAGTTATTTTTGGAAGACTGAATGTTGATGACAACCAGGGAGTGGCAATGAGGTTTGACGTCTACGCAATTCCTACATTCATCGTATTTATGAATGGAAAGCTAGTCGAAAAAGCAGTCGGCGCTGTTGGCGAGAAGGGGCTAGAAGGTTTACTAGAAAAGTACCAGTAACAAAATTTTGAATCTTAATTTCACAGATATCCAAACGCAGGATCTGATTCACGTTTTTTTGATAATATAAAATTAAAAATTTCCTGCTCCTCTTCGCTGAGTTTGTCTGAAAATCTTTCCAGCAGTATTCTTGCTTGTCTGCTGTTAAGATCTGTATAAAAAACATCGCCTTCATTTATCTGTCTGCCAATCGTAGGTTCCTTTATGGAAAGAGCTACCTGTGTTCCTCTATCGGCGATATCTAGGTTTTTGCCTTCATTTTGTATTTGATGTACCACACCAATTTTCTTACCATCTTGATTTATTACAGTAATCTTTTGCCTTAATTTACCGACTAGTATCTCGGCACCAAATACTGCGGGGTTGTTCCTTCTGAAAACATAACCTTTCATGAACTGAAATTTGCAGATAGGGGGTATTTCATTAAAAATAATTGAATCTTCGTGAACTTTTTCATAATCTACCCATTCAGAGTAACTTCTAACTAAATTGTAGATTATTTTTTCGTTAAATATTTTTATTTTCCTTTCAAAGGCTTCCTTTTCTGCATCTTCAAAGACCTTTACATTGAATCCAAGAACCACTCCTAGGTAACGATCTTTCTCTCTAACGGCAGAGGCAGAGAGGATATCCCTGCGAGTAATAGTCCCTAGATCAGCGGATCTAATTGGTATGTTATCTTTTTTCAAAAGTTCAGTAATAGCTTCAATTGATCCTATGGTATCGCATCGCAAAATTATGCCGTTGGTCTCTGTTTGTATTATCGCTGATCTAATCTCGGACTCTATACTTATTTTTAATTTTTCTTCGTCCTCAGGCCGTTTAACAACATAGAGTGGACTTCCAGCAAGTACACCTTCAAGGTCAGGCGAGGTTATTTTCAGACCTGCAGCAGCAGTAACTTTATCGACATGTCTAAATTTATCCCTGGGATCTCTCATTTCATCCAGTGGTTTTGGAAGTAGTAGTGCCTTGATTTTAGTGGTGGTAACAGTATCTTTTTTACCGACAACAATTCTGTCTCCTTGCTTTAGGGTACCGTCTAAAAGTATAATATTTGCTGACGGTCCCAGTCCTATTTCATCATTAACTTCAAGCACAAGACCTCTTGTTTCCGTTTCATGTCGCTCCAGCCTTTTGGACAAGTATTGTTGGGTCAATCCCACCAGTACGGCCAGTAGTTCTGGTATTCCAGTTCCTCTTACGGCACTTACAGGAACAATTGCCAGTTCCTTAGTAAAATCTTTAACCCGCCAGAATGCCTCAGAATTATATCCTAATCGAGAAAGGGCACCAACAACAGTGTAAATTTTTTCATCTAGAAATGACACAATGGAGGTATCTTGAATCTTTAATTGTTCTGCAACCAGGATCGAATCATTTTTTTTCCAACCTGATATTTGATCTATCTTATTGAGGGCTATGACAAATGGGACCTTTCTCTTTTTTAATATATCCAAACTTTCAATCGTTTGCGCCTCAAGTCCTTTGTTAACATCTACTACTACAATGGCAATATCCGCTGCTGAACCACCCCTCATGCGGAGATTTGCAAAAACTTCATGACCGGGAGTATCTATTACGAGTAGGCCTGGAACGGGATTTTCTGATTTGGACAGCTGGTCAAATAACTTGCCTGTAATATCTTTGATTGTTTCAATCGGAAAATAGCTTGCGCCAATGTGTTGGGTTATTCCTCCCTCTTCTCTGGATTGTACAGCCGTTCCACGAATTTTGTCAAGTAAGGAGGTTTTGCCGGAGTCTACATGACCTAATACAACTACAACAGGTTGGCGAAGTTCCACTTAATTAAAAATGATTTTAGACTCTTTTATGAAGCTTTCAGCCGAATCGGAAGCATGTATTATATTATCAGTAAATCCAAGTCCAAAATCTCCCCTGATTGTCCCCGGTTGAGCTTCTGTTGACTTGGTGTTTCCAACCATTACCCTTACTGTTGAAATTGCATTATTTCCTTCTAAAATACACCCGACTGTCTTACCAGAACATATGAATGAAACTAGCTCGTTGAAAAAATACTTATCTTTATGTGCATCGTAGAATTTGCGTGCCGTATCTGTATCAAACTGAAAGGACCTGAGATTCACTATCTGAAAGCCCTTCTCTTCAAATCTGGAAATAATTTTTCCAACAATTCCCTTCTTGAAACCATCAGGTTTTACCACAATGAGGGTCTGCTCTAAATTAGACATTTCCTAGCTCTTATTTTTTGACCTTAATTCCACCCTTAACGTACTTTCGAGTCCATTTCAGTTTTCTTGGATCTCGTTTTAATTTCATGTTCTTTTTACATTTAGGTGAACATGTCCACTGAATAGAACCATCATTTTTTACTGACATCATTCCTGCATCAGTAGGAATATGTTTTCCACAAAAGAAACAATTTCGGAGAGACGCTGCTGCTTTGCTCAAACAATATCACTACTTTATCTTTCTTGCCTCTCTCTCAGTTTCTCTCAACATCAGTATGTCTTTCATCCTAACTGAGCCTTTAACATTTCTTGTGAGAATTCGACCCTTGTCCTTTCCTTCTAGTACCTTTACTCTAACTTGGATTACTTCGCCTGCAATACCGGTTCTGCCGACTATTTGAATAACTTCTGCGGGAGTTACCCTTACTTCTGCAGCTTTACTCACTAGTAAAATCACTCCTTCTTATCTTTGATACTTGAAAGTGTTCCAATTACTTGGTCAACAATATGCTGACCTTCTCCTGCATCAATTATAGTTGCTGCAGCAGAGCCAACTTCAATTCCAAGTGATTCACCCAATTGTTGCTTGCTTGGTACAAAAATGTAGGGAGTATTCCTTTCATCGCAAATAATAGGAATATGAGCAACAACTTCTGGCGGTTGCACGTCTTCTGCTATTACAACCAATTTGCCTATTCCTCTTTCTATCGCCTTTGTCGTTTCATTAGTCCCTTTTCTAACACTCCCACTCTGTTTGGCTACTCTGACCGCTTCATAGACAGCACTAACGAGATCTTTTGGAGTTTCAAATTTTACATAAAAAGGTTTACTCATTTTATAATTCATCACCCATTGGGATCATCTTTAATCTACTGAATAGATGTGGAGGCGTATTAAAAATGTTGCCGAGCAAATATTATTTTCCACCTAGCGTTTCGTTAACGAGCCGCGTGTATTCGTTAACTTTAGAATTAATCAATAACTCATCAGTCGATTCTCCATACATTCTAATCAAAGGTTCAGTACCGCTGGGACGGAGCATTAACCAACTTTCTTCATCAAACCAAATCTTGATGCCATCAAGTGTTTCTATCTTCATAGGACTGCCATGAGTCTTTGCGTTTTCTATTACTTTTTGAACCACTGTCATATCAGAACAATGAAACTTTGATTTGTGCTGGTAAGCCATGGGAAGAGAGGATAGCAACTCTGAGAGCGTTTTTTCTTGTGATGCCATTAGGTCGAGCATTAGTGCTGTTGTAAGGGCACCATCTCTAACCTGATTCAAAATTCCGTACATGAAACCTCCGTTTTCCTCCATACCAATAATGGCGTTTTGTTTTACCATTTCGCGGGAAACCTCAACACTACCTACCTTTGTGTGAATAACGCTAGAGCCATTATCCTGTGCAATTTTTGTCAATATGTTAGTTGTGTTTATCGGGCAAACTATTTTGGCTCCCTTGTGTTTTTCAGAAATCAAGTATCTGGCCAATAATGTTCCGGTCTTATCACCCCAGTGAATACATCCTTTTTCGTCACAGAAGATGGATCTATCTCCATCACCATCATAAGCAGCGCCAATATCGGAATTGGTTTCTTTTGAAATACTACACAGCAAATTGAGGTTAGAAGATGTTGGTTCTGAACCTCTACCTGGAAAATTCCCATCAACAGTTCCGTTAAGAGTAATTACCGTACATCCAAGTCGTTTTGCAAGTATTGGAGCAACTAGCGCTTGAACCCCATTTCCCAAATCCATTGTTATTTTGAATTTGCGTTGCTTGATTCTGTCCGTATCGACTAATTTCAGTACTTCCTCAATGTATCTTTCAATTATCATTTCTTCTTTGAAATTGTCCCCTATCTTTGTCGAATTAATGAACGCCTTGTTCCTAAAAATCTGTTCCACGATGGTCTCATCGTTTCTTGAAAGCTCAACTCCATCTTTTGCAATAGGTTTTACACCATTATACTCTGGAGGATTGTGGGAAGCAGTAATCATGATTCCGCCTTGAAAATGATTCTTTTTTATGGCATATTGAAGACACGGTGTAGGCAAAAGGCCGGCATCAACCGTGTTTATACCATTTGAATTAAGGACTGCGGTAACAATATTGAACATGATCTTGTTTGAATTACGGCCATCTCTACCGACAAGGATTGAACCTTCCTTGTAGTAAGAAGCCAGTGCATGAATTACATCGACCAAGAAATCTAGAGAGAGATCTTTTCCGAATACTCCTCTGATTCCGTTGGTGCCAAATAATGGCATATTCCTGTTCAACATAACTAAACACCAATATATTCTAAATAATAGTTAAATTTGGCCGAATAACCTTCAATAGGCAGACTTCGATGCGGGGGTTGCCAAGCTAGGTCAACGGCGCAGGTCTCGCTAATTGCGAGTGCGAAGCTTAGAATGGATGACATTCAATTCCTAGATCCCTGTTCCTTAGGGATTCGTGGGTTCAAATCCCACCCCCCGCACACAATTAAGGACCATTACTGGCAGTTGCTATTAGTCAAACTGGCTTCAGATTTAGAAAAAAAATTCACAGGTTGAATTGGATTCTACTATACGCTACATAATTTCTTGTGTCTTTCATCGTGAAAATGAATTTCACAAAAATCTGCATTGCATGTATAACAATGCCACCCTGATAGTGTATAGCATACTGAGCATTTTCGTGTAGGATTATTATAATCAAAATCCTTTCTTGATTTTTTGAATATTTTTTGTCTTGCTTCAGGACTCATGTCTTGCAAACCAAATTGTAAAGATCAATAAAGGAGAACATTTCATTGCTAGTCTATTAGGTATGAATGTAAATGCACCAAATGTGTATTTATCATCGCTTTAGAATTGGTTTTAAGTTATTTAAGTATTAGTGTTGGATGCATAATTTTTAGAATCCTTTAATTTTGAGGTCTTTCTTTAATCCATTTTAATAATGAACAGAAATGACAGACTCGTAGTCGAGGTAACAGTTGTTGGCAAAGATAGAAAAGGTGTAGTTGCAGATGTAACTAATTTTATTTTCAAAAATGATGGAAACATTGAGCAGATAAATCAAAGCGTTATCAACGGACTGTTTGGTATGCAATTGGAGGCGTCATTTCAACAACGCGAATTCAGAAAAGAACCGTTTGATACAGAGCTGAGGTCTCTCGCAAAAAAATTAAAAATGGAGGTAAAAGTCCATTATGAAGAGCCCAAAAGATTAAAGAATATTGCGATTTTTGTTAGCAAAGAGAGCCATTGCCTCATTAAATTGCTGGATGCAAAAGCGGCTGGGAAAATACGTGCAAATATTGCTGTAATCGTGGGAAGCGAAAAGACGACCAATTCTATCGCAGGAAAATACCAAATTCCATTTTATCACATAATGCATTCTCAGCAGACTGATGCGGAGATTGAAATTTTGGAGATAATGGATCGTTATAATGTAGATTTGATAGTTCTAGGAAGATACATGCGGATATTGACGCCAAATTTTGTTTGGAGATATCCTGATAGGATTATTAATATTCATCCATCATTGTTGCCTGCTTTTCCTGGTGCATATGCATACATACAGGCATACGAAAGAGGGGCAAAAATTGTTGGCTGCACAGCCCATTTTGTAACAGAAGATCTTGACCAGGGACCTATTATTTGTCAGGAATCATTTAGAGTTAGACAACGAGATACTGTAGAGTCAATCAAAAGAAGGGGACAGAAACTAGAAGCAGTAACATTGCTAGAAGCAGTAACATTATACTTGGAAAACAGAATCCAAGTAAATTGGGGACGGGTTGTGGTTAAGAACACGAAATGAAACTAGGGAACCTATGCAGACACCACAGCGCAAACGTAAACTGTTTTGATTAGTTTAATAACTTAGTTAGACATTTCTACTGATATTGTCAATAAACAACCTCAGTTTTAGCGATATAAAAAACAAAAAAAGTAGAGCAATAATCCCGCTGGGTTCCATAGAGCAGCATGGACCGCACCTCCCGGTAACTACTGATATATTGATTGCAGAATATACGGCGAACCAAATCTCAAAAAAAATTCCAGCTCATGTTCTACCCGGTATTCCTTACGGGGTATCATATGAACACAAACCATTTTTCAACATTTCAATAAATAACGATTTACTATCAGATCTCTTGACTCAGATTTGTGTTTCATTGGCAGAAAATGGCTTTAGCTCTGTAATCATATTAAATGGCCACCACGGAAACATGGGAGTATTACAATATGTTCCTCAAAAGGTAGCAAGCAAGAATCCAAATTTGAGTGTATTTGGAATTAACTATTGGAATTTGATAGAAAGGGAATTTGATCATGCAGGTTTTGTTGAAACTTCATTAATGCTGTCTATCAATCCTCAGCTGGTCCAGATGCATAAAGCCAAGCGCGGATATTCGGATACAAAGAGATTGCGTGCTACATATTCTACATTCCTGAATAATCCATCGTCATTTAAGATTACAAAAAATGGTGTTTGGGGCGATCCTACTAAAGCAAATAGGCAGGATGGCAGAAAAATAATGTCCATAGCAATTAAGAATATTATTAGGTCGATAAAGGAGCTGGATGAACTGAGTAGATGATTTCCACGGTTTTGTTTTGAATTTAGACTTTTTTATTTTAAATATTAGTTAATAGGAATTGAATTAGATCTAGTGATTCATACAATAGTCATTTCAAGACGGATATCAAAATTATTATTAACTTTAATATAGACCTTCATTAAGGAATACCATAGGTAGTGATATAGATGTCCGTTGACATGGCTGTAAAAGTACTTGATGAAAGCTTGGGTAAAATAGTTCTGATAAAACTAAAAGGAAGCAAAGTAATTCGTGGGAACCTGCACGGTTTTGACCAACATATGAATTTGCTTCTTGACAATTCTGTAGAATTACTTGACGAAGGAAAATCAAATGAAATTGGAACCATTGTTGTAAGGGGAGATAATGTTGTTATGATATCTCCGCCGCCGGTCTAACATCACTTGTCTAGAATATTTGGAGAAAATTGAATGACCAAAGGAACAACTTCAATGGGAAAGTTTACCCGAAAGCGCACTCATATAAGGTGCCGTAGATGCGGCCATAACGCATTTCATAAAAGAGACAAGAGATGTGGAAAATGCGGATATCCAGATCCAAAAACTCGAAAATACGATTGGATTAAACGGCGAGTTACATAGACATTAAGGATAAGACTTAACAGTATGTTGTAATTTATTACAGTAAGTTGGATTTTGTTGTTGCATCATTTTCAATAGGATTAGGTGCAATAGCCTCTGTGCTTTTTCGTCAAATTAGAAAGCAGAGAATTGCAAAAACCTACAATAACAAGAACAGTCCAAACCAAGCATACAGTTTCGATACATCCAAAAATAGCACTGATCTTGAGATGATGAAAAATGAGTTGGATTCATTACAGGTTGAAAGGTCTATCATTGCTAGTTCAGCTAGAAGGGTAGATGAGACTTTTAGAGAAGGTAAACTAAGTCAATTAGAATTCGACAGATTAATGTTAAAGTACGGTGAAGATTTAAGAAAATGTGACGAAGAAATAGAGCATGCGCGATCGGTTGTAGACCTTTACGATTTGAGCGCAATTAAAAACAATCTTGTTTCTATAGTAGAGAACAAAATCAAAGTTATAGATACAAGATTAACAGAGCTCTCTGAGAGGAATTTCAAATTGGCAACTACGCCAAAGCGGTCGCGACCTGATATCATAAAAGAGGATTTTGCTAATTCATCATTACGCCAAGAAAAACTAGATTATTCGTTACGTACGGAGGCAGAAAAAATAAAGAATCTGGAAATGGAAATTAATCAAGCACTTGAAAAACTTGATAGTTTCGAGTCTATAAAATCAGGACCAGAATTACAGTCAAAACCAGGAGAAGAATTAGAACCAGAATCCAAACTAAAATCAAAAATAGCATTAGAATTAGGGAAAGAGGAAATACTGAAAAATAGTTTAGGGACAAGTGATAAACAGAATGTTGCTACCAAAAAGGATCCTCTTAGGAATTTTGCCCCATCAAAGTTGGTCTAAAAAATAATTAGATGGGGAACATTAATTTTTAAGGATCCATAAATTTCAGAAATATTACTTTCCTATTCTGAACATTTTTGTACCGCAAGTCGAACATATTCCTTGTGTTGCTGGTTTTCCATTTTTCATAGTTATCTTTTTCTCATCATTCATAATCCTTTTTTGTTTACACTTTACACAGTATCCTTCCATAAAAAATAGATTTCACGTGTAAATAAAAACATTGTGCATACGGGCTTTTTTTGGTCAAAAACATGAGGATTTTTGTTCCAATTAGGAAAACTATATTAATTTTGAACTCCTATTATACTTTTTAGCTAATACAAGCCAAATATGCTATCATAGAGTTTTGATTCATCATATTCTAATAACTTTCAATTGTTTGCAGTTTTTATGATAAATTGTAAGTGCTCAAATATGGGTAATATTTTGAAAATTTATAAGTAATCTCAAACTTCGTTCATTGTTAAATGAAAATTACCGTAATCGGAGCCGGACGTGTAGGCTCTTCTGTGGCCATAAATTGCTCGATGAGAGAATTAGGTGATGTGATGCTTCTTGATATTGTCGAAGGTCTTCCTCAAGGCGAGGCAATGGATATTAACCATCAACTTGCTGAACGAGGAATAGATTTGACAGTTACTGGCTCTAATAACTATGAGGAAATGAAAGGATCCGAATTTGTAATAGTTGTAGCAGGTGTCGGTAGAAAGCCCGGTATGACGCGTATGGACCTGCTTAAAACAAACGCTGACATAGTAAAGGGAGTATGCAATAAAATCAAATCCTTTGCTCATGATTCAAAGATTATAGTAGTAACAAATCCGTTAGACCCATTAACATATCTTGTAATCAAATCACTGCAAGGACAACGAAACAAGATAATGGGGATGGGGGGAATGTTAGACCTGTCTAGATTTAAGGAGCACATCAGTACGGTAACCAGAATATCTCGAGAATCAATTCAGGCAATGGTCATAAGTGAACATGGTGAGAATATGCTGCCACTTGTTAGATTCTCAAGTATGGGTGGGATACCATTGCGTGAATTCATAACCCCAGAACAATCAGAAGATCTTGCCACAAAGACAAAAAAGATAGCAGCTGAAGTAATTTCTTTAAAAGGCGCAACTGTTTATGCTCCAGGAAATGCTGTCTCAACTATGGTCGAGAGCATCGTAAAGAATAAAAGGACAATACTTCCTGTGTCAGCCCTGCTTGAAGGAGAATATGGATACAGTGACGTTTGCATTGGGGTACCATGTGTACTTGGAAATGAAGGTATTGAAAAAATAATCGAGTTAAAATTAAATGAAAATGAACTAAAGATCTTTGACTTGGGAGTTCAGAGTGTAAAAGGCGCAATAAAGAGCCTTTCACTATGACTTCTTGTACCCTTAGAATCCCTGAAAAATAAAATGAAATCGTGAGGAAATGGAAATTAAGAAAATCTTAGAAAAATTAAGGCGAGGTGAAATAACAGTCGCAACGGCAGAACAGGAATTGCGACTATATTCAATTGAATACGTGGAAAATAACTTGGCTAAAATAGATCCACTGCGAGAGGCAAGAAGTGCAAAACCAGAAGTGATTCTTGCTCAAGGAAAACAGTACAAAGACCTTCTCAAAATTATTAGAGCAACTGTATCAAGGAAAAAATTTGCTTTAGTAAGTAAAGTGAGTCCAGAGTACATGAAAAAGTTATGTAAAGAATTTGAAAAACAAGAGTTCAAAATTTACAGAGGGATCAATACACTACTAGTTTCGAGCACACAACATAAATTTCCCAAAAGAAATGGCAGAGTGGGAGTACTTTGTGCTGGAACTTCGGATATTAAAATTGCCGAAGAAGCGAAAATTATGGCAGAAGTGATGGGTAGCAAAACCATGATTGAATACGACGTCGGAATAGCTGGTATTCACAGAACAATAAATGCAGTTGCCCATATGATAAAGTCTAAGGTTCAGGTTATCGTGGTCGTAGCCGGTATGGAAGGTGCACTTGCTTCTTTTGTTTCTTCGGTTACCGATATACCAGTTATAGGGGTTCCAACCTCAATCGGGTATGGGTATGGCTCAGATGGAATTGCAGCACTGGCCTCGATGCTCCAAACATGTTCTATGGGAATGACAGTTGTAAACATCGATAATGGGATAGGTGCTGGCGCTTTTGCAGCAATGGTAGCAAATAAGATGTCAAATGAATCCAAATACAGCGATAATGAAGATTTATAAGTAATTCATATAATTGTCAATTTTATAAATAGGATAGATAGATAGGTGAGTTTTTAGTTTATGGTTTATACTTCGACATTTAGGAGAATAAGAGAGAGAAAAACTAACTACAGGAAAAGGGAGAAATTACTTGTAGGTAAAAAGGATTTTGTAACTGTTAATGTCAGTGATCAAAACATCTCAGCGCAGTTAATTAGACCAGAACTTCTGGGAGATAAAGTGATGGCCTCTGTACATAGTAACGAACTTCTATCATACGGATGGAAAGGTTCACGTAAAAATATTCCCTCATGTTATCTGGTCGGTCTCTTATTAGGTAAAAAATGTCTTCAAAAGAAAATTTCTAGTGCAATTTTGTATATTGGCAAGAGACATTTTACGACGAAAATTGCGGCATGCTTGAAGGGATTATCAGAAGCTGGCCTGGAACTACCTTTTTCAGAAAGTATTCTTCCTTCTGAAGATAGAATTCAGGGAAATCACATAGCTGATTACGCTAAAAAACTAAAAGCAAATGATGACATGTACAAATCAAGATTTTCATCCAACTTGGGTTCAGGACTGGAACCAGAAAAATATCCTAGTCATTTTTCAGAAGTAAAGGATAAAATAGTTCACGATAAGGCTGAAAAAGAAAAGGAATCTGAAAAAACAATGAAAACTACCACTAAATCTAAAACAAAATCTAAATTGTCCAAGAAAAAGGAGATTCAAAATGAGTAGCTCAAGAAATGAACAGGCTACAGTATGGAAACCTCGTACGACTCTAGGACAGATGGTAATTGAAAATAAAATAAGTTCAATGGAACAGATTTACGAAAATGGTATGCGTATTCAGGAATCTGAAATAGTAAAACACTTGCTTCCGGACATTAAGAGTCAAGTTGTACACGTTGGAATAGTCCAGAAACAAACTGACGCTGGTGAGATGACCAGATTTAGTGCCCTTGTTGCTGTAGGCAATGAAGCAGGATGGTTTGGAATAGGAATGGGCAAGGCTTCACAAATGAGAATTGCTATTGACAAGGCAACAATTAATTCATATCTTCATATAATTCCGGTGAAACTTGGTTGTGGCAGTTGGGAATGCCGATGTACACAGCCACATTCTATACCCTTCAATGTTAGAGGAAGAGGCGGAAGTGTAAAAGTAGAAATTCTGCCAGGACCAAGAGGACTTGGACTCGTTGCAGGAGAAAATATCAAAAATCTATTAAAGCTTGCCGGAATTAAGGATGCATGGACAAAATCATTCGGATCCACGAATACAATGACTTCTACTGCGATGGCAATTTTTAACGCATTAAACTCGACGTATATTACAGGATGAAAAATGGCATTTTTAGTAGTTAGAATGAGAGGAACAGTAAATGTCCCGTTTTGGGCATTGACCACCTTAAAAAATCTCTATTTGAACAAAAAGTTTTCGGCTACTCTAGTACCCGAAACTTCGGATTACTTGGGAATGTTAAGGAAAATAAATCAATGGGTGGCATGGTCAAAGGCAGATTCAGAAATCGTAAAAACGCTGATTGAGAAAAGGGGCAAAAAGAAAACTCCAAAATTAGATACAAAGAAAGAAAGTGGGAGAAAAGATGAATACAAGGGAATTGATGAATTAGTTGATGTTATTGTAAATGACAAAATAAAATTTTCAGACCAAAATAATATAAAACCTTGGTTTAGTTTGAATCCCCCCAAGGGCGGTTTTAAAAGGAAAAGCAAAAAACAATTCTCAGATGGCGGTATCCTCGGGAATAACAAAAATTTGCTTGAAATTGTAAAAAGAATGGTATAGGTTGATTGAACAACATATGAGTTTTACATTTATATTTACACCTTCTCTTATTCAATAAGGTATATCGCATATGGCAACTAGGTTTAGAAAAAGCAGAAAACAGCGAGGTACAAGGTATTGCGGTTGGGGTCAGATAGGTCAACATCGACAATCTGGTAGCCGGGGAGGAATTGGCGGCGGTGGAAAACATAAGCATTTTTGGATACGGACGGTAATCGAAGAACCAGACCATTTTGGACATGATACTCTTAATTCATATAGTCGATTTTTGGTTAAAAAATGGATAAATCTAAGAGACTTGAAGAATCTGTCTTTGAGACAGCCTCATAAAAAAGACGAAAAACCTGTTCTAGATCTTAGGTCATTGGGAATTCAAAAACTCTTGGGCGGCGGAAATATCAGTGAAAGTTATGTTATTAAAGTAGCACAAGTATCTGCTAGTGCTAAAAAGAAAATAGAATCCGCAGGAGGGAGCATAATTTCAAATGAGCACAGTGCACAATGAAAGCATAATAAGATCGGTAATCAAAAAAGTCTCAGCTTATATTCCTCAAGTAGAGAAACCTAAAAAGAAAATTGGGCTTAGTGAAAAATTCATTTGGTGTGGTATTGCACTATTCGCGTATCTTGTAATGGGTCAAATCCCACTATATGGAGTAACAGACTCTCCAAAATTTGATTTTTTGGCGTTTGCTAGGGTTATTTTCGCTGCACAACAAGGAACGTTACTGGAATTAGGTATTGGACCAATTGTAACTGCTGGTCTGTTGATGCAGTTATTAAAAGGCTCAGAATTAATAAAATTAAATTTTAAGGATCCTGACGATAGATCTCTATTTACTTCTGCAACAAAGATAGTTACCATTATAGTTATCATTGCAGAAGGGACCTTGTATGGTGTCAGTGTATATGGAGGACTGCTTTCGCATCCCAGCTTAATCCCAGTGTTAATTGCTCAACTTGTAGGAGCTAGTATTGTTGTAATGTATTTGGATGAACTTATTCAGAAAGGATGGGGTCTCGGTTCTGGTATCAGTCTTTTCATTATGGCTGGTGTAGCTCAGGGAATTTTGTGGAGTATATTCAGTCCACTTCCAGTACCTGGCGCTACTGAACCATCGGGAATACTTCCATACATTATTGATTCTGCCATACATGGAGATCTTTCTAATGCATTTTTTAGAAGTGGTCAGCTGCCAAGTATTTTTGGCCTAATAGTTACTTCATTGGTGCTATTGGCTCTTGTTTATGTACAAGGTATTCATGTAGACATACCAATAGTGTCTACCAAGTATAGAGGGTTTACTGCAGTATATCCTATAAAATTACTTTACACATCTAATATTCCTGTTATCCTAGCGTCAGCTTTACTCGCAAATGCTGTGTTTATGGGGCAGATGCTATGGGCAAACTATAATCCTGACAATTCAAATCCATTTTTTAACGTGATAGCTCAATTTGATCCGCAGCAATCACAGTCGCCGACTGGAGGAACTTTGTATTATATTACTGCTCCGAGAAGCTTTGAACATTCGCTTCAGGATCCTGTAAGAACTGTCGTCTATATTATATTTCTGACAGGAATTGTTACTGTATTTGGTCGTCTGTGGGTTGAGCTAGGTGGTCTATCTCCAAAAGCAGCGGCGAAAAACTTGTTGGATGCAGATGTACAGGTCCCTGGTTTTAGACGAACGCAAAGCTCTGTACAAACTCTGCTTAACAAGTACATACCGGCTGTGACAATAGCGGGTGGAATCATAATTGGATTACTGGCATCAGTGTCAAATGTTTTGAGCGTTTTTGGTACTGGAATTGGTATCTTACTTATGGTAGACATTTTGGTTAATTATTATAACTTGCTCATCCGAGAACAAGTAGATATTCATATGCCCAAACTGGCGGCACTCCTTGGAAGAACCTAAAGGAACTAAAGTTATAATTGTTGGTATTCCCGGTGTAGGAAAGAGTACCATAATTTCCAATGCGACAACTGAGTTACAAAATATGGGAACATCTGTCACGACTGTAGTTTTTGGATCAGTAATGTTCGAAGAAGCTAAAAAATTGGGAATAACAGATAGAGATCAGATGAGAAAACTTTCAATTGATGTGCAACAAAAATTACAAAACATGGCAGCCGATCTTATCTCAGGTCGAAGAGAATCGATAGTTGTCATTGACACGCATCTTTTTATAAAGACATCATCGGGGTATTATCCTGGATTACCTATGAATTTAATTTTAAAGTTAAATCCTGACAGATTGATTCTAGTCAGCGCAAAATCGGAAGAAATTCTCAGGAGAAGAAATGATGATAATACTCGAACAAGGGATGTGATATCTGATGATGAAATTAAAAGGGATATTGAAGTTTCCCTGTCAATGATTTCATCTCTTTCTATTTTGACAGGGGCGCCCTTTGAGATTATTCATAACCATGATAACATGATAGATTCTGCTACTTCTCAAATGGTGGAATTACTAAAAAAATCTACTTAACTGATAAATATCAAAACATGAGCTCCATATATATGAATATTGGGCCGACAATATCAGAGTAGACTAAGGGAAAAGATTTGAAATTAAATGATATTCGGGATATAAGTCTAGTAATATCCGGAAGCGCTGCTGTTGGCAAGACTACACTGGCTGATGCTCTTGCAAAGGAGTTTGGATTTAAATTGTATAATGGAGGAGATATTCTAAAGGAAATTGCACGTCGACAGGGTCATACAATATCTGGAAATGATTGGTGGGATTCCGATGATGCAGTAGGATTCATGAAAGAAAGAAAGAAAAACCCCGCCTTTGACAAACAGGTAGATGAAAAACTAATTAAAATCGCTCAAAAAGGTAACGTTATCATTACCAGTCATACACTTCCTTGGTTAACTTCCGAACCAATTACGTTTTGGCTCAGTGCATCCCAGGAGAAGAGATCTGAAAGGATGTCAAAACGTGACAACATTTCAATATCGGAGGCTCTTGATATTGTGAAGATGAGAGATAGAGAAAATAACCAGATATACAAGAATATTTATGGTTCACAATTCGGAGAAAACAAGGATGTTTTTGATTTCATAATAAATACTGAGTTATTGACTCTTGAATCACTAGTTTATTTGTGCAAGGAAATCATAAAGAAGATGAAAGTATAGTAGTTTAGAGGGGGCATGTTATGACATTAAAAATTGATACCTTGGAGATAATAAACGATGACGTTACTAGCGAGAAGTATGGACATTATCCTGAAAAAAGACCCATAGACGTTCTATTGGATAATGGCATTATTTTATTAGATAAGCCTTCTGGTCCAACTAGCCATGAGGTAGTTGCTTGGACTAAGAGAATTCTGGAGATTCCAAAAGCAGGTCACAGTGGAACTCTTGATCCAGGTACTACGGGTCTCCTGCCCATTGGGCTTGGTGATGCCACAAAGGCACTATCAATACTTCTATTGGGACCAAAGGAATACTATGCTATTGCAAGAATTCACAATCAAAGCAATGTTGCTGAGATAGATAGAGTACTTGATAAGTTTAAAGGAGAGATTTACCAAAGGCCTCCCCAGAGATCCTCAGTCAAGAGATCTACTCGCATTAGAAAAATATACGAGTTAGAAAGAATGGAAAGTGCTGATAACATTCTATTGTTGCGCGTATTATGCGAAGCAGGTACGTATATTAGAAAATTGGTGTATGATGTCGGTGAGGTACTTGGAACAGGAGCTACGATGTTCGAATTGCGGAGAACAAGAGTAAGCTTATTCTCAGAATCCTCGGATAAACTGATAAGATTGCATGATTTGGTAGATGCATTTGAAACTTATAAAGAGTCAAAGGGAGAAGAAAAAATTCGTTCAATTATAAAGCCAATTGAGATAGCACTAGATGGAATAGCCACAGTTGCAGTAAAGGACTCTGCAGTTGATGCATTGTGTCATGGTGCACAAGTTGCCATTCCTGGGATCGTAGCTTTTGATAAAGGTGTGAAGAAAAGGACCTTGGTTGGAATTTATACATTAAAGGGAGAAATTATCGCATTGGGTGATGCGAATATGGACGCAGAAGAAATACGACAAAATGATAAAGGTATAGCCTTCACAATTAAGCGATTGATAATGAAACCTAATATTTACCCACGTGGCTGGAAGACCAATAAAACTTGGAATGAAAAATGAAAAAATTGAGTTCTACTCGCCTTGGTTCTTTACTTTTGATTTATTTCGTAGTTTGATATTCTATCATACCTATTAGAAGATTACTCATCTTAGCCGTTATCTTCAGGATTATTGTTCTCGTCTGCTGAGTCAGTAGAGTTTAACATACTGGTAACGTTGGTGGTATTTAGAGATTCACTAGGAGTTTCAGCAGCTGTAGCATTGGCAGGACTTGTGTTAGTCTCTTCCTCTCCTGTTTGCTTTAGTTCTTCTCCTGTCATTGCTTGTTCTTCTTCGCCTTCAGCTTGTTTTTGTTCTTCTCTTGTCTGAGCTGGTTGTTCTCCACTAGTAGCATTTGTCATGTTAGTCTCTTCCTCTCCTGTTTGCTTTAGTTCTGCACCAGTAACATCTGTAGCATTCGTACTTGTTGCATTAGCATTTTCTTCTTCAGCCGCTGCTTGATCTTCCTCTTCTGATGTTGAGTTAGATACTGGGACTTCGTCATCTTCTTCAGATGGTGCACTTGTAGTATTTACTACAACGGATTCAATTTCTTTAACTTGTTCTGGAGTTGCGAGTGATAATATTGATTTGTTATCATTAGCGTTAGATGTCAACTTTTCCAGCACATCAGTTGGAGCAAGACCAACGCCGGTGCTATTCTTCAGGTCATCATCAACAAATTTTATGATTTTTGTGGAATTTGCAGGAAGTACTTCTAATATTTCCGTTCTATTGCCAATTGAAAGTGCGTCACTATCGGGATCTTTGACCAATGTTTCTTTTGGTAGGTCAGCTACTGTTGTAGCATCTGCTGGCGGAGGTGGAGGAGCTGCTCCATCTTCACTCTTAGGCGTAAAACCTGGAGTTTGACCATCAAATGCGGGAGTTTCTGAATCCGTTGTATTAGTTGTATTTGCACCTTGACCAAAAATTACTTGACTTTGCGTTGGGACTACGATAAATAACGCTGATGCCAGTAATAATAAACTTACAAAACCGTATTTTAGGAGCTTCATTTCAAGACATACTTTTAACATGTTAACGATAATTTAAACAATGCTAATAAGATTTGTGGATTTGGAAAATATATTAATTCACTAGAGGGTCTCTACAGCATTCAAAAAATCAGCACCCATAAGTAAAGTTAGGATACAGGTCTAATTACTTATCTGTAAATAAAAAGTAATTTTTGTAGTGAAATGAAAAAAGATTGAAAAAGATTAAAAATTTAGAAATCTTCGCAATTTGATTTCTTTGTGTCTCCTCGAGATGGATGGTAATCTAGGATAATATCGTCTCCACTACCACAATCAAATTTATCCGCTCCCGAACCTCCTCTCAGTACATCATCATCTTTTCCACCAAAGAGTTTATCATTTCCTTTGCCGCCTGACAGTCTATCATCTCCGCTTCCTCCAGCGATGTTATCCTTACCTGCAAAGCCTTTTAGTTTGTCATCACCCTTTTCTCCATAGAGCCAATCATTTCCTCTATTTCCTCCAATCCAATCATCTCCTCGACTTCCAAAAATGAAATCATTGCCTCTATTTCCTTCTATTATGTCATTTCCTTTTCCTCCTGTTATATCATCTTCCCCGCTATTACCTTGAATCACATCGGTATTTCTTCCACCATAAATGGTGTCATCACCGCCATTTCCTTCAACTATGTCTTCATCATCTCCTGCCAATATGAAATCATCGCCAGAATTTCCAATAATATTGTCATCTCCATCATGTCCATACAGGTTATCTTCTCCAGATTTTCCCCACATTACGTCATCACCTTCCAATCCCCAAATACTATCATCATCATTTGTTCCCGGGAGAATGTCGTCATCATCACTTCCTACTATATTGTCCGCCCATGCACTAGAAATAACTGCTGGAGATAGCGCAGCCATGATCACCGCAATTAAAGCAACAAATATTTTTTTACCGTTGATAATCTTATAGTACATCTCTTATCTACAACTAGTAGAATGTCCACTAATTTAAGCAGTACTTTTTTTTATCTAAATTCAAATTAAATTTAATCTCTTTTTTTGCAGGGAAATCCAAATTGGACCATAAAAAATGCCCGTATAGGGAATTTGACTTCATGTATACATCTGGACAAAATTCACAGTGGCTAGCCTCATTGGTGATATTTATCCAGAATTGGATCCAATAAAAGACAGTGATGTTAAATATTTTCCATCAAAATTTAATTGAATTTGGACGTTACCAAGTGATTTGAATATGCACAAGAATCTGCTTTATTCAAAGGGATTAGTCCATACACTCTAAGCTATGCTATACTTGACTCCGGCAATAACAATCCCTTTTGTATTTTAATTCCCACTAATGGCTTGGTGGTAAGTTGAAGATTTTGCGCTTTTGCATCCCTGAGCAATAGCTATTCATCACTTTTGATCTCTAGCATCTTTGCTTGTGGAGCAACAATGTATGCGTTTTCAAGAAATTTCAATAGCGGATATTTTAATTCCATTCTTAACTAAACAAACTGTTTGTCTAGTTCGTCTACAAATGTAATTATCTATTCTCATCGACCGTTGATCACACTATCTATTTAAAAATAGAATGCAGATATTGATTCTTTAAATTAATTACTCACAAATTTGGTTTATCATAAATGTTGCTAAACAATACAATTAGATTTTTATTTTTTCTTTTCAGGCATTCATTGTATTGACATGGTTCTGAATAAATAGCAAGTTAAGGGATGGATTAGGATGAACTTTATTCGCGATGATGGAATAAAATTGCAGGCTTTTTTTACCATTTATGAGAGCGATACTGGATATACGATTGCCAAACTTGATTTGCTTACTTCGTCAGAACTCTTGCATTATACAGATGGAGTTAGATGTTTGGACGAGTGAGCACCTGGATTAAAGCGCCGGGAGAGGGATTTGAACCCTCGAGACCTTCACAGGTCACAAGCTTTCAATATGATATATTCCAGGCTTGCGCCCTACCAGGCTAGGCGACCCCGGCTCAGATTCTACTCAATTTTTTCTTTATATTAACTATTAATTAACTAATTAATTGCAATCATTGTATTCTGTTCTTATAATTTAAATTATGAGAAATTATTCTTCATCACTTAGGAGTTTTCCGGACATCATATCATATTCATTAATGTTATTATGTCCTAACTTCTCCACATGTTCTTCAACATCAGAACGAAATGAAAATGTAGATCTACAATCTTTACAAATCCAAATCGATCTTAGATCATAGTTTTTCATTGGTGAATTTGAAGTATAAAACATCCAATTTAAGCAATCAGGTAGGAAGTTACATATTATTGATTAAATAAAATCTTTCTAAAGTATTAAGTAGTCGATTCTTTCGTAAAAAGAGAAAAAAGATGAAATCCGCAATTCACTCACGTAAAGTCTATAATATCCATCAATATTCTCAATATTAATTGAGCACTGCATCCATCTCTGTTGATTGCAAAAGTAACAGGCACTTAGAATGTGCAGATTGTATGTGTAAATGCCATATTCCGGGGACTATGGAGAATTTAGCTAAGAAAATTGCCAAACTAGAAAAAGATACTCCTGGGGTAGGAGAAACACTCTGATTTATCACGAAACAATATTTGATTTTGCTACCTTTACGTACTATTGACTAAGTCGTTTTCCATTGTATGACAAACAAACTAGATAAAATTCACTACTTTTCTGTCTGCTTGCCTTGGGCTTACTCGTTGTAACCTTAGAAAAGACCTTGGAAGCCTCTTGTTTGACTATGCTAGAATTGTTTCCCTCAAAAATCTTGAACACCGCGTGTCCACCATTTTTTAAGAGCTTTGTTGACATTTTCAATGAAATTAAAGTTAGTGAAATTTGTCTCTCATGATCGAAATGCCAGATTCCACTAACATTGGGAGACAAGTCAGATAATACTACGTCAAAAGAAAATGGAGATATGTTATTTATGATCTGAATGATATTCGGATCTTCTATGTCAGCTTGAATTATGGTAGTATCCGAAATTGGTTTAACTGGATCCACGTCTATTCCAATAACCTTTCCATCCGGTCCCGCAAATTTCGTTGAAACTTGCAACCAACCACCCGGAGCACTACCAATATCTAAAATGGTATCATTCAGTTTTAGCAAATTGTATTTTTTGTTAAGCTCTATTAGTTTGTATGAGGACCTACTACGATATCCTTGTTCTTTTGCTAATTTTCTATATTCGTCCTTTCTGGCGAGATCTATTTTCATATGCCAACATTCATCCGATTTGTTTCATAGAGACTTTTTAGATTTTGGTGTTCTTGGAACATGCTTAGCACCAGTCATTAATGTCCTGAGTGAATTTTCATTAATTGATTTAGTAAAAACAGCAATTATAACTCCCAATTACTAGGTAAAATATTTTTTCATAATATTTTCCATCTTTAATTTTTCAATATCTTTATCGCCCAAAGTTTCTGGATGTTGTTGTTTCAAGTGCCTTAATGTAAACCTAACACTTTGCCCACAAAGTTTACACTTCGCTTTTCCAAACATTTAGGATAAGGTATCATAAAGAGTAATAAAAATTGCTAGTATTGCAAAGAACGATTCAAATTGGTAAATTATTAACTCAAGTATTAGCACCCATCACGTTACTTCAAATTACAATACAAGACTTACGACATCTTTTCTATTATATTTCTCTCAATAATGAAGAGGTCTATGTGAGCCATGTAAAGCAGCAGTTTTGAATAATCTCAACCAATTCCAATTGGGGGCCTTTTGTGTTCACTGTGTTCCAGAAGTGTATGATAATTTAACGTTTCAACATTCTCAAACGACTTTCCACAAATTTTACATTTCCATGTGTTCAGCCCTTCAGCAGTTTTACTCGACTGCCCAGTTGACATATTATTATTATAGGGGTCATCGCAGATAAGGTTTTCATCATAAAATCGTCAAAATTCATCAATTATAATCCAACTGGCCAAATGAGTCATATTTGATGGAGTTAGGAAGTCCAAAATTAAGATTTGAATGATGAAAATAATGATTCGAAAAACAAAAATAGGAATGGAAAAAACTCATCTCTGCATGCCGATAACTGATCCTAACAAGAAACAAATTGCTCAACAGAGAAGACTATTTTATAAAATATGTTTTGACTGCGGGGGAAAAAATCCCATACTTGCTTCAAGATGCAGAAAATGTCATGGAAAAAATATGAGACTTAAAAACAGGGCATTGGGAGCAAAGAAGTAAGACATTATTTTTTTCGTAAAATTTGTTGATTTGTTTAAGAATATATAAATATTATCAAGCTGAATTCTAATTATACTATGCCGATTAGGACAGGAGAAGAGTATATTCAGAGCTTAAAAGGGCGTAAAATGAAGGTTTACCTGTTTGGTGAACTGGTAAAAGAACCAGTTGAACATCCACTGATAAGACCGTCAATTAATGCGGTAGCTGAAACGTACGATCTTGCTGACAGAGATCCTGAATTGGCATCAGCAGAATCTTCACTTTCCGGTAATAATGTAAACAGATTTTTACACATTGTAGAAAATGCTGATGATTTGGTTAATCAGAATAGAATGCAAAGAAAACTCGGGCAACTTACAGGAACCTGTTTTCAAAGATGTGTGGGAATGGATGCCTTAAATTCATTGTATTCAACGACATTTGAAATTGATAAAAAATTCGGAACACCCTACCACGAACGTTTTAAAAAATTTGTAAGGAAAATGCAAGATGATAATCTTGTTATCGGCGGTGCCATGACCGATGTTAAGGGCGATAGAAGTCTAAGTCCGTCACAGCAAGAAGACCCGGATCTATTTGTACATATTTCAAAGCGAGATGAAAAAGGTATTTACTTATCTGGTGCAAAAGCACATCAAACTGGTTGTATAAATTCTCACTGGATACTGGTTATGCCTACGATGAGACTACGGGATGAAGATAAACAGTATGCAATTGTAGGAGCAATTCCAGCTGATGCAGAGGGTATAACGTATATCTACGGAAGACAATCCTGTGATACTCGCAGTATGGAAGGTGGCGAATTGGATGCTGGAAATTCAAAATTTTCTGGACAGGAAGCAATGATTATTTTTGATAATGCGTTTATTCCGAATGAATTAATTTTCATGGATGGAGAGTTCGAGTTTGCTTCAATGTTGGTTGAGAGGTTTACCTGTTACCATAGGCGTAGCTATGTTTGCAAGACAGGCCTGGGTGATGTTCTAATTGGGGCAGCCGCCTCAATAGCAGACTATAATGGTATCTCCAACGCCTCGCATATCAAAGACAAACTTGTTGAAATGACCCACTTGAACGAAACTATCTTTGGTGCAGGTATCGCTTCGTCATATCAAGCGCATAAAACATTGTCAGGAAATTATCAAAATGATGACATGTTGGCAAATGTTTGTAAACACAACGTAACAAGGTTTCCTTATGAAATAGGTAGGCTTGCGCAGGATATAGCCGGTGGCCTAATGGTAACTATGCCTTCTGAGAAAGATTTCCGTAGTCCTGATACAGGACCACTTCTTGAGAAATACTTGAAAGGCAGGAAAGGTGTTTCGACTGAAAATAGAATGCGTATTTTGAGACTCATTGAAAATATGACACTTGGACGAAATGCAGTTGGATATCTTACAGAGTCGATGCACGGCGCAGGTTCTCCCCAGGCACAAAGAATCCAAATTGCAAGACAGATGCAGCTAGGATATAAGAAAAAACTTGCCAAAGATCTGGCCGGAATTGATGAAGGAGAATCCGCACAGGTAATCCATGAGCAATCTGAATATTTTGATAGAATATTTGGAATAAATTCGACTTAGTTTTTACCAAGTTCAGAAATATTCAATTTAAGTTGTACGCTTGTATAGATCTTTTTTTGTGTATTTCTTGATCTTTCGGAACGTTAATTATGTAGAAGGACAGGATATGAAAAACAAGCGATTATGAACGATGCAGAGTTTATAAATCTAGTTAGAAGTTGGAATGACTTTCCCACAAAAGGAATTTCATTCAAGGACATAAATCCGCTACTAAGAACCCCCGATTCAATGTATTACCTTAACGAAAAGTTGTCCGACATATGTGCCAATATTCAAACAAACAAAATTGCAGCTATCGAATCAAGAGGATTTGTTGTAGGTTCTCTTCTTGCAACAAGCATGAGCAAGGGATTAGTCCTAATTAGAAAAGAAGGTAAATTGCCAGGGCCTAAGATTAAAGAATCCTATAGTATAGAATATGGGACTAGGGTTATGGAAATTCAAGAAGATGCTATTTTGAAGGGTGAAAAAGTTCTGATAGCAGACGACTTGCTTGCAACAGGAGGCACTGCGGTTGCGGCAGCTTCGCTTGTAGAAAAATTAGGAGGCACAGTAGTTGGATTTGTGTTTATCATTTGTTTGAATTATTTGGACGGTACGGATACATTGAAGAGTAAAGGTTACGATGTTAGATGCATTATGGAGTTTGAATAATATGCAAAAGTATCATGCCGAAATTGGTATAATAGGCGGAACCGGTATCTATAACACTGAATTACTGACTAATGCAGAAACAGTAAAGATCTTTACTCCTTACGGTAGTACATCGGATCTAATTACTATTGGTGAGTACAACGGTAGATCGGTAGCTTTCATTCCTCGTCATGGTAAAGGGCATACTCTTCCTCCACACAGGGTTAACAGTAGGGCAAACATATGGGCTCTACATTCATTGGGTGTGTCGAGAATCATTGCTCCATCCGCGGTGGGAAGTCTTCAGGATGCCTATATGCCTGGTGATATTGTACTCCCTGATCAATTCATTGATTTTACTAAACGAAGAGACTATACGTTTTATGATGAGGGGAAAGTATGCCACATATCATGTGCAGATCCTTTTTGTAATGAATTGAGAGAAATGTTGCTAAAAGTGGGTAAACAACTAAATACTAATGTGCATAATGGCTCTAATTATATTTGTATAGAAGGGCCGCGCTTTTCAACACGGGCAGAATCAAAATATTTTAGAGAGATATTACGTGGCGATATAATTGGAATGACACTGGTACCCGAATGTGTACTGGCACGTGAAATGGAAATATGCTACGTATCAATAGCTACGGTTACTGATTATGATGTTTGGTACGAAAATCCTGTTTCCTCCAAGGAAATTCTTGAAGTGTTAACCAAAAATGCCAATAAAATAAAAGAATTACTTGCAGCGTTCATCCCGTCAATTCCAGATTCTCGAAACAAATGCAAATGCGGGAATGCATTAAACGATGCTATGGTTTGAATTGATCTTTTGCCCCCGGATCGACTAGGACTATTTCTCCTTCAACAAGTTTTCGTTGTAATGTTAGTTGGAAACTTTCGGTTTCATAACCAAATTCCTTCAGTTTGGCGAGAGTTTTTTTGGTCAAATTCAGACTAATGTTATGACCCCCAATCCTTCCAAAGGCAATTGCATTGAATTTAAATTTCGTATTTCTGACAATAAAGTAACCCTTTAATTTACTTGCATACTGCCCTCCCTGAGCTTTTTCTACAAATATTTTCAGGTCGTCAGAAGGGTATGAGTCGCGAATCACTTTGGATGAGCCTCATCCGTTATTTCGATACTGCGATTTATATTCTTGGAAACCAGAAAACTCCACCAGTTGTCATCTACAATCTTGTAATCAGAAACATCTACACTTACTGTGGTTTCGTCATCAGTGTCAATAAAAGAGAACTTGCCATCTTTAATTATTCTTGTTAGTTTCCACCGTTCTTTACCGACCCTATTTCTATTTATGGCAACAGCCCATTCTTGACCTTCTTCAATAGATGGCATACCGATGTAGTCTACGATTTCCAAAATACCCAATCTTTTCTCTTCGCAAAACATTTTCTTGTTTACTACATTTCTCCAAATATCAACGGCTCCTATTGTCTTGTTATTTTCATTAATATTAATAACCCCAAAATATACCACCTTATTGTCCGGAACGGTCGACATTCCACATTATTGATTCTAATTGCCTTATTTAGTTCTTGCAGATTCCTGCATTCTTTCCAGAGACGAGGCAAGACTATCAATTTGAAGGTTCTTTTTAAATTCTATACCGATTTCTTGGCAGTGCCGACGATAAGCGTTTATTATTGAAAATTTTGGATGGAATGTCTGATACTTACCAGACAGCTCAAGTATTAGCCCTTTTTCTATTAAATTAAAGAGTTCTTGCTCAGATTCTACCAAAGAGAGTTTTAGCGCTGCGGAAATCCTTGCTACTGTTGATTCCCCATTGATTATTAAAAATAGGAAAATTTGTGCTTCCTTGTCTGTTAGATTGATCTTTGAAATTAGAGCTTCCTTTATGTTGTCCATCCAGCATCAGGTCAAATTTATTTTTCATTTGATACTCTCATATTAACATTGTCTGTCACAGAGGTCATAATTGATTGGCAATAACAAAAGGTCAAGTATCCATGATAAGAAAATGTCATAGTGATAAAATCTCTTTATATTTTTCGTACCTCTGTTTGATGTCTTTATTACCAATATTGACTAATCTTTGAATTCCATAATCTTCAATCGCAAATGAACCCATAATGTTTCCATGAATCATCGCATTTTTCAGGGATTTTGAATTTATTTGTCCTTGTGTGCACAAATATCCAATAAAAGCGCCGCCAAAAGAATCACCGGCACCGGTAGGATCTTTTATAGTTTCAGTCGGATATCCTGGAATGGGATAGAATTCATTTTCATAAAAGAGTACTGATCCATTTTCTCCCTTATTTATCAAAGCAAAAGAAGGACCATTTGACACTATTAATCGGGCACATTTCAAGATGCTATTTTCTTTAAATAACAATCTAGCCTCTGATTCGTTTAATATTATTCCATCGACTTTATTTATCATCTTGATTACATCGTCTCTCTTGTTCAAGATCCAAAAATCCATAGTGTCACAAATTACTAACTTTGGATGGGAAACTTGCCTTAACAGATTCATATTTTGAACAGGATCATTATTTGCAAGATACACATATTCTGAATCAACAAATGCTGTTGGTACAGTAGATTGGTAATTTGAAATTGCATTTAACTCCGTTTTGTTAGTGGTCCTCTTGTAAAGATCATAACCAAAAGATGAATCATAATGAAAGGTCTTATCCGTTTCACTAATTGACAATCCTCTGATATCAAGACGATTTTTCAATATCTCCATATACGATGCTGGAAAATCATTACCTACAATACCAACTATCGATGTAGGTACGTAATTTGATGCCGCAATTGATGCAAAAGTAGCAGTGCCTCCCAGAGTTCTTTCAACAGTATGAAATGGGGTACGAGTGGTATCTAGTGCAACAGTTCCAAATACAGTTAGCATGCAGTTCAATCTATAACAACAATAAATAAGTGTTCAACAATATTTTTGATGTTGGCATCAGAAGCAAGATATGATAAAATAGTGATTGGATTTTCTGGAGCATCAGGTATTATTTATGGAATTAGGCTCTTGGAGGTTCTGCATTCCATTAATATTCAGACCTATCTTATAATCAGCGAATGGGCGAAAAAAAACATAGTTATTGAAACCCACAAAACACTAGAGTACGTGAAATCTCTTTCTTCAGTAAACTATGATAATTCTAAACTTGATGCTTCTGTGTCAAGCGGCTCATTTTTACATGATGGAATGGTAATAGTACCATGTAGTATGAAATCACTTTCGAGTATCGCAAATGGATACGATGATACACTCATTTCCCGTGCTGCCTCAGTTACTTTAAAGGAATCAAGGAAGTTGATCTTAGTTCCACGTGAAACTCCTCTCTCCAGAATTCACCTTGAGAACATGATCAAAGTACAGGAGGCCGGTGCAATTATCCTTCCGGCTATGCCGGGCTTTTATCACAATCCTTCATCCATTGATCAAATTGTCGATCATTTGGTTGGAAAGATTCTTGATCAACTAAAAATAAAACACGAATTGTTCAAGAGATGGAAAGATCAATAAAAATCAAAAATAACTTTGGGTAGATAATATTTACTCTTAATGAAAAATTACATGTAAATATCTAATTTTCCCACAATTGTAATTTTTCAATTTTTGCTCGTCTCTTTGCTTGATAGAGCATCTCGTATACTGTTTTGTGAGATCTCCCATTGATTAGTAACATTATTGCATCGATAGCGAGTTTTGTTTCTTCATATTCGCCTATCAGCCCTACCGTGTGCCCATATATTGAAATAAACGTGTTTGTTAATTCCTCTAGATTCTTTCTTGCTTTGCCCTTTTCGCCAATAATTCTTCCTTTGACCCTATTTGTAGAATTGGTTGTTGTTGTAAAATTACGCAGATCCAAAATTTGAAACAATGTTTCCTCTTTTAAAATTCTAAAAGCTCTTTCCGGCGAAAAACCACTAGAAATTGCACTGATAATATCGCGTGCCTTGAGAGCACCATACTCATCGAAATCTTTAGAGGTTGAAGATATTGTTATTTCGCCTGTTTTGCTTTCAATTTCAATCTTCACATTGCACTTTTTACAAATTTCATTTTTTATTTTTCCCTTATTTCCTATTACTATGGGAATCCGTTCTTCTAGTATGTGTAATGTTAAACTCAGATGATCTTTATTGTCCAATAAGAATACCTATACAAAATTTTGATGTTTAATTATTTATTCATTTATTTGCTAAACTATGAGTAACTTATCGAATTTGAATTAATAGGATTGCGTGAATCTATAAATCATGAGAAATGGAACATCTGAAAAGTACTTGACACTTGCCCTCTTTGCTAAATTCATTTCAATTGCTTTGTTCACCGTATCCTTACCGGCCAAGTTTGAAATTGATGATTTTTTCAGGTAGGATTCAATTTCATTTTCATCTGCAATTTTATCCATCCAGTAATTTTTTTTCATATTTATCGTGATTTCTCCATGATTGATCTGTTTATCTATGAGATAAAGATCGCATACATTTACCATAAGAGAGTCTTGGTATTTTACAGTTCTAATTGCATACCTTAATGACTGGTTTTTAGAGCTACTGGTCTCCATTATCAAACAATATTCAACAAGATAAATTAGATAAGTTTTTTTATTTATTTTTTTTGCGGCAGGTAAATTATAGGAATTTGTAAGATACATCATAGAATGTTAGCTATTATTCTTTCAATCATTCTTACTAAAAATTAACACTATTATTGGACCATCAGATTAATTAGATGCACTTACATACTTAAGGAGTAGAAAAGATACTTAAGGAGTAGAAAAGATTGTCAAAGGATCTGGAATACATTCGGGACAAGAAAAGCTTGGATTATCGTTCTTTATCAACTCATTATAGGAGAGTTCTTGTTGTTTGTATTGACAGGGATGACGACCTAGGTAAAAACGCTGGCGTTGAAACTCCTGTCTTTGGAAGAGATCAATGCATAAGTGCAGGCACTAGATTGGCAATTGAAGATCCAGAGGATGCTGATGCCAATGCAATTTTTGGCGCTGTCAAAATATATGAAGAGCTTGTAACAAAGGGCTATGAAACTGAGGTTGCCGTAATAACGGGCGCCTATAATCGTGGTATAGAGGCAGACGAAAAAATATCCTCAGAGCTCATAACAGTGTTGTCAAAGTTTAAGGCAGATGGAATTGTCGTAGTATCAGATGGGGAGGACGATGAGACAGTAATACCTCTATTACAGGCCATGGTACCTGTGATCTCTATTCAGCGAATAATAATGAGGCATAGTAGGAGTGTAGAATACTCATATGCTGTTTTTGGCAAGTATGTGAAGATGTTAGTTTACGATTCAAGATATTCAAAATTCTTTTTAGGTGTACCAGGGGCGCTACTTATCGCAAGTGGGTTCGCAACCATTTTTGGCTTTACGAAAGAAGCGTTGGCCATAGTTCTTAGTGTATTGGGTGTTGCATTTATTATCCGAGCATTTGATATTGACAAGTCACTTGGATCCCTAAATAGGACTACGCCATCAACATTCATCAGAATATTTTCGGCGTTTGCAGGAATCATGATAATATTGGTTGGTATATCAAATGGGATTTCGAGTATCCCTGATGGCGCCATACCAAAGGATGCTAGCATTTCTCAGATTATTACAAATAGGACTGTAGTAGGATCCTTTGTTCACGGTTCAATTACTCTAATTTGGATTGGATTGGCGACTATATTTGGCGGAATATTCCTTAGCAACTGGTTCAAAGGAAGCATTACGATTCTATCAGATATCCTGAGATTGGTTGTGCTGGGATTGATTTACATTCCAGTAATTCAATTTACTTCAGTCTTGACGGAAAAAACAAATCCTTTCAATCTTATCTCTTCTTTATTTATTGGTCTAGCTATTACGCTTGTCGCGACAACATTTTTGTTTCAGTATTTCAGAAACAAAAAAGGTGGAGAACACCTAAAGCATTAGCAATTGTGTTCACAGAGTTATTATATGATTTAAAATCATTTACTTTGAGGGCAAATGCGCGGACTTTTTTATTATCTAATCAATAACGATTGGTTTTATCGATTCTATGAAAGAAAATTGGAATCACAGATTAGAAAAGATTCGCTTCCAAATCATGTTGCAATTATATTGGATGGCAATAGGCGATGGGCTAAATATAATTTCCTGGCAAGCAAAGGCGTACATGCAATGGGTGCTGACAAGGCCGAACAGTTACTAACTTGGATTTATGACCTTAAAATAAAAATAACTACTCTTTATGTATTGTCCATCGAAAACCTCGAACGCGACAAGAAGGAATTGGAAGACATCTATAATCTTCTTGGAATAAAACTTGAAAAATTATACAATGATTCACGAATACACGAAAGGGAAATGAAAATAAAGGCCATTGGAAATATCGATGCTCTCCCACAATCAATAAAAGATATTTTGTTTAAACTTGAAAGAGAGACAAATCATTATGATCTGACTTTTCTAAACATCGCTATAGCTTATGGTGGGCAACAAGAATTAGTTGATGCGATTAGAAAAATTGCTCATGATGTAGAAAGAAGAGAACTAAAAATTTCAGAGATCACAGAGCAGTCAATTGATTCATATCTTTATACTTCCCACTTACCGCAGCCAGAGCCTGACCTTATACTGAGAACTTCTGGTGAAAAGAGGCTGAGCGGTTTTTTATTATGGCAAAGTGCATACAGTGAACTAGTTTTTATGGATGTATTTTGGCCCGAATTCCGAAAAATTGATCTTATGAGGGCGATTAGAACATTTCAAAGACGACGTAGAAGATACGGAAAATAAGAAAATGTTGATATGTCTATCTTGCATGTATAAAACAAATGCCACAGCATGGTGATTACGATCAAAAAAGTGCTAAATGGTTTTGCAATATCTGGATAGATAAGAAAGAATGGCTGGAAATTCATGGATATTCCCCACTAGCTACTAATCTTGATACAGATGAAGAAGAAGTCGTAGAGAGCGGTTAGCAACTATCGAGTTAGTAGAAATTTGAAATGATGACAGAAAAATCTGCTGGGTTTATCCTCATCACAGATGATTTTGAAACTGATGACTATTGTGTATTACTACTTCATTACACATCAGGTCACTGGGACTTTCCTAAGGGAAATATAGAAACTAATGAAACTGAATTAGAGGCTGCTACAAGGGAATTGCAAGAAGAGACTGGTATTGAAACCTTTAGACTGATACCAAACTTTAGATACGTACTAGATTACAAATACACTAGAAAGACTATGTTAATCTCAAAACAAGTAACTTTATTTCTTGCATCTACAGGAGTAAGAAAAGTAAAGATATCTCATGAGCACATAGGTTATAGTTGGGTGAAAAAAAGCGATGCAACTACTCAGTTGACATACAAAAATGCTAAAAATGCATTAAAGCACGCAATAAATTTCTTGGAAAAACCATCGTCCAATATCCAATAGTAATATGTGTGACTGCTCAAGCAATTTTTGGAATTTTTGTCAAAACAACGCATATCAAGTAAAATAAACATGGTATGACAAAGTAAAGGATATAAAGATGTGTTTGAAGCCTACAACCAGTAATGAAACTTATTGTGTAGCTTGTGATGATGCTTCGGAATTTATAATGTCAGATACGGTCTTTCGTTTGTTTTTTGAATTTAGAACAGTGCGACCTATTATGAGATAATCACTTCCACTCCGCATGGCACTTTTTGCGTTACCTCCCTGAGTACCTATACCAGGCGAATAAATGGGGATACTAGAAATCGATGAGATATGTTTCAAAGTTCTCAAGTGTGTGGCACCCACTACAATTCCATCGACTTTGGTCGTGTTGGCGTATTTCAAGAAGAGCTCAAATAGAGGAACGACCTTACTTTCTTTTGATCTCCTTTGAACTGTATTCAAACCATATCCTTCATTGACACTTTCGTGGCTCATATAGACAAGGGATATTATACCCATGCCGATTTTGTGAGTAAATTGAACTAGAGACGCCAATTGTTTCTGTCCGATAATCGGATTTACTATAACTGAATCAAAGCCCATTGAATGCAAATGCTGTACAGTTACTTGGTTCGTATTTCCTATATCATTTAACTTAATATCAGCAATTGAAAGCAATCCATGGGAATGTATAACTCTGTTGATGCTTTGAATATCTTTCTTGGCAAATGGCAATATCAGATGAAAGTTAATTTTAATTGCGCATAGAAACGGGTAAAGATTTTTTACTAATTTTTCAATATACTTGAGATTAGAATGTTGTGAATCCAAATCCAGGGCTAGTATTATGAGGCTTTTATGATTACTTGAAGCACGAGCAATTCGTTCTCTATATGAGATTTTATTCATCAACCTTCACTAAGGGATGTGAACTGGATAATTTTATTAGTTTGATATAGATGTAACCGTGCTCGTCAATATTGTTTGTAAAGGTCGGATTGTCAGATTTCAAACTAGAGTATTTTATGAAACAATTTACTGGATTATCTGGAAGAGTTGCATAGTAAAAATATGAGACTCCATCAGATTCGGCCATATTTAACGCTGTCCCTACAACATATTTAGAGTTCTTGGTGCTATTAAAGACAAAAAGAGGCAAGGGTGATTCTTCATAGATCATTTTGTACGATGCAATCTTTACTAGGCTTTGGAAATTGGCTAATTTTATTGGTGCATAATTTGAATTCTTGACGCCTTTTGGTCTGCGCCAAAATATTTGTGGAAACTTTTCAACAGAAATTATCGGAGAATACATAACCGAAGGATTTTGTATATTAGCGACTATCGCCACATCTTCGTAGCCGCCGGTATTTTTATATGCAAGATATTGACCAGCGCTTGAATATTTGACGTAGTATATCACAGGAATATTGTTCAGAAAATCAATTTGCGTTGCCAATAAATTTTCTTTGCCAGACTTAAATGAAAACGTCAAAAGTGGAGTTCGTTCAAAAGCGCAGACAAGTCTACCAAAATCTTGAACCGTGGAAACCTCGATAAAGAAAGGGGATTTAATTTGCAATGCTCTACATTTTAAAACTACATTATTAAAATCATGCGAAAAGGCTTGTCTGGAAGAAAATATTTCTCTTCAAAACTAATTTTCTTCCCTACGATCGATTATTTGGTTAATCTCAGCCCCAGTACCTATGAGAACAACTTTAACACCTAGATTGGCCTCCATGTTCTCAATAAATTGCCTTGGTTTAGAAGTCAATTTAGAATATTCCGTTAGTCCGGCACATTCCGGAAATACTACGTCTAGTTTGGTAACGGCTAATTGGGTGGCGCTGTTTATTTTTATCGATTTTTTGGCTAACTCCAAGTTAAAAGGTGATGCCCTTCTTTGTCGGCCAGTTACACTTCCGTATTCTACCCAACCTAATTTAGCGGCTTCATCAGAGCTAATTTCATTTTCCAGTGGGCCACCACCTACGCGGGTAACATATGCCTTAAAGACTAAAATAACATCGTCGACCTTCTTGGGTCCTATTCCAACGTCTGAACATATACCCGAAGCAGTAACATCTTTAGAAGTCACAAATGGATAATCGCCGTGGTACAAAGACAGAAATGTTCCTTGTGTTCCTTCTATGAGTACTGATTGACTTTTGTCGATAGATTCATTGACAATATCGGAAACATTGCCAAGATATTTCTTTAGACCATCCACATTTTTTGCAAGATTCAAGATCCTCAATGCACGATCCGAATTTGCCGGGCCAGTACCAGTTCCAGTGGTTCCAACAATATTCTTAAGGTGTAAATTCTCTTTATCCCTTGTTATATGTGACTCATCAATTATCCCGCAATGATTATCTATTTTTGTTCTATTTTCAGCATTATACTTGCGAGACTCATCTAGCAAGACTTCCGGTGTTATGAGGACTCCTGCTCCAATTAATAGCTGGGTTTCAGGATTTAAAACAGCGCTTGGCAACATGCGCACTTTGTAGGTTTGATTGTTGTGAACAAAAGTGTGACCGGCGTTTGCACCAACGCCCCCCCTTACTGCTATTTTTGGATTGTCCTTTATAGATAGATATGCGATTATCTTTCCCTTTCCTTCATCTCCGTAAAAGCCTCCGACTATTACTTTACAGGTCATTTCCAGTTCACATTAAATTCCAAGTAAATATAAGGATAATCTAGTAATACTAAATTTCCAAGGATAAACTATTGTAGTTGATCATGAAGCTTTTATTCTATGTGCCGGACATCGTCATACAGGCAAGGTTTATGCTGCTGTACTAAAAAACAATGCCACTAATTGACACAATTTTATATAGTCGATTTTGATTAAAGATAATATTTAAAATGGATTATGAAAACTTATGCAAAGGGATATTAGCACTAGATCCAAAAATTCGCTTTGCCGGAGTATGTGACGAGACAGGAGAAATAAAATATGGTGGTCAGCGTGATGGGCTGGCTAATTTGTTGACTGCTGAAGAAACGAAGAGATCTAATTTGCAAGCACTTGCGAGATGGGGATTGCGGAATTCCTTGGCATCCAAAGTTGGCAAAGGAAAGTATGCCATGGCAGAGTATGAAAAGATTAAGCGAATCACTGCTCCTCTGGATAACGATCATCTCCTGCTGGTTACAACAGAAGTGGATGCGGACCACCAGAATGTAATAGCCAAGGTTCTAAAATTAATTCAATGATTATCTTAGTCTTTGTTTTTTTGGCGCTTACTAAGGAAGTCGACTGAAACTAGAAATCACTTTATCCATCCATGTTCATGCTCTCTATGATCATGTGATGCTCCTACGCCAGTGACTCCTCCCATGTAATCACCATACACAGCTACGACATCTTTCAAATCTGAGAGTTCTTTGAGAAATTCCAGTGTTAATTTATCGTTAAATGCGTAATGGGTACCGCTATCATGTATTGTAGGATTCATCCCAGTCTTGCTAATTATATAAGTCCGCATTTCTTCTGAATTAATTTCTGGTTTGGTAAACACTTCAATTAAATAAAAAGGGTCTTTATCAGGGCTATTACGTTTTCTCATCAACAAATCATGAATGAGTTTTGGATGAATCTTTGGAAGATGAATTTCATACAGAGTATTCAGACCCTCAAAGACTCTTTTAATTTCACTCAATTCTGACAATTTTTAATCAATAATAATATGTGATTATAAGTATATGAGCATTTTTGCATATCATTTTTGCAAAGCTTACTATCGTATGATTGCCCAAATTACTAGCATATCATCAATCACTACCAATTTATTGGGATAGAGTGAACCCTGTGGAAGAAGAAATAACATATTAAATGCACTATAAATATTTCATATTGATAATCAATATGGCTGGCTTCTCAAGTGACGGGGATATCGAAAACTTGATTTTTATAATAGCCAACCTTCCAGAATTTCTAAAAACTTCGGTTTGCAGAACTAAAACCAAGGAATTGATCGAAATGTCTGAGTCTGAAAAAAAGGAGACTATGATTAGGAGCTTGAGTTCTCTAAATTTGGTAGATAATAACAAGTTGATAGATTTAACAAAAACATGGATGAAAGTGATCTCAGAAATTGAACCTGATAAGCTTACGGAAATTTTGCATTGTTATCTAATGACATTAAGTAGTGTCAAGCTCTTTGACAAAATAGATCCAAAATTGATTTTGGATATATTCTCTTCACTTGAAGATAATCAAAGGAATAAATTGATGGTCTGTTTAAAGGAGGCACTATTTCTTAATCCAAACAGAGACGGGGTTTTGAAAAATATTCCAACGAATCTAGCCAAAGTAATACTCAATTAAGGCGTTCCAGGATTTTCTGGATTTTTCTTTAATTCCTCCACTTTATCCAAACCAAAGAATCCTCTTTCATATTTTCTTAACGCTTTCCTGTGTTCTGGTAATGACATGTCTAAATGCATTTCATTAATTACCATTACTCCGTATGTGGTCCATTCTTTCCAGCAATCATTACACGATGGATATTTCAATGCTGACGGGTCTTCAATTTCTTTTTCCTCAAAATCTTTTCCGCATTTTAAGCATTTCATTAAAAGCTCATGAAACCTAAGGTTATTTTATTGTTTTATTCCACAAGCGTAATTTGGCCATTTACGCTACTTTTTGTAACTATGATTTTTTCTAATGTGATCCCGCATTACCTCCATTCCTTCGAACTTTGCATTACATTTCTTACATTCATATGTCTTGTTATCGTGAGTTATTTGAAAATGATGCATAAGTTTCTCTAATGTCCTGAAATTTTTTCCACAAAAATCGCAAGTATTTTTATTTAAAAAACTAAACTTGTGAAATTTGAACACAATTCCAATATCTATTTTTTGGTATTTATATCATTATCAAATTCATCCTGAAATGGACAGTACCATTGATATTCGACTTTATCTATTAATGAAAATCTTATTATTTTCATTTTACATTTTGTAGCACAATGGGATTGTTTGATCCTGCGTTTTATTCCAAAAGTACGAAAGAAGTTGCAAGGGACCTCCTAGGAAAGAAGCTTGTCAGAATATTTGATAATGGCTCAGGTAAGCTAATACGTTTATCTGGAATCATATCAGAAACGGAAGCATACGGTTCAAAGGACGACCCCGCAAGCCATGCGTTTAATGGTATGACGAATAGAAATTCGGTAATGTTTGGAGAGGTTGGTAAAGCCTATGTTTATTTTATTTATGGGGTGCATCATTGTATGAATGTTACTGCACATTCACCTGCTCATGATGCAGGAGCGGTGCTGATAAGATCATTAATACCAACAGAGGGAATAAGCTCAATGATGAGTCGATGTAATGCGCAGAATAAATTAAACCTAACAAACGGGCCTGGGAAATTAACGAGGGCTCTGGATATTAACAGATCTCATAATGGATTTAGCTTATCTGATAGGCAATCATTATTGCACATTGAAGATGGGATAAAGCCTAATAAAGTAGTCAGTACTGCTAGAATCGGTATAAGTAGGGCTAGGGAAAAACATTGGCGATACCTGATCGTAGACGACAGGTAAACAGGATAAAACAAAAGAAATTTGGCCGTGTTTTCTTGGACCATTACCAATATCTTGCTTTTATTTTCTCAATTACCCTTTCGTGTTCAGGGCCCCTTCTTCTAGCATATCTCTCCATTGCACCTAATGGAACTCCGCCTAATGTTCGAGCGAGTCCTGCAAAAAAGACATTCTTTATTGGATTATCTCGGCCTACTTTATGCATAAATTTCTGAATTCCGTATTTGAAATTATGTTGCCATGTCTTGTACATCACTCCCAATTTAGGAGGATCCATGGTATTCCCAATATCAAAGAAATCTGATTTTTCTAACAATCCTATTGGAACAAATGTCAGTGGAGTAGTGGTGAACTTTGAATCTGGTTGTTCCGTTTCCAAAGAATGAATTAATTCAATTGTCTCCCAACTGTCTTCGACAGTTTCATCATTATCCAGTCCCATTATTAGTGTAAATGCAGGTACCCAATAGTTTTCATTTAATGTCTTTATTCCATTTTTTACTACCCAGTGCCATTCGGATGGTTTGAATGGAGATAGCTTTCTATCTGCATATTTGCCGATTAATCGTATGCTGCCAGTTTCAAAACCGCATTGAATACCTATCATATTGTCAGGTGACGCCCTAATTATTTTGGATATATTTGGTATTAATCTCTCGTCAGCAATAGCTCCTGCAAGAGTCCCATGGGTGGGATTAGTATGTTCAATTCCAGTGGACATTATTCCTGAAAATAATTCTTCTAGAGCTTCACGGTTAGGTTGCATGTTTTTAGTCGTTCTGGGATTCAAACCGTATACAAAAATATCATCGCTGTGAACCCATGCATTCTTCAATCCACCATATTTCATGTTGATTTCAATTTCTTTTACGACTTTTTCCACCGGGTAGTATCTTAACGGTCTTAGAGTTACATCGCAAAACTTGCAGCCACGTCCACAGCCTCTCATTACCTCAATCATTCCATGCATACTAGGATTAATTATAGTTGGGATTTCATCAACGCTAGGTTCGTTCCAGTAATGAATGAATCTGCCATGATAAGTGTTACCACCTCTTTCAAATTCTTTTATCTCAACTTTGAAAGGATTCTTCTTAAATGGATTTGCTGTATCTAGCTCATTGTTGATCAAGGCGTCAAAAAACTTCGCTCCAGCACCGTCAATTTCTGGACCTATTCCCCCCAAATCGCCCTCAACGATTCCGTATAATCCATATTCTTCTATTTTTGCAGGATCATAATTATACTGCCATGTACCGGAGGCACCTGCAATCACTTTTGCTTTACTTCCATTTTTTTCTTTTGCTCTATTAATCTTCATGTGAAGATCTTTGTTGTAAAATTCATCATACGATATCTGCTTCCGCCCATAAGTAAATGTCATAGTTACGGGTCCCATGCCAAGCGGATCCATTTCATATGTTCCTACAATCTCAGTTTCAGGACCAATGAATTTTTCTACATAATCAGGGTGTGCGACTACAACATCCTCCCTACTATATCCGTCTCGAACCAGTGAAGCTTCTACCTTTCTAAGCCCGTAGGGGGCGTAATCTGCAATACCGTTGTGATGAGAAATAGGATTACAAATAAAATCAAACAATAATCTTGGTGTAACTTGGTTGCCGAGTATTTTGTACAAAAATGTATCATGTGCTCTGTTTGGATCGATAGCTGGTGCACAACCGAAAAATGATGCTAACGAGATACCTCTATACGGTGACATGAGCGTGCGATCTGCTGTGAGAACGACCTTCGGATGTTTCAAGAGTCTTTATACATACCTCAAAGACGTAGATTTTAAGTTTTCCAAATTCAAGGTATCATTTAGATACCCTTATTTTAATATTATTCTCAAAACATCATTGTCTTTCAAAACGTGATCCAATCCTACCTTTTGGGAACTAAATTTAACACTACTGCCCCAAACATAAGCATATTTGAAATCTTTAACAAAATTCCTGTGGATTTTTTGGCAAACATCTCTAATAGTGCAGTTTTGATTCATTATGAGGGGTTCATTATCAATTTTATCGCCTCTTGGTTTAAGGAAGACCCGAATAAACGCAAGTTTTTCATAAATCATTCTTTTCAAGTCTTCAATGTTTATCTTGAGGTCAGCTGAGATAGGAATAAAACTTTGAATCTTTTTTTCGATCTCCAAAACAAATTTACTATCTACAAGATCGATTTTATTCAACACAACCAGCGAGGGTAGATAAATCCTATTTCCAGAAACAACATCTATCAACTGCTCTATCGTCAAGTTTGGTTCTTTGATCATTATGCGACCATTGCTTATCCCATGAATTCGGAGAACCTCTTTTATCAGATCATCTGGAATGCTAGAAACTTGGTTATGGACAGAAAGTCCTCCGATATGTGCTTTTTCTATATGCACTTGCGGAAATTTTTTATTGACTCTAATACCCACTTCATGTAGCTCTCTTTCCAGCATCTCTAATAATTCTGGTTGAAAAACATCCAGTACCATCAGAACCAAATCTGCGTTTCTTGCGACAGAAAGAACTTTCTTTCCTAAACCCCTTCCCTTCGATGCACCTTCAACTATACCTGGGAGATCGAGTATCTGAATTTTAGAACCATTGTACTGCATCATTCCTGGCACAGCTGTTAGTGTTGTAAATTGATAAGAACCTATACGAGAATTTGCGTTTGTTAATGCGTTGAGCAACGTAGACTTTCCAACACTGGGCAATCCTACCAGAACTACCGACGCATCTCCAGACTTTCTAACATTGAATCCCTCGTTTTCCTTACCAGAAGAAACTGTCTTGCCATGTCTGTTTTCGTCTAATTCTCGTCTAAGTTTTGCTATTTTTGCTTTAAGAATTCCAATATGAAATTCTGTCGCCTTGTTTATTTGCGTCCTATGGATCTCTTCTTGGATGGCTTTGATTTTTTCAGGAATTCCCAGGAATAAAACCCCCTAGGTTTATTCGCTCATATTCGATAAATATCTGTTTAGATTGAGTAGATGAATTGAGCATATACAATAACAAGTCGTAACCCAAATCAAAATATCACCAAATTATCTGTAGTGGACTGATGACTATTATTTTTCTCCTGAAATGTCCATTATGTTTGAAGAGCTTTTTTTCCTTCCATAGAAAAATATGACCACTGCTATAACAGAGATTGTCGTTGCAAGTAGGATATAATTAATGGGTGAAACCAAAAGTATCCCAATTTGTGGAATTACCAGTTTGACTTTTCCAATGTAATTCTTACTGTCTACTGGGAAATCAATACCTGGAATAGATACGGGACTAGCGTCTCCTTTAGTTATAATTATCCTTTTACCGTTCTCCGACGTTATTTCGGTAATTCTGTGTACAATTATTCGGTCTTCCCCGGCAGGCTTGTTAAACACTATCATGTCCCCCACTTTAGTAGTGTTAAACATTTGTCCGTCCCCAATGAATATTAGATCGTTTACATTGAGTGCCCGAGCCATAGTGTCATCATGTATCACGAAAAATGGCTGAGGATTGTCAAATTCAGTTTCAAGATAATGGTAAAGTGAAACAACTATTAAAACTCCCAAGACAAAAACTATTACGTTCTTGATAATAGTTGGAAGGCGAGATCTTTCATCTAGCAAATTATGAAAAATTATTTATTTAGATAAGATAAATCTTTAGATTTTTTGAATTATTGGCAGCTCAGTCTAATGCCTTTTCATCATTAATTGAGTCTTAGTATAACTCTGAATCTTCACTGCTGCCACTTTGTATTTTACTTTTTTGATATTTAACATAATCGTCCACAGCAGAATTTGCTTGTAAATCTGCTTCGTGATTTTCAGCTCTCATAATGTGCTTGTATTCAACAAGATCAAATGACTTTTCAAGATTGGAGATTTCCATTGACATTGTTTTTAATTCACTGTTTCTTATCTTGTATTTTCTAGACCGTTGGTTGACCAACAATATACTGTCTGATTTGATTCTGATACATCTAGTATGAAAATTGGTTATCTGCAATGCCCTTTTTAATGCAAAGTATTCTGCCTGATTGTTTGTCTTGATTCCAATAAATTCCCTATAGCTAAAAATCCTCTTGTTTTCCTTAAATGCTATTACACCTATGCCAGAAGGACCCGGGTTTCCTCTACTTGACCCATCAATGTAAATCTCATACAATAAAACTCACTGTTGGTGTCTATAATATAATATTAACAATGATTTGAATTGATTAAAAAATGGTATTCCTTAGATCCTTACTCTAATTAGATAGATATAGACAAATTTTGACCTTTTTCAATTATATTAAAGTACATTTTTATGATTCTTATAGGTGACAATGTGTGCCTAAAAGAAAAATTAAAGAAGATAAACCAAGGAAAAAAATGGGAAAAAAACAAATCTTAATACCGCCAGTAATTGTCGGTGTCGCAACACTATCCGGATTCCTTATTATACAATTCTTTCCTGCTCCATCCCCAGTTCAGGTTTGCCTCAAATCACATAATGATACATTTAACGTTCACTCAAGGATCGATCTTGAAGTTGACGGACACAAGAAACTATTACCTGATACGGTGGGACAAACTAAAGAAGGTAAGGAATGTCTTAGAGTTATACATACCGATAGTGTTGGCGATCAAATCCATATACAATTTGTCCGTCCTGTGAGACTTACATTAGGAGATTTCATGAAAATATATACAAACAACAGCACAATTGTTCAAGTAGTAGATAATTCAACCGGCAAGGACATATATCAAAACATTACTCTCGCTGATTATAATATAGATTATTCATATTTTTCTGATGGCGGATTTGTCGAAATTAGTAATCTGACAAGTTCACCTCCACTAAGTGATTCATTCTTTGGAAGAATATCAATGATCTCCAAATAGATATAAATAGACAGGATCATTTTTGATAAGGATTGAGTAAATCAGCTGTAATTATAAAGGGCGATGGAACTGGTCCTGAACTTGTAAACGCAATGGTTCATGTTCTTGAGGAATGTAACTCAAAAATCAAGTTAATTCCATGTGAAGCTGGATCTGAATGGTGGACGAAAAATGGCGGCACTTCTTATATTTCAGAAGAGGTGTGGAAACTTTTGGAAAATTCTGATGCATGCTTTAAAGGCCCGACCACGACTATACCAACTTCAAACGCTCCAAGAAGTGTAGCAGTTAGTATTAGACAAAAGTTCAACCTTTACGCAAATGTTCGTCCTATTAAAACATACAAGAATTCTACACATCAATTAGATTTCATTTGTGTTAGGGAAGCAACTGAGGGACTTTATTCTGGTATAGAGTTTAAGATAGGTGATGATGCAGCAATAGCTGTAAGGAAAATAACACGGAAAAAATGTGAAGCCGTCGTTGGACATGGATTTAAGTTGGCTGCCGAAAAAGCATTCAAAAAAATATATGTTATAACCAAAAGGAACATTTTGAAAGAAACTGATGGAATTTTTTGGAACGCTGTGCAAGACATACAATCCGAATTCAAAGAGATAGCCATAGAGGAATATTATATAGATAATATGACTCAGCAATTGGTAAAAAATCCGGATCGGTTTAACAAGAGCATATTACTAAGTACAAATTTGTTTATGGACATTGTCTCTGAATGCGCATCTGGGCATGTAGGTTCTATTGGTAATGTCTACTCTGGGAACTATGGAGACAACTATGCAATGTTCGAGCCCGCACATGGCAGTGCTCCAAAATATGCAGGACAAGATAAAGTTAATCCTGTAGCCACTATTCTATCAGGTGCCCTTATGGCAAAATATCTGGGAGAAGGCGAAATATGCAATGCAATCTTCACTTCAACTGAAGAAACAATAAATGAAGGAAAGCGTCTTACTTACGATTTAGGTGGCTCGTCTTCTTTGAGTCAGATGGCAAATGAAATTGCAAATAGATCCAAAACGTATTTATCCTAATTGTAGTAACATAGTGAATAGTGGTGTTACTAACTTATTTACTCAATTCAATAATCTGTAGTGTTTCATAAAATAGTTCTTTTTGAGCTATTTTTTTTACCATAATATTATTTTTTGACAAAAAACTATCTAATTTGCGGGTATCCGAAATACTCGATACTATTATTAGGATTTTACCGCCAATTTCCAATCTGTCAATTGCATCTTTTAGAAAGTCAATGGTAATTTCAACACCGGCTGGTCCTCCATCTGTTGTATTATCAATATACCCTGTGGCATTTGGGAGATAGGGTGGATTAGTTACTATGAGATCAAATTTGATACCATGTAAAGCAGTGGCGGCATAACAACAAATCACTCTTTGATTTCTTGACATTTCTAGCAAACGCTTTAAAGAACAAAAATCGATGTCAGTTCCTATAACAGTTTTAAATTGCTTTGCCAACTCCATTAGCACGATCCCACTACTGGTACCAATTTCTAATGCTAATGTGCCACTATATCGATTAACCGTATTGGCCAAAAATATAGTGTCATCAGATGGCAAATACAACATATTTGTATATCTCGACCAAATTTATAACTGTACAATTTAACCGTCTATCATTTAAGCTGTTTTCTTGCGATACTGTAGGTCATTGGTAATTTTTATAAGGGTCTCTGCATCCAACTGGTCAATTTTCTTATTGCCATAATCCTTAATTTGTAACAACGACTCAGGGTTTTTGTTTCTGTTACTAAAAAGGTACTCTAACCAGGCCATAACATCTTTTGTAATTTTACTTTTCTTTCTTTGCATCCTTATAACCCTAGATTCAATTTTTGGGGGTGGCAAGAAAGAACTTTTCTCTACATCAAATAATGAATCAATTTCAAAACAATATTGTGAAATTACAGAGACGACGGAATAATTTGTACTTCCAGGAGAGGCCAACATTTTTTCAGAAAACTCCTTTTGTACCATTACTACTGCCTCTCTAAATTCGTGAGAAGCCATCCACTTTACTAAGTCTTTTGATCTTGAGTAAGGGATGTTTGACAGAAAATAGTCAAATTCAAAATGCTCTTGAACAAAGAAATCTTGGTTGAATAATTTGACATTCGAATTATTCGCTAGGTATGTTCTTGCTTTGTAATACAATTCCTTGTCTATTTCGTAAGAATATACTGTTTTGGCAAATGACGAAATCTCCTTTGTAAGATAACCAAAACCCGTACCAAGCTCCAATACCACATCTGACTTTGAAATAGTACATGAATCTGCTATCTTGGAAATCGTCCTAAAATCTATTAGAAAATGTTGACCCAGGTAGACCTTCTTATCATCTTCCAACGAATAACGTCATCCTAGTCTCTTTGGTTATTTCCTCATCTATCCTCTTTGCTATTAGCTTGTGTATGTCTTTTAGCCCAATTCTGGTTTGGATGTCAGTAAAGGATGTAAATTTTTGTTTTTCTCTTTCATTAATTATACTCATCATATAGGTTTTACCAATACCAGGTATCAATTCTAAAGAATGAATTCGAGGTGTTATGGGTTGAGCAGCGTTGATATAGGTAACAAACCGTTCCTCATTTGCCAGGACAATCTTTTCTATGATAGATGGGAGTTCATTTTTTGCAGATTGTGAAATGGAATCATATTGTAATTTTCCAAGAACGCTAATTATCTTGTTCCTTCCTTCTTTACCTATATACACTCTTTCACCTAGATCAAAATTAATGTTTTGAACTCCCAGCAATTCCAATAATGTTAAACGACTTTCTCCTATTGCTTGAATAATTATTCCTTCTCTGCCCCTTATAGTCTGAGATTTACCTCTAAGGGAAAAGTCTAACACATATGCATACTCTTCAAACTTGTGACTATGAAGAGCATAATCATGACTAGTGTGTCTGCTATGAAAGTTATTTTGACTAGTAGAATCCAATTACTTGCAATAATGTACTGCGTACTTTTTAAGTTTCATGCACAGACTTAATTTTCTGCAATATGTTTTCTGATGTTGATGTCAGTATTAATTTCTTCCATCCAAATGTGAATGCCCTAATTTCTTCTAAAGAGCTTGGGAGTATGTTGACAACCTCCACAGCCTCCTCCTCAGTAAGACCGCATTGGCCCACTAGTTCACTTACTAGTTTTTGTGCGTCTTTACCTTCTATTTTTGAGAATTTATTGACATAATCATATGTCCATCGCTGAATTTGGTCCATTTCATCAACCTTCTTTGTTTCCAATATCTCCTTTACATCAGGGAGTGTTATCATTTCTTTTTTTGTAATTTTTGTCAATCTACAACATCTTCTATTTTATGGGCCGAATGTGATTAAATTTAGTCTGTAAGAGCTTTTGTTTTTCTCCGACAAGTATGCCAACTTTGACAGTTCTTCGTCCAATTTCTTTTATTTGACCTACTCTTCCTTGGAACCTTCGATGCGGTGTTGTATTATGCTCCCTGGGATCGATAACTACTACGACTTTATCGCCTACTGAATAATTAATGAGTAAATGTGAAAGACCTCTTGACATATTTCCCTTAGTTAGAATATGTCTGGATTTTCTTTGTTTACCATGGGACTTTGGCATGGTGGATTATCACATTCCTCCTTAATTTAATATTATCTGGTAATATTGAAATTGATAGATTGTATCGAATAGATTATACAGAGATCCCAATTTTTACTATTTATTTGAATCATTATTTTTGAGGGTCTCCAATTCCCTGGTCATTCAGGGCAAATAATATCTCTCTCTCTGAATGATAGGGGCTGTCAACCATCCTAGCTATTCTATTTTTACCAGCTTTTTTCAGGTAAATTCTATACGTACTGGTGTGTGCCATGACGTTGCCGCCGGTGGCTTTGTTGGGGTCACCAAAAATGGCGTCTGGTGAAGATTGAATTTGGTTTGTTATCACCACTGCTATTTTGCACGTTTCGGCAATTCTTAACAGGATGTGTAACAGCCTGTTGATTCTTTGCTGTCTTTCTGCCAGAACTGATCTTCCTATAAACTCTGCTCGATAGTGCGATACTATCGAATCTACAATCATGATTTTTATATTGTGCAAATTAATGATACCTGGTGATTCCTGAATAATCACCTCCTGATGCGAGAAATTGTATGCTTTTGCAACAATGACATTCTCAAGAGCAATACTGGGATCTATTTTTCGTGCGGACGCAATATCTGAGATTCTCTCAGGTCTAAACGTGTTTTCTGTATCAACGTAGAGTGCTTTAGACAAATTCCCATGTTTTTCATTTTGTTGAGCAGTAACACAAAGTGTATGACAGATCTGGGTTTTTCCAGTTCCGAATTCTCCATATAATTCAGTAATTGCTCTAGTTTCTATTCCACCACCAAGCAACTCATCTAAATTTTTTGAACCAGTGGTTATTCGATACTCTGATTTCCTCTTTTCATAAATTTGATTTGCGGTAATAAAGGGTTTATCAAAAACCCCAATTTCTTCCAATATCTCCCTTGCCTTATTACACATTGTTGTACATTTATCCATGGCTATTCCAGTGGCCTCAGCAATATCCGAAGGACCTCTAATAACAATATCCTTGATGGTTTTGAATCCCGCTTGCCTTAATGAGGTCTTAGTTGCAGGACCGATTTCACTCATTGTATCAATATCGAATAACTCTTCATTACCATCTTCGGACAATTGCCTTTATCAAGTAATATCTAATAATCTCGTTCAATAAACCTTGTTGTTAAACGTATTTTTGGAAAGGAGATGATTTGTGATTAGTCTGTAGAAAGAATTCTCTTAGCTAATCGAAGTGTTCCGTTAATTGTATGCTCTTTGGATTCAATTGCAGACACATTTCTTGAGATTAACTCTTTTGTTGTGTTAGGGCCAATACTTATTACCGCGTCAATACTCTGAAAGTATTCCCTGAAATTTGAAAGTACTTGCTGCATTATTGAAAAAAAATATCGAACTGCCGAGGGACTAGTAAATATCATAACGTCTACCCGCTTGTTACTTATTTTTTTGGAAAAATCTATCCAAATCTGATCTATTGTTTCTATTTGAGGATAGTATATATGAAATTCATCCAAGATAATCCCAACTAAATTTAGTTTTTCCTTCATAAATGAATTAGAAGCACCACTTCTTGGTGATAGTATGCGAGTTCCCGGCTTTGGTGAAAGCTTTCTCATAAGTTCCAAAAGACCTGACGATGAATAACTATCTGGCATCCAAGAAACTGGAATATCATTTGCTTCTAGTTTTTGTTTTGTTGATGGACCTATGGCAATTACTTTACTTTTCATTAATTGTTCGTCCAGAATGTATCTCAAATTGTTTTCCTTAACCATTTTGAGGAACACTTCAACTGAGTTAGGACTCATGAACATGTAGTATTCATATTTTTTGGAAGAAATATCGGAGAATTTTTGACAGAAATTATGTGAGTCGATAGGAATCAATTTCATTGTTGGTAAAGAAATTGGAATGCCTCCTTCTTGCTTCACTTTGCGTATAAATTCATTATTATTTTTTTCACCTCTAGTTATAGCTACTACCTTGTCAAGGAAAATTTTATTCAATGTCATTATAAAATTTGCTTCTCATAAAAGTATTAGGATTACCATTTTAGGATTGATATTTCTCGAATTCTAAAGATCTGGAGGAAACCATTCTATCTTCTTTCGAATCCCCACGACATTGCCTACAATAATTATGGATGGTGATTGAATTTTTTTCAGTTTGACTTTACTTTCAATATTATGTAAACTACCTGTTATTACCTGCTGGACACTTGATGTAGCATTTTGAACAATTGCAATTTTGGTATTTTTATTTAAACCTGCTTTGGTCAGATTTGAAATAATGTGTCGTAGCTGTTCTAGTCCCATGAAAATTACTATTGTGTCAGCCGCCCTGATTACGGCATTCCACCTTATCGACGACTTATTTTTGTCTATTGCTTCATGACCTGTAAGTATTACGACTGAAGAAGAATAATCACGATGAGTTAACGGTATTCCTGAGTACACGGAAGCCCCATTAAGCGAAGAGACTCCCGGGACTATTTCGAATCTTACGTGATTTTTTGATAAAAATTCAGCTTCTTCACCACCTCGTCCAAAAATAAACGGATCACCGCCTTTCAGTCGGAGAACTTTTTTGCCATCTTTGGCAAACTTTAACATAAGTTCGTTTGTATTGAGTTGATTAGTAGTTGGATCTCCCGATTCTCTGCCAACATACACCTTCTTTGAGCGTTGCGAAGCCATCTTTAAAGTTCTTTTATTTACTAATCTGTCGTAAAGAATAACATCACAAGTTGACAATAGTTTGGCTGCTTTAAGAGTCAACAAGTTCGGCTCGCCAGGCCCTGCGCCGCAAATATACACCTTGCCTTTTGGTATTATTATTGGACGGTCCATTTTTCTAGTGCCTCTCGCCACTCATGAGCAAAATCTCCTGCTCCACATGAAAGTAAATCATTTGCCACCTCCTTTCCAATTTTAACTGCGTTTGATATAACATCAGATTTTTTTAGGTTTATCGATTGAGAACCATCTGCAGAGAATACAGATGCATGTAACGTAATTCTTTTTGTTCTTAAATTTGGTATTGCTATGGCGCCAACTGGAAATCTACAGCCTGCGTTCAAGTATTGTATCAATGATCTCTCAGCATCAATTGCATATCTTGTTGACTTGTCTTCAATCTTTTGCAATATTCCAAGTACCTTTTTGTTATCTTTTCTGCAAACAACTCCTATAGCTCCTTGTCCCGGTGCGGGAACAAACTCCAGATAGCTAAACTTTTGAATTATTTGGTCACTTAGTTCAAGTCTTTTTAATCCAGCTTCAGCAAGGACGAGGGCATCGAAAGTACCATTGATGCATTTTTTTACTCTGCTTTCAACATTACCTCTAATCGGTATCACAGTAACGTCGGGATTCTTCCTTTTTATTTGTACAGCCCTCCTTAAACTGCTGGTTCCAACACGAGAATTTTTTGGCAGTTGTTCGAGCTTAATTTTAGATTTTCCAATTAATACATCGTTTGGACTTTCACGTTTTAGTATTGACGCAATAACTAAATCACCATCCAGTTCAGTTGGTATATCTTTGATACTGTGGACTGCAAAATCTGCTCGTTCATCTAGGACTGCCTTGTCTACCTCCTTTTCAAAAATCCCCTTTTCATTGACTGAGAATAGGAATTTATTCTTCTTAATATCGCCCATCGATTTTATTCTGATAATATCACAATTCATTGATGGGAATATGCTGCGCAAGCTACGGCTCAATATTTCAGTCTGTATTAATGCCAGTTTGCTACCTCGGGTAGCTACCCTATAATTATCATTCAATCTCTTTCACTTTTTTCAATGCCTTGGCAAACGCTTCCATTGTCTTGTCTATATCGTCATCATCATGAGAATAGGAAATAAAACAGGTTTCAAATTGTGAGGGTGGTATGAATATCCCTGATTTTAGTATCTCGCTGAATAATTTCTTGTACTGTAGTTGATTTGATTTTCTAACGTCTGACGCATTTTTGATCTGTTCATTTGTGAAAAAAAGTTGGAACATGGAGGAGATGTGATTTACACTTGCTCCAATTTTTAGATCTTTTATGTGATCCTTAATTCCAATTGTTAGTGTATCAGAGAATCGTGAAAGCTTTGGATACAAATCATTTTTCAAGTCCCTTAACTTCTCCAGAGTTGCTATACCTGCAGTTACAGAAGTCGGATTTCCTGCGTATGTACTTCCCTGAAATACCGTTCCTTTTGGTGATAACAATTCCATTATCTTCTTCTTTCCAACAATGGCCGAAAGTGGAAAACCATTCCCTATTGACTTTGCAAGGGTCATGATGTCTGGAGTTACGCCAAAATATTCTGAAGCACCTCCGGGGGATACTCTAAACCCAGTCACAACTTCATCAAAAATCAACACAATTTCCTCTTTTTCAGTTATTTTCCTTAGTTTACTGAGATAATCAGCCATTGGTAATACAAGTCCCATATTAGCCAATACCGGTTCTACAATTATGCATGCGATATCCTCATTTTGTTTCACCACATCTTCTATAGCGCCAATGTCATTGTATGGCAATAACAAAGTCTCTTTCATTGAACTTTGTAAATTGCCTTCATCAGAAGCGCTTGAAGCGCTAGAGCCAGGACTAACCAAGACGTAGTCATATGCGCCGTGATAACATCCGTCAAACTTAATAACCTTTTTTTTCTTTGTAAAACCTCTTGCCAATCTTATTGAGTGCATGGTTGATTCTAATCCTGTATTCATCAGCCTCACCATTTCCATATTGGGAATCATTTCAATAATTAACTCGGCCAATTTGGTCTCCTTTTCTGTAGGAACACAAAATATGTTGCCCTTATCCAATTGCGCTTTTACAGCATTTATCACATCAAGATATGCATGTCCCAATAATACTGATCCGTATCCAAGGCAATAGTCAATAAGCGTATCATGCTCTTCAGTAATGATTTTAGAACCCTTTCCATAAGAGGCGAAAAAAGGATACGGTTCGTAGAAACGAACCGGACTATTAACACCACCAGGAATTATTTCTTTTGCTCTATTAAACAGAGAAGCCGACAAGCACTGATTGATTGTCTCGTAACTGTTATAATTGTATCTTTAGATACTGTTCAATAATTCGCCAACTCTTTTGGCATAATATGATACTATAATGTCAGCCCCTGCTCTTTTAATACTAGTCATAAATTCCATCACTACTTCGTCTTCGTTAACCCAACCTTCCATGGCAGCAGCCTTTACAATGGAGTACTCGCCCGATACGCTGTATGCACATACTGGTAATAATGTAGATTGTCTTGTCTTGTAAATCAGGTCAAGATATGGCAATGCTGGCTTTATCATTACTATGTCAGCACCTTCTTTAACATCCATCATTATCTCCTGTAGTGCTTCATTTGTATTATGAAATGGCATTTGGTAAGTTTTCCTATCGCCAAACTCCGGAGTGGAGTGAGATGCATCTCTAAAAGGAGTATACAAATTCGACGATAATTTAGCCGAGTAACCGATGATTCCTACATTGATGAAATTGGCATTGTCCAGTGCATTTCGAATGCTTTTTACCTGCCCGTCCATCATTGCAGAAGGGGCTACAAAATCTACTCCAGCTTCGGCGTGGCTGGTTGCTACCTTGTCTAGAACTTTCAAACTTGTATCATTATCCGCAACTTTGTTCTTAATAATCCCGCAATGACCATGTGAGGTGTATTGACAAAGGCATACATCTGTTATAGTTACAATTTTTTCGCCAAAGTTCTGTTTTAAGGATTTTACAGATTGTTGAATAATTCCATCCTTGCTATATGCGCTAGTGGCTTTATCATTTTTGATTTTTGGAATCCCAAAAATCAAAAACGTCCTTAAACCAAGATCATACAATTCTTGGATGTCCCTATCTAGATTCTTTAATGGTACCCTAAAAATTCCGGGCATCAACTCAATTTCTTTCGGCTCATCTATTCCTTCTTGAATAAAAACTGGGCATACAAGATCTTTTACTGATAACCTTGTTTCCTGTAACAAATCTCTTATAGCTGGTGTCCGTCTTAATCTTCTTAATCTTACTTTTGGAAATCCATCAGATTCAGGTGCTTCATTTTGGTTCATAATTAAAAATCCTTGATACTATGTTGAGTACATCTTCATTCTTTTCTGTATTCCCAATTTCTTTTCTAAAGTTATTCATGGGTGTAGAAAGAATACCTTCAACTATTGCAAATGATAATTGCTCCATTATTTCATATTCTTTCATTCCTTTCTTAATTCCGAGTAATCTAACTGCTTTTGACAGTTCCCTATTTCTAACTTCATCCACAATTTTGAATATTGATACCACAAAAGGTTCTGCTTTGATTTTTCTAAATAGCAGATCCATATTTTGCATTCCGCCCTGGATCATATCTTCAGCCAATCTAACTTCTTCTCGCCTGCGGTTCAAATTTCGGTCAACTATTTCTGCAATTTGATCTATGTTGACTAATTTTACTCCCGATATTGTTGCAATCTTGTCGTCCACAGTCCTAGGATTTGAAAGATCAAATATCATCATTCCACTATCTTTCTTGGCACAATTGAATATTCTCTCATAGGTTATCAAATTGTAAGGAGCTGTTGTAGAAACAAAAATGATGTCCGTCTTTCCAAAATTATTGAGAGCATCTTCAAAATTTACAGGGTTTCCACCAACAGTTCTGCAAAATGATTTGGCCCTTTCAAAGGTCCTGCTTGCAACTTCAAAGTTTACTTGTCTCTTTTTTAGTGATTTTGCAACAAGTGTAGCTCCCTCACCAGTACCAATTAGTAGAACCTTTTTATTCTGAAAATCATCAAAATATTCTTCAGCCAGATTAACTGCCATAGAGCCTACCGATACACTCCCTTTATTCAAACCAGTATTGGTCCTAACTCTACTTCCAACCTTTATTGCATGTTCAAAAATTATCGGGAGAAAAGAATCAACATAGCAGTTTTGACGAGAATATTCGAAAGATCTTTTAACCTGTCCCAAAATCTGATCCTCTCCCACCACCAATGACTCAAGCCCTGATGTAAGCCTAAGAAGATGATTGATAGCGCCTTTATCTTGATCTACTTCAGCATATTCAAAAGACAAATCTCTGAATTCGGTATTCTTTCTCCATGTCTCAAAAATATTATCAGTATCAATCTTTTCTAGTGCGAGAAATAGCTCTACTCTATTACATGTTTGTATAATAACACATTCTCTTATCCCATTGCTGGTGAGGAATTCACGATATGCCTTGCCTATATCTTTGAATGTAAATTTTTCAAGAACATGAATCGGAGACTTTTTGTGAGTTACCCTTAAGTTTAATAATTTCAGTTCATCAGTAATTTCTGGACTCATTTTTTACTCGCTTCTCCCCAATTTTTCAACATATATGATGCAGTCATTTTTGCTTCGTCTAGCTTGTTTGATCTTAACAAATACTGGATATTTTTATCTTTTATTAATGAATATAAGAATTCCTTTCGCTCTTTTACTGTACTTATTTTTTCCTTTGCCATCTTCCGCGCAAATTCCTGTAATATTATATTGCTAATATCTGATTCACTAATAACCTTGTTCAGCATCCTTTCCGCCTTCATCCGAATTTTTCTTGCCATTATCGGACTTTTGCCAGAGGTCGATATTGCCACCTGTACTAAACCATCAATGTTAACAAGAGATGTATATGAAAAGTCGCTCATAAGTGGATCATCCGCAGCATAAACAAATGCTCCCATCGTCCTGCCCTTCTCTACTAGTTTTCTGTTTAACTGTCTATCATCAGTTGCAGCCAAGATCAAGAAAATATCGTTGAATTTATCTAGGACTGTGGCGTCCTTTATCCTCATTTTTATTAGTTTTATTTTTCGATGATGGCTCATGCTTCTGAGTGCCTTATTGAATCTGGAAGTAATTACGGTTATTTCGCATCCTTGATCTAACAATCCGTGCACTTTGCGTAAACCTTCGGTACCACCTCCTATCACAACAGCTTTTTTGTTGTTTACGTTAAGGTCTACTATCAATTAGCTGCACCAGATACGAACAATGGATTTGAGGGATTATCTTTATTTAATCATTCCATGCAATGATTTGTATCAAACAGTCATCTTATTAGGGACGAACAATTTCGCATTATCTGAAATATCATATAGTATATATACAATAACGACGTTATAATTTGTAATGACCTCAGATCTGAATATGGACTACAGCAAATATGACTTCAAGGATTCTACTGAACTTTACGTATATTTGAGTAAAAAGGGACTTTCAAGGGGAACAGTAGAGGAAATTAGCAAATTAAAGGATGAACCGGACTGGATGCGAGAATTTAGATTACGAGCTTATGAAGTTTTTCTCAGTAAACCCATGCCGAATTGGGGTGGCGATCTATCTCATATTGATTTTCAGAATATTTACTACTACGCAAAGGCATCTGATAAGCAAAGCAAGAATTGGGAAGATGTTCCGGAATCAGTAAGGAACACGTTTGAAAAATTAGGAATTCCTGAAGCAGAAAGAAAGTTTTTGGCAGGAGTAGGTGCACAATATGAATCAGAGGTTGTTTATCATAATCTCCGCGAAGATTTAGAAAAACAGGGAGTGATTTTTACAGATACTGACACGGCTGTCAAGAAATACCCTGATATTTTAAAGAAGCATTTTGGTAAGGTTATTCCTCCAGAAGATAACAAATTTGCTGCATTAAATAGTGCTGTGTGGTCCGGTGGATCTTTCATATATGTTCCAAGAAATGTAAAGGTTGATCTTCCACTCCAAGCATATTTTAGAATCAATGCAGAAAATATTGGCCAGTTTGAAAGAACTCTTATTATAGCCGATGAAGGTGCAGAAGTGCACTATATAGAGGGATGTACGGCACCTGTGTATACAACTGAGTCCCTTCATTCAGCGGTAGTAGAACTAATAGCAAAAAGGGGAGCGAAAATAAGGTATACTACTATTCAAAATTGGAGTAAAGACGTTTACAACCTGGTCACAAAAAGAGCATATGCATATGAGAACGCTACGGTTGAATGGATTGATGGAAATCTTGGTAGCAAATTAACGATGAAGTATCCAGGTGTTTACATGCTTGGTAAACGAGCACATGCGGAGGTAATTTCAATTGCCTTTGCAGGAAGCGGACAACATCAAGATGCTGGTGCAAAAGCAGTACACCTTGCTCCGGACACAACTTCCAGGATTACGAGCAAATCTGTCAGTAAAGATGCGGGACGAACTACATATAGAGGATTGTTACATGTCGCAAAAGGCGCTACAGGTGTAAAATCTAATGTCAGATGCGACGCGTTACTTCTTGACAAGAACTCGAGAACTGATACATATCCCTATGTTGAAGTTAACGAAGATGATGCTACAATATCTCACGAAGCTACCGTGGGTAAGATTGGTGAGGATCAGATATTCTATCTGATGAGCAGAGGATTTTCAGAATCTGACGCCCTGTCATTGATAGTCGGTGGCTTTATGGAGCCATTTACAAAAGAGCTACCAATGGAATATGCAGTAGAATTGAACAGGTTGCTAAAACTAGAGATGGAAGGTTCAGTAGGTTAAAACGAAAGCTGTAACTGCCTATACATTCAGTAGAGAAAAATAACATTTCTTCTTGATTGTCAAAAATCATGTCACTTTTTTATTTTCTTTAAATCTCAACGATAACTTATTCCTACTCTTATTAAACTGAAATCCTTATAAGCCCCTTCTAACTCATTTGTTTTTGAATCATATAGGTTTAATGGAGAATTCTGAATGGATTTTGGCTTGATCATAATGCAGCTGTGGAGTACGCACTATAATGAAAATGCACCATTACCATTTTCATTTTCCTCGATGATTATTGCTGCGCTTATAGCCATTGGTTTGAACATAGCGTTTGCTATGCTTAGAAAGAAAACCACTGATATTGAAAAAATGAGTAAAATTATGAAAGAGTCAGTTGAGTTTAGAAAACAGATGATGGCCGCTGTTAAGAAACAGGACAAGGCTCTGATTGCTGAACTAAAGAAGAAACAAGCATACGTCAATAAAATGAATCTAGAGGTTCAACAACAGCAAATGAAGCCAATGTTCATTTACATGATACCTTCCTTTATGTTATGGATTCTTGTTTTTCCTTATATTTTCGGAGGAGTAGTAGCGCTTTCTCCAGTACATCCAGTAATTCCGTTTATCACTTGTAACGAAAATAATGTAAAAAATGACATACAAAAAAACCCAGACGGAACGCATAAGGGAGTTTGTAGGCAAGTAGGACAGATATATTTGTGGGGATGGTTTCTAATTGTGAACTTTGCATTTAATGGAATAATTTCGAAGATTACCAAAACAGCTCTCCCAAGCATTACATAATCGCTTATTCTGTTTACAAAAATTATCAAATACTTTAGATTTGTATTCAACTACCTTCCATTATCATATGACATTTGTTATCCTGGAGATTAGATGAGAAAGTCTGTTAGTTGGTTGAGCTATGATTCTTTTAAAATCATCCATTGTATCCAGATCTTCTGAAAGGTTTACAGAATTAATTATGATCGTTCTCTCGCTATTCTTTTTTGAAGATTGAATATGCTTAAAGTAGCTGTTGTTATCATATGAAGTCTCGTACAAGTTAAAAGGCTGTCTTAACAATATGTTGGTACCATCCATTCTCATAGAAGGAACTATAATAGAACAATTTTGATATTTTCTAGCCATTGATAACAATAGTTCAATCTCATATGAATTCATGAAAATAAGATCTATTGGGATGATGATGTTTGATTGTATTTGTTTTTCTTTACAATATTCATCACCTACTTCAATCGCATAATTCACACCTTTTTCATTTGAGTATACGTATTCAATATTGTAATGATTGGAAATCTCTCTAACCCTTTCGTCTGCCGATATGGTTACTATGGTTGAGATACTTTTACATTTTGTCAAATTAACAATTGTATTTTTTAGCATTAATTCCGTCAGTACAATCTTCTGATTTTTAGTGAGCTCCAATCTAGTCTTGCTTGATTCAAATCTCTTGACAGGAATTAACGCTACTACTTTCATATGTCCATTCAAGCACTGTTGAATTTGTTGATGATGTAATTGCACAATTGGATCTCATCTTCTACATTTTGCATAACTATATTGGTCTTGTGTGTCTGAATTCCTAGGCTGTGAATTTTCTTCTCATACTCCATGTCTAATTCAGAGATTATGAGATTCGAGGCAATATCTTCATAATGCAAAGCGACTCCGTAAGGAGATGATTCAATACCCATTGCCTCCATATATTTTGAAGCCGGGCCACTAAGAGCTGTATTTCCAATTATGGGACTAATTGCCACAACATCACGCTTTCTTGATTCAAGTTCCTTTCGAATTGATGGCATTGAGATAATCGGGCCAATACTGGAAATTGGATTTCCAGGTGCAATTACGACTAGGTCCGAATTTCTGATAAGCTCCACGGCCTTGGTGTTTGCATTTGCTTCCTTAATGCCATCGTACCTTATTCCCTTTATCTCAGGTTCCGCGCGATTTTTGACCCAATATTCTTGAATATGCATATCCCCCTGTGTAGTCTCTATCCTTGTCTCAATGTGACTATCCGAAGCAGGCAAGATAACAGTCGATATTGAGAAACTTTTTCGAATCCATTCTGTAATTGATGATAATGATTTTCCCTCTTTTATTAAGTTGGTTCTAACAAGATGTAGGGCTAGATCACGGTCTCCAATCCTAAACCAATGCTCTTGTCCAAGTGTTTTCATTTGTTCTAAAAACATAAATGAATCACCTTCTATGCCCCAACCTCTTTCTTTGTCCAATATGTTGGCCAGACCGTATGTTATGGTATCAATATCAGGACACACGTACAATCCATACAACCACAAGTTGTCTGCGATATTTGAAATGATGGCCAAGTCCTCCGAAATCTTGGAAAGTCCTCGAGCAATCTTTACCGAACCTGTCCCTCCTGCTAATAGTGTGATCAATACAAAAGAACACTCTTGTTGTCTTTGCAACTTTTTTAAATTTTCCTAAAAACCAGTCCGTCAAATTTGAGAAATAATGTACTTGAATGACTACTTTTGTTGCAACAGTGAACACTAGAGATGCCGATGAATTCGATAAAGATTATAAGCAGGTTGAATCAGTCTCTACCCTGTGAATAGTTTCAGATTCATTATAGTTATTTTCTTGATAACATTCACAGTTTCTTCTCTTGTATCAAATTCTCATGCTGTTCAAATGACCACAGTCTTATCACCTAAATTAAATCAAGCTGAACCAATATTCACAGCTAATCGATTTATTACAATACAATTCGATCAGGGAAGCGAGTTGGCAAAAAAATTGTCCACAATTAATGAAAATGTGAGTTTTAAAGCAAATGTTTCAACTCCCGGGATGGCAGAATTAATTTCTGGAATAAATAGGGATATTTTTACGGAAAAACAAAGTCCTATTAACATCGAAAATGCTACAATTGACTATACGGGAACGCTGAGGGGCAGCAGCGACCGGTTGATAATGTCATACAAAATAGTATTCACACCTGTCATAACGGGATTTACACTGCCAAGCAATAATTCAGGTTCTACAAATTCTCTGGTTGATTTGGACTGGAGAGGATTTCATACTTCAAGACCTCTTACACTTCAGGTACCAGACATTGGTAATGTCAGTATTAATTATCCAATGAGTCTACTTCAAGTTAAACTTCCCGAAATAGCACAGCAGCTTAATTCATCAGAGGCCGCCGAAATATTCCGAACACCATTGTTTAATTTTGAAGATATTTCCACACCGATGGAGCGTTGGCACTTTTTGTTTGACCCAACTGGAAGTCAGGCTTCTTCAGCCGGTTCAGGCTTTCAAGAATTGGGAGGTGCCAGGGTTGTTTCAATTTTCTCGCTAGGTGAGAGCAGTTTCAGAGAAGGAGTAATGGAAGCAAAGGAATCTGATGCTACTGCATTAGTTGATGGAGCAAATTTACGTATCCATTCTAGTACTCCACCTCCAAGTGGCCAAGTACAAATTGCTGGATTTGCATCTGTATCTAAAAATGGGAACTCTGAAATTGCTATTGTTTCAGAAAATGCTCCCGAGGGATCTTCAACTTCAACAGGTAGCTTTCCAATCCAGGTACTAGTAATACTTGGAGGTATGATGGCAGCCATATCAGTATTGGTCTTGTGGAAAGCAAGAAAATAGTCAATTTGCGTCTCATCTAATTCTTATTTTATTCTTCTACGGTTACCTGAGCCCATTATTTTTTTGAAAGATAATTGTGATTCCGTTTGTCCAACGATCGGTTCATGATCAAGTTTCTTTGTATCTTTTGCGAGTCTTAGATATGTCCATACTCTCTCATAAACATAATTCGGATGACGTTATGATTTAACTTGCGTTTCCTTGGAGAGACCAAATGCGTCCAGTTGATATTAAAAAAATGTTTGCTAGCTGTAACCCTCCTTTTGTTTTAAGTGGGATTCCACTGAGCGGTCAACCTGGGATCATACAGGAATGTTCAACCCTTTTTGTCCTTGCTCCACTCAGGTCGGCGGTTTCATTCCAGTATTGACATCTTCAGGCTACTCACCATCATCATCATCTATATCAACTGGATTCCTTTCTGTTCCGTTGCCAGGTGTCTCCACCTAATTATCGCTAATTTGAGTGCCTGTTACGAGGGAGGAGTTTCCTCTCTTTCGAGTAACCCACACGCTAGCTAACACATTAAGGTGAGCAAATATGATTAAAAAATCTTTTTTATGTGATTTCCGAGGGCGCACATTTCTTTATTAGAAAATATATTTCCGGCACCATATCATATGAAAAACAATGCAATTACAGTTGGTTGGCTTACATATTCATCTATTTTTTACTTTGTTTTCTTGAGCATAATCATCCGAATTGTTTTACAAGCAAATCTCGTTTCTTGCTTATCTGGAAGAGAGAGTCAGTGTGCTCATACGCCTGTTTCTTTGATTTGCCCAATGCCATCGATTGAAACAACAGGTGGTTTTCTGGAATCACAATACCAGTTTGATCATCTGAATAGAGAATTTTTAGAGTATCGTCACTTTTTCTCATTGTTTCTTCATGAATGTGAACCATATTGGTATCGTCATGTTCAAACCCTAACTCGCGGGCTTTAAGTCGAATGTCCGCGGTACCCTTTGCATTAGCAAGTACAGCAACTCCGAATTCATCATGATAAATATCAGATATTGAATCAAAGTATGGCACTTTATCTTTGAACCTAATTATCATTTGGTGAAGATGCATCATCCTTGAAGGGACCTTGTAAGCTTCAACGTATAGTTTTACTGATGGCAGGAACGATTTAACATCGTCTTGATGATGTGGATTCTTATCCCATTCTATAGAATCCTTGACTTCCTTCTTATCCTCCAAATCTGCCCATCTTCTGATTAATGTGACATCATATCTCTGAATTTTATCCCCAAATTTTTCAATCATTGGCTGCATGATTCTACCCATACCTGAAACATTACAGCTGCCCTGGATGACGTACTTTTGATTTGTGACCTTATCAAAGTTGATCCTCGAATTGTGAATAATATCAGCCACTTTTTTTTCACCAGTTCTATCTTCACCGCCCTGAAAAATCGCCGGCTTATTCAAAGGAATATAGAAATTTATTTTGTTACTATAACCAAATCCATCTTTGGCAGCATCTATTACAAGATCAGATTTTTTAATAGCATCTGTAATAGTGCCAGATATGTCGTACCCCTTTCCTTTGAATTCGGGTACTTTCTCATCAGGTACGTATACCGGAAATTTCTTTGAAAATGCCTCGTCAACTTTATTGTCTATAGAATATTTTCCTATGCCAACAAATTGAATCTCTTTGTCATGAGAAAACGCAGATGCAAGTCTCCTACCAATATTTCCATATCCGTTTATGAATACTCTTACCATTTCTCAATGTTTTTAGTGGAATAAATGGATTATTTAATGTATTATAAAATCGCGTTTAAATAAGCCACTGTATGAATGAATCCTACACTGCAAATTGCCATAAGGAGATAGCAAATTTGTGATTTTTTATAAACATTAAATATCAATAGTGTTGAAAATTAACATCAAGAGATAATCAAGAATAATGAGTGCTTTGGTATGAAAAAGATTTTGATAATAGATAACTATGACTCGTTTGTATATAACATTGCTCAATTATTTGGAAAGTTGTCTACAGACCCAGTAGTATTCCGCAACGACAAGATCAGTCTCAAAGATATTAAAAAAATGCAGCCTGATGGGATAGTTTTGTCACCGGGGCCCGGTCACCCTGCTGATAAGAAATCGTTTGGGATATGTGGGGATATTATTCAAACCATTGGGTCAATTACCCCTGTTCTAGGAGTATGCCTTGGTCATCAGGGAATAGTTCACGTTTACGGTGGCAAGGTTATTAACGCACATGTGATTAGACATGGAAAGACAAGCAAAATAAAATATCGGGATGATGAACTATTCGATAAACTATCAAATCCGTTTATTGCAACAAGGTATCATTCGCTAGTAGCATCAAGAGATAACTTTCCTGATTGTCTAGAAATTACCGCTGAATCGCTTGATGACTCGGAAATCATGGCTCTGAAACACAAGAAACATCCCATATTTGGAGTACAATTTCATCCAGAATCAGTGCTAACAAAGAATGGCTATCGTATCTTGGAAAATTTCATAGATATCCTGAAAAAGTAATGTCCACAGAATACTTGCAACAACAGACAAGAAGAATTCTATTAAATGATGATATTGACGAATTTGAATTTAGAAATGCTATAGACCATTTATTCTTAGAAGACATCCCTGACAGTACTATCGCCGCATTTATCAAAGCTCTAACTATTAGAGGCGTTAACTACAACGAATTAAAAATAATTAGAGAAGTGATCTTGGGTCATTCTTATTGTATTACCCCGAAAGTTACAGGTTCCTTGATTGATAACTGTGGCACTGGTGGTGATAAGGTTAATTCTTTTAACATTAGCACCGCTGCATCGATAGTTACATCAGCTTCTGGTATCAATGTTGCAAAGCATGGGAACAGATCTGCCAGTGGCATGTGTGGGAGCGCAGATTTTTTTGAACATGTTGGATTTAATTTGGACACGGAAGAACGAACTCTTGTTGACGCTTTAGAAGAAAATGGGTTCTCATTTTTATTTGCCCCTAAATTTCATCCTAGTCTGAAAAGGTTATCTGTAATCAGAAAACAGTTGGGCTTCAAAACAGTATTCAATATTATTGGCCCTTTATGTAACCCATGCACAAATATTACAGGGCAAGTTATTGGCATATCCGATCCGAAAATTTTTGATCTTATCTCGAACGCGATGATAAAGTCTCATCTAAGGAAAATTATTCTTGTCCATTCATCAGACGGCATGGATGAGCTTTCTAATACATCAAGCAATATGATGTTAAGTATTGAATCAGGTAAAATAGAAAGACAGGAAATAGATCCAACACTCTTAGATATGAAGATCGTAAAAAGAGAACAGATTCAAATTAGTTCAATTGGGGATTCTGTGAAGAGCACGCTAGAAACAATTTACGGAAAGTCAACGGAAGCAAAACAAGACATTGTGTCTCTTAATGCAGCAATAGCCTTAATTGCAGGGGAAAAAGTGACAGAGATTAATGAGGGAATAAAAATGGCACGAGAATTAGTGAAATCCGAGATTCCAAAAACTAAGTTGCGTGAACTAATATCCTTTTGTGGGAACGTTCAGAAGTTATATATTTTAGAAGAGAAATTCTCACTATAATAAAATTATGATTCTAATTCATTAGGATGATTCTACAGAAATTTAGTTCAAAAAGATAAAAAAGGAATATAGGATTTTATCGTTTTTTTGATTTTGACTTTGATTTCGGTTTCGGTTTTGACTTTGATTTCGGTTTCGGTTTCGGTTTCGTCTTACCTTTCACCGTTTTACTGGGACCCCCACCAATTCTGAACATCTTCGTTCCACAAACTGCACATGTCCCCTTTGTCGCGGGTCTTCCATTTTTCATTACGACCTGTGTTTCGCCTTTAATCTGTCTTTTTGCTTTACATTTTACACAATAACCTTCAGTTGCCAACATATTCAAGTTTAAAGCGGTACCTTATAAGAGTAGCTGTCCGATTCAATTAGACTATGCAGAGTAAGGTACAGAGTCTTTAAAGTTTGTTTGTTCTCTTAGTGGGGTATCTATTTTATTGCGTTAGATGAACGATGATTTCTATTTTATAAAATCCTAAATAATTTTTCTACCGAATAAAAGATAGGTAGTATGTCCTATCATTCGCATAGATGGCCTTGTTTTTCCTTCCCTTGCCTCTATATTGCGGATCAAGATCTCAGTGCTCTCAATGTCAATGAATCCTATTTCATTCATGTGTTTTGACGTTTTTTCCAATTGATTCATTGTAGGACATATTATTGCAACAGAACCGCTGCTCTTGAGGCATTTATGAACAATATGTAAAACATTCCATGGATCTCCCAGATCTATAATTGCAACATCAATTTCTGAAAGTTCAAGGCCTTCTTTCATTATGTCGCGATTGAACATCGAGACATTTTTTTCCATATCTGATTTCTTGAGATTCTTTTGGGCAATTTCCATAAATTCTTCATTAACATCGTATGTAAAAACATGTCCTGAGGGCCCTACAAGACTGGCAAAAAAAGTAGTGAGCGAAGCACTTCCAGTACCTATTTCAAGAACATTAGATCCACTTTTTAATCCCGATCTAATTGCAATATAGCCCAGATCTTTGGGATAAACTATCTGTGTTTTTCTGTCTGATTTCATTACAAAATCAAAGATTGTTGGCTCCATCAAGTACACCCTTTTTTGTTTTGGTGTGACTATAGAAGAACCGTACTCCAATCCTAATACCTGGTCAAAATCTATAATTCCTATATGCGTGTGAAGTTTCTTACTTTTTTCTATTTTGGTTAGCCAGTTCTTGCTTGCTTGATAAAAAAACAAAACATAGGCACCGTCTGTTATTTTCATCAAGACAATGAGTTTGCACCGAGGTAAAAAAATCTTACAATGGCGAAATCGAATTGTTTAGATTAATGGATATAAGAGACTATTGCATCATTCATTATAATATCATAAAAATTGAAATTAGCTTCGCTGTATTCTGGAGGAAAGGACAGTAACTATTCTATTTTTGAAATTAATAGATGTGGACACGATGTTGTCTGCTTGGTATCCATACTACCAGCAAAAAGTGATAGTCTGTTATTTCACTTTCCGAATATTAGTCTCTCTGCCGTGCTCGCCCGAGCTATTGATTTGCCGATAAGAGGTTTTCAATCTACAGCACGTACTCTGAGCGACGAAACACTTGTCCTGCAAAACGCACTTGCTAATGTTATGGATGAATTCAACGTACAAGGAATAGTGCATGGAGGGTTATGTAGCAATTTTCAAAAAAAGAATTTTGAAAAAGTGTGTCAGAAATTAGGATTGTCAGTATTTTCTCCATTGTGGCATGTGGATCCAGCTAAATATCTACATAAAATGATAGATGAAAATTTCAAAATTGTTATCGTAGGGGTCTCTGCATTAGGGTTGGGAAGAGAATGGCTTGGTAAGACGTTGGATCATGAAAACGTAAGGGAATTAGAATTACTATCATCAAGATACGGATTTAATCTTAATTTTGAGGGGGGCGAGGCGGAAACTATAGTTGTTGACTGCCCCATGTACAAGAAAATATTTCGGATTAGAGAGGGACTCGTAAAATGGTTTGGAGACAATGGAATATTTGAAATAACAGACTATCAATTAATAGACAAGCATTGAATAGCAGTTAATAAAGGTCAAAATTAAACATATTTTGTGCTCAATTCTAAGGAAAAGCAAATATCGAGAGAAATTCAACTACAACAACGAGGTGGATGAATATGGTTTGGGTTTGGCATTAGGATGCTGTAGACGATTGAAATTAACTCAAGACAATGCCCCTGAGATAGTTCATTATTTGAAGGCACTTGGAAATGAAATTAATCTTTCTGACAATTACAGATAAAAGTGGCGCTTGGTTGACTCACATAACATTGATTATCAGTAATTCATTCCCATTGATATTTAAAAGGCAGACCGTCAGCGTTATTTATGTCGACGTCGTTGTTTATCGCCTTGTTGGATTCAATAGCGTTACTTGATCCCTGGGCATCGAGGAAGGTCCGTTCCTACTGCCAGTAACTGAAGTGGAGTATATTTTTGATTTCGGAAAGCATCTAGAGAAGATGCAGCCAGTTCTGTATCACAAAATGATTGGCTCGAGATTGAACAAAGAGTAACTGAACTATCACTAAATCATTTGATATAGGATAGTTGTATTTTAATTTCTTCTTTGCTATTAGTTTCGCTGTACTTTCTTCGAGCGCTTTAACCATGTCATCTAAAAATGCTTTTAGTGCCACTCTGTGTTCCTTATTATTATGATATTTATTTATCAATACTGCCTTGGTTTCTTTATCTTCTATCCATCCAAATATTTTATTTAATCCATCTAACTTCAATTGTTCTTTTTTGTCGTGGTTATTATTATCTGTAGACATTTTACTTATTTCATCTCTTTAATTACTTAAACATCGAGGATCAAAATACCTTTCATATTTTTTGTCCTTGTATTCTGGTATGTAGTCATCGAAATGTTGGCTTAAAATTTTAATTGATTTTTCGATATAAGCACAATAACATTCCTTCAAATCCTGATTTTGAACCATAGCAATTAACCTAAATTGCATCATTATAAATATAATAAAAACTGTAACAGACTTTTTCATAATAAAACAAAACTTTATCCTGATTAGACCCACTTTATAAGAGACGGACATCAATTCTCATGAAATGAGTTTACCTCTGATTATGACGGCACTAGTGGCTATCAGCACGAATGTAGTATTATTACTATCTTTAACAGATGTCAACGCAGTAACTGTAAATAACACAGATTTCTCTGTGGACGTGCTAGATAACTGGGCATATAGAGAGACTAATGATCCTATATCTGTTGCATTTGGTAAAGGCCCGGAACTTGGACTGGTCCCATCCGATTTCAATGACTTCCTTCTAAATACTAGTAAGGTTTTGTCAGGAGAGGAGATTCAAAATGAGGGTGCTTATTCGATAATATCCCTTGACACCGACTATCCTTATAGGAACGTTCCTTTAGAGACATACACCCAATATAACATTAATCTGTCCAAAGTTAAAATATTCTCTAAGGAAAATACAACCATTGATGGAGAACCAGCAGTTAAAATTCATAGAACTGCAAGAAATAATTTAACTAATTTGGAGGTAACGGACTATTATATTGTCCATAATAGCAAACCTTACTTTTTGCAATATGCTGCAAATGTAAATGACTTTCAAAAATACTTACCACAGTTTGAACAGATGGTAAAGACGTTCAAGTTTGTAAAATAAAATAGAAAGTTTATTTTTAACAAGGCTCAAAATACAAGCGTGCCTAAATTTAACGGACATGAAGTTCGTATCCGTAATCGGCGAAGGATAACCAAAAAATGAAGGAAGAATTTCCAATAAGAGGCGAGAACAAGGAACGGATTGTAAATGATTTTAGATTAATTAAATTTCGATGTATCAGATGTGGTTCAAAAAATATACTAATAAATGAGATCCAACCTTACGCTGATGGAATTAATTTTCATGGTCGTGGTCAGACTGCAAATCCGGAGAATGAAATTGAATTGACATTTTATGTTACTGCTCTTTTATTCTGTAAAAGGTGTAACCACAGATTTCACATGAAAATATTAGACCAAGGAACTCGCAATACAAATGTTTATTTCGACAATATGTTAACTTAGAAGCGTGCCAAAGTTTACCTCTTCAGAAAGGATACTAGTTAAGAGTATTGTTGGGAGTTTATCTATAAAGAGAATATCCGATGAAGATATTATCAATGATATTTTTGCCAAAACAAAGAAGAGCATATTAAGGACAGGATTAGTTTAGGTTGGCCTCGCTTAGTTGAGCGTCTTGATCTATGGACTAATCTTTTTGGGCTTATCCGTTCTCGTTTCATTTTCGATTCAAGATGCTTTCGCGACAACATATACCTTAGATGGGCGAATAGCCTGTGAGTCAGCGCCCTTTAACGGAGCCTGGGGTTCCACAGCTTCGGAATGCAGTGTTCTGGATGTAACCATAAGCTCTACCAATGATGTAATTATTAATTCCCCTGTTCGTCTCGCGGTTTTACAAGGTGGCAATCTCACTATCAATAATGGCGCTACAGTCACCAACAACGCCGGCATAGTCATTTATGGCCACCTGATCAATGATGGCACTCTAGTCAACGCTGAAGCCAGCACGTTTAATATTTCTACAGCCGGCCCGAAAGGAAACCTCACCAACAACGGGAGTATCAAAAATGACGGTGCGTTTACGAACGGGGGCACTCTTGATAACACAGGGACAATTACTAACGGTAATGGAGGGGTACTTACCAACACAGGTACCCTTTCCAATTCGGGTACTCTGACCAACGAAGGGACGATTGACAACAACTTGGGTACTATTAGCAATTCTGGAATCATCAACAATTCAGGTGCAATTAGCAATCTTGGCACAATCAACAACAGTGGCACAATCGACAACTCTGGTGTTATTGATCTATCTACGAATGGCAACGGCAGCACGATTAACAACCTTCCCGGCGGGACACTCTCTAATTCTGGGACAATCAACATCAATCACGCCGGCCTCATTGACAACAAACTTGGCGCTGAAGTCAACAATACTGGCGATCTAATCATTTACGTCGGCGGATTCATCAAGAATGCTGGAACGATCACCAACTCTGGTGACATAAACAACGCAAATGGTGAAATTACAAATGACGGGACCATCATCAATGTCCTTGGTGAAGGAACTATTACAAACGGCGGCACGATCTTCAATAACGAGATCATCAACAATTTCTCTCAATTCACCAACACCGGTACAATAGTTAACAAGGGGTTCATTAACAACCATTCGAACTTGACCAATTCAAGAGGGACCGTCACAAACTCTGGCAAAATTAGTAATTTCGCGGGAGCAACAATAAGGAATTCGGGCGTAATCAACAATGCTGCCATGATCAATAATTATTGTGGCGGTGTACTTACCGGAACAGTTCCCAAGGGCGAGGCAGTCAATAACATTCTATGTTCATCTATCTCCATTGATGATGCGACAGTCACAGAAGGTAATTCTGGAATTAACCTTGTCTTTACAGTAACCAGGACAGGCGATCTGACCGGAACATTTAATGTAAACTATGTAACTGAAGGCGGAACCGCAACTGAAGATGTCGACTATGACCGAACTTCAGGGACACTAACTTTCATGGCTGGGGAATCATACCGCCTGATAACAGTAGCCGTAACCGGTGACACTGATCTCGAACCCACCGAGAAACTTAATGTGAATCTCCAGAGCTGTGTCGTATGTACCATCAGTGATGGCACCGGAGTCGGGACAATCGTGGATGACGACACTCCAATAATTTCCATAGGCGATGTCTCGATCAATGAGGGCAACGCGGGAGATACGAACTTTGACTTTAAAGTAACAAGAACAGGGGGTCTCGGAAGTTTTTCGGTCAATTTTGAAACCCAGGGCAACGCGGCAACAGCCACTGCCGGGACTGATTACCAGGCTGTTTCAGCTGGAACAGTAACGTTTGGAGCTAATGCATCAGAACAGACAATAAGAATCCTCGTGAAAGGCGACAGCACGCCAGAGCCTAAGGAGTATTTTGGAGTGGCTCTTACCAGCTGTGCGACGTGCACGATACTTGACGGTCTAGGAGTGGGATGGATTGTAGACGATGACACATTACCAAGAGTATCGATTAGCGACCCCTCACCAGTGTTGGAGGGCAACTCTGGAACAAAGAGCATTTTCTTTGCAGTATCAAGATCAGATACGTCAGGTAACCCATCTGTCAACTATAAGACAGAAGATGGAACGGCTGATGGAAATGACTATCAACCAGCGGGTGGAGTTGTGAACTTTCCAAATGGCATAACCAAAGTAAACGTCGAAATGTTTCTAACCGGTGATACGGCAAAAGAGAAAAATGAGCAATTCAACGTGAATCTTTCAAATTGTGTTGGATGCACTATCCTTGACGGCACTGGAGTGGGTACAATCGAAGATGACGACTTTCCATCTATCACAATCAATGATGTCGCAATGGATGAAGGAGATAAAGGGCTTATCAATTTTGTCTTTACATTAACAAATACTGGCAACCTCACAGAGGAGTCTTCAGTGAACTGGGCCACACAGGACGGATCTGCTAAAGCGGTCAGCGACTATGTGCAACTGAGTGGTATTGCAAAATTCAAACCGACGACCAGAACAACGACCCAAACAATGACCGTTGCAATCCCCGTTGTTGCTGACGAAGTAGCCGAATTGCCACCGGAAACCTTCAATGTGATTCTTTCGAATTGTATTGGTTGCATCATTAAGGACGGAACCGGTGTGGGAACAATAAATGACGACGATACTCCAAAGGTTTACATTAATGACGTTACTAAAGTTGAGGGCGATTCGGGAATTACTGACTTTGTCTTTAAGTTGACAAGGTCTGGCATTCGAAACGCAAGCCCGACAGTAAATTATGTAACGCAGAGTGGCACGGCCTTTTCAGGCAGTGACTTTCAACAAGCATCTGGAACAGTTTCCGTACTTGGTAAAGCTTCAAACACATCAAACACTATCACGATTCATGTTAGCGGAGACTCGGAAGTAGAACCGAACGAAGGCTTCAGCGTGAATCTTTCGGGCTGCAGTGGTTGCATCATTGCAGATCCTGTAGGCTTGGGAACAATCAAAGATGACGACTTTTCAGGAATCTCCATAAAAGATGCGGGGATTTGGGAAGGCAACTCTGGACAAAAGGACTTGAACTTTACGGTGACTAGAACCGGCTATACCGATGGAATAGCGGCTCTACCCTGGAATACGAACGACGGAACGACTGATAGAAGCAATGACTACGTGCAGAAATCTGGAATAATTAATTTTGCAAAGGGCGAGACGGCAAAGACTATCGCGATACTTGTAAACGGTGATACTAGATTGGAAAGTCATGAGACGTTTAATGTGGAACTCGGCCCGGGTTGTACTGGATGCACCTTGGTTGACGCCAAGGGAGTGGGAACAATTCTCGATGATGACTCTCCAAGGATTTCGATACTTGATCTATCTATGAGAGAGGGAACCCGCACAACTCGTAGTTCGACAGGTGTGACAGAATTTGATTTCGTCATAGAAAGGTCAAATCTTGCAGGAGCGCCTTTGATGTGTGTTCATACTAACGATGGAAGAGCACCAAGTGCACTGGGGTCTTACTTAACTACTGTTGCTGCGGACTACTATCCTCGGGGCGACTGTCCACAGCAGAGTCCATTCAATTCCAACTCGCTTACAGCAACCATCCCTGTGTATGTTCTTAAAGACTCTGTGCCTGAAAATCCTGAGACATTCTTCGTGTGGCTTGACTCCTGTAAAGGCTGCATGTTTTACGACAATGGCGCTGTTGGAACAATCATCAATGATGACTAGCCACGCTTGACCATTAATAGCTCAATCGTGTTAGAAGTATTTTGTGATCTATTTTTTTTAGACGGTTTGTTATACGTGATCATAAGTTAAAAAATTCTAAAAAAAATCGGCATATTAATAAATAAATACGGTTGGGCTATCAATTATTAGTATCGAACTCAAATAGAGGCGTTAATTGGTTAAAAAAAATAAAAAAAATTAAGGTTTGGAGTCGAATACTTTCTCCACACATACTTTTGCGTCAGCGTTATTGACACCCAATATTACTGTCTTTATCGCTTCGACTTTTGTTGCATTGGTCTTGGCAACGCCAATCATGTCATTTACTTCGGCATCTCCGTCTTCATTTAGTTTTGAAACACAATTCTTGTCGTCTAGGACTACTCCATGTGAGTGCCATTGAGTATCGTTAGCCACTTCTGAACTATCCTCGGTTCCATGCGATGTCACAGCAAAAATACCCTTATCGGTAACAAAAACATAGGCAAAAATCTGACTTGCATTTTGTGGTGTAGATGCTCCGGCCTTTCCTTCGACGCTTAACCATGGTTTTCCATCTTTAATGCCGAAATCTTTAATCTTAAAGTCCGCTTCGTTAAGACCGCTTTGGGCTAATGCACTATTTGCTCCTGCGATTAGAATAGCGCTGATAGCGATGAGAGTTGCTGTTAAAGGCAACGTTTTCTTCGAGTTTAGAGAATTCTTCATGTCTAAAACTTCGTAATTACTATACTATAAGAAATTTACTTATTGCTTGATCAGTTATTGGTCGATAAGCAATAAATAAACTCGATAAGTTAATTGCAAAAGTATAATTATTCTGCGATTTTTTTCATAAATTTCTAACTGTAAATTTAAATATATTAGTGTTCGTTACTCTTGCGTTGAACAAAATATCAACGTACATGTTTGCGTCAATAACCGTCTTGGCAATAATGGCCATAGTGTCATCGCCGATCGGTATTGCTAATGCAGCAGACCCGAAAAATGGATGGGGAGAGGCAACTTCAGAAGAGGCAGGAGAGGAGAAGCAAGGTAAAGAACTAGGTGAACATGCTTCAAATCCAGATGGAGACTCGACAAAAGGAAATGATAACAATGTGGATGACGGCGAAAATAGTCATCGTTCAGGACTTGGTAATTTGGCCAATCCTGATGATCTAGGCAAATTCCTTGACTGTGCTGACCAAGACGACCCAGACGACCCAGCCTCCTGCTAAAGAATACGACACTTCCTAATTTTTTTCTTAAGGTTTAACTGTTAAGATAACTCAAACTGACTTTGCAATATCCGAGCGACAAAAAATAATCATAACTACTAATATCCGAAATGTTACACGTTTATGAGTGCCGAAGCATCGACATAATGGGCATCGACATAGTGGACAGAATGCAAAAAAGTTAGACTTGGACAAATTACTGTAGCAAATGCAATCATTGACTCAGCGATAGAAGTTCTAACCTAGAAATCTTAGCATTAATAAATAAATACGGTTTGGCTATCAATTAATAGATAAATAAATGCTAGACAATCTTCGCACTAGTCTCGGAGCAGCTTTAAAGAAACTAGTGGGCGCTTCTGATGTAAATGAGGAATTAATAGATTCTTTGTGTAAGGACGTGCAAAGAGCTTTACTTCAATCTGATGTGAATGTTAGGTTGGTTCTAAGTATAACTCAGAATCTGAAAAAGAGATCTATGGAGGAGACACCTCCCAAGGGATTGTCACGAAAAGATCATATCGTTTCGATACTATATGATGAACTTTCTAGATTGATGGGAAACACAGGAGATATAGCTGCCCAAAATAAACAACCTGAAAAACAAGTCATTTCATTCACACCAGGAAAAATGAATATCGTACTGATGTTTGGTATCCAAGGAAGTGGAAAAACAACGGTTACTGCAAAGTTGGCAAGATGGTTAACGAAACATGGGTATCATGTTGGTGTAATTGGAGCCGATACGTGGAGGCCCGGGGCACTTACACAGCTTAAAATGAATTGTGTTAAAATAAATGTTGAGGTATTTGGAGATGAATCAAACAAAGATGCTCCTTCCATAGTAAAGAATGGAATTAATTATTTTAAGGAAGCAGGATCAGACGTCGTGATTATTGATACCGCTGGCAGGCACAAGGACGAAGCAGAACTATTGGAAGAAATGAAAAGTATGTATAATATTTCAAAACCAGACCTAATCCTACTGGTAATTGATGGAACCATCGGCCAACAGGCTTTTAGCCAAGCGAAGTCGTTCCATGAAACAGTTCCAGTAGGAGGTATCATCATAACAAAGCTTGATGGGACTGCAAAAGGTGGAGGGGCTTTAGCCGCATCTGCTGTAACAGGTGCAAGGATTTTCTTTATTGGTAACGGTGAAAGGATCGATGATCTTGAAGAATTCAGTCCCACAAGATTCGTGGGACGACTCCTGGGAATGGGAGACATAAAAGCAATCTTAGATTTAGCCAAAGATTTGGAAATGCAAGCAGACGAAAATCAATCCAAAAGAGTCCTTAGCGGCAAAATGACTATAGAAGATTTTTATTCACAAATGGAAAATGTGGGTAAAATGGGATTTAGAAATATCATCGATAATTTACCTGGTTTATCTGGAGTAGTGAAGGAAGATCAAATAGATGTTATTCAGGGAAAATTGGAGAAATGGCGATATATTATCCAATCAATGAGTAAGCATGAGAAAAGGAATCCTGAAGTAATAAACGACTCGCGCAGAAAAAGAATCGCAAGAGGCTCCGGTGTTGCTGAGCATGATGTGAAGGATCTTATCAAGAATTTCAATAATTCAAAGAGCATGATTAAACAAAGCAAAGGTAGACAAATGCAAGGTATGCTCAGAAGACTTGGCATGGGATAAAAAAGAAAGATTCCACTAATTGAAACGAAATTTTGAGTACAAGTTATGTAACTGGTGTCTAGAAAGACAGAATGTAAAGAGTTATTCTCCTAACGGAATAGTTGAAGATTGTCAAATATGTCATGGATTTGAATCCCAAATTGAAAAAATATGTAAAAATGTTCTTCAGGCAACAAAGGATTATCGATATGATACTTTTCAAATTGGATTAACTTTAGATCACAGCTTTTATGATAATGAAGACAAGTTTAGATCACGGTTCAAAATAAGAGGAAAAGAGAATATCAAAACCAGCATACTACGAGATATTAGAAAAAAATTCAGTAAACTTTCCAACAAGCGAGTTGATTCGAGTTCTCCGGATATTACAATTAACCTACAGATCGGCAAAAAATTTGAAGCTATTGTTAACATGAGCTCAAAAACTATTGTCTTGAGCGGACGATACATGAAAACAAAAAGATTGAAAATCACGGGCACAGATTCACGAATTGGTGACTGTCTAGAGCTCAATCAACACCACATTGAAAATGTACTGAAAAGAAAATTGTCTGATTTACTTCAATCTGATTCCATTACGTACTGGCCTCTTGGTAAGGAAGAACTTAGAAGTTTGGTCCTTGGCAACGGTAGACCTTTTTACGTGTCTATTAAGAATTCAAAAATATTTAATTTGAAGGAAAATTTTTCAATACGTTCAAGCGGACTTGTATTTAACATCAAAGAAAGACTACCAACTTACCCGGTGGCTCCGCCATTTTACTTTAAGAAAGTCAAAGCTCTTGTCTCGGTAAGCGACAAAATAGTAACATTAGATTTTGATTTCATCCATAATGCAGGGATTATGTTGGTAGAATTTGTAGCCCAGAGGGGCAAAAATTGGAAATTTGTTTATGACATGCAAGGAAAGTTGAAAAGCCCGAGAAAATTTGAGCTTACAATGAAATGTGATAATGGATTTCCAATAAGGGAATTTATAGATGGGAGAGGTAGCGCATCTCCTTGTTTATCTGATCTAATACATAAAGAGTGCAGTTGTGACTATTTTGACATAATGAACATAGTAAGCGAGGACGATTGTCAAGTATGGGAATAAATCAGATAGATTTCAATTAGTAACTAACTTGAAATTATTTTGACTTTTGTTTAAATTCGGTAAAACCGCATTTGCCACAGGTATTCCTATCTTTGTGCTCTGCCATGAAAACTCCTTTTCCACATCGAGGACAATCCCTCTTTTTTCGGGTAACCTTATCACCCGAGATGTCATAGAAGGAGTATATTTGAGATTTAGAATCCTTTTTTTTATCTACCATTTCTACCACTATTTCTTTGACTTGCCCTTTTCTGCACTCTGTTGTTTTTCCTTCAGTTTCTTAGCTTTAGCTTCATCAAAGATTTTTTTTCTTACTGTCTTTTCGATCAGTCTCATTGATACGTATTTTGGTAAAGTTTCATTTGCGCTTTTTTCATCTTTATAGATATGAAAGAAACCTTTAACATCGGTACTTCCTCTGTTGCATTTGATTTCTATTGGTATAACTGTCTTTGAATCAACATTATTTGACTTTGATATTGTTTCAATAGCGTCTTTCTTGTTAATATTTCCGGCTACATTTCTAAATATAACTTGTAATTCTCTCCTGTTCATTAATTGATTATTATAATCACGTAGTACAACCAACTCGGTGCTCATGTTAGTGTGAATCGAATGAATTTTTTACTCATATAAGGATTTCCAATTTTATTTCTGGAATAATACAAGAAAGCGGGTCCGATGGGCTTCGATCCCACGAACTCTGGCTTCGGAGGCTTATGCTTAAAAAATCAGCACCCTGTCCTGACTGGGCCACGGACCCATTGAGTATTGAAATGGTGAAATATTTAATCGTAAACGTGTAGCGTAAACCAATGCACGGATGACAGATGCTTATTGACATTTGGTATCGTGCATCGATGTTATATTTAGAAAAGTTAATGATACGCGAAATTCAAAAGAATTATTCATTAAAATGCCTTTGTCTAGCAATGATCTCAGGGTCAAAGCCTTCGCAGTAGATATTGATGGAACTTTGACAGAGAACGGGAATGGAATGATATATCTACCCGCAGTCTCAAAAATGAGATTCCTTGAAAAAATAGGTTACAAAGTTTTCTTTGTTACAGGTCGATCTTCGGTAGAGGCATACGTATTATCAGTATTTTTAGGCATTACTCGGGTCGCCATTGGAGAGAACGGCGGTGTTGTTTCCAAGGGACCTTCAGATCATACAATTCTGGGAAATAAAGAATTGTGTTTGAAAGGATACGAAATATTAAAAGATCATATGAAAAATGTTGATGTTAAACCCGTATTTCCTAGGATGTCAGAAGTTGTCCTGCAAAGAACTTTTGACATAAACGAAGGTAAAAGAATACTAAGAGAGAGAAATTTAGATCTGGATATAGTAGACAGTAAATATGCATTTCATATCAATGAACTAGGTGTCAATAAAGCAAAAGGACTGGATCTTGCACTAAAGTTCCTGAACATTGGCCCTAAAGAAGTTGTGGCGATTGGTGATAGCGAAACTGATATTCCCGTTTTTGGTATTTGCGGATTGAGTATTGCATTGGGCCACTCTGATGATACTGTAAAGAAACACGCAGACCACGTTGTAAACGGCAAGGAGGGAATAGGATTGTGCGATGCTATAGACTATGTAAGCTTAAATTATTTGAGATAAGAAATGAGCTTTAAGAAATTTATTAACGAAGCCAATGAGGCAATAAAATTTGCACTAAAACATCTAGATATTCAAAATGAGGGTTATACTCTCACTGAACCGACAAAAGAGAATTTTGGTGATTTGAGTTGCAACGTTGCATTCTTGCTCACAAAGCGATTACAAAAATCACCATCTGAAATAGCATCAATACTGGCTGAACAATGTAGATGTTATATTGATGCTATACAAACAAAATCACAGTCGTACGTTTTATCCGTCGTTGCACATGAGAGCGGATACATTAATTTCAAAGGAGACTTTGGTCTCATTGGTAAAGAAATATTATCTGATATTTTAGAGAACCACCTCAATTTGGATACGGGCAAAAGAACTAAAGTCATTATTGAACACACCAGCGTCAATCCAAATAAAGCATTACACGTAGGTCACCTGAGAAATGTAGTAATTGGGGATACTTTGTATAGGATACTGAAAAAAACAAATCATGATGTAACAGTTCTAAACTATGTGGATGATTCTGGTTTACAAGTGGCTGATATTCTGGTAGGTTTTTTATTTCTTAAGTTTCCAGTAGAACCATCAGACAAGAAAATTAAATTTGATCAGTATTGTGGTAACGAGGTTTATGTGAAGGTAAACGAACTTTATGAAAAGGATCCTTCCCTAATCGAAAAAAGAAAATCGTTATTAAGAAAATTAGAATCCGGTGATACTGAAATAGTTTTATTTGCGTCTAAAATTACATCAAAAGTACTTAGAGATCAGTTGCGAACATGTTGGAGAATGAAGGCTCGATATGACCTGGTAAATTTTGAATCTCATATAATTAGATCCAACTTATGGGCTAAAACATTTGAAAAAATGAGAAATGAAAAAATATTACTCAAAGATATCGAAGGTGAAAATATTGGCTGCTGGGTTTTTAATTCTATTGAAGAGGGAACCAAAATCATTGTCCGGAGTGACGGAACCGCAACGTATATGGCAAAAGACATCCCCTATGCATTATTAAAGGTTGGAACAATTAAAGACCCATTTAGATATAGAATATTCATCAAACAATGGGATGACACAGATCTTTGGAGTACTACATCTGATGATTCAAAAAATGGTGATCATCCAATTTTCTTCCCCGCCAAATATTCTGTGACCGTCATTGATAACCGCCAATCAAGGTTACAAAAAATAATTAAGGAAATATTGAGTAAATTTGAGTCAAAACCTAACAAGTATTTGCATTTGTCATATGGTTCTGTGCTTCTTTCAAGCAGAACCGCGACTAGTCTGGGGATTAATACGGACAATCAAAAATCAATACAAATGTCTGGAAGAAAGGGGATTTTTGTTGATGCTGACTTTGTACTTGATACTTTGTATGGTAAAGCCAAGGATGAAACTATGAAACGTAATCCGGAAATTAATGAAAACGATCTTGATAGAACCTCCGAGGAAATTGCTATATCTGCTATGAGATACAGTTTAATTAAAAGTGACCTTGAAAAGGAGATAAAATTCGATTTAAATGATTCATTAAGCCTAGATGGAAATTCTGGGCCATATTTGCAATACGCATATGCGCGATGTTGCCGATTAATAGAGAAAGCAAATGAAAAAACATTTGATGGTGATGTAAAATACCTTTCAGAAAATATTGAACAACGGATACTAAAACATCTGTCAAAATTTGAAATGACTATCGAGAATACGACTAAAAACCTGGAGCCAAAACTTGTAGCTCAGTACGTGTATGAGCTGGCAACCTTGTTTAACCTTTTTTATGAAAAAGTGCCAATATTGAAAGAAAGCAATGCAAATACGTCTAAAGCAAGAATCAAGCTAGTTGAAGTAATTCGTCAAATAATGAGAATTAATCTTTCATTAATTGGTATAACACCTCTCGAAAGAATGTAGTATACTGTGACTTTCTCATAGTTTAAGAAATATCAGGAATTTAATTACTTGCTTAATTTGGTAATAGGTCCTATTGTGCATTTGCTGACAATGGGATTATAGATTCTTAGTTCATCACAGAGTTTTGTTACCTCTTTTATTGCATCATTTTCAGTTTCTGTGTTAATGATAATGTTATAGCATTTGGCAGACCTTACAGACTCAACGTTTGAGTATCCACTCTTAAGGATTAAATCGTTCTTGATTGTCTCCCCCTCGGGGTCTCCTACTTGCTCTTTGTTTTCTATTGTAACGACAACAAAATATCTCGCCATGGTATTTTTCTAGATATTATAATTTTAAGCATTGAAATACGTTTCTTAAAATTGTCCAGATTTCAACATTCTGCAAGTTTAATTGCAGATTTGTATGAAGCTAATTAACAAATTATACTTGCTTTTGATATTACGCTCCTAATCTGAGTCCATTTATTTTGTATGTCCATCCGTACAAAGATAATTCTATTGAAACTCACACGTGGATAAACCATTATATAAACAATTTTGTCAAAATAGAGAACGATGAATAAATTCCAAATCCAGAACAATACCATGTTTTTGATCCAATTATTGATGGCCGGTCTTCTGATTTTATCGCTCTTTGTATTTGTATCATCGACTCACAAAGCGACAGCGGCTGGAAAATTTACAATTGACGCTAGGATAAATTTAAAAAAGTTGGATAATCCTCAAAAACTGAAAGTTATAGCGTCTGCTAACGGTGATACCCAAGTTAAAAATGTGACAGGTAATGATCTGGACTCTAAAAGCACTTCTGTTTTATTTGAATTCAATGAAAAAAATGACGTTGTAAGTGTAGGCGACAGGGATGAATATTTTGTGTGCGCGTATGCTCTTAATGGCACAAATCAGATGGAATCTTATTCCTGTGTTGAGGGTAATATTGAAAAAACAAATGGAAAAAATATCATAAATATTGGTTCTGGAGAAAGGAAGACTTTGTCGACTGGCTCCTTCCAATCTGTTGACGGTCCAGTAATAAAGAATCCAACTATTAGCGTCTGGATACCACTTTCTGATAGAAAAGACGTAAAGGATCTTAAAGTAGTTACGATGATTAAGGGAGAATTCGAGTCAAAGACAATAAATGCAAAAGAGTTGCTCAAAAAATCGGAGCACAATACCATAATCGTTCCATTCGAATATCATAAGACGCCTGAAATCGGCCCAATCCAAAAAGGAGATTTATTTTTTGCATGTGTATCTGCTGATGAGTTAAATCCACCCGAAGGAACAGAATGTGAGCATAGAGAAACATCACACATAGGACATATACATAACCTAGTGGCAAGATGAAAACGAGCTTTTAGCACGACATGGGACGGATTACGAATCCAAAATATATTTTTGATTTATGCGATGGGGAATACATTCTCACAGGACCTCTCGAGATACGAATCTCTATTCAATGGGGATTTGCAAGAGTGGAGATACAACCATAGGAAAAATAACTATTATTTAGAATTTCTTATGCGTCTTTGTTGTGCGTTCCAAGTGCCTATTCGCCTGCAAAGTATTAATTACGTGATAAAAAAAATTTAATTCAGCCACGCGGTCATGTAGCTCAGCCTGGTCAGAGCGAAGGTTTTGTAAACCTTAGGCCGTGGGTCCAAATCCCACCATGACCTTCTATCTGTAATAATTTGGCGATATGAATTTGATTCTTTCGAAGCGATATGTATTCTAGATTGGTATCGATCGTAAAATTTTATTTTTTATTCACTGGTTTATATGTGGATACATATTATCCTACAAAGGAAATGGATATGGTATAGCATGCACAATGTATAGTACAACCAATCAAAGTATATCGGAAAAAAATCTTATATATATGGATAGTGATTGCATAGTAATGGACAAGAAAAGAACCAAAGAGAAAAATAATGACTTCTATGAAATAATCTATGCAGCAACACATCCAGTAAGACTCAAAATTCTTGTTCGGCTTGAATCTGAAAAGGCATATGCTAGCAATCTAGAAAAAGTGATAAAAGTAGATAGGAAGATTATCTCATTTCACCTGTCCAAATTAGAAAAATCCGGTTTGGTGACAAGTGAATATGGCTTATTAACTTCTTCAAAAACAAGACCAATGGCTGTAAGATATTACTCACTTACTCCTGAAGGAGAAAAAATGGTCAAAAAACTAAAGTCCATTATTTCGGACTAAGTAAATTTTGTACATTCAGAATTTACAATGATCTTAGACAAGTGTCTCATACCAAAACCTTTTTCTTAGAGGTTCATGGTCATTTCTATTGATAACAATTATGGCTAATGAAGAGATTAAGGTGAATGACAATGTCTATAAAGTTACGATAAATGATCAGACCAGAATGTATGCTATGAAACTAAATAGACTCTATCAACAGGGATTTAATGATGTTGACAGCTTTGATGAAATAAGCTCGGAGATTTCTAATACCATAAATAATCTCTTAAAGCACAGTTTGTCTCCCGAAGTTCGAGAAGAGGATATGGATGGTGCAGTAAAGCAGCTATTACAGATGTTTGACAAAAGCAAAAAGTAAATAAAAATTTCTCATCGTGAGTTCTTAATCTGTAACCGCTCACACGCGATCCTTGGTTACATTCGGGGTTATTAACAAAAAAAGTGATAGGCTTCTGAGAAAATAATGTCCTTTAAGGATAAGTGGAACAAAACCCAGTCTGAAAATATGGCTGTTAAAATCTTGGAGAGTATTAAATCTCAAACTCCTCTAAAACCACGAATTGAGGAAGCCCAAAAAAAATTGGAGATGCAAATTACAAAGCTCGAAAGTATTTCTGGCAAAATTGTAGAAAAGGATCAGCTTATTTTTAAAAGAATAGTACATTCAATTCAGAATCACGATGTTCAATATGCCAAGCTATTATCAAATGAACTTTCACAAATTCGCAAGATGAGCAAAATGGTAGACTCTGCTAAATTGGCATTGGAACAAATTCAATTACGTCTTAACACCATAACTGAGCTAGGTGATGTAGTAGTTACATTAACCCCGGCAATGTCTGTCATAAAGAACATTCAAGGTGGGTTAACATCAATGGTTCCAGAAGCGGATCAATCGCTATCTCAGATATCCGATCTAATGGGAGGTATACTATCTGATTCTGCACAAATTCCAAAGCATGAAGTAGACAGTGGAAGACCATTGAGTGAGGAGTCAACAAGTATCATTGAAGAAGCTACTACTCTTGTAGAACAAAGTATGAAAGAGAAATTCCCTGATCTCCCTTCAATGCACATTGATGAGAAAACCACAGAAGCATCTACCTACTAAACTCCTATTTTTTGTTACCTGATTTAGCTATCAATCTGATATCTTTTTTTATTCTGCTGATTGTGGGGTAGCTGTATCCTTTGTTCCTATAAGCCCTTATCATGGACTTCCAGTTTGCAATACGCCATCTGGCCTGTTCTTTTGTTAACATGCTAGTCTCTTTTTTTACGAAACTCTTTCTTCCGAGAATCAAGTAGCCACCGTCCTGGGCTTTTTGTCGATTGTATGCAAATTTTAATCCCGAAACAATTGATTCGGGATGCAAAAGAGATAAGTAATACTTTATCTCCCGAAATTGACGTTCAGACATTGCTAATCTGATCTTTAGTTCTCTTTCTACCACGGATTTTATCATCGCGCTCATATTACATAAATATTGCTAAATTCGAATTTTGAAATATACTATTTTGGATCAACAAATAATATGTGGGATATAATTTGGTCTGTACTATTTGTTTCACAATTCGACTTATGCAATATGTAAGATGACAGCGCTTTGGTCAATTTGTAAACTGAAAGGAAAGATAATAGTAACAATTTATTTTGGAGCGGATTCCATATAATTGATTATCATAACTGCTACATCATAGCAGTTTATGTTTTCTACCCAAATTGTAGAGCTCTTCTAAAGTATAAACTAACTCTGCTACGGTATGTGAAGCGCTTAATGAAAGTCTCAATACGGAACATCCCTTCTTAACTGTTGGAAATCTCATGGGGTGTACAAATATGCCTTTTAATAACAATTTGCTGGCAAATTCCATAGCCAGCTTTTCAGAACCGATTTGGATTGGAATTATTTGACTAACCGAATTTCCTATATTATATCCTGTCTTCCTTAGCCCCTTTCGCACCATTTGCACATTTTTAAAAAGTTTTCTTTGTTGAACTCCCTTTTTTGCGATACTAATGGCTTCAATTGCAAAATTGCACAAATGAGTTGGAAGGGCAGATGTGAAAATGAATTGTCTGGAACTGTTTATTAGATATTCTCTGACCATATTTGAAGACGCAACATACCCTCCGAAACAACCTAATCCCTTACTTAAACTACTGATGTGAATATCAATTAGGTTATTTACATTTAGTTCTGAAGGCGTGCCAGATCCATGGATTCCAAAGACAAAATCGCCATGAGCGTCATCAATAATGGTAAAGGCATCAAATTCCTTTGCTAATTTAGAAATTGATTTCAAGTTTGACATGTCACCTTCTATACTGAAAATACCTTCAGTAACAATAATTTTTTTACCTTTAACTCCTCTCAATAATTTTAAGAGATGCTCCATGTTGTTGTGACGAAATACTTTGATTTTGGCACAAGAGAGTCTACAACCATCAATAATACTTGCATGATTTAGTTCATCACTAAAAATAGTTGTATTCATATCTGCTAGACTACTTAGAGTTCCTAAAACAGCTGAATATCCCGTGGTATATACCAACGATGCTTCTGTTTTTCTATGCATTGACAACGTTTTTTCGAGGTTTTCAAAGACAGTGCTATTTCCGCCTACCAATCTAGAACTACACTGGGAAATTTCGTTAAACTCTCTCAGTGAATTATTTATTATCTCTTGGTTTCCAGCCAAACCAAGATAATCATTCGAATTAAAATTGATTATTTTTTTACCATTAATTAGAAGGTGCCCTTTTTGGGTATCAACAGGCCTTAATTTTCGATAAAGGTTGTCCGTTTTTAGATTACTCAGATCTGCCTTAATGAATTCGCGTATCGAGGCCAATTTCATGTATCATTTGGATATCCTTATTTGGTGCGTTTCCATTTGTGGTAAGGTAACCACCAATAATGATTCCATTTGCACCTGCCTGCAATGCAAGCTTACCGTTATCCTTAAAGTAAACTTCTCTTCCTCCAGCGATTTTCAGTATGGTCTTGGGCATTATAAATCGCCAAACTGCTATAGTTCTGATTATGTCGATTGTATTAATCGAACAATTCTCTAGTTCCTTTGGTGTACCTTTCCTTGGAATCAAAACATTTATTGGAACTTCATCTGGCTCAAGTGTTGACAGAGAAAAAGCTAGTTCGATTCGTTGTTTTGGAGTTTCCCCCATTCCAATTATGCCCCCGCAACAAAGCTCCAGGCCTGCATCCTTAACTGTTCTTGCCGTTTTAACCCTGTCTGCAAAATCATGGGTCTTGCATATCTCCGAAAAGAAACTTTCTGAGGCTTCTAAATTGTGGTTATAACGCTTTACACCTAGCAATTTTAGCCTTTGAGCTCGTTGTGGTGTCATGAATCCAAGTGATACATTAATGTCCAGGTTTACTTCTTTCCTTAACCTTTCTATTACCTTACAAATTTTTTCAAATTCATTTTGTGGAGGCTCTCTATAAGCGCACACCAGACAAAAACTAGCCGCTCCATTCATTTTTGCTTCCATGGCCTTGTCTAAAATTATTTGATCTGGAAGCAGTGGATATTTTGTTATACCAGTTTCGTAAATACTAGACTGCGCGCAAAAGGAACAATCCTCAGGACAATTTCCGGATTTTGCGTTTAACAGTGTTTCAACGTCGACACAATCTTGACTGAATTTCCTAGTAATCAAATTCGCAGAGTCGGCTAACTTTACCAAATTATCAGTCAAAATTAATCTTTCTGCTGCATCAAAGGAAATAGTATTTCCATTAATGACCTTCTTCATACAAGAATCAATGAACTCGAAATCTTGCATCAGTAGTTCTATTTTGGAACCCATAATTAACCTTTAATTTTGTGACCAATTCTAATATGGTTGTTATATCCAGTTGAATAAGAGAAGATCTTCCTATGGTTTTTTTCCAACGTTAGACGAAAGCAAATACCAAAAATATTAATGTTGAAACTTATAAAAAATCAAACATAACGATTCATTTTGTCGGCGGCATACAAAATAAATTTAAGCGTCTTGAAATTAGGAAAAATTAGCAAAAATACCTGCATTAAATGTCATTTTTCGACCATTTAGCCCCTTTAAGGAGCAGTAAAACCCATAAATCTTGACATTTCGGCGAGTATCATATTAAACCCAAGAGAGTGCGAAATTCGCCATCCTTAAGGGGTTAGACAAACGTCTGAAAAAGGACCCCTTTATATACAGGGCAAAAAAATCACCATTTTTTTACTCTTGCTTAGTCCAAAAAATGTAATACCTTTTTTTAACTGTACGTAAATTTCTTGACCTATGCAATTATCAAGGTTCTGTTAGAAAACATACAATGAAATATTCATTTGGATACTTGCGAGTCAGCACCGACGAGCAGACCGTCTTAAATCAGAAATTAGCGATAGAAAAGTGGGCGGCTGACAATGATTATGAAATACTTGATTTTTTTGAAGATTCTGCAATAAGCGGTAAGATCCCTGCAATTAATAGACCCGCATTCAAAGAGATGATGGATCTCGTTAGAACCGACCGAGTCGACTCTGTACTTGTTTATGAATTGTCGCGGGTTGGTAGATCATTTTGGGAAACACTTGACGCCATAAAATCAATAGAAATATACTCACCATTGATTTCATGTTCTCCTAAGGAGCTTTTTCTACAGACAACGGATACTAGCGTTCGGAAATTAATGATCGGCATATTGACCTGGGTAGCAGAAAGAGAAAGAGAAATGCTGATTCAAAGGACAAAGGATGGGATGATAAGGGCAAAAATGTCCGGCAAAAATATCGGGCGGCCGAAAAAAACACTCGATAAAGACACCCTGATTAAGATGTTATCTCAGAACATACCAAGAAATAAAATTGCTAAAAATCTTGGGATATCCAAGGCTACACTTTATAACCAAATTCGTATGATTTAGCCAAAATAAATGTCATCGATGCCGTCTTATTTTTTGGTCAAGTTTTTGTATTATTTCATATTCAGTATCAACTATCCGTCCAAGATCATGCTTTTCCATTGCTAATGGTGGGATTATCGCAACGATGTTTCCCAGAGTTCTGAGGTACACTCCTTTTTTTAATGATTCTTTTGCAATGAAGTGGCCAATCGGAATTTTATCTATGTTTTTGATCGGTATGCCGTGTTTTCTTAATTCAATTCCACAAAGTAGACCCTTGGATCTTATGTCATAACAGATTTCCAATTCCAAAAATTTTTTTAAAAGACCAGTTAAAATCACTGAATTATCCCTTATTCTTCTAATTAGATTTAGCTTTTCGTAAAGATCCAAATTTGCCAGTGCCGCAACACATCCAACAGGGTGACCCGTAAAAGTGTGACCGTGAAAAAGTTGTTTTTTAGCCCAATAGTCTCCAAGAAATTCTCTAAAAATATCATTTGTTGTTAATGTTACTGCTAGTGGAAAATATCCTCCAGTAAGGGCTTTTGCGTAACAAACAATGTCCGGCTTTGAGTTTTGTGCATCATATTCTATCATATTGCCAAGTCTTCCAAAACCTGTAGCGATCTCGTCTAGGATCAGCAGAACGTTGTATTTTTTACAGAGTTTGCTAATTTCCCTTTGAAAGTTCTTTGGGTAGATGTTTATACCTCCTGCGATTTGAGCTCCGCTTTCCATTACAAATGCAGATATTCTTGATGATAGGTTCTTTAGTATATTTTCAATCTTAGCAATATGCGAATCATAGTTTTGGGGACCGAATTTTTCATGCCTTATAGTGGGCGAATCTACTCTTAATGTTTTGAGAAGAATTGATTTGTAGGGAGAAAAGTATCCATCAACATAACCTACTGACATGCAACCAATTGTATCGCCATGGTACCCGTTTTTTAAACAAATGAATGTTTTTTTCTCCGACATCGCTTTATTCTTCCAATATTGGGTTGAGATTTTTAGCGCAGCTTCAATTGCTGTTGAGCCGTTATCCGTGTAGAAAACTCTGCTCATTCCCTTAGCCATGGTTGTAAGACGTTTTGCCAATTTTACCGACGGATGATTTGTTAGTCCAAATAGTGAAGAATGAGGCAGAGTGTCAAGCTGCTTTTTCATCGCATCAATTATTTCTGGCCTATCATGTCCCCAAACATTACACCACATATTACTAATTCCATCAAGATATCTTCTATCTTGTGAATCGACAAAACTAAAACCGTTTCCAGATTCAATGACGATATTATTTGATCTGTTCCAGATTTTCATCTGAGTGTACGGATGCCAAACATATCTTTTATCGAGATTATTACTATTCAATAGGAAGAGCATGAATATTGCACTATTTGTACATTAGCCTCAAAAAATTTTCTTGATAAAGTTTGCTCTTAACAATAAGATTAAAATGTGATTGATGATCCCAACGTATATTATTTTTGTTTCGATTCGTCCTAATTATAATATCATATCTATGTGGTCATGAGAAAGATTCTTGAAGAGTTTTTCAAAATAAGTTTATTAATAATCTGGCAATACCCTTTAGGTAATGAGAACAAAAATATCTATAATCCTGCTTTTCATTTCTCTTGCATTACTAATATTATATGGTGCTGATGTAATGGCCCCAAATGCGTCTTCTGATGATGCGAAAAGTGGTTTTCTTCACTTAAATGCGGCAGTTAGGGGTGGGATCTTAGGAGGAGGTGCAGTAATCCTATCTATTATCGCTTTTGCAATTTCATTTAGGGAAAAATCTTTACTGGTATCGGTGCTTCTTTTTATCAACGGCGGATTGATAATCGCGGGAATGATAGGAATGGCTGTTCAGGATGGAGCAAGGGAAGGTTCTACTTTGTATAGTACAACCGGATTGGGAATATTGCTAGTGGCATTGGGTGTTGTGAAAGTTATCATTACATGGAAGAAATAGTTTTTTCGCGAAATCTACTCAATATTTCATAATTCGAATTTAGAAAGTTTTTATCCAAGACATTCATTTAGCATAACATTTATTTAAAGTAATAATTTCTGTAAAACATGCGCCGCTGTAGCTCAGCATGGTAGAGCAAATTCAAAGGCTAGTTACTTTGGAGCTTAACTGGCTGTTAACCAGTGGGCCATCAGTTCAAGTCTGATCAGCGGCGCTTAAATCTGGTTTACACTAGTTCCCACGAGATTATTCAAGTCCTGACAATTTGAGTTTGAATGTTACTAATTTTTAAGTCAACACGAACGCAGCACTATATTGCATAATTCGAATTTAGAAATATAATAATCCTGAGCTGCAAAATATTTTTTGACGGTTTAGATAATTAATGATTAAAGTTGTATTATATCGAGAGCTATCGCGTTTGCCAGCAGGTCAACATGTCTTGAAGCAACTATGTACCCATTCTTTATTTCGTTTTTTGAAATCCATCGGTTAGTTGAAGACCATAGTCTTTCTTTCCTAATTTTTTTTTCTAATTCCTCAACATCCAGTTCCTTTTCTTCGATTTCTTGTGTATCTGTTTTTTTCATTGTCAGAAGGACCTTTCTTACCAGAATTCTGCTTCCAAACCTTTGTGAAAAATCTCTAGCAGATTCATCGTAGTCAAGTAGTTTAATCTTTATCTGGACTCTGTTTAAGACGTCTCTGCTCGTCAGCAGTCTGTCGTCAACAAATCTATCGTATGACATCTCTGTTTCTAGTAAGAATTATTGAATAATTAAATCATACAGTAAATGATTCGTGCATCATGTAACTGAGAATTCATAGTACGGAGAATTGTCCTTACCCAGACCACATCTGGTTAATTTTACCGGGCTACCGGGAGACATATTCCCTTGACTTAAACTTCCTATGATCCTGATGCCCGACATCTCGACTAGTCCTAAATTTTTTCTCTCCCCGATAAATGATTGTGAAGACTCGATTAACCTGCCCTTCGAATTTAATTTTGACATTCTAATTTTTTTAGAAAAGCAATTACTACAAATATTCGATGGTGGCCAAATCTTTGTGTTGCAATTATCGCACACCGGAACTCTGAAATCACCGCTGCTTAAATAATTGAGAAACTTTTTCATGACATCGTCCACAATAGTGTCATAATTGAACTTGTTAATAATTGATTAAATAGTATGCTTTTTTTATTTGGAACTGGATAGCCAATACTTGTACTCCTATTTCATAAAGGTGTAAGAACTAAGAAAGTATGAGAACTAATGAGGAAGAACCTGCTGCTGACATATTATGCACCAAACCATTCTTGCATCGTTTGATCTGTCTTTTTCCAGCCTTTCCCTTTAATTGCTGACAAATTTCTACCGTTTGTGCCACACCTGTGGCTCCTAACGGATGACCCATTCCTAATATTCCTCCACGGGGATTGATCGTAATACTTTGCTGCGATACAAACTTTGCTCCTTCCCCTTTTTCACAAAGCCCCAAGTCTTCATATGCAAGAATCTCCATTATTGTGAATGCGTCGTGAAGCTCAACAATATCTATTTGTTTTGGTTTAACATTCGCCATGGCAAAAGCCATGTTAGAGGCCTTTCTTGTAGATTGTATATATGAGAGATTGGAGCTGACGTTACCAAAACTTGCAGCTTCGACCGAACTACCTATCCCTTCTATCCATACCGGACGGTCTGTATATTGTTCGGCCTCATCTTCGTTTGTAAGTAATATTGCTGAAGCCCCATTACAGATATTGGAACAATCTAGCAATTTTATTGGCTCCACAAGTTTTTTTGAATTCATCACCTCGTTGACTGTTATTTTTTTTCTAAACAAAGCATTTTGATTCAGGCAAGCGTTTTTTCTATTTTTCACTGCAACTGATGCCATTTGTTCTTCTGTTGTGCCGTATTTACGCATGTGGGCTTTTGCAAATAGGGCAGCCCAGTAAATAGGTGAGGTAAAACTTCCCCTTGAGACATCCCATGCTAAACGAGATCCTTTGGTTTGTTTCATGTCGGCCCCAACAACTAGCGCAGTCTTACACAAGCCAGATTTTATAAAAGAATATGCAGAGACAATAGCATTGGTACCAGAATTACATAGATTATCCAATCTTTGAGAAATAGTTGGTTTTATTCCCAAATATTCTGATATAATGGTTGAGCCGTATTGAATATCGGAAGTCGTCGATAAAATAACTGCATCAATCTTAACATCAGCCTTTCTTGAATTTTGCATAATAGTTTTACAAGGCTCGCATGCCAATTGTTGAAGTGACAAAGATGTATCTTTATTGAATTCTGAGGTTGACTCATCAACTATGGCTATTCTAGACATTTTCAATTAGAAGGAGAGAGTCATTGATTGATTGTTCATTGTCCTTAACGGGATTTACTTGTAATATTGGAAGAGAGATACCGGACGAGGCAAATCGTTTTAGAGATTTGATGCATTCCTCAACTGTTCCATTGATTGTCAGTGAATCAAGCATTGAATCTGTCACATATTCAATGGTACTTTCAATACCATTTTTCTTATATTCTGTTGTTATTTGTTTTACTTCATCTTCAAATCCATGTGAGGACAAAAATTTGTTATAGTATTTGCCTACAGCCACATAAAATGCCAGCGTCTTTGCTGCTCTGCTGCGTGCCAGATCAGGATGCTTGTTTGAAACCGCCGTAATAAATACAGTACTGATTTCAAAATTAGATTTACTGGACAATACTGATTTGATGAATTCTGTTGTTTTTTTAATCTCATCTAATGGACGAAGATACAAAATTATCCCGTCTGCCTCTTCTACTGCTAGTTTAATCATTCCTGAATTTACTGCACCAAGATAAACAGGAATTCTTTTTCTTGATGATGGGTGCAAAATCCGCATGTTTTTTAACCTGAAAAATTCTCCATCAAAGTTTATCGTTTCTGCTCTGGAGATGATTTTAAAGCACATCAAGTATTCCCGCATACGCCTAAGTGGATGTTCAAAACTTATTCCATGCCAGTTTTCAGCAAGAACCGGTGTACTTGCACCTATTCCAATTATTGTACGATTTGAGGAAATATTATCTAAGGTAGAAGCGGCCATTGCCAATGTAGCGGGTGTTCTAGAAAACATGCTTACAATCGAAGTTCCTATCTTTATCTTTTCAGTAATCGCCGCAATGGCTCCTAGCATTACAAAGGCCTCGCGTCCCCAAGACTCAGGAATCCATATAGAACTCACATTTGGTCTAACGTCTAATAATTTACCGATTTTTAGAATATCTTGAGCGTCAAACAGGCTACTTGGGTTGTAGCCGATTTGAGCGATCTTCTCAGTCATTTTTTAAATACTTGTTCAATTTCCTTGGAGGCTTCATCAACATCCTTGTGGGAGTCTATCGATCGCCAATAATTATTTGAAAACTTTTTGGCCTTCAATTTTTGTTTCTCTACTAGCATAGGCAAGGTAACAGTTTCTAGGTTCCCATTATCCGGGAGGTAATCAAAAATATCATTTGAAAAATAATACACTCCCGCGTTAACCCATCTATCCTCAATGTATGGTTTTTCTACAAACTTTGATACAAGATCACCATTCGTTTCTACAATACCAAACGTACTTTTCAAAGGAACTAACGCAAGTGTCATTGATCCTTTGTCGGATATCGTAAAAGGATCTAAATTGGTCAAGATATCTCCATTGATAACAAAAAACCCGGAATCAGAGTTTCCGTTTTGAATTATGTGGTCTTTTGCATTCTTCAATGCACCGCCTGTTCCAAGGGGTACGTTCTCTTCAATATAGCTTATATTAACTCCAAATTTTTTACCATCCGCAAGATGATGCTTTATCTTCTCCCTTAGATGACCCACAAGTACGATAATATCTGTAATTCCGAATTTTTTTAACCATTTTACTTGCAATTCTATGATCGGTGTATTGTTGATTTGGATCATAGGTTTTGGCCTATCTGACGTTAAAGGTCTTAGTCTTTTTCCCAGACCGCCAGCAAGAATAACTGTTATCACTTGATCCTCACTTGCACAAATATTCTATATAAAAGTCATCCTGAATTTAATAGCGGAGGTACATGTTATTCTATTCTCTCGAATAAACGTATACACCGTCAAGAAAAACTCTTTGATCCTTGTTTTTTACCCTAGTTGATAACTCTATATTAGCAGCGGTCTGCGAAACATGTTCCAGGTGAGGGCCAGTAATTACAATATCATCACCCTCTACGACTACTTTTGTAGAATCACCCATTATCTTTGAAATTCTTGCCTTTCTCTCTCCAAAAAAATTCTCTACATATACTTTGCCATCTTTAACCTTCACAGTTATCGGAAAGTGCGCAAAGACCACTTTCATTTTATACTTGTATCCGTTTTCGACGCCCTTTATCATATTGTTGATAATGCTTTTCGTGGTTTTCGAAATTGCGAAATCTTTTCTCCTTGTTCCATACGGTTCAATCCTTACTATATTATTCTCTATTGCTAAAGACGCTGGAAGTTTAGCAAAATTTTTCTTTATGGTGCCCAATTTGCCCTTCACTGATATTGTCCTATCTTCCAAAGTCACAGAAATGCCTTCTGGAATTTCTAACGTCGAAACATATTCTCTAGTAGACATACCCAACTAATACTCCTCCTATTCCCATTTCCTGTGCTTCATGGTGAGTCATGACACCCTTACTAGTTGAGACTATCAAGATACCCATATTATACGCGGGTAAAAATTGCCTTTCCCAATTCAGGTATTGGTTTTTTCCAACGCTGAATTTTGGAGTTATTATACCGCATTTGTTTATTTTTGCCAACAATTGAATCTTGAATTTGCCGGCTCTGGAATCGTCAATTTGCTCAAATTCTCCAATGTATCGATGTTTCTGCATGACTCGTAGTACTTCACTTGAAAATCTGGAAGATGGACTAACTATGCATTCTTTTTTCCTTCTGACTTCGTTGTTATATAGTGTTGTAAAAAGATTTGACAAAATATTTAATGCTGGCAATTCATTCACCCATTTTCCTAATCATATTTCTTGAAACCTAATTTTATTGCTACTTCTCTAAAGCACTGTCTACAAAGCATTATTTTATAAGCCTGGATAAGTCCAGAATAGCAGCCACATCGCTTGCACCATCTAGTACCTTTTCCGTGGATACGTTGTTTTCTGCCAGTGATATCATATTCTCTTGGCTTTGGCATTAGATCATCTCAACTCCTAGGTTCTTGAAAAATCCAATTGCTTCTTCCTTTGAAATTCTGTGTTTTTTCCCCATTTTTCTTGGGTTGCTCTTTTTAATTATTCTATATCCGGGCCGCGACAATGAGATACAAACATTCATTCCGAAAATTCCAATATCTGGATTGTATTTTGCCCCCGGAATATCAATATGTTCACGAATTCCTAAGGAAATATTTCCAAAGTTATCAAATGACGATTCTTTTAATTGGTTATTTTTTGATTGTATTATTCTCTTGGTAAATTCCAAAGCCTCATTATTTCTCAAAGTGACTTTGGCGCCAATTGGTTCACCTTTATGGATTCCAAAATCTCTTACGTTATTTTTTGCGCCACATTGGGTGGGTTTTCGAGATGTTAGTTCTTCCAAAGCGTTTTTGGCTCGTTCCAGTGGTTCACCAGATTTTCCAACTCCGATATTTATTACGACCTTTTCCAAATTGATTTGTTTCATACTATTTACTGTACTCATATTATGTGCTCACCTGAATTAATGAAGAGTCGGTTCCAACAGCCATGACAATATCAATTGGTAACTCGACAGTTTTTTCACCCATCGAGACGAGTACCCTTCTAGGAAGAGAAAACGATCCAGTCTTGATTTCTTCAACCTTTCCAATATTACCAGCATTCTCGCCTCTGGTAACGATCACACTACACCCTTCCTTGAGCTGCACATGATGCTTGATACCAAAATCCGGTAACTGAACCAAACACGTGTCATTCACATTATATGAAGCATCTGATAGAAATGTTCTCCCATCATGTAGACTATATTGATACAAATTCTTCTTTGAAGAAACTTTAGATTTGATTTTTCCCAACTTCAAGTTTTTTTCCTTTGAATCTATTTTTATTGGAAGTAATGGAAGTCCCTTTGAAGGTACAAATCTATATAATTCATTTGAAGGTATTAGTTCTACTGTGTCCATTAAACCAACTGGGAAGTTCGGATGACGAACCATTTTGCCATCTACGCTTACCAATCCTTTGTTTAACGATCTTTTTACTTCACGGATATCAGCGCAAACATGTAATAGGTCACGCAGTACTACTCCAATCGGATACGAAAATTTTCTAGTGTGAGGGCCTGGCATCGTATTGAGAATAAATCTTGCGCTTTTTCTATTAACCTGCCAGTAGCGAGGGGCAACTTGTCTTTTTAGTCTCTTGTCTCCTCCTTTTTTGGCCATG
>JBIOZG010000006.1:0-32534 GCA_044870765.1 Nitrososphaeraceae archaeon
GTTTATTGCATATCCTAAAGGAAGATCCAACGCTCTTATAAGAACGTCTCCGAGTTTTCCAACCAAGAGATTAAAATTAGTTGGATTTACCAGGTCTTTTATCATTGGTCTATCTCAGCCTCCAATAGTTCAAATCCATCATATTTAATGCTTAGACGGATTGATTCAAAAACTACCAAATGCCCTTCCTCCCGGAAAGATAAAGCGCATACGCCATGGCCGAAAACATCACTGCTAGAAAACCGATTATTGGAAGCGTTGCGGAACGTGAAATAGAAAAAAGAGATGCACCCCACGCATACAAGAAAATAGAGATGACATCAAAAACCACAAACATCAAGATGTACGAGTAATATTGCATCATAAAATGAGCTCTCCCTTCACCTGAAGGCATTTGACCGCATTCCATTGGCAAAAACTTTACCGGATTATACCGACGCCTCGGCGAGAGCAACTTTGATAAAAACAAGACTGGAACAGAGGCTAGTAGTCCAAAGCCAAGCATGTACATAATAGGCGCAAACTGGGTAACGGTTTCTCCAGCCAAGGATAAACTTGCTGTTTTCTAAATCATATAAAAATCTTGCTTAAGTACTATTTGTCCAAAATTATACCAAACAGTTGCTTTGCAACAGCATGGGGATGGGTAAGGGCTAATTTCATTAATCTACTAGTTGTAAATTGAGCTTTAACGAAATCAACAAAATCTTCAGAGCTCATTTTCTGAATAATTTCAACTTCTCTGTCCCAAGTTTCATTATTCATCTTTAACCATCTAGACTGAACCTTAAGTGATGATTTTATTTTAGAGCTCACGCGTTCTTTCCAAAATTTCTCGTACTGCTCTAGCGATTTCCTTGTACATCCTTTTGATAGCGATTTAGCTCCAATGTCGCCTGCGATTCGGCCAAATTCTATTGCAAATCTTATTCCCTCAAGCACAAGGGGGTTTGCTTGACCAGCTGAATCTCCCACAAGTAATAAGCCATCAAATATTGTGGATTGACGTGAACCTTCATTTGGAATGAACCCATAGTGAAATTCAATCGGTTGGATACTTCCAAGTTCATCTAGTGGTGTGATTTTGCTTTCCATGATTGAATTTAATTTTTTGATCGGGTCTGAAATTGATTCTGGGCGACCTATACCGGTTCCTATTCTTACACGTTGTTTGGAGATTGGAAAAACCCATGCATAGCCTGCATCTGAAAATTTGTCTCCAACCATGAGTATCCATGTTTCAGGATCTATCTCATCGCAGTAACATTCGTATTCAACTCCTATTCCATATCTTGCCCAGTTCTTAGCGTATCCTCCTTTTCTTGCGACGATGCTACTAAATCCACTTGCATCAATAACGAGCTTTGATTCAAATTCTGTTTTTCCCTTAGGCGTATTGGCCATAATTCCAGTTATCTTATTAGATTGAGATACTACTGATTGTACCTCACTTCTAACCGATATTTCAGCCCCTTCGCCTGCAGCAAGTGTTGCTAAGTATTGGTAAGTAGCTCTAACATCTAAGACGCATGATTTTGGTGTCCTTCCTTTAAGAATGATATCTTTTGAAGGAGAGATAATTCTAAAATTCTTTATTGGATTGTAGCATTTTTCCGGGATATTAAGTCTTTTCATATCGTCAATCCATGATACCCCGCTGGTTCGAATGTTCTGCGCTATAGAATCATCCTTTTCTAGAACAATAGTACTAGCATTATTTCTAGCCGCAGTATATGCAGCAGATAAGCCTGCTGGTCCTCCTCCCACAATGACAATGTCATATTTAGCCATAAAATTCTCCTACGGTTTAGTTACACGTTTACTAAAATTCTAATAAAAATTATACTAATTTTATACCTCTCAAAAAATAATTAGTCGATTAAACCTTTTATTACACCATCTTGAAAAAGCAGATACAGGGTAATTTGACAACTGATAAACCAATAAGCTCAGGTGAATTGAAGGAAGGAAATTCAGCACCAGATTTTTCATTTAGGACTGGGAATCAAGCGATGAAATTATCTGACTTTAAAGAAAGAAAAGTAGTCCTGTATTTTTATCCAAGGGATTTTACTACAGGATGTACAACTGAGGCTTCTGAATTCACTAGAGATTACGAAAAATTCAGACGCTCCGATATCGAGATAATTGGAGTTAGTCCAGATGGCGAAGAATCACATGAAAAGTTCAAAGACAAGATGAATATTCCCTACTATTTAGCGCCCGATGCGGATAACAGTATTTCAAAAAAGTACGGTACTTATGGGCTCAAGAAATTCATGGGTAAGGAGTACATGGGAATTAATAGAACAACCTTTTTGATAAATGAAAATGGCATCATTATTAGAATTTTTAATAAGGTAAAACCAATGGGACATAGTTTAGAAGTACTTGAAGCATTTGGCATAAAAAAGTAAATTCCTAGTATAGATACGAAATCTGGTCATCTATCGCGGACGTAGATGTACCAAGGTATTCTAAAATCCTCTTTAAAGTATCAAGGTTTTGAGTTTCAGCTTTTCCTCGTTGATAAAGGACCAAGATGGAAGATGTGATAATCAAGGTTTCCTCGGAATTCTTGTTCCACTCTTCAAGATTGTAGGTGTACCCATATGAGACCTGTGTCTTAATTTCTATTAAAAGTTTATTCAGTTTTAGAAATAATGCAATTATTATCACACGTAATTTTTGTAATGTCACTTTGATTCTTTCGGTATCAGAAATTGATGATATTTCATGGCATATCTTGTTTTGATAGTAGTCAAGATTTTTTGCAATACTTACTGATTGTAGTATTGCAGGAATTTGAGACTGAAGTTGTCGTACATTGACTGAAGCTCTTACAAATAATCCATCGGATTTATTAATCTCAAACATATCCGTTGTAATTCCGTCTTTTGCAATGATATCAAAGCAGTTTGAATTTTCAATATATCTATGTACTACTGCATGGATTATTTTTGACATGAATAGTTTAGATTTACATGATTCTTGTAATTTGATTCTAACTCTGCTGTTGACTAGAACCGGTCACTAGCTCTTCAATATGTTCCAAGATCTTAACATGATGTTCCTCATCAACAATAATGCTTTTGAGCAAAGATTTAGTTTCTAGATCGTCAGCAAGTGAAACGCATTTTAGTAACAAATCCTTCGATTCTTTTTCTTCCTCAATTGACTTGATAATTCCTTGTTTTGTCAGATTCAAGCTACTGCTGGCTCCTTCAATTGCTGACATCATTGTAGAAATATATTCAATGTGTCGCAATCCATCATCGAGTAATTTGTGTATATAGTTTCGTATTATACTATTTTTCGTTCTACTCAATACCGACATGTAGTGATTCATTTCTTTCATTTCTGCTTCATGTTGCGATTTAAGCAAAGAATAGAGATCTTGCTTTCTTCTTAAGAGTGAATCATTATTCAATACGATCACCTTTACAGTAATTGATAAAAAATTTTTGCAATTAGATTAGTAAAACCTGAAATTATTTAAATATGATAAATCTAGAAAACACTAGAGTTTTGAGCATACCGAACTATGCAATTGTAAATGTCATATCAAATATGGACACAAATCGATTTGTGAATAGTTATTGAAAACCAAAGACATCACCTTACTACAAAATATTAAGAAAATTTTCCTGATTTAATATTTTGTCTTTATTTAAGTATATGCGGGAGATGGGATTTGAACCCACGAACCCCTAAGGGATAAGAACCTCAATCTTACGCCGTTGACCAAGCTGGGCGACTCCCGCATAGATTTAGCGGTTCCGAAATCGCTAATTTGAATATTTGCTATATAAACGCTAGACCAAAAATAAATGGTTTTTATAAGCCATACTAAGATAAAAAATCAATGCTTATACCCATAAGATGCTTTACCTGTGGAAATGTAATTGCAAACAAATACGGCGAGTATTCTAGTCGAATTAAGGCTGGAGAAGATCCCGCGGAGGTTATGGACTCACTAAATATTAAGCGGTACTGCTGCAGGAGAATGTTTGTCTCATCTGTTGAAACGATATATCAGGTAATACCGTATTACGAAGCATTACGAAGACGTATGTCAGAAATTGAGTCAGAAATAGATTAAGTTCGATGAAGCATGCCTTTAATTTCATCGTTGAAGGGAAGAATAGTCTATAACAGCAGAGGATCAAAATCCATAGAGATAGATGTAATATCAGATAATAAATTTCTGGGTAGAGCGTGCGCTCCTTCAGGTGCTAGCGTAGGAAGCCATGAAGTGCCGAGCTTTTTAGACAATGATCCCGAATTGACGCTTCGCACTTTTAATTCAAAAATCTCCAAATTCATCGGAGTTGAATCATCCAATCCAAGAATTATCACAGAAATCCTAAGATCTATAGATAATTCTGGTAATTTCAGTAAAATAGGTGGCTCTGTGGCATATGGACTGAGTATTGCTGCTGCCGCATCTGCTTCATTATCGCTGAATATGCCCCTTTTCGAAATGCTCAACAGAAAAGGGCCTTTTCGGTTTCCCTACCCTCTGGGAAATGTAGTTGGAGGAGGATCCCATGCAGGCCCTGGCACACCTGATATTCAGGAAGTACTTGTTTGTCCAATTGGAGCAAGGAGCATCATGGAAGCACTAGAGATGAATTTCAACATACACAAGGAGGTTAGAGTTTTGTTGGAAAAAATAGACAATAGATTTACCTATGGCAGGGGTGACGAAGGAGCTTGGGCGCCCAACTTGAATAATGACGAAGCAGTATCTGTCGTCGCTGAGGCAATAGAAAACTCTGACTTGAAACTTGGAAAAGAGGTCGGATTGGGTATTGATTTTGCAAGTTCCTCACTATGGGATTCTAAAAAGAACCATTACAATTATGCAAGACAAGGACTTGTTAGGAATACTGAAGAGCAGATTGATTTTGTCGATGATTTGATTAAGAATTACCATTTAATTTATGCAGAAGATCCAATTCACGAAGATGATTTTGAAAGCATGGCACAGATAACTGAAAAAAATAAGAATTGTCTTGTTACAGGCGATGATATGCTTGTTACGAATGCCCAAAGAGTTATTGAAGCTAGCAAATATGGTGCGTGTAGCGGTGCTATTTTAAAAGTTAATCAAGCTGGAACCTTAAATGATGCTTTGGACTTTGCAGAAAGTTGCGCCAAAAATAATATCAAAATAATCACTTCGCATAGATCTGGTGAATCAGTTGACGCACATATAGCCCACATTGCACTCGCAACATCCTCGAAAATGATAAAAACAGGAATTGTTGGTGGCGAACGGGTATCCAAATTGAATGAACTTCTAAGACTTTCAGAGTATGATTTAATAAAAGGCATGATGGATTTGTCATTCAACTAAAATGGCAAGTGCAAATCAAGAAGAAAATGCAGACGATTCTGTATCGGAATCTAAGAATCAATCAACCGAAGACACCTCTAGCCAATCGTTCGTGGAAGCGGGGGAAGAAAATCAGGAAATTGAGAATGATAACCTAGAGAAAATGATACTTTCAACAGGAATACGTGTAGGAACTCCTGTAAAGACTAAATTTATGTCACCCTTTATTGTTCGAGCAAATCCAGAAGGCCTTTACATCTTAGATATTAGCAAGACCCTTACCAGGATTGACGTAGCTGCAAAGTTTATTGGAAGAGCAGACATTTCAAAAATTATAGTTACGTCGGCCAGAGAATATGGGAAAACACCGGTGCAAAAGTTTTGTGAGGCGACAGGAGCTTCTGGGATTATAGGACGTTTCATGCCGGGAACATTTACCAATCCATCACTTTCAAGCTATATGGAGCCACAAGTAGTCATTGTCACAGATCCCCAAGCGGATCAGCAAGCCGTACTTGAGGCGACTAGGGCTGGAGTTCCGGTTGTCGCAATTGCAAATAGTGATAATGTTACTTCTAACGTCGATCTAGTAATACCAGCAAATAACAGAGGAAGAAAGGCTCTTGCAACAGTATACTGGCTTCTTACAAGAGAGGTATTGAAGAAGCAGGGGAAAATCAAGTCCGACGCTGAGATGAAGATTTCAATTGATGACTTTGAGACCAAATTAGTCGAAGAGATATCTTGAGTACGCACGTAAGAGAAGCTGCTGTCTCTGGTATATTCTACCCAAAAAACTCAAACGAACTTAATCTCAATATTGGATCGCTATTTAAGGATTCAAAATTTGGTCCAGGAAAGTTACCTCCGTCTATTAATACTGAAAAGATATATGGAATGGTCTGCCCTCATGCTGGATACATGTATTCCGGTGCAGTGGCTGCGAACGGTTTCTACGAACTTTCGTCAACAAAATTTGAATCTGTAATAATACTTGGTCCGAACCATTACGGTTTAGGAAGTGATGTAGCAATAATGAATAGAGGCTCCTGGAAAACTCCCCTTGGCGAGATAGAAATAGACTCTGAGTTAGCTCAAGAAATATACCAAAATTGCGGCGTGGCTAATTTTGATGAATTAGCCCATTCCAGAGATCATTGCATTGAAGTTCAAATCCCATTCCTCCAATACATACGAAAAGAAATCAAAATAGTCCCAATCATCTTAATTAATCAGGGCAAGAGCATGTGTAGAAAACTAGGAATGGGAATTTATGATTCCATAAAGAAACGAAATATTATACCTATAGCTTCGTCCGATTTAACACACTACGAACCGAATACACAGGCATATGAAAAAGATAAACTCTTAATTTCTGCAATCCTATCACTTGATATTGAAAAATTTTATTCAATTTTGATTTCATTTAATGTAACTGCATGTGGATATGGTGCCATTGCCACCGTTATGGAGATATCAAAAAAAATGGGGGCAACTAAAGGTAAGTTGTTAAAGTATGCCACAAGTGGTGACGTGGCAGGAGATAATAAATCCGTGGTAGGGTATTCATCAATACTATTTGTATGAGCAACAGCATAAACAAGGCTGTATCGTCAGCCCCAGCAAAGGTAATACTCTTTGGAGAACATTTTGTTGTATACAATAATCCTGCTATAGTCGCAGCAATTAACAAACGAATTCATGTATATGCACAAACTAACAGCAAGTTACATATTAATATTAAATCGGGGGAAAATTCGATTTGTATACTAACGAAAGGTAACGCGGATCTCGTTTCGATTCGTGACAAAGACATGTCATTTCTATATCCAATCTTCAAGTGTGTGTCACATGTTTTATCTGAGAAGAATAAATCCAATATTGGTATTGATCTGGATATTGATTCTCAAATTCCCTATGGAGAAGGTCTAGGATCATCAGCAGCTTCATGCGTGGCGACGGTTGCAGCACTCTATTCCTTATTTTCAGGCAACAACAGATATCAGGTTTATGAAACTTCAAAGCTCATGGAACAAAACATACACAAGAATTCATCTGGAGTAGATTGTTACGTTTGTACTTTCGGAGGAATTATAAATTATGAGCCAGACAAGGGATTTAGCAATATTAGGTCCAAAAAGAAATTTACTCTATTAATTGGGACTACCGGAGTAAAACATTCAACGGGAGAAGTTGTGTCGCAGGTTAAGGAATTCAGAGAGAAAAATTCAAGCCAATTTAAGGATCTTTCTCTAAAAGCCAATGTGATCTATAAGAGAGCAGTGAATTCTATGCTAGAAGGAAACGAATCGGAACTTGGACAAATGTTTACAGAAAATCAGAAATTATTGTCCACGCTGGGTGTATCGCATCCTAAAATTGAAAAAATGATTGATGTTTGTCTCGATAGTGGGGCGTTGGGGGCAAAATTGACGGGCGCTGGAAGAGGAGGAGCAATAATTGCGCTATTACCACAAGATAAAAGCACGGAGATACTAGCCAAAATATCTAAAAGCCCTGGCAAATGGATGCTTGTTGAATTTGATTATAATGGCGTAATAGTAAGTTGATTTTGGTTTCAATGTTAAAATTTAAATTTTCTTAAGAAAACCTAACCTTAATGCGGCAGGAAGTAGTTCTGATAAAACTCGGAGGCTCTGTAATTACACACAAGGAAAAACCGATGAGTGTCAATAACATTGCAATAGATAGAATCCTGAAAGCACTAGCATCGGTAAAAGTGCCCATCATTTTAATACACGGTGGTGGATCTTTTGGTCATTACTGGTCCACAAAATATAATATGCATTCCAAACCAGAGAAATACTCTTCCGAAGGCATAGCGATTGTTCATGAATCAATGATTTCATTAAATCATATTATAGTCAAATCAATGTTGAAATTAAAAATGAAACCGTATGCTGTTCCACCATTCTCAATTATTTTAGACAAAAAACCACTCGGAAAGAAGATTTTTGAGTTGACCTCCATGACCAGAGACAAGATAACGCCCGTAACATACGGAGACATTGTATATAGAACACCTCACAAATACTCAATACTGTCTGGTGACGAATTGATGAGCATAATTTCCTCAGTCATAAAGCCCACCAAAGTAATCTTTGCTGTAAATGTGAATGGAATCTACAAAGATCCTTATGGTGATGAGGTTATTACATTAATCGAGGAAAAATCATCGGTCAATTTTTCAGATGTTAAATTTGATGTTACAGGAGGCATGAAAAGAAAGTTTCGCGAGGCATTAAAGATTTCACTGACAGGAATTGATGTACATTTTGTCAACGGCTTGAAACCAGAGAGAATCTTGAAAGCATTAGGAAATAAGAAAACAGAAGGTACAGTAATAAAGGGAAAAAGGTCCAGTACCCGAAATGCCTGATGAATCTGACTCTCCTTCGAATATTGAAGTAATAAAACAACGAAAAAAGGAAGGAATAGTTATTCCTTTAACGAGGAACGTTCAAGCAAAAGAATCGTCAACATATTTAGAATTTATCAAATTAATTCATAATGCTCTGCCAGAAATCGATTACGATGGCGTTGAGACAAATCAAAAATTTCTAAAACATAATTTTGATGCTCCTATTATCATTGATTCAATGACCGGAGGAACTCCAGAAGCAACTAAAATAAATTCAAGACTCTCACTTGTCGCAGAAAAATTTGGACTTGGTATGGGACTGGGAAGTCAGAGAGCAGGGCTATTGAGCAGTGAACTTTCTGAAACTTATTCAATAGCAAGATCAAATGCACCGAATGCATTTCTTGTTGCCAATATTGGTGGTGCACAACTTTCAAAAGGACTGAAGTTACGGGATATTAAGAACATGATTGACATGATTGAAGCAAATGCGCTTGTGGTCCACTTGAATCCTCTACAAGAGCTTATCCAGCCGGAAGGAGAACCAAAATACAAAGGAGTCTTATCAAAGATAAAAGAGATTTGTGAAAATTATGATATTCCAATAATTGTAAAAGAAGTCGGAGCTGGTATTTCAATGGAAGTTGCTAGGAGACTAGAATCCTCTGGGGTTTCTGCTATCAATATTGCCGGTTCTGGAGGAACCAGCTGGGCAGGTGTAGAAAAATTAAGAGCGGAAACAGCCCATGACTCTAACAAAATAAATTTGGGAGAATTATTCTGGGATTGGGGTATCCCAACAGCACTAAGTTTGATGGAAGTGAGAAAATCGGTAAAACTACCTGTTATTGCATCAGGAGGTATTCGTAACGGCCTAGAAATAGCAAAGTGTACTGCCTTAGGAGCAAATATGTGTGGAATGGCCTATCCATTTCTTAGACATGCTTCAAAGTCTTTTGAGAGTTTATGCGAATTTACTAACAAGACTTTGATAGAGCTGAAAAGCACAATGTTTCTCGTTGGTTCCAAAAATATTTCGGAGTTAGGAAAAACAAGATTCATAGTTACTGGCGAATTAGCGAAGGTGAAAAAATGGATAATCTAAAAGACGATCTTAATGAACTGGTATCACGAGTAAGAAATTTTACTCTATCCATACTGGATGGTGAACCCGCCAAGTTGTATGATGCTGCAGGTACTTATTTGGCCAGTGGAGGAAAGAAGCTTAGACCCTACATGGTAATAAAAAGTTGTGAAATGTTTGGTGGCAACGATGAAAAAGCGTTACCGGCCGCTGCGTCAGTTGAGCTAATCCACAATTTTTCATTGATTCATGATGATATTATGGATAATGATGATATTCGTCACGGGGTCTCTACGGTCCACAAGAAATATGGTCTACCAATAGCTCTTATAGCAGGTGATATTTTATTTTCCAAAGCATTCCAAGTGCTCTCTTTGCATGGAAAAAAGACCGGTCATAAGGACAACATCATAGCTGAAATGGATCGGATTTTATCTACCGCCTGCGTTCATGTATGCGAAGGTCAGGGCCTCGACATACAAATGGCGACCAATAAAAAAATCCCTACCATAAATGAATATTTGGAAATGATACGAAAAAAGACTGCTTCCTTGTTTGAAGTTTCGTGTGCATTAGGTGTTCTGTCTTCTCCGGACCCATCGGATAGTAACGTAGAAAACCTATCTAAATTTGGCCGATTTACTGGGATTGCTTTTCAATTAATAGATGATCTAATAGGCGTTACCGGTAATCCCGAACTTACGGGAAAAGCCGTCGGAAATGATATTAGAGAGGGCAAAAAAACCTTCCCCATATTATTGGCGCTAGAGCATGCAGATACAAATAAGAGAGAAAAAATCTTGAAGGTTTTTGGATTTAAAGGGGCTAATCGTGATCATGTTGAAGATGCAGTTTATGCGATATCTTCTCTGAACATAGAAGAAGAGGTAAGGAAGACGGCTCATGAAAATATGGTTAAAGCCTTTGAAGCCATCGACGGTTATAACGAAACAAGTGCTAAAAATGCACTCGTATCTTCTGCGAAGTTTATAGTTGAAAGGAGTTTGTAGTCTGTTGAGCAGTAACGAAGAAATTCACAGACTAGTTAATGCTATCGCGCTGAAGAATGCATCCGAACACTCAGGAAGTACTAATGTAAATACCGTTCTTTCTAGGATACTGAGTCTGAAACCTGAATTAAAAAAAGAAATAAAAACCTTAATGGAAGAAATCAAAGTCGTAGTTGACTCTGTAAATAAACTGGATTTAGAACAACAAATAAAATATCTAGACAGCACTTATTCTAAAGATAACCTTCTCGATCCCAAGTCTAGACACGAACATGTTGACTCACATCCACTTCCTGAACTCGAGGAGTCAGAATCTGGGGTGGTTACTAGATTTCCGCCAGAACCTAATGGTTATCCTCATATAGGTCATGCAAAGGCAGTGATAATAGATGAGGAATATGCCAGGATGTATAATGGTAAATTAATTCTACGTTTTGATGATACTAATCCGATGAACGAAAAATTAGAATATTACGACGCAATAAGAAATGACCTAGAATGGTTAGGAGTTAAACCTGATATTATAAAGAATACATCTGATGATATAAAAATACTACACGAACTTGGAAAAAAAATTACAACGAACGGATATGCGTATGTTTGCACCTGTGAAATTAACAATATTCACATGATGAGAATGCAACAAGTTGAATGTCCATGCAGGAGTAATATTGATAATTCAGAGTACAATCAGGAAAGGTTAGACAAGCTATTTGACGGAACCTATCATCAAAATGAAGCAATAATTAGATTTCGTGGGAACATGCAAGATAAAAATACGGTTATGAGAGATCCGACACTCTTTAGAATCATAGAAGCGCCACATCCGCTCTTGGGTCAAAAGGTGACCGTGTGGCCAACTTACGATTTTGCAGCACCTGTAGAAGATAGCCTTGACGGGGTTACTCATGCATTAAGAACCAAAGAGTATGAATTGCGAAATCCATTATACCAAGATATTTTGGATAAATTGGAATTGAGAAAGCCCAAAGTTGTAGAATTTTCGAGATTAGAATTTGAAAACATGCCTGTTTCCAAGAGAAAAATTAAGAAATTGATAGAAGATGGTATGATAGAAGGCTGGGACGACCCGCGTCTTCTTACCCTGTCAGCACTACGCAGAAGGGGATTTGATCCACAAGCAATTAGGAGCTTTGTACTGAGTCTAGGCTTGACCTTGGCAGAGACTAAACCTCCGTTTAAGACACTGGAATCTATCAACAGGAAAATAATTGATCCCATAACTATTCGATTATTTTTTGTGAAAGATCCAATCATGTTACTTGTTCAAGACGGTATAGACACCAAGGTAAAATTGAACAATCATCCTAGTAGTAGTCTTGGCAAGAGAGAAGTTGAAGTTTCCAATGTAATTTATATTTCACGTGATGATGCCGTTGCGCTTAGCAAAAATGAACAGGTAAGACTCATGGAATTGTATAATGTAAAAATAAATGAGATAGATTTAGAAAAGAAAAAGATGATCACTGCTTCCTATTTGAATAATGAAATAGTTAAAGATATGAAGAAAATTCAGTGGGTCTCAGAGAAGAATATGACAAAATACAAAATCATGGTTCCAAAAGAGATATATCAAAATGACAAATTCAATCCAGAAAGTTTAGAAAAGATAGAAGGATATGCTGAATCTTCAATTTTACAATTAAAAACCCGTACTCCAGTACAATTTATTAGATTTGGTTTTTGTATCACTGAAGAGAAACTTACTGCAATTTTTATACATAGGTAGACAAAATGAAAATAGGAAGAATCAAGATAGAAGAAATTGGAGAAACATACGGAATAATATCTGCTGATGGAAAGAAAATAATAACAAAACAAGATTTTCAGGAACAGACTGGCGTTCCAATCCCTCAAACAGTAAAGGAATTCATTGTCAGGGGATGGTTTAGGGAAGTGGAAAAATATCTTACCACAATAGAATTTAGTAACAATATTAAAGAAGCCGACCTATTAGCGCCGATTTCAGATCCTGCAAAAATAATTTGCTTGGCATTTAATTATTATGACCATGCCCGCGATGCCGGACTCACACCTTCAGATGAGCCTGTTATTTTTATTAAACCAAGGACAACGCTAAACCATCCATTTAAAGATGTTGTATGTCCGAAGTTTGTACAGCGCCTAGACTATGAAGCAGAATTAGCGATTATTATAGGAAAGAATACAAAAAATATTGAACCTGAAATAGCCTACGAATCTATATTTGGATATATGATACTCCATGATGTTTCAGCTAGGGATATACAATTCAAAGATAAACAATTCACGAGAGGAAAGAGCATAGACACGTTTGCACCATGCGGACCTTGGATAACAACCAAAGACGAAATCATTAATGCTCAAAATCTACAGATCATTACAAAGGTGAATGACGAAATTAGACAAAATTCTTCTAGTAGCAAAATGGTAATATCAATTGAAAAGATAATTTCGAGTCTAAGTAGAGTAATGACACTAGAGGCTGGCGACATTATTTCTACCGGAACACCGGCAGGTGTTGCTATGTCTATGAAGGAACCAAAGTACCTAAAGGACGGCGATATCGTTGAAATTACGATAGAGAATCTAGGTACTATTAGAAACCGAATTACTTTTTCATAGAGTCTGTTTCATGAGTATTGTCCTGGCATATCTTTCTTAGACGGCTAACTTCATTTTCCAGAATACGTGAATAAGACTTGTACAATTCCATTAAGGTAGATCTTATGCTGGCTAACTGAATCGAAATATTCAGTGACTGGAGACAAGTGTCCATTGATCGTTCTGTTGCAAATAGATTCATGGATTCTTTGAATGATTCGAGCAGTAATTGATGCTCAGAGCTATTTTCATTAATTAGTTTCTCGATATCTTCTACGCTCTTAGAATCATTTTGATCAGAATTATTTGATTTGAACATTTACTTCATATTGTCCCGGGGAAATATATTAAGTTCATCAGATTTGGATCGAATTATATGATTTTTCTATTTTGTGCATTGTACAAACTTTAAATTAATAATGTATTTATTTGCCGGCTAGATTTGACAGTTGTATGGTGGTAGACAATAAGGGCATAATCTCGTATTTACGGGTATTAAAGGAAGACTTGATTATATTCAGAATAAAACCATCGGAAGGTAGCGTACCAGATTTCAAAGCAGGACAATTCGTAACAATAGGACTGCATGTGCCATCTGAGGGAAAAATAGTAAGAAGAGCCTATTCCATAGCGTCCCCGCCGGAGCAAAAAAACGTCTTTGAATTACTTGTAAGATGGGTAAAAAAACCAGTACCAGGTCGTTTAACTACTGAACTATTTAATAGAAGAGAACAAGATGAAATCCTTTGGGTAAAACCCACAGGGGCCTTTACAATAGATGATAAGAAACACGACGGTACCCCAGATAATAGAAGAATGGTTCTTATTGGTGGAGGGACCGGACTAGCACCGTTTATTTCCTATGCGCTTCACCTAAAATCCATTGGCAGTTCCCGAGAGATAGTAATATTACATGGTGCAAGTTATGTTGACGAACTTAGCTATAGAGAACTTTTAGTAGAACTTGAAAATGAAAGTCTGGATAGTGGAAAAGGCAAATGGAACTTTAGGTATCGTGCCAGTATAAGTAGGCCTCAAGAATGGTTTAACAGAAGTTGGAATGGTCAAAAGGGCAGAGTTGAATCGTTTTTGCGACCAAAATTGGGAACTGACAAGTCCCCTCTAGAAGAATTGGTTGGAGAATCAATTACCCCTGAAAATACCATTTTCTATGTGTGTGGATGGCAAGGAACAGTTGATGGTGCACTTGATTACTTGATTCCCAAGGGCTTTGTGACGGAGAGAAATAAGAGAAAAGATGGAAGCTATGATGTCAAGTTTGAATCATATGGATAAATTTGCAAGTGAGCTGTCTTGTATAGCTCTATAATCCTTAACCTTATATCAAGGATAAAAGTGAGCAATAATAGATATGAAATTTGAATATGAAGAGTTTTCCACTATTGAAGAGTTTTTTTTATACCTAGTATCTGTCGCACCATACATGAAACAAGTTCTACCGGCCAGTTCCTACAAGGGATACGTCTTCTCTATTTTGCCTCTAACCCCGGTATCTGGCGACATACTAATGATGATATATGCGAAAGGAAGTATGGAACCTGGTCTAATAGAATTTGATATTTCAACCAGGAAATACAAGACTGTAAGTGCGGTAGAAAGAGCTGACAAGAATTATTTCATAATACTAAAGCCAAAGATTGCTACTATAGCAGATAGTGCTATTAAAGAAATTGAGAATCTAAATAAGAGTTAAAAAAAAGACGATCTAGAGTCCTACAGTTTTGGAGACAAGGATTCGGTAACAGATCTACTCCTAGAATATCTTTCGACGATATCTTCCGGTACTTGGCCATTGAACAATTGTTTTGACAAGCCCTTCAAATACCTCATAATTGCCCAAGTCCCAGCCTTTATCAATACTGCCATAAAGACCTTCATTGCAGGACCATAAGTCTTGTTGCGAATAATTATTGGAATAATATCATTTATGACCCTAAGGTTATACTGCCAGCATTTCCAAAATAATGTAAACTGAGATTCGTTTAGATTCCCAAAGTGCATTGAATTTCTTTCAGAAAAGTCTTGATACAAAAGAGGGGCAACAAGACCTCTCATTTTCATGCGCTTAAAGTCATCAATCAACTCTATTGTATATTGAGTTTCGTCTGGTGTTTCATCAGGCCAACCTATAATTAGTGTCAACGCAGGGAACCAATGATTTTCGTTCAAAATTCTGCAACCTTCTCGTACAACTGCTCCCCATTCATCTGGTTGATAGGGCTTTGTCTTTACTCCGAGATGCTTTTTAACCATTCTCGGTGCAACTGTTTCTACGCCAAGATTGGTAGCCAACCATCTACCACTGGAATCCATGTCATTGATTTTAGATAAATCCTTTATTAGATTTGGTGAAGAGGCCACTGCAGATAATGTCATATGGGTTGTGCCTATGAAATTTGCACCTGTTGACTTTAAGCCCTTCCAAATATCAGTAATAGCATCTGCGTTTGGTATGAAATCCTTATTATCACAACCATATAGCAACATTTCATCGGATTGAAGCCAAATAGAATCAAATCCATACTTCAAATTTATGTTGGCCTCAGCTTGGAGTCTTTCCAACGGAATATCTTTTTTCGATCGTTTATTTACGTCACAAAAATCGCAACCTCTACCACAGCCTCTCATTGCCTCTACTAATGAGTTAACAGTAGGACCTTGGATCGGAGGTATGTTTTCAATATTTCTCACAAATGTATGAAGCAGTTCCGGGGCATCGCCAGATTCTAGATCATGAAATAGGTCTAACGCCAACTCGTCAGCTTCCCCGATAACGACCGTATCAATGCCATGTATTTTCATTCTATCAGGTTTGGCAAGCTCCCAAGAACCATTTCCACCAACTACAACCTTAAAGCCATATTTCTTTTTCAGCTGAATTACGGAAGCGCACATTTTCTTGAATTTCATGGCAACATATGATAATTTCTCAGGCGACATGGTAGTAGTTACTGGTGCCATACCCAGCGGATCCATAACATTTATTCCTACTACAGTGGTGTTAGGACCAATACACTTTTCCAGCATTTCTGGATGAGCAATTACAACATCATCTCTTTGGTATTCCTTCAGCAAAGCACTTTCAATTCGCCTAAGCCCGCATTGGGCAACCTTGACTTCACCCGTGTTTTTATCAGTTTCAACGCTTGGACAAAATAACTTGTCAAATACAAATTCTGGTACAAGTTCATACGGACCACATGCAATAAAACCATAAAGAAAATTACCTCTATAATTTGTCATAAGACTGCGGTCTGCTGTTAACACTACGCGTTTACCTGCCGACATTTTCTCTATTCCTCAAGTTCGAGTACGTATTTGGGTATAAATCTATTACTATACTGTTACCAATATTGATCATTTAATACAATCCAGTGCGATGACCTTTTATCAAAATTGATTTTAACTGTCTATGTGCCAAGAAATTAAGTGCATTAAGAAACGAAACCCACTTGTAAGAGGCATGTTCATATGAGATCACTATATCTCTAGTAGGAGTGGTAGCAAAATAGAACTTGACTTCCTTGTGCGATCTTATCCCATTTAACTTCATATATGAATATCTTATCGTTCCGATAAATGACATTACATCGAGAAATCTTATGCCAGTTTCTTCTCTTACTTCTCTTGCCAACGTTTCAAGTTCTGATTCTCCAAGTTCTTTGTGACCTTGTGGAAACCCCCACGACCCTCTTCTATTCTTCAAAATTAGAAATTCAGGTTCTTTAACAGAAGTTGGTGGGTTGTATCTAATTACAGCACCAATTGAGGTCTCCAGGAATTATCCACCTCTTTAATTTAATATCAAAGGTAATTATAATTTTTATCGAATCTTTATCTTAGATTCTAACATAAATAGATTCTAATTCTGAACCTTATAGTTTCTTAATTCCGACCCTAAAAACATAATTAGGCATAAGATATTAATGTGTAGGTCAGAGTCGAAATCATGGGCCGATCGTCTAGTCCGGTAGGATACGGCATTGGCATTGCTGAGGTCGTGGGTTCGAATCCCACTCGGTCCACCATTTACTAGTATTTTGATTTGATGAAATAAAATACTTACAGTAAAAGCGGCCAATAATGTATTTATTCATTAAAATGTTAATTGTAAAATAGTGTATTTCGTAAATTGGCAACGAGAGATATCAATTTCCGAGATGAACGGGAAAAAGGTTGTTGTCAAACGAAATAAGATGAGTAAGAACTTGCATGATTACGTTCTCGTTATTTCGTACTCTGTACTCTCAATTCTTCTTGCACATCCATCTGCTCCACCTGAAATTGGTGGCAAGATGACATTCAACGAGGGATTTGAAATGCGAGAAAAATTGCAGTCGGTAGGGATTTCAACACCTGAGCTAATTTCGATCTCTACTAGCTCGTTAATTGAAGAATTTATTTCTGGTGGGAATCTATATGAAGCACTTTCAGGCTCCGATAACTTTTCATTAGCGTTTGCTGCCGGAATTATTACCGGTAGACTCCACAAATCTGGTTATTCATTCATAGACAACAAATCTCAGAATTATCTTGTAACTTTTTCAAGAAAGGTATTACGTACTGATCTGGCATTCATACAGAAAAAAGATTCAATCTTTGCCAAAAGTATGGACATAGGTTCATTTTTGGGCAGTTTAATTGGTTTAGACAGGGTAAAGTACAAGCCTATAGAAGATGCATTCTATGCAGGATATTACTCAGAAACCAAAACTCAAATTCCTTACCTGTCAATAGTATTAAGAAACATCTTGGGTCTTGGGCTCAGTATGAGTTTGAATTGGATTAAAAACACTCTAGAAAGCTCGGAGAAATTAATTTCATATAGGAGGAAGTTCGGTTTTTCTGTCGAATCCTCCTGACCCGAACTTGCAATAAAAGCACTGGTCAGACTGCATATATGACAACCGCTGTATCAGAATCGCATGTATTTTCAATGCAAATTTTGTCATCAGTCTATATTTTAGCGGCATTGAAGGAATAACTTCGTCAAAATAAACATTATAGTGATCTGGACAAAACTTTAGGGTAATTTGTGCCCGATGCTTTTGATTAGATTCCTTATTTTCGGAAATATGTTTTGCCACGCTAATTTGTTCTCTTATATATTCATGTTTTGGACAAGGGCAATCTTTTCCACCTGGGTGTTTGTACGCAGGTGTATTTTTCCAATCAAAATCCGGAAAATCTTTTTCAAACTCGTCCATGATAACTAACAGTACTGCTCATTTATCAAATATAAAGATATATACGAATTCAATAACCATTGTAGAAATGATAAAAGATATATTTTGAATATTTTAAAATTCACGATAGAAGTGTTAAAAGACCACAGCGCAGACGCTGACAATAAGCCATCCGTAGTTGCAAATATTGAAAGAAATGGTAATAGTATTGATGGATCAAGCACGTATATTGATTCGAATTTAAATACCTTGACGAAATTCAAGAAAACACTTCTTGCAGAACAAAAGAGTGGAGAAGAAAAAGTAGAAGAGCTTAATCAAACGATTGAATCTACAAAAAAAGAAATAGACAAGCAAAGAATGGATCTTGAAGAGCTAAGAACCCAATTAAAGAAGGTAAATGAGATAAAAGATGCTGAATATACAAGATTTTTAGAACTAAAAAATAATTTGATGGAAATTCGAAACAAGATGAAAAATCTTGATGAAAAGGCGAATGACTCTGTAGGTCACAAACTACGAAAGGAAAGATTTGACATGATAAATCTAGCGAGAAACCTGGATCAAATTGAAAGGGATATTCAAACTAAGAAACTTACGAAAGATGAGGAAAGGAGACTAGTTGCTAGATCAAAAGAAATGGCTACACGCTTACATTCGCTTAAGATGATCCACAAAAAAGAAGATGATTACAGAACAATTTCGATTCAATATGATAAGTTAAAGACCAAAATTAATTCCATTTTTCAACAAAAGTCCGAACTAGGAGAAAAAATAGGCAAGCTAAAAGGCAGTTTAGACAAATTACTCAATTTGAGAGAAAGCCTTTATGAAGACAGAAGAAAAGCTAGAAGTGCATTACGCGAAGCAGAAGCAAAGCTAGAGATGGTAAATACCCAACTAAATGCAATCGAGTATAGGCGCACGAGGCAGTCAAGCTTTAGAAGCAGGTCTGGCGGAACTGGAGAGAAACGTGAATTCAAATATGAGAATTCTCAGGAGAGAGTAAGAAGGAATAAAGAAAACCTGGAATTATTGAACATAGCAAAAGAGGCCGCATTAAAGAAGATGTCAAGTGGAAGAAAACTTACATTCGATGAGATGAAGCTCATTTACGGCGACGAATTACTTCATGATTAGATTTATTTTTCTCAATCTTTAATTTTGTGTGTAATCGTTATGGATGCAGACGAAATAACCGTCCAAGAAGGCAAAGAACTAGTGAGGTTAGCACGAACCTGTGTCGAGTCATTTGTTAAAAACAGGAAGTTTGTTATTTCTGCCAATAATAGCAACAAAAAGTCTGGAGTTTTTGTTACTATATATCATCTTAATAAAGATAACAATGAAAAAAATCTACGTGGTTGCATAGGTTATGTTCTTCCGTCAAAGGATATTTATGATTCTGTGATTGATGCTGCAATAAATGCTGCAACTCAAGATCCGCGTTTCATTGCCGTCAGTGAAAAAGAACTTGAAGAGGTAATTTTTGAAGTTTCTGTTCTAACAAAACCATTTCGGATCAGAGTCGAAGATACTAATCTATCTCTTAACCAAATTCTAATTGGAAGAGATGGACTCATGCTAGAAAGCAGATACGGTTCTGGTCTCTTCTTACCGCAAGTTCCAGTTGAACAGAACTGGAATGTTAGGCAATACCTTACAAATTTGTGCTATAAAGCAGGTGCGCCTTCTGATGCTTGGTTATTACCCGACTCAAACTTGTACACATTTCGTTCATATATATTCCGAGAAAAATTACCAAATAGTGAGATATATGCTGAAAATTTCATAGAAACTTAAATGAAGATGTCATTGAGTCCTGGCAAAGTTATCTTTCTGCTGGATAGAAAATTGGCTCAGATCTTTACAACCATAAAGTGTATTCACGAATCTGTTCAGTATATAATAAAGTACGGATATTTCAAATCATGGCAAGGGCCTATTTAGCTCCATATGGTGTTGGTCTAGGTCATGCCAGTAGGCTCCTCTCTATATCTGAACATCTTAAGGACGATTACGTTACTATAAGATTTTCTTCCTACGGTGAGGCAGTATCGTATATCAGTAACCAAGGATACGAGTGTATCGAAGTGCCTCCTATAGAATTTGCTTGGAATAACGGTGGATTTTCAGTAAAAAATAGTATTTCCAACATACCATTATGGTTTACAAATTTTGCAAGGCAAATTGCTCAAGAAACTAGAAATATTTCGTCATTCAATCCAAATTTAGTGATCTCCGATTCCAGGTTATCTCCTATATTATCGTCAAAAATTTTGGGTGTACCTTCAATAGTTATCTTGAACCAGATAAAGCTCTTACTATCTCCGAGGATCAGAGAATTCAAATTGGCAAGAATTTTTGAAAAGCTAAATGGGGAATTTTTTGGAACTATGTGGAGTTTGACTGAAAAATTACTTATCCCCGATCTTCCTCCCCCTTATACCATAGCCGAACATAATATTTGGAATTTGGAATCTGTAAAGAAAAAAATACGTTACATTGGATTTACGACAGCAAAATGGAATGGTGATGATCAGGCAATGAATAGTGTCTTGCACTCACTTAATCTGGAAAGGAGTAAACCAATAATTTTTATCCACATCAGTGGACCATATGAAACCCGTCTAGATTTGATATCAACTATTATAGAGGCATCAAGGTACTTTAGAAAAGACATACAGTATATTATATCTGAAGGTAAACCAAATGGCAGTACTGTGCCCAGAAAGCTTTCCTCTACAGGCTGGTATTATGAATGGTGTCCTGTACGGGATGAAATCTTTGCCTTAAGTGATTTAATAGTAATTAGAGCTGGTCATGCGGCAATATCGCATGCAATACAATATGGAAAACCCATGGTTACTATTCCTATTCAAAACCATGGGGAGCAATTGGGTAATTCCGAAAAAGTTGAAAGAATGAAAATTGGAATAAGGCTTGAACCTTCTAAAACAAATGCAGAACAAATTGCTCAAGCTATTCATAAAATACTTGATGATAAATCCTACACACAAAATGTAGAGAAGTTAAAGGAGCTCACAGATAATTATGATGGGATTAAGAATGCACTAGAAATTATCAGATCATTTCTCTAGACTTTTCGTTGAGAGATGCAATTTGTCATACCATATATCACAATCCAGCGTCCAGGAGATAATTTAATTCTCATTTGCAGTAACTTGTACTACTTAAATTATCACAACTAGGACGGAAGTTCTTTTATGGCCAATTCAATATTATTTTTATCATGAGCTTGTGGACACTTTTCCAGATAAGAAATTAGATCCGATTTTGCACCCTTGTTGTCATCTAAGTTCAATCTTGCAATTCCTCTGTTCTTATAAATAGATCCAAATCTTGTGGGATTGATAGAAATCGCTATTGAGTAATATTTTTCGGCTTGGTCATATTGTTCTTTTCTAAGGTAATAATTTCCTATTCCACGATATGCCAAATAAAATTTTGGGTTCAATTTGATGGACTGTTCAAAATAGTCCTTTGCCTCATTGGATTTCAATTCATTGTAGATTGATCCTAGCATATCCAATGCAAATTCATTACTTCTGTTAAGTTCAATTGCCTTTTTTATTTTCTCTACAGCTTTATTCTGATTGCCATTTAGTAGTAACCTTTCAGCCTCAAAGCACATCCTGTACGAAAGATCCGGATTTGCGGCAGAATTATCGTTGCTGTTAATTTCTTTCATATCTTTTGGAATAATGGTAATTGAGATAGAACCGTCTTGTTCCCAAAGTTCAAGGAATTTTTTTTCGGGTATTGACCCAACTGTGTCAGGCTCTGGAACGTAGGTGATGATTCTGTTCTCATCAGGATCGTACCCAGTTACCACCGTTGCATGTTGAATAGTTTCCTTTAAGCCGGGCATAATAACTATCGAGGGAATACCCTGATCTATTTTTTTCTTTAATCCGAGTAGATCGTTCTTAAAGATGTGAGTTAAAAATCCATGATTCTCAGCGATTTCGATTCCCTCAATAAAAATGGAACCTTTGAATTCGTTGTATTTTTTAGATCTCTGTTCGGCTTCTTGCTCAAAATCATATTCACCCCAATAATTCAATATTACATTGATGGCCAGGGGAAGACAAACATGATCCGTCTTGTTTTCCACCAGTGGAAGTATAAGAGTATGTTCATTATCTAGTTTCAATATCTAGGATAAAAGCAAAGTAAAATAAAATTCTTGTCACAGACTTACAAAACTACGAATCAGTTCAGTACCGGAATGACCGCTTTTTTCTGGATGAAACTGTGTACCAAAGATCCTTTTGGAACTGTGACAAAAGATTTCGTGTTTTGCAGAAGCAGAACTTGCAATACAAATAAAATTTTCAGGCAAATGTGATATGGCATATGAATGGCTTTCGTAAACATTGCAATGTGTTTCTTTTAATAGTATGTTAGGTAGTGTAATCTTAATTCTGTTAAGCCCCTGGACCTGGTCGGTTTTATGTATTGAGCCGCCAAATGTAAGCGCAATTATTTCTGCGCCATAGCATATGCCCAGTATGGGAGTTTCATTAGCAAAGCAAGTTTTAATAATTTTTGAATTGGCAGAATTGATTTCCTTTTTGTACTTTTGGCGACCTGATAGTATCACTTTTTCAAAGTTTGAAACCTTGAAATCTTCGTAATATTTTTTTAAAACATAATCCTGACCTATTTTATCCAAACATAAAGTAATATCCTTGACAAACGGAGAACCATTGTCAACAACAAGTACAGCCAAATTCTAGATTATTAACAAATATGAACCTATAATAATCATACTTGAATTGATGACAATAATTTTTACACGGTAAATAATACGGGCAATACTCTATTCCAAAAACATTTTTACTCTGTTATTGGCTTTTAGAAATTGTGGCCAAACCCTTACAAATAAGATATACTGCGACATAAGATGGAACTTTTTCAATGGTACTTTCTAGTTTAAAATTAGTATTTTTGAGATTAAGTTTCAGCTTAGTTTTTAAGTTAATCTGAACTTCCGAGTTGCTCAATAAGCACGCATCATTTGTGGGGTTAAATGATTCTAAATCATTACATTTGGCTTTAATCAGACCACTTTTGCCGTTAATGCTACCGGGTAATCTAAATACACGATGTATATCATTGGTAACTTGAGCGTCAATAGGTACTCCATTCTTTTTAGCAATCTTGTTGAGTTCATTTCTAAAACCTTCATATCCGCCGTTCATCTCAACTATATGTTTGAGTTTTAATTCTGAGTTTTGATTTATTCCTAATGCAGATGCTACCTTTTTTCTCCAACCTGTTGTTATACCACTTTTTGGTAACTTTATGGTAAAACTATTTCGAAATCTGCGGACACCAATGCTTTCTGACATGAATCCATTTCCAATAATATAATCCGTAACATTAGATCTCGAGTTAGAATCTAAGTTTCTCATATTAGGATCGTTTACATGGAAGTGAAATCCGGCGTTTCCAGAAAAAAAAATCTCTATGTACCTTTCCTTCACTCCAAGATCGTAAAGTAAGAAATCAAGTAACTTTATTGCTTCTTTCCTTATAGCCAAAAGACATTTCTTACACGGAATAGAAGTGTCATTATTTTTACCCTTATTACAATTAATGCATAGTTTTTGTTCTGAATTAACAAAACCGCATACATTGCAAATGTAAAAAGTATGATCATGAAGGCAGGGAAGATTCAGGTCTTTGATGTCAATATCAAAGATCAGGTCAGCACCTTCCCATTGTTTTTCATTAATGGGGTATGATGGCAACGCATAATATGCATTTGAGTAATATACATCCAGAGGAACGTTTCGTACTAATTCGGCTACGAGCTCTCCCGTTGTCTTAAATGACAGATGTCTAACCACTATAGAGTCAAATTTTCTGTATCCAAACTCCCTTTTTTCCATTGAATACAGATATGGGAAATTCTTGTTTTCAAAATAGTATTTTCTAAACACGTCTTTGAGAAATCTAGTATTTTCACCTGCAAATTCTAATTGATTCAATTATACTAGTTTCCTTCTTCCGAATTGAATTGGATTTACCAGGTTTTCGCATTCTTTAACTGCAAAGCATAAGTCTTCACTTCTTAATCGGTCGCAAGAAGGTACGGAGTATTTTATGTGACTGCCCTTCTTTCCTGCAAGGTGTGCTACCTGATATCTCGTTATTTTTTCATTATAGTCAGGAGAGTTCTTGAATATTTCAATTACATCATCTTCGGATTTACCAATTGCTAGCAAATAAGTGGCTAACATGAATCTAGCAGAATGTGGAAGATTTTCTCCCTTGTTTATTATCTCCATGGCATGTTTTATGCAAGGTGGATATTCCAATATTTTAAATTGATTCTTGTAAACGTATCGTCCTGAATATTTTTTTCGCAGTTCGTCAGCCTTTGACTTAATTAAGAGCGGTACTTCGTAGATTTTCATGTTTTTTATGCGAGTATAAATTAAATTGCTTAATTCATTTCGGATTAACCTTACAGCTTCATCAGTATCAAGATAAACATACCCATCTTTTACCGATCTGTTTATCAATTTCCATTCTTGCTCGTTCATCTTAGAAGCTCTTTGAAGATAGTCGGGAACACTCAACTTACAAATACTTGAAGTTGAATCTACATCTATATCGATCTTGAATAACTCTTTAAAGATCTTTTGAACAAGCAGTCTCTTTTTTTGTAGAGATCTCTCTGTGCTCAAATCTGTAGACAGGAATTTTTCTACCCTCATGGCTTCGAACAGAGAACATTTCTTTGATATTTCTTCCAATCCAATAGACTTTATGAGCAATAGAGAGACCAAAAATGTCATAATTTCTATTTCGTATTCATCCAAGTTCGAGTAAATTTTTCCCTTGAGCTCATTTTCCAATTTGTCTACAGCTCTGTTAATAATGTGCGTCATTTCAGGACGATCAAATTCCTCAAAATCAAACTTTGTCTCCTGGATGTATTCAGAAGCTTCTTGTAAGAAAGGATATTTCGCCAGTTCAGACGATCCCAATTTTATTGACAATTTTGATTTGACATTAATACGAAATACTGTAATAAAAATAAATACAAATCTTTAATATCCTAGTAACAAACATAGAAGCAATTGAGTTTTAGGGTTGGATTCCACGTTTCAATTGCCGGTGGGATACAAAACTCCATTTCAAATGCAGCTGAGATTGGATGCACAGCGTTTCAGATATTTACAAGGAGTCCCAGGCAATGGCGCTCTAAGGATCTCGTAGAATCTGAGGTAGAACTATTCAAAGCCAATCTGAAAAAAAGTGGAATAAAGAAGAATTCAGTTGCTGTTCATATGCCTTATTTGCCTAACCTATCAGGTCCAGATGGTGAATTATTAGAAAAATCACTGAATTCATTCACAAGTGAACTAACGAGATGTTCCCAATTAGGTATTGAATATCTAGTCATACATCTTGGAAGCCATAAGGAGCAGGGGCGTGATAACGGTATTAAACAGTTGTTAAAAAGTTGTGAAGAAGCGGTTGATAATTATAAATCGACATTCAAAAGGAAATTGGATGTTACTATTTTATTAGAAAACAGTGCGGGTCAAAAAGGTAGTATGGGAAGCAAACTTGAAGAATTAGGAGAAATTCTTGATAAACTTTCGAGTAAAACATTTTGCGTGTGTTTAGATACGTGTCATGCATTTGCAGCTGGATATGATTTGAGCAACGAAGAAGCCTGTAAACGATTTATTAGTGAATTTGATAAAATAGTTGGTCTTGGAGTTCTCAAATTTATTCATTTGAACGATTCCAAATATGAAATTGGTTCTCATCTTGATAGGCACGAGTTAGTTGGTAATGGTAAAATAGGAATTGAAGGATTTAAAACAATAATTAATCACAAAATACTAGGAGATATACCAATGGTAATGGAGCCTAATTTCGTGTCTATTGAAGAAGACGTTAAAAACCTTGAATTAGTGCGTAAACTTAGAAAACGAACCAATTAGCCTTATTCTAGTTTTTCAATTAATTGTGCAAATAAAAATAAATGCATGTTGAATCACAGAATCTAAGAGTAATAGAGATAAGATGAACAATTACGATACCGTGATGAAATTGGCCCTTGAGAGAGGTTTTTACTTTCCAAGCTGCGAAATTTATGCAGATTCCCATGCAGGATTTTGGGAATACGGACCAACAGGTAATAATCTAAAAAACAATTTCATTGAACTATGGAGGCGGGAGTTACTTAGACGCGATGATATGATAGAAATTGATGGTTCACAGATAATGAGCAGGAGCGTTTTTGTCGCTTCGGGTCATCTCGATAATTTTACAGATCCGATAATAAAGTGCAAAAACTGTGGGGCAACTTTCCGAGCAGATAGATACATAACTGAAAAAACAGGTAAGGAGACCCCAGAACTACTTTCAACGAGTGAAATTGACAAGTTAATAATGGAATATTCTTTGAAATGCTCTAGTTGTAATGGTCCATTTCATGAATCAAGCAGATTCAACATGATGTTTAAAGTGGAAATTGGTCCTTCCAGAGAGCAGGCATATCTTAGACCAGAAACATGTCAGACAATTTTTGTTGATTTCCCCAGAATTTTTAAAACAATGAGAGGAAGACTGCCGCTAGCAGTTGCTCAGGTTGGCAAAAGTTTTAGAAATGAGATTGCACCAAGACAAAGTCTACTGAGGTTAAGGGAATTCTATCAGGCAGAAATTGAAGTATTTTGTAACCCCAATAGACTAGATGAATTACCAAAATTTGAACAGGTTAAGGATACACCCTTTTTATTGTCAATAAAGAATTCAACCCATTCAGTAAGCGCTAATGAAGCGTTACAACAAGGATATTTCCCAAACAAACTTGTGGCTTATTATCTATCTCTTCTTTCTCTGTTTTATAGCAAGACTGGGATTGATATGGAACGCACTAGATTTAGGCAACTATCAGACGAGGAAAAAGCATTTTATGCAACAATTGCATTTGATTTTGAAGTTGAAACTAGTATCGGATGGCTGGAATTGGTCGCATGTAATTACAGATCAGATTATGATTTAAAAAGACATAGTGACGTAAGCAAACAGAATCTGCATGTCATAGATCCAGCAGATAATAGTAAAGTTTTGCCACATTTATTTGAATTGTCAATGGGAATAGACAGGAGTATTTACTCAATATTAGAACATTCCTATTATGAGGATACAGAAGCAAAGAGAGTCGTGTTAAAACTAGTTCCACAAATAGCCCCTGTACTTGTGGGAGTTTTCCCGCTTGTGACAAAAGATGGTCTACGCGAAAAGGCTTGTGAAATTCATTCAAAGTTAAAATTGGATTATTCTACATTTTATGATGAGTCAGGTTCAATAGGCAGGAGATATAGAAGACTCGAGGAGATAGGAGCCCCCTTTGCGCTGACTATTGACAACCAAACCATGAAAGATGATACAGTCACGATAAGACATAGAGATACTATGTCCCAAGACAGAATTAAAGTTTCAGAAATTTCTAATTTTCTTGACACAATAATTTAATCAAAGTAACGGGAAATACCAGATTGGTTTGGTTGTTGGAATATCGCCAGTATTAGAGTAAATTTAGTAGAATCGTAGAACATAAGGCTTTTAGGTCGAAAGAACAAGTACAATTTAGCAAACTAATGATTTTAAAAAGAATTACATGTACTAAACTAGTACTTGCAATCATTAGTCTGATAATTATAGCAGGACCAACTATATTAACGACGCAGTCGCTAGGACTGAAATTTTCTGCATTAATGTCTGGAGAGGAAGTTTCGCCTCCAATCAATTCTAATGTAAATGGAACTGCCTCGTTTAGAACAACTTCTTTTGATACCGTTATAAAGTACAAGATCAAAGTAACAGGATCCTCTGATGTAACGAGTGCGGATATTCATTTTGGAAAAAAAGGAGAAAATGGCGAAGCAGTTGTTGACCTTTTGAAAGGTAGCAAAAAAAATGGAATTAGGATGGAAACATCGATAAGAGGAAATATTACTAGTTCGGATCTTGAAGGCTCGTTAAGTGGCAAAGAATTGATTGATCTAATCTCGGCAATGAGAAATGGTACCGCATATGTGAATATTGATACACCATACCACGATAATGGTGAGATTAGGGGCCAGATAATCGTTCTGCGATAATATTGATTTAATCAAGTTCAAGCACTTGAGCACTAAAGGCTTTTCAATTCTAGGCATAGCGCTCCAAAATCAAACAAATACAGACAAATTCAAATTTGTCAAAATGGACTTTACCTGCATTACATTGATATATGCTTTAATCCAAAATCCCGTAGATCAATCGATGGGAAGACAAGATCCAAACCCACTTCCATATGGGGCCTTACCATATTTTCAAATACACTACTTGATTGAACCAGTAAAGATTTCTAGCCCCTCAGCATACATGGCAAAGGCTAGAGCAAAAACAGAGGGACATTTTGAAGATAAAAAGGTGATTGATATAGAGTGGATTGGGGGCAGACTGGCTCAAAGTTTGGCGGCAGACAAGGAGCTAACTGAGATGTTAAAACCATTCATGCTTAGAGAAAGAGAGATTAGCATAGATCCGCAAAAAGATAGAGTAAGACTATACACTAAATGGAAGAGAGAAGATAGGCTACAGTTCGATCCTCAGTTCTTTCAAGTTGTTGAAAGAATCGCTAATGCAATTAAGAAATTAGAGTCGTAAAGATCAACTCCATAATATTCATTTTCTGAAGGCATTTAGCAATTTTTATTTGCAATAATCAAAAATATCTTGACATCAAAAATGTTGAATCAATTTTGTTATTCATATTAAATTCAATATGTACATATTAAGGAACAGTAAATGAAGCCTATGGTGCGTAACTCCTCCAATCTAATTCAAGATAGGAAGGTAGTAAAAAAGATAAAGGACGGAGAGCTCAGGATTGCGATTTACGGTCTAGGTCATATTGGTGCCCCACTCGCAGCTGTCTGGCTTAGAGCAGGAGCGCATGTCATAGGGGTCGATAATTCAAAAATTGTTCTAGCGGCGGCAAGAAAAGGAAGAACTGTAATCCCTGAACCAAACGTTAATGAAGCGTTTAGAAATGGGATTGATACGGGGCAATTCAAGTTATATGACGATCCTGTCAAGGCGTCAAGGGATTCCTATTTTAAGATGATTTGTGTTCCTGTATTGTCCCAGAATCAAGAACTCTCAGCCGATCTCACAGCCGTTTCGGCTGTTGCTACAATGATTGGTAGGGGTCTGAAAAAAAATGACATAGTATCACTTAACCCTAGTGTTCCTCCAGGAACGACGGAAGACACTGTGATTCCAATAATTGAAAGAGAAAGTGGATTGAGTGTAAAAAGTGACTTTTGTATGATATATAATCCTGAGAGAATTTATGAAGGACGAGCCATTGCAGATATCGAAAATAATTATCCGGCCATACTCTCATCTTTAGGACCAAATAGCGCACAGTTGGCATATACAATCTATTCACTCATTTTCAAGAAAGGGGTGTTGATTTTAAAAAGTATTAGAACAGCTGAAGCAGAAAAGTTGTTTGAGGGAGTATATAGAGATGTTAATATCGCACTAGCAAATGAGCTGGCAAAATTTTGTGAAGTTGCTGGAATTGATTTTTGGCAAGCAAGAGATGCCGCAAACTCACAACCATACTGCCATATACACAAAGCAGGGATTGGAGTTGGAGGAGCTTGTATACCAGTATACCCACAATTTGTACTTGATGTTGCTAATAAAATGAATGTACTATGTGAAGTAACAAACATAAGCAGATCTATAAATGATGGTATGCCATCATATTGTGTAAGAGAGGCCATTAAACTAATAAAATTTTCAGATCTGCCTAAATCAAAGGTAACCATATTGGGATTGGCATTCAGAGGAGATGTTTCGGATACACGACTGTCTCCAACTTACGCGGTAATAACAGAGTTACAAAAGTTTGGAATTAAGAATATTAGAGTTCACGATCCCTTTGTGAGCAACGATCCAAATTTGTTAAAATACGATAATGTGTCGCTAACTTCAGATTTGAAGAAAGCAGTAAAGGATTCTGACCTGATAATTTTGTCAACCGACCACCAAGAATATAAGAAACTTGGTAAGACATTTTTTGGAAATATTCCTGTTTATGACGGTCGCGGTTTACTGGATAGAAACTTGACCAATAGACTCAAGATTATTACCATTGGTCAGGGAGATATCAAAATTACGTAGACTCTTTCCACTATTTTCTTTCATATCCGATACAACTGTTTATCCATCTAGTAGGAAATCTGCGGTCATAAAAGTGCAAATGCATGTAAGACGCCATGCAATTATGTGTCAAGATACCGTCATGTTTACCGCCATCTATTCCAACACCTCGTTTCATGTAGTACGCGTATTTTGAATCCTGTGGCAATTCTTTTAGTTTTGAGTAGTGAAACTCATGTCCTCTTATATTTTTTATATTACCAAGAGCATGTGTGACCATATCTGCTTGTGTATAGTTTAGTGTAAGTCTACCCGTCATTTCAGTTCTAGCATCTATTATTCCTACCATTCGGAAGTTCCTTTTTGATTTTTTGTAACCTGTAATTGACTTTGTAAGATACATTAGTCCACCACACTCTCCATAAATTGGCATATCCTGTTGTGCTGCTTTTCTTATAGACTTTAGCATTGATTGATTTGAATTGAGTTTATCTGCCATGACTTCAGGAAAACCCCCACCTAAAATCAATCCAGAAATGTCATTTGGAATATGGTTATCATTAATAGGACTGAAAAACGTTATCTCCGCTCCAAGATCCCTCAGAATATTTAGGTTCTCACTGTAGTAAAAGTTAAAAGAGTTATCAAGTGCCACTGCGATTTTAACAAGTTTTGGAACTTTACTTCCACCACTAATTGGTTTAGTAAACTTTGATTTTCTTGGTTTTATTAACGAAAGAATTTTGTCGTAGTAGATTTCCTCTGATACTTTATTTGCCAGTCGCACTATTTTATTTCTTTTTGCTGGTTCTAATTCATCAGATGGAATCAAACCCAGATGACGCTCATCCATTTTCAAGTCGTTGTCTCTTTTCACTATCCCTAATATAGGAACGTTTAATGAATTCCTGCATGCTTCTATTAGATATTTTGCATGTTTGGGACCTGAAACATTATTAAGGATTATCCCAATTATTTTTAATTTTTTATCAAAATTCAAGTAACCAGAAATCATCGCGGCAATCGAACGTGCCGCCTTTCCTGCATCTACTACCAGTATAACGGGCGCATTCAAAATCTTTGCAACATATGCCGTACTGGCAAAATCATTTCTTCCAGACATTCCATCGAACAATCCCATGACTCCTTCAACTATACCAATATCAACATCTTTGGTAGCGTTCTCGACAGTTGAGATAATACCATCCTTGCCCATAAACCAGGCATCCAAAGTTCGAGATTCTTTCCCTGTAATTATCTTGTGATAACTTGGGTCAATGAAATCAGGTCCTATCTTGAATGGTTGAACCAAAAGACCTTTTTTATTCTTTAAAGCATGCATGACTGCCAGAGATACAGTCGTCTTGCCAACTCCACTGGTTGTCCCTGCAATAATTAGTAGTGGCGGGAGGCTTACCAAAGAATTTACCTAATTAATATCAGCCAGCCGATATTTATCATATTAGCTTTAGAACTACCCTACATTATCAGACTAGTTGTCTGTATTAATTAGATATTCATTTCACGTCCAATAGCACGTTGACGCATCAAGTTAGCTAGAAGAGATACTTTTCATTGATATTTTTTTGATCTCCTTTTGATTGCTAGTAAAACTATTGTCACTATACCTAGTATTATCAGCATCAGAATGCCTCTTTCTCTTAAATGGATTTAGAGTATTATT
>JBIOZG010000007.1:0-24445 GCA_044870765.1 Nitrososphaeraceae archaeon
CGCAGCAATCCAATGTTTCAGAGGCTCCAATTGATACCACGCAGCAATCCAATGTTTCAGAGGCTCCAATTGATACCACGCAGCAATCCAATGTTTCAGAGGCTCCAATTGATACCACGCAGCAATCAAAGTTGCTTGTCGCGATTTTGCCACTAAAAAATCCAGTGGCAAGAGGTGATAGCCAAAACGCAACAATAATTGTTACCAATTCGCATAATAGGCCAATAGCCAATGCGCAAATTGATGGAAAATTAATTTATCCCGGAAATAATTTTGAGAAGGAATTTAAAGGAATCACGGATTTAGACGGGAAATTTGTATATTCCTGGACCGTCGGCAAGAAGGGCGACATAGGACCACTCGTCATGGAGGTAAAAGCGTCAAGTCAAGGATACCCACCGGCATCGGCCAATACTTCAATTGAATTGGTAAAATCAGGCGAATCCTCCCAAATTGAAAATCCATTCCAAAGCCTCCAGAGACCTTGATGTGATGTGAAAACAAAAACCACAAATCTGACCAAGACATCAGCATCTGTTAAAACTTGGTCTCTTCACATTCTATTTCTTTATAATTAGATTATTTTTATTAGAAGAATTCTGGATTGGATTTTATATCAAAGTTTGTAGTATCGAAATAAAAAAGGTTGAAGAATATAATATAAAATAAAAAAATGTTTGCTCTGATGCACAAATGCATACACTAATAAATAATTGATATTGGGTAGAATAAGATGGAATGCATAAAGTGTGGCGCAAAAATGGATTCACTTCAAGTACCTTTATGTGAAGAATGTGAAAAGGCTGACATGACCGCAAAATCAAATGATGCTAAAGTAATCCTCGATCTTCATATTAAGTCTCAAAAGGAACTTAAACTGCTACCTGATGATTTCAAAATATCGGATAGTGGTAGAGAGGTTGCTATAAAAATAATACGTGAGCTAATAGCGCTTGGTAAATCCAGTGAAACAGTCGCTAGTACAGTATTTGGCTTTTGTTACGGCTATTTATGCCATCAGAGAGAGCAAGAGCCACATGTTTGAAAATAATAATAAAAAAAATTTCATAATAGAAAAGGATCCATTAGACAGTGAATTAATGATTTTGGATTGGATTTTATATCCAGTTTGTAGTAACAAAATAAAAGAATTGAAAAAATACATTTTTAATTGAATAATTTATTTTTCATGGTCTTAAGTGCATATCAAGTCTCCAAATTATAATACCGTGGTTGGTTTGACATAATCATTATAAACTTTGTACCGATTTTCTAAGTGTAAACTATTATTTTGTGTATGTTATTGACTTTACAATTTCCTCGAAAGTTTTGAGAACAGAGTCATAGACAGAGGTATCTGAATTTAAGGTTATTTGAACTAATCAAATTCTTCTAATTTGGAAAGTTGCACAGACTAAAATTAAAACTTTAAATAAAATTCAACCATTCTTAATTTTACTTAGTCGGTTATTTGTTTGTGGCCATTATCTAATTTATTAGGTATATACGCCACAAATTGAGTAAGTTGACAAGTAGCCCCGGTAGAGAGTGCACTACGAGATGTACATTTAAGTGTACGGCTATCAATGACTAGTTGTGGGTCAGAAACGGGGTACATTTATCTTCCTACTAACTGATTAACCTAAATTTCTTGAATGAATCTAATCCACTCTAATCTAAATTTTCAGTTCATTAAAAAATTTCAAAACTAGAATTTTTGCATTATCTGTTACATCATATTTCTCCAAGGTTTTTTTAGGGTTTTTAAAAAATTCTATTCTAAACTCAGGGTCCGAATGGGCCAAATGAACAATATCACTTAAGGCCTTTGAATCGTTAGCAGTATATTCCAAGTTATCTATCTATGTTATTTTCCGGTATTTCTAACTTTAGTAAAATTGATATTGATACCTAATATTCAAATCTGCTATGGAGCTTGAGCCAATATTGCTCAGAAGCCAGATGAAATTGAAAGGTAAAGTATCATCCAGAACAAAATCAGTAGAGGAGACTCTAAGTACCATCCTTCCAGTTTCTCGAGATATTGGAATAACACGTCTTGCAGATATAACGGATATGGATGTTCTAGGGATACCGAATTTTTCAGCTGTTTTGCCTGGTACCGAGGATTATATTTGGGTTTATAGTGGAAAGGGTTCTACTAAGTTGGATGCAATGGCAAGCGCATTGATGGAAAGTGTTGAGAGATATAGTTCCCTGCCATCTAATAATCAAAAAAATATGATTCAAGGATCTTTCAAGGACGTTTCAAAAATGTCAAACACGCTTTATCCTACTAGTGTAGTTGAACCAACGTTATTTGAATACGATGAAGAGATGATTATGGATTTCCTACCCGGTTACGATTTGATACAAAATGAGCAGATTCTAATCCCTGCTCCCCTCGCATTATTTAGGTACACTCCAATACCCCCAGCAGTAAATCCATTTGCATATCATCATACTAATGGTCTTGCCTCAGGGAACGTGTTAGAGGAGGCGATTTGTCATTCACTATGTGAAGTTATTGAGAGAGATGCCACGAGTCTGGCAGAATTAAATTCAAGTGCATTACCATATAGTATTCTAAGATCAATAACAAAATATTTGTCAGACAATGGAATACAAATAAATCCTGTAGATGGTAAAGAATTCGTAGATAACGATTTCAATTATCCCGATGTTGAAATTTCAAATATTGATTTTAAACCTGTCGCAGACCTGGCAAGGAAATTTAATGATGCAAATATACCACTTATAATTAAGGACATTACGTCGCCTATTGGAGTACCAACATTTAATGCAAGTAGTATTGAATGGATTACTGAAGATTATGGATATCTTGCAGAAGGTCATGGAACCCATCCTGATGCAAGAATAGCTTTGTTGAGAGCAATCACCGAAGTTTCACAAACTCGTGCCGCAAATATTCAGGGGGCAAGAGATGATCTCCGAAAAATCTCCTATGGCAACAGCAATAGTGATGAAAAAAAGACGTGGCAATTCATGAAATCAAAAAATTGTGTTCAATTCTCAGAAATAAAATCTTATGTTTATGATGACATTTTGGATGATATTAAATTTATTCTTTCAAGGTTAACTTCAATCGGCTTAAACCAGGTAATAGTAGTTGATCTCACAAATCCTAAAATTATGATCCCTGTTGTTAGAACAATAGTACCTGGGCTTGAAACATTCAAGATAACCAAAGCCGTCATCGGAAAAAGAGGCAGGGAATTGTACAGAATATGAATCAACCAATAGTATTTCTCGGGCCTACTCTAGGTAGAGAAGAGGCAATTAAGATATTAGATGCAGAATATCGAGATCCTGCAAAGAAAGGTGATTTTTTGAGATTATCGCAGGCAACTGATGAAAGAAAATCTATAGGATTTATAGATGGAGTATTCTTGCACGATTATCCGCCATCGCCTATTGAAGTATACCATCTAGCCACAAGAAAAAACATCGAACTAATTGGCGCGTCCAGTCTAGGCGCATTAAGAGCAGTGGAATTAGAAAAATTTGGAATGAAAGGAATCGGCAAGATTTTTCAATTGTACAAGAATGGTACCATAAATGCTGACGATGAAGTAGCAGTTACTTTTGTCCGAGATAAAAACATCCTCCAGTCGGAGGCCATGATCGACATTCGGTTCAATCTTTTTTTGGCGTATAAAAAGGGAATTATCCGCAGAGAATCCAAAATAATGCTTGCAAAGGTCGCAAAGAATATTTATTTTCCATACCGAAATTATGAAGATATCATAAAGCTGACCCAACAGCGATTTCCATCAATTCATGACGAAGTTGAAAAGTTTAGATCTTATATTATGAAAAATAGAGACAGCCTAAAAGCTCGTGATGCAATAAAACTCTTGAAATATCTGAAAACTACAACGGAATAAATATGTGAAATAAGTTGGTTTGCAGAAAATAAATATCATTATTCTGCTGAGAGATCCCAGAAATTCGCGTCCTTAAATTCTTCAATGGGTTTCCCTAATTTTTTCCATTCTTTAAATGATCTTGAGTATAATCTTATTTTTTTAACTCCACCCATTCTCAGTGCATAGTATGCAAGTCCTGACAGCGTTCCAACACTTCCACAGTATGTGATAATCTCGTCATCTGCTGAGATCCCTCTGTTTTCCATAAATCTCTTGATTTCTTGAGGCTCCCTCAATATAGAATCAGCTGTTCCTAACATTGTATACGGTAAATTAGTAGCACCTGGAATATGCTCGCTCAAAAAATTTAGGCGTTCTCTTGAATCTACTAAAATCTTATTTTGTTCACTTTTTACCTTCTCTACCTCATCGTAACTAGCAAATATTTCGTCATTTACTTTGAGCGAATGCTTAGCGGGTGCAAATACATTAACTTTTTTTTCTGTTTCAAATCCATAACTTTTCCATTTGGTAAAAGTTGTTTCGAGTAAGGAAGTGTTCGAATGCCCTACATACTGAAATGTCCATGCAACTCTCGCAGCAAGGGCGCCAAAAGTATCATCATAAACTACAACCGGAGTTTTATCGGAAATTCCTAACTGTTCTAAAAGATGAACGATTCTTTCTGGAGAATCATTTTCAAGCACTTTTGCAAGTGGAAGAGACACTGCCGTTTTGATATGTTCTCTTCTGTATTCATCCTCTTTCCTGACATCTACAACTCTTACTGAATTTTTCCTAATCAAAGTTCTAAGAATATCTGAACTTGTTACAACATCATGTGCGTTGCTGAGCTCATGATCCCTTGATAGAATATTTTTAGTTTTTTTTTCCCTAGTATTGTATTTCAAGCTGCACACTCTCCTTTTGCTGTTTTTGCACTAAATTTTATATCGTTACCATAGTCCATGTAGGCATCTGGATCCTCTTCGGCACTCGGTAATGAAATTATCGACATCAAAACTGTTTTTATATCATCCAAATTCTTTATTTGACTTTTGACATTAACTGCACCATTAATCAGTTTACCTATCCACACCGAAAGAGATTCGTTTTCACTTCGTTCTTTTCTGTATATTTCAATTATTTTTGTCAAAGTAGGTATGACTCGTTTAGCTGGCACACGCATTACCGTTCTACCCAACAGCCCATCTTCCCCGTCTCTACCTCCAAACATCATCGTATATGTTGGAGTCATAGTTCCCCCTATTCTTGATGCTCCTCCATAGAATCCGATAGTTGCAATTTCATGCTGTCCACATGAATTTGGACATCCGCTTATTTTGATTGTTGAGTCCCTTAGATCATCCGCTGTATCCAATCCGAGTTCAATGAATTTCGATTGTATTTCTTTTGCGAGTCTGTGAGAATTGGTGATTGCTAGATTACAAGAAGTAGTACCAGAACATCCAACCGCTGACGACATTGTTAGTGCCCCGGGATTTGCAAGTCCAATTTTAGCAAGATCGTTGTAAAATTCTGGCAAGTCTTTGGCTTTAATGAACCGGATTGCAAAATTTTGATTCGGAGTATTTCTTGCACAACCTTCACCAGAGTAATCACGAATAGTCTTTGCAAGCGACCGAAGCTGACTAGCCGTTATATCACCGGCGCCCAGAGTAATAAAGACAACAAAGTAACCATTTTGCTTCTGCGAGACAACATTTGTATGAAGCCATCTTTTATACGGGTCGCTATTAACATCCACTTTTTCATTAATTAGTGGTAATTTCTTACCATTGAGTAATTGCCTCATATTCTGCGGTTCCGTTTCCACTTTGTATCTACCTAGCGTCTCAAGTGAAACCGTCATCTCCACATTTGATCTTTCTTTAATCACCAATTTCTGGAATTTTTCCCAGCCCATTTCATTTACGAGGTATCTCATTCTATTTCTAGCCATATTTTCTCGATTCCCAAGTCTATCAAATAGCCTAACCACTGCCATACATGTTGATACTAGTCTAACTTCCGAAGTAAATTCTTCCAATTGGTGTCCTAAAAACGACGCCGCTCCAAGACCTCCTCCCAAGTAAATCTTGAATCCATTGTTTCCATCTTTTTTTGAGGGAATTAAACCGATATCTGCGATCCTAACTAAACCGTGTTGAGAGCAACATGAAAAGTTGATTTTGAATTTTCTTGGCAAATTCTGGCATACTGGATTTCTGAGAAAGAATCGGGCGATTGCTTTTGCATAAGGAGTCGAATCAAATTCTTCGTCCAAACAGACCCCTGCAAATTGGCTACACATAACATTCCTGACTGTGTTTCCACAGGCTTCTCTTGTCGTGAGTCCTACCTCAACGAGACCACGCATTACCTCGCTTACATCTTCAAGCTGTACCCAGTGAAGTTGAATGTTTTGACGAGTCGAAACATGAGCAGAACCTATTGAAAATGCTTCTGACAGCGACGCAATCTTCTCTAATTGTTCCGGAGTCATTTCGCCGCTAGGTACCTTGATTCTTACCATGCTATAATTCTGCTGAAGACGGGATCCATATGCTCCGTGTTGAAGTCGAAAACGGCGAAAATCATCTTCGCTTATCTTTCCCTTTCTAAAAAGTTTCACATTTTGACCAAAAATCTCAGTTTCTTCCTCTTTTCCCCACTTCGGGGTGGATTTTGGAGAAATTTGCTTTTTATCAGGATAATTTAGAACTTCTCTTTTCAATACTATATTAATTCATTTTTCAAAACCATATATTTTTTATGGATATAACTATTTTTGGCAATTTAGACGCATTAACCGGTAATTTACTCCGTTTTAAATATGCTCAACCAAACGATAAATTCAGTGTCCAAAAATTGCCCGATTGGAGAGAATGGATGGGGAGAGATTTGAACTCTCGACCACCTGTGTGTGAGACAGGTATCATAACCAGCCTAGACCACCCATCCCAAATTTTATTATTATTTTCCCAATTAATATCTTGATGAATATTTGATCGAGGTAAGTCACTTACCTGAATTGGTAATAAAGTAAAGTTAAAAATCATTTCAAAGAGATGTAGAAACCAAGATAGAATAGAACCAGAAAAAAATTAGGACCGTTATGAAGAAATTAAAAAAAGGAAATATTGTTACATTAATGGCAGAGTCAGTAAATAAATTATTAAAAACTGATGGGCCAAGTCTTATCCAATCAAAATGGCCCATCAGGTGGTGTCAATTTTTGCTATGAGTAGTCCATCACAAGACATTGACAAAGGAGAAGAGTATGCACGATGTGAACCCTCCAATTTCAATATCCGTGGTTGGTAATTTCCATATCTGAAATAGAATAATTAAGATTTCAGGATCTAATTTAAGCAATAGTTAAGAACTAGTGGGCTAAGATGGCAATGAATTACTGATCCACCAGAACTTGAAGCGCGGTTTACGTTATTTAGTCATGATAAATAAATTATAGAAAAGTAAAACCTTGTAGAAAACTTAACCTCAAGACCCTTATTTTGGTCTATATGGGAATTCATACTTTTCATCTAAGTTTAAAGGGATAAATTCAACATTCTCATAATGGCAAGTAGGACATTCATAAATTTTGGTATCAGGATCTTTCATATTTTCTAAAACACGATTAATTAAATCAATTCTCTTCATTAAATATCGTTTGTATGGTGAGTCATCTTTATCTCTACTGTACCTAATTTTAGAATCTTTAATTTCTCATTGTAATCTTCGTTCTATGATCATAGTCCGAAATTAAAGTTGGAAGGATTTAATTTATCTAGTGATTTCTCTAGATTGAGAATTTGTAGATGCAGTGTCCGAATTAGGCAAATAGGACGGAAGAGGGATATCTAACCGTCCCACAAGATAAGCGTATCCGGTGAAGGCCTATCTCAAATCTCATTCGTAATTATTAGAAGTTAAAGGATTGTGATACAAGCCTCTAAATGATGAAAAGATACCCATAAATAATTTAGAGCAGAAAACATTCCTTATGGAAAAATATATCTTACTTTTAAGATGGACAGATCAAGGAATCAAAAACGTTAAGGACACAATTAAGCGCCCTGAATCTTTTAAGGAAGTTTAATTAAAAAATCCGCTTACGTCCCTTCGCTAAAGCCGGTCAAATAAGTGTGTTGATCCTCAGTAAGGGTATCTATATTAATGTCCATTGATTCCAATTTTGCTTTTGCTATTTGTTGATCCTGCGACCTCTCGATATCATATACTGCAGGAGATAACGATCCTTTTAGTTGAATCAGTTTAATCGCTGAAAGAAGTTGGTTGGCAAAGCTCATATCCATTACCTCTGATGGATGTCCTTCAGCGGCGACAAGGTTGACTAATCTTCCTTCTCCTATGAGATATAGTTTGTTTCCTTTCTTAAGTTCATACTCTGTTGTATTCTGATTAATCTGTTTTACCTTAACCGAGCTTGATTTGAGTGTGTCAATTGAAATTTCCACATTGAAATGTCCTGCATTAGCTAGTATAGTTCCATTTTTCATTTTCAAGAAGTGTTCCTCTCTTATTACATTCTTGCATCCTGTTGTAGTAATGAACAAGTCCCCAGTCATTGCCGCAGAAGCCATTGGTAAAACGGAGTATCCGTCCAGTTTTGCTTTCAACGCTGCAATTGGTTCAATTTCAGTTATTATTACATTAGCTCCCAGTCCTGCAGCTCTTCTTGCAATACCTTTTCCGACGTGTCCGTATCCTGAGACAACTACATTCTTTCCTGAAATCAGTATGTTAGTAGCTCTGATTATGCCGTCTAGGGCTGACTGACCTGTTCCATAAACATTGTCAAAATCATGTTTTGTTTCAGCATCGTTGACGGCCATTATCGGATATTTGAGTTTACCATTCTTTTCCATCGCTCGTAATCTAACAACTCCAGTTGTTGTTTCTTCTGTACCGCCATAGACCTCAGATAAATTTCCCGAGTTATGCATTTCCACAGTAAGATCGGCTCCATCATCAATTGTAACGTTTGGTTTAATTCCCATTGCTGAACGAATATCATCATAGTATTGTTCGTTTGAAACTCCTCTGCTAGCATATATTGAGACTCCTTCGTCTACTAGTGCCGCGGCAACATCGTCTTGCGTGCTCAAAGGATTGCAACCACACCAAGTTAAGTCAGCGCCCAAATCCCGCAGCGTGCGTATTAACACTCCAGTCTCTTTAGTAACATGGAGACATCCCGCAAATTTAATACCCTTTAAGGGACTCTTGGCCAGTAATTTTTTTTTAAGATTGAGCAATACTGGCATATGCACCTGCGCCCAGTCGATTTTTCTCTTCCCTTCTTCAGCTAATTTTGGGTCTTTAATTCTGTAATTCATTCATCTCTGTGATATTTCCGAGACATATTATTCTTGCACCTCCATCAAAATTATGGGAGTTAACTCTCGATTCCATTCTTAAAATGCTCACAAAAGCGAAACGAGTTGAAATTTTCTTTATTAGGCTTAATATTGCATCAATAAAATCGTCAAACTAATATCATGATAAATATATGAATTAGTTTATCGAGAAAACGATGAAAAGGCTTCAGATTGCAGTTATAGGATATAATCAGGATAAATCAAATGAGATAACAAACAAAATAGCATATGAGGTAGGAACCGAGATTGCAAAGGCAAATGCAGTATTACTCTCCGGCGGTCTTGGCGGCGTCATGGAAAATGCCTGCAAGGGTGCAAAGGAACAGGGAGGATTGACGGTAGGGATTATTCCTCAGGAAGAGGCGCGGTTTGCAAACAAATTCTGTGATGTAGTTATTGCAACAGGAATAGGCTACGCCAGAGATTTTATGGTAGCATCATCAGCAGATGGCATTATCGCTGTAGGCGGCGGCGTTGGTACCTTGATAGAACTTTGCGTGGGATACATGCTAAAAAAAATATTGGTAACAATACCCAGCAGTGGAGGTACTGCTGAAAACTATGGCGGAAGGTATCTGGATGACAGAAAGCGAGTCTTCATACGGACTTCAGACAATGCGCGCTCTGCAGTTAAAGATATTTTAGACTACTTTGAATCAAATCAACAATCCTAGTCCGTTACAATTGTTGAAGAACCGACTTATTTTAAAAGAGTGACGAGGTAAGGGTCTGGAGTATAAAATGATTCATTTCCTTTTTTCAATTGATTCAGAGTATTTATTATATTCTCAAACCCGTACTCTTTTCCTATCTCAAAAAGCTCCTTTTTAAGCCCCATTCCCAATCTCAGCGCCAATTCAAGATCCTCTTTATTGCACACTTTATTCGTGATAAGCCATGACGCATTGTTTAATGCGACTGATAACATCCTAATTGGGTCATATTGTTTTGCTTCCTCTTCCGATAACGGAACCCTTTCATAATTCTTGTCCCCATAGGAATAGAAGCCATCTCCTGATTTTTTGCCAAGTTTTCCTGATGAAAATAATTGTGCAATCATAGGGTGGGGATGTATTACTTTCTTATCTCGAGAGTACATTTCAACAGTCGCTTTGTGAATAACATCGATTCCAGTATAGTCTGCTAATTCAAAAATTCCCATTGGTAGAAACAATTTAAATTTAACGGCTGAATCAATTTGTGTCATAGTTTTGCCATCACTTTCTAGGCAGTATGCTGCTTCATGGACTAGCGGTATGAATATTCTATTTACAATAAATCCTGGAACGTCTTTATTACATAAAATAGGATCTTTCCCAAATGATTTTACCAGCTTGATTCCGAGGTCTACAATCGATTTCTCAGTTCTTGCTCCTGGAATTACCTCAACTAATTTCATAAGTTGTGGAGGATTAAAGAAATGTAATCCGATAAATCTGTCAGGTCTACTTGTTAATTGAGATATTTCACTGATTGGTAATGTACTTGTATTCGATGCATACACAGTTTTTTCTTCAGCAAATTGATCCACTTCTGAATATACCTTCTTCTTAAGATTTAGATCTTCTGGAACAGCTTCGATAAGTAAGTCAGTATCAATTAATGCATCCTTTAGGTCCACAATCGGTTTTATTCTTCCATAAATCTTATCAGATTCTTCCTTTTTTATCTTGTTTTTTTCAACGAGCTTATCAAGCGACCATTTTATTTTATCCATTGCACTGTCTAAGAACTTCTGTTCTATATCACGGAGCACGACTTGATATCCATTCATTGCGGAAATCTGTGCAATTCCGTGCCCCATAATTCCTGAACCTAAAACTGTGATTTTATTTAATTGTGGCAACGGTACTACTTCAAAAATTCATGATTTTTAATGTTTACGATTGTATTCGTAATATTAATTCAATATACTCGAAACTGTTTTATTGATATTACAATATCATATAGAAACAACAGTTGATACGATGCTTTGCGCTTTTGCTAAATCAAGATGATCCGAAAAAATGCAGCGCATTGAAATTGATAAAATTTGGTGCCGTTTTACCCACTAAATCCATACAACATAGTATGCTTGTCTTAAATCCTTTTGCAAATGTAGTAATTTGTAAAATTGATAAGACATTGGTCGAATCTATATGCGTAATTGATTGTTCTTGGAACAGGGCACAAGGAGTATTGACAAATTACAAATATTTGAGAAAGGGAATTCCAAGAAGAATACCCGGACTGTTGGCGGGAAACCCAATCAACTATGCTAGGCTAGGCAGACTATCAAGCGTTGAATCCTTATCAGCTTCTTATTACATACTTGGAGAAAAGGAATATGCGCGATTACTACTAAATAAATTCAAGTGGGGTCATACATTTCTTGAATTAAACCATGACGCATTGGAAGATTACTCTGCAGCCGAGGACAGAAAGGAAATATTTGATATTGAATCACAATATTTTGGAAATTATGTTTTAGAAAACGAGGGTGAGCCCTAAATTGTATTATCACAAGTCTTCTGATTTTCTGTCAATTGCATGCTATGGTTCCTTTCCTTGGTATTAATCAAGTTATTGAGGTGAGTAGGTCTTTAAAATGTAAAAAAACTAGTCTGTTCTCTGTCTCTATCTCTGTCTCTACTCAACAAGAGCCATTCTATTATTCTGTCCAAACTATCGCTGATTATTGTAACCTTGATAGGCCCTAGCGGAGATTCTTCATAATCCTCAACCAATGATATCACATCTTCATATGCGGCTTGTTTGTTGAGTAGAAACCAGGTGAGATTTCCTTTCCTATTCCATTCTAATAATTTTCTCAAAACACCCAAGGTTGACTTTGATCTAACTCCAACTCTGATATGGTGTAGTGAAAGAATCCCGGCGCAAGTGGCTTCGATGTGTCCATCTGAAAGTATGGGGTTGCATCCATTAGCAATATTTAACAGACATTTTTTTACCTTTTCTGGATCTTCGGAAGGATTTAGAACTGTTTCTACTTTGAGCTTCACATTCTCATTTTGAATATCACCACTATTCTTTTCTACCAATTATTACCAACTACTTTCTTCGAGTTCCACTTTCTTGCATCCATTTTTGGACCGTAGTGAGACTCTGTTCACACAATTGCGATATTGTAATGTCGTTGTTAGATATAGTCTCGTCAGCCAATGCTATGGCGTTACTTATTCCCACTTCCATCTCAGTCTTATCCCGTTTGTCAAATTCATCAATGTTAGAAGGAACGTCAGAACGATGTCTTTCCTTAACATGAGTGTACCTCGTGAAAGTCGATCCATGGATAGCCAACAATTTGATATTTCCGGTGTCTTTAAGAACCTCTACTTCTGCCATGCTTCTAATTCCATCAACTATAACTACGTTCAACTTGTTGTCCTCTTTTCTCATTAAATTAATTTTATTGGCAATCAAATGTGCAACTGCGCCTGGTCCATTCTTCTTTCGAAGTTTTATCATCAAATTTGCAAGGTTGTCGCTTGTGGGCGCCAATCCTTGGCTCTCTGCAGCTTCTCTTATTACATCACCCATAATCAAAAGTGGGATGCCCGTATGATGCAGATAGTTTGCAACCGTAGTCTTACCAGCGCCTGGCATCCCGGTTAGAGCTACGATTAGAATATCCCTTGACATGACAAACTAGCGACGTAAATATTTCTCAATAACTAATGTATTAAGTTTAGCAAATTTTTTGCCGCCAGTTGTATATCTTCAGCTTTGATAGTTTTTCTTCCGGCATGGACACTCAAATCTACCGCTTGATTAGAAATTTTCGTAGCCACTTCTTCAATTATTCTTCTTAACTGGTCTGCAGCTTCTTCACTAACTCTTTCTCCTCCGGATTTTTTTATGATTCTGTACATTCCAGCTAGGCCTAGTTCTGGATTTTCGGTCATTTTTTATCAAATATTCACCGACAGCCTTAAAATATCTTGTCAATAAAATGCGAGTTGAAAATAAATTAAGTTACAAGTTTCTAGAAATATTAGCCAAAGAGCCTATTTTAAAAATAATATGTATAACAAAACTCCCTCATGCCAACTGGCAGGTCAAAGTTCACGTTTCTGACCATATTCAATAATATTACAAGATATTGAATGCACGAGTCGTCCTAACTCGTATGCGATTCATCATAGAAAAGAAGAATGAGGAGATCCTATCGAGAAAAAAGGCAGAACTCTAGGGCTGTTAGGAATCAAAAGTACAAAATATCAACTTATGCAGATTTATTCGATTTACCCATTTAATTTGGTTTTAATTTGCAACTGAGTATTTACATAGCGACCTGCAATCACAATCGAACTTTAAATTCAAAGGTTCTCTGCTATTTTGAAATAATTGTCTTCGTAGAATTAATGCGTGTAGAACTAATGCGTGTAAGTTTCTGTTTGAGTAGTTTGGATCAAGTTAATCACCATGATGCTCATATACTAGTTTATCATAAAACCTAACTGACTTTACATTAACAAATTCAAGCATGCCATATCTTGAAAGCTCTCTCCCAAACCCGCTATGCTTGATACCTCCAAAGGGAACTCTGGGATCAGAAGCAACCATATTGTTAACAGTAACTATTCCGCATTCCATTTCCATTGATAATTTCTGAGCCCTATTTAAGTCACGTGTCCAGATACTTCCGCCAAGTCCAAATTCAGAATTGTTCGCTGCACTTATGGCTTCAGCTTCATCTTCTACTATCATTATTGGTGCAACAGGTCCAAAAGTTTCTTCCTTTGAAACTCTCATTTTTGGACTTACATTTTTAATAACTGTGGGCTTGTAGAATGCTCCAATACTTCCAATCCTTTCTCCTCCTGTCAACAGTTCAGCACCGTTGCTTATTGCATCCTTTACCATTGAATCTATATTATCAAGACTCTTGATACTTGAAAGGGGCCCTATGTCAGTATCGTCAGACATTGGATCACCCACTCTTAGTTTTTCAGTTTTCTCAACAAATGACTCAATAAATTCATTAGCGATTTTTCTTGATACAATGAATCTTTTTGATGCAACACAACTTTGGCCACAATTTAGAAATCTGCCTTTGATGGCTCCTTCCGCAGCTTTTTGAATATCAGCATCATCTAGAACAATAAATGGGTCGCTTCCGCCGAGTTCCAGAACACATTTTTTTAACCGTGAAGTAGCACGCTGAGCAACCTTGGCTCCGATTTCAATGCTTCCAGTAAAAGTAACTCCATCTATGTTTGAATCTATCAACATTTCTGCAATCTGTGACTTGCCAATAACAGTATTAAATACTCCTTCCGATGCGCCACTTCTAAGGATTGTCTTTTCGATCTCTATACCACATTGCATTGTTGCACTAGCTGGCTTCAAAACTATAGTATTTCCTGCCATTAGAGATGGTGCTGCAAATCGCAAAGCCTGCCAATATGGAAAATTCCATGGCATAATGCTTGCGATTACTCCGAGTGGCTGAAATGTTATCATTGTCTTATTTGCGTCGCTGTTTAGTGATTCATTGTTAAGGAGTATATCGCCATTATAAGAGTAAAATTCTACTGCCCATGCGCATTTTTCTATCTCGGACCGGGATTCCTTTATTGGTTTTCCCATCTCTTGAGATGCAATCCTAGCGAGACGCTCCTTATCTTTGCGCAACTGTTCGGCCAATTGAAGCAATATGATAGATCTTTTTCGTACATCACGTCTCCATTCGCAGAATGCACTTCTTGATTTACTGACTATATTGGTGACCTTCTCATTTGTCATGTTTTCGTACTCTGATATAACCTGCTCATTTGCCGGATTGATAGTTACAACAGTATTATCCATAATCTACTTGTTAATTATTCAAAAGGGCAATTAATATTCATATGCACCATTTCCCTGCGTTTCACATCAAATTCATTCAAATTTAACATGAATTCACATAAGAATATCATAAACTGGTGTTATTATACAGAAAATACTTGATAAGCAAAGACACTGTACGTTACTAAATACAATATTACTTAATAAAAGAAATTTGCATCAACTAAACTCGTACAATAGACATTTCTAGGGTTAAGCAAACTACTTTGAAATTGAAAAATTATAAATTTCGACTAACCAGGATATTATTTTATGAATATTGGAATAATCGGAACAGGATTAATGGGGTCCGCAATAGCCGAGAGACTGATTGTAAGAGGATTTAATGTTTTTGTTCATAATAGAACCAAACAAAGATCAGATTTGCTGGTAAGAAAAGGTGGTATTAGGATTGGAAATCCCTCAGAATTAGGCAAGGAATGTAATTATGTAATTATCAGCGTGACCGACGGCAATGCAGTGAAAGAAATTTTGTTTGGTAATAATGGGTTGATTTATTCCAATAACAATCAACTCAGTATCATAGACACCAGTACGGTTTTACCGGAAGATTCCATATATTGTGCTAACTTCATGAAAAGAAAAGGATACGCGATGATACAGGCGCCCATAATGGGTGGCCCTGACGCAACAAGGAAGGGAGATGTGATATCAATTGTTTCTGGCGATAAGAAAATAATGGAAAAATGCAGACGGATTCTGACTAATTTCAGCAAGAAAATATTTTATGTGGGGCACCGTGACGGCGCTGCCAACTATCTAAAGCTTGGATTAAATCTTAACATAGCGTTAATAGCGATCTCATTGTCGGAATCAATAATATTCATAAAAAAATCAAAAAATGATCCAGCAGTCTTTCTGGACATTCTAAATTCAACTTATTTTAAGACAGGTCTCAGTGAAGTAAAAGGTCCAAAGATGATCAGAAATAATTTTGAGCCAAAATTTTTTTTGAAAAATATGCTGAAGGATGTTCAGCTGCTCAATGAATGCGCAAAAAGAAATAATACCAGTCTTTCTTTTTCATCATTGGCTGAACAATATTTTCGCATGGCCGCAAATAGAGGTTACTCAGAATTAGACTATACTGCAATACTGAAACTATTTGGTGAATTTAACTACTTGAAAAGCTACCGCTAATTAAATTTATTTAAGATCTTGGAAAATACGAGGGAAACACAAAAGGCGTAGAGTCAATACTGTTGAGTTATCTATAATTCGCAATACAATAGTTTCAGCCATTATTTCATCCACCATTGTAGTCATCAATCCATCAATCCATCATTCCTTCCGATGTAATCACTAGGTTTTTATTTTGCTTAAAAGGAATTTTAAGGGAGGTTTTTAGATTAGGAAAGAGAAAAGTACTGAGCGAGTCTGATCTTAAAGAATTAGTAATGCCTCAACAGGGTGAGTTGCTAGGACGTGTGATAAAACTAGTTGGCGGGGATAACATAATTGTAAAATGCACAGACGGTAAAGTTAGAACATGTAGGATTAGAGGAAAGATAAAAAGACGTATGTGGATAAGAGAACACGATCTGGTTCTTATTGCACCTTGGGATTTTCAGACTGAAAAGGCAGACATTGTTTGGAGATACATTTCTGCTCACGCTGAAAAGCTCCAAAAAGACGGTCACCTTGAAGGAATTTAGAAGAATAATTTCACGAGGATCTAATCCTTGGGATAATCTCCTATTATTTTACCTTCAAAATCAAGTAGTATGATTTTTATCTGTAATTGAGACTCTGAATAATTACTTAAATGATGATGAACTTCTTGACATAACATATCGTAAAATAAAGCCAATCCAAATTCATCAACTAACTCGCCCGCATGTCTTGCAGTATTTGCTAACATTATTTTGTTGACTAGTTCACTATCAGCACCACATCTGCTTGCCATCTCCGCAAGAAAATTCATATCAACATGCGATCCTTTTACATGCGTTTGTTTTATTCCCATAGCCATTTTCGTTAATTTACCAATAAACCCTACCACATATGCCTTTTTTATTTTCTTCAGCGCACATTGCTTGATCGCAAATCCAATAAAATCTCCAATTTGAATATAAGCATGATCCGCAATTGAATTTCCGTATATGGATCGAGCAAAATCTTCACTCCTTCCTCCCGTCGTAAGTATAACAGAATCAGAATCCATTGCTCTTGAAACATCTATACTCTGGCGAATAGAAGCTGCAAACGACGCTGTGGAGTATGGAATTACTATTCCAGTAGTTCCTAAAATTGATATACCACCTATGATTCCTAATCTAGGATTATCAGTTTTCTTGGCAATTTGTTCTCCTTTGGGTACGCTTATGATTACTGATATCCCATATCTGTTTTTTAGTTCTCCCAGAACTTCATCAATAGCCTGATTTATCATCTTTAGCGGAGTCGGATTGATGGCCGGCTTTCCTATTTCTAGCCCCAATCCTGGTTTAGTTACTCTACCAACTCCTTTACCACCATCAATAATGATCTTGTCTGGTGTATCCAACAATGATACTTTGGCACAAATTTCAGCACCATTAGTAACGTCTGGATCGTCTCCACCGTCCTTGATAACAGCCGCAGTAACAGATTTATCCTTATCATATTTACTCCAGGATATATTTACCGTCATTTGTTTCCCCTTCGGAAGTGAAACACTCACGTTTGATAGTTTTTTTCCGTTTATTAACATTGAAAGTGCAGCTTTAGTTGTAGCTGCCGCGCAGGTGCCTGTTGTAAATCCTGTTCTGAGCGAGCTTTTTTTACCACTCGGTATATTACTTTCTTTAGTATCATCCGCGTTTTGGAACATATATTTTCACTTTTTAAATGATTATTTTTCCCCCATCAATAATAATAGTATTTCCAGTTGAAAATGAAAAATTATCCCCCGCAATGGAAACTACGCTCTTGGCAATTTCCTCTGGTCGACCCAACCGTTTCATTGCGTTCTCTCTTTTTGCTTTGAGTAGTTCACTTCTTGAAAGGGATCTGCGCATAGCTTCCGTATAGATATCTCCAAGAGCAACCGAAAAAGATCTAATGTTATACTGACCATATTCTAAAGCTACATGTTTTGTCAGCGTGATTGATCCTGCTTTCGCTATGGAGTAGGGTGAACCATATGTATGTCCAGAAATGGCAGGAGTTGAAGCAATATTGATTATGACTCCTTTTCTTTTTTTCATCATTAGTTTCAATATTTCCTTTGTTACTCGAAAAGTGCCGATTAAATCAACTTGTAGAATATTCATTAATTCCGTTTCGGAAATACCATGTATTTTCTTAAACCAAATTTTCTTTTCAAATGGAAAACCTGCATTGTTTATGAGGATATCTACACTGTCAAATTTTTTTGAAACATTTCCGATGAATTTCATTACACTCTTTCTATTAGAAACATCCAATTCAAATCCGTGACAATTTTTGTTTATTAAATTACAGGCTCTTGTCAATTTAGATTTTTTTCTAGAAGTAATTATGACGGTCGCTCCATTTTTTGTCAATTCCTTTGCAATCTCAAACCCAAGTCCCCCAGCGGCACCTGTGACAATACCCATTTTTCCATCAAGATACAACAATTCTAGATTTGTCGTTGGATATTTTAAACATTATTTGTAACGCAGACTCTCGCAATAACCTTTTAATTTAATACTGTCCGTAGATGCATCCAGTTGTCTACTTTTTCAAAGGCGGGACATCTTGTTTCACTATTGAATAAGAGTGATTTTAAAATATTAAAAGTATTTGCTTCTTCGTTAAAAAATCGTCAATTTTTGAATCTTTCTACTCTGAGTCAATATTCCGATTTGAATCAAACTTTGATTAAACATCATCTAGAGCGGCTTGTTAAATTTGGATTGATAGGTAAGAGTAATTTGGGATATACATTGTTGGTAACAGGACTTGATATTTACGTATTAAAAATTCTCGCAAATAGGGACATAATTACTGCTATTGGACCACAAATTGGTATCGGTAAAGAGGCTGAAGTTTATTTAGCTCATGATTCGTTAGAGCAAGACAAAATCTTAAAAATGTTTAGACTTGGAAGATCGAGTTTTAAACAGATAAAGCGGAACCGCGATATAAATGCAGGAGTTGGTAATTGGTTATTATTAAATATTGAAACAGCCAAAAAAGAATTCGATATACTAAGTTATCTTAGAGATTTTAGTAGTTCGTTTCCAAAACCTCTTTACCGATCCTTTCACTGTATTGTCATGGAACCAATTTATGGTAGCAGGTTATCAGAAGTTGAGAATATCGATAATCCACAATTAGTTTTGGAAAGAATAATAGACAGCATGAGAACTGTATATCAAAAAGGATATGTTAATGGTGATCTTAACGAATATAACGTTCTTATAGACAAGGACAATATTTTTATTATTGATTGGCCTCAGGCTATTAAAATTGATACTGTCAATGCAAACACATTCCTTGCAAGGGATGTGAAAAATATCCTTAAATTCTTTTCAAGGAGATTTAAAATTGATAGAGACATTCAACACACAATCAACACGATAAAAGAAGCCGTCTAATTTATTGAGATTTATTACATCTTGAATAACTTTGATTTGTCAGTTTTCTCCCATGAAAAATCAGGATCGTTTCTGCCAAAATGACCATACGCTGCAGTTTTCTTATAAATCGGTCTTTTCAATCGTAACATCTCTATTATTCCTAGAGGCGTAGTATCAAAAATCTCTCTAACTTGAGTTTCAATTTTTTCTTCATTAATTTTTCCAGTGTTAAATGTATCTACCATGATGGAAACAGGTTCAGCCACTCCTATTGCATACGCCAGTTGTACTTCGCATTTTGAAGCCAGGCCTGATGAAACAATATTTTTCGCTATATATCTCGCCATATAGCAAGCAGATCTATCAACCTTTGAAGGATCCTTTCCTGAAAATGCTCCTCCTCCATGTCTGCCCATACCTCCATATGTGTCAGCTATAATCTTTCGCCCAGTCAATCCGGTATCGCCCACAGGACCACCTATGACAAATCTTCCTGTAGGATTTACAAGAAACTTTGTAGACTTATTTATTAGATCGTCACAAATTGGTTTTATTACCTTTGAAATAATCTCTTCTCTCACCTGAGATATTGATACATCTTCCGTATGCTGAGTCGATACAACAACTGTCTCAATATTCTTTGGAACCGCATCTTCATAAATAACAGATACCTGAGATTTTCCGTCTGGTCCTATCCAATCCAAAGTTCCTTTCTTTCTTACCGCTGCTAATCTCATAGTCAATTTGTGGGCCAAAGTTATGGGTAATGGCATAAGTTCGGGGGTTTCGCTTGTTGCGTATCCAAACATTAATCCTTGATCCCCTGCTCCCTGAACTCCATCCTCATTTTTAGAAACACCCATTGAAATGTCTGGGCTTTGTTCATGGATTGAAGTTAGAACAGCACAGCTGTTTCCGTCAAATCCATGTTTTAGTCCATCGTACCCGATATTTCTTACAGTTCTTCTAACAACGTCCTGCGCATCAAATTTTGCCGTGGACGTCACTTCGCCAGCTACAAACACTATTCCGGTAGTAGTCATGGCTTCCACCGCAACTCTGGAATCTGGATCCTGGGAAATTATTTCGTCAAGTATTGAATCAGAAACTTGATCGCAAATCTTGTCAGGATGTCCTTCGGTTACACTTTCTGAAGTAAAAAGATAGCGCCCAGCCATTTTTGCTTACGTCAAATCCCAAAAAAGTCTCTCTTTTTAGAGATCCTTTTCTATTTTGATAAATAACACATTGTTTCCTCGAATTACTACTTTCCCATAATTTGCAACAGGATTTGCACCATTAAATTCTTCGGCATCCAGTAGTATTAAATTCATGTATGAATCCACATTGTTCATTCTACCCCTATACTCCAACTCATTTTTAAGTCTGACAGATACTTTCATATTTAATGAGCGTTGCAAGATTGTTAACGGTCTTTTTGGTTGCTGTGGAGATGATGACATATTAGTTTATCACTTGTGGTTTCAAAAAATAAGATCGACAATAAAAAGTTTCTCCCAAGGTCGCTGACATTGTATATAAATAATTGTAGGGTTTAATTTTTATGAGTTTAATTACAACGGGATCGCCTTCGATTGATAAAGTACTTGGGGGTGGAATCAGAACAGGTTTAATTACTAATATCTTGTCTGATTCGAGAGAATCCAGATTCAGTTTATGTTATTCGCTCTGTGTCAATGCGGCCAGACTCAACAGCAGTTCAACTGTCATATTTGGTGATACCCAAGGAATTTTTAGACCAGAGAAAATTCTTTCATACCTACGAAACGATCAAGATTCCAATTCCATACTTCACCAAATAAGAAGATTGAGAATTTTATCCACAAATGTCCAAATGATTCTTGTAAATTATGCGTTGCAATTGCACCCTGTCCTCATAATTATTGATAATTTTACCTATTTATTTTTAAATGAAAAGAAAAAAAAATTATCAGTACAATTTAGTCTCAGAAAGCACCTACACGATCTCGCTTTGAGCGCAATTAATAATGACGTAGCTGTGGTGATTACTAATACGATCTCTTCGAAGAAGGAAAATAAGGATACCGAAGACATTTTTGAAAAAAAAGTTATCTCGTTTAATGAATTGCTTAACAAGACAATTTCTAATCTTACTCACGTGATTTTAGAACTAAAAACAGTAAAGGCTGATGAATCAAGATTTTCTGCAAAATCTTTGAAACCCAATACATCTGAAAAGACTTTTTTCATGATCAGACCCGACGGGCTTTATGACTGTTAATTTTTTCTAGTATCAAATTGCCCTTTCTCAGAGACTTCTTGTCATGCGAATAGATCCTCATTTAATCTATGCGCGATAAATAGAACAATCAAACATAATAAGAATTATAATGCGATTTTCAAAAATTATATTAATTGGAGATACTTTGTGTAAATTATCCTTATGCATTTCTTCTTTGCAATTTATTTACAAGAGTAGAAACATTTATTAAGATTTTTTCTACGATATATGATTAAAAAGATGCTAATGGAGAACTTCCATATCTAAAAATCGATAGGAAGAACGACTCCATTCCATCTTTCAAGGAAGGTTAATATCTATATAAACGACTTTTTATGATTGGCAAGTGGACAAACTAGAAAAATTAATCAATATGCAAAGAAACCTCGCGACTGTTTTAGCTTCAACGCGTTATCCAACCAAGACTGAAGAAAGAATTTCATTTCTCTGCACTGCAATTACACATGAAGCTGTAGAGTTGCAAAGGTTGACAAACTGGAAGTGGTGGAAAAAACCTACCGTTTTTAATGACGAAGAGGCCAAGGAAGAACTAATCGATATTTGGCATTTTGTACTTCAAGCAACTATTGAATTAAACATGACCGCCGATGACATTGTGAAGTACTATTCAAAAAAGAACAAGATAAACAAGAAAAGAAAAAAAATGAATTATTAAATTATTCTTTCTATATACGATTTTACCCGGCTAAAATTTGTCTCTCCTATCAAATTGTGAATAGTACTTCGATTTCTAAAAGTCTGCACATCTTCGTAGGATGAAACTAGAAAAGGATGTGGACTTTTTGCCGCAATAATTTTCCCTTCACTTGTAATTCCATAATTAAACAATGCAATTAACGAATCACCAGCCATGTGACCGCTCACATCTTTTCCACATACGACTAGATGCATGAGATTCCTATTTGTGATACAGTAATGTATTACTTTATCTATTCCTTTGTTTTCAGAAAGTAATCTGCCAACTATGGCAACATTATCCATGAATTTAGTATCGTTTGAAATTTCGCTCAATAATTTGATACTAGACAAGGTACATATTGCGATTGTACTTCCTCTCCCAAGATAATATTCATGCTTGATTGGAATCAAGTACTTACATAATTCTCCAAGATAGTTTTCAATTTTTTCATAAATCAATTTCAGTATCTCTCCATTATGATTTTAATATCAAATTATTGTATGTATTAATGAAAACAAGCATTCCGTCCTGTTAATTACGGTCTTGCTCTTATTATTTCCAGTCGTGTCGATAACCAACGATATGCTGTATTTTTCAAACTCATGTATTTTAGTGTATTCTGGATTCTGGTCGACTACCAAATAAATCTGCCAGCAGAAAATATGCGGTAAGTGTGAGCTATACGTATGATGCAAGTTTGCTGCAATTGTTCAAGTGCAGACTTTGAATTGATAAATTAAGTTTGTTTCCAAAGAGGAGGGCATGCCTTTAGCAATACAGATTGTTTTAGCCGCATTTTATGGTTTCCTTGTAAAAAAGAACACTCAATTACAAAGGCCCCAACTTTTATAGTAGGTCAAATTTGAATAAATCTAAGTATTCCCGACATGAAATGTCACTGTGGTGGTTTTACATGGAAAACAAAAATGGTTCAGATCAAGGCCTTGTAATTGTATACACTGGTAATGGAAAGGGAAAGACAACGGCTTCATTAGGAGTAGCCCTGAGAGCCGTAGGGCATGGACTAAAGGTTTGTATGGTCCAATTCATCAAGGGTGAATGGTATTATGGCGAGCTCAATAGTCTAAAGAAACTCGAACCAAATCTAGAACTAGTAGTTGCAGGAAAAGGATTCGTTGGAATTATTGATGACGATCATGATTTTCAGGAGCACGTACGGGCGGCAAAAACTGCGCTAGATATTGTTGAACAAAGGATATCTCATGATACTTTTGATATTATTATTTTGGACGAAATAAATTACGCAGTTCATCTAGGACTTTTAGATTTAGCAGATGTCGTGAGGATCGTTCAAAATCGCCCAGAGCATCTCTCATTAATTCTTACTGGAAATCATGCCCGTGAAGAAATCATAATACTGGCAGATCTCGTTACCGAAATGAAAGAGATAAAACACCCATATAAAAAAGGAATCAAAGCTAAAAAAGGAATTGATTTTTAAATAATTGGCGGAATGTTGAACCTAGATTCTAGATATAAGAAAATGTACATTATGTGGATTTGACATCCAATGTTTCAATTCTGCGGCCTTTAGCGCTTATTCAAACTTAAGTAAAAAAAGATAGGCTATTCTCAGCTCAAACATGATAATTTTGCACCAAAATCCAAAGTAGACAAGAATAAGTATACTCAACCGAGAGCATGTACTGCTGATAACAACCTGACTACCTGACTTTAAATAAGGTCAAGCAAACTTAAAGTATAGTACTTAAGTGCGTATGTTCTAAATGGCCACCGATATCAAACAACTTCCAGAAGCAGGTGATTTGGTAATTGCAACCATAAAG
>JBIOZG010000008.1:0-3904 GCA_044870765.1 Nitrososphaeraceae archaeon
CTTTATCGTCAACTACTGTTAGTTTGAAGACAAGTTTTGAATCTGCGGCTGATTCAGGAACTTCAAAAGTGGCGGTTTGTTTGTCTGCTTGTTTTATATCAACTTCAGGACCATCTGTTTGTTCCCATTTATAGGATGCGATTTTTCCATCTTCGTCGCTGCTCTTGCCACCATCGAGCTTGACTTCAGTATTTACCTCTACTTTTTGATCATCGCCAGCGTCAGCTTTTGGTACCATGTTGGGTTGTTCTGTGGGAATAACGTTGGTATCCTCTTGTATACCAGTCGTATTCTTAATGCTCTGAACAGCATTATTTGTCTCATTCTGTACATTTTTGTTTGATGATGAAACTACTTCCTTCACATTTACATCCACGTCAGCAATGTTGCTCTCGGAACTTTTATTGTCGACTACCTTGAAACTGAATTTATCATTTCCGGAATAACCATTTTGAGGAACATATGTTACAGTACCTTTTTCTTTATCAAAATCGGTAAGACTGCCTTGCAGCGGATCCGCTGTTATATCAAACTGCAATTGATCATTATCTTCGTCGGTAGCTTCCAAAGTGATCGCTACTTGACCATCTTGATCTACAGAAACATTTTGATCAAAAGCTTCTGGTGAGTTGTTCTCTTCGGGTGCCTTCTGCTGGTTCCGAGTACTCGAATCGTTGGCAATGCCAGTATCATTAGTGGTTTGGGGTATTTCTACTGGCGGATTATTCTGTAAGGTATTGTTGACAATCCCGGTATCATTTTTGGCAGAAAGATCAGATATGATGCTAGTCTCATTACTTACAGTGCCATTTATATCCTGAAATCCTGTTTGATTAGTTACAGTGCCATTTATATCCTGAAATCCTGTTTGATTAGTTACGGTGCCATTAGTTTGGGCAGTATTGTTTGACGAGACAATCGGTTCAGAAAAGTCTAGATATTCTATTTGACCTTTAGTATCGAATTTGCCATTGTAGGCGTCTGCTACCTGTTGTGCGGTTAATGCGGCATTCCAGACTCTTATCTCATCAACATTTCCTACAAAGAAATTCGAAAGCGCATCTGAATTAGCTCCCATCCTCATAGGTTCTTCACCACCACTATCAGGCATTCCCGTTGCTATTCTGGTACCAACAGGAAGTCCGTCCAAATAAAGCGTAATGGTAGTCCCATCAAATGTTACCACTGCATAGTGCCATTTTCCATCACTATATGATAATGGGGATGTGGCAAAAATAGCATTCCCACTGGAGGTTTCAAACCCAGCCCCTACTTTTTCAGCATTGGTCATCCAAATACCATAATTCAAGTTGTCAGATGCGCCTGCCTTATTAACAATAAATGCGTTAGAATTATAATCGGTAGATGTCTTAAACCAGGCTGCGACGCTAAATTTTGAGAGTTGCGCAGTACTTGTGCTATTAACATCAAGATAGCTTATTTCATTCTGAGAAAAAGCAGATTGAAAATTCAAAATAAGAATCGATGACGATATACCCAAAGTGAGAGCAAGAATCAATGTTTTTTGATTGCGATCAAGGTTGATCCACATAAAATTTTCCGAATAAATTGCTTGTTGCTCACTTATTACTTTATCTGCAATCTATTTCTAGAGTAAAATTAGAGCTTTTAATTATATACGATTGAATTCAGAGGTCAGAAAAAGCAGATACACGACAAATTAATGATATTCTAAACTTACTAAATTTGCAACATTTATTGCTAATAAAAGGAGCAGAATCCCCGGAGATCATACTTATAAACTACGGGGTGCTAGAGGGACAAATTCGGTCCAATCTTTAAATAATTACGATGGCTAATAGAAGTTATGGGATTTCTTGACAAGATAAAAAAGGCTATTAGTGGAGGAAAAGAAAAGGCAGATGAAGCAAAGATAGCTGCAGCAAAAACTGAAGTCAAGGTTGACGAGTCAGCCGATAAAGCAAAAAGAACTGCAGACAAGACGGAAAACACAGTGAACGACACGTCTAACGCTTCAGACGAATTGAAAAAAGATTGACCTGCATTAACTTGGCATTGAATTGAATCTAATTTGTATTGCTAGTTATCGTTAAATTTCAGTATAAATTATGCACTTTTTTTGTTTCTGCACATTAGTATGCATAAAACGGAACCATGATATACTGAGCGAAGTTCGTTTTTATAATAATTATTTTGATATCCGATACTAAAATAGAATCTGTCTAGATATCTTTGGATTGGTGGTATGACTCAACTTGAATTGTTGCATGAGTAATACCAAATCCCTTTTCAAGTATAGAATTAATATCTTGCAAGATTGCACCCGATCTCTTATTATCCATGATCACAACATGCGCAGATAGAGCGTAAATACCAGAGCTTATCGTCCATATATGAAGGTCAAAAATTCCGGTAACACCTTTCACTGCTAGTATTGAACTTTTTATTTCATCATGGCAAAGATGTGACGGCGTGCCTTCAATTAAAATATGAATTGATTTTTTTAAGAGTAACCAGGTTCTAGGAAGGATTAGTGCCACGATACCAATACTAATCAGGGGATCGGCGAGATATAATCCGGTGGTTTGAATAATAATTCCCGCTGCTATAACGCCCGCAGAACCAATTGTGTCTGCAAGCACTTCTAGATATGCTCCATGAACATTTAGATTTTCTATTTCTTGTTCTGATGTATGATTGTCAACGTTATCATGTCTTCTATTTTTTACCCTCACCTTTGATAATAATCTAATTCCTAGTAAATTTATCCCAAGGCCTATTGAAGCTACTATTATGATTGGAAGTCCATTAATTTCTGAAGGATGAAAAAGTCTTTGAATTGCTTCAAAGGAAATAAAAATCGACAGTAGTATAAGAAAGAGGCTGTTTAGAAGTGACGCTAGTATTTCGGCCCTATAGAATCCATAAGTTCTTACGGGGGTTGCCGGTTTTTGCGAAAATGATATTGCCAGTATCGCCATAACAATTCCAGCTACGTCGACTAACATATGACCAGCGTCTGATATGAGAGCAAGACTTCCTATGTTAAATCCAACAAGGATCTGCACCACGAAAAAGGCCGATGTTAATGAAAGTATTATTTTTAGGACTTGTTTGTGATTATTGCCTTCAAACATTGTGATCTCCAAATAAGTTCCACTATTTGAGATTAATAAGTTCAAATCTTATATAAAGAGACAACCTTTGGGCTAAATCCATTAGCGTCTGATTTAAAAACAAAAATTGTTATTGATAAACACCCTAACACTGTGTCACCGCATTATTCCGCAATTTAATTTACATTCATTCATTACAATTACTTTAGTCAATTGGTAAGAAATAGAGAAACACGTTGGAAATATAAAACTGGTTTTAAAATTCGAAATAGAGAACTATCTATTGATACGTTCGATGCTTCAAAGACACGAGAGGAACAACAGGCAAGAATTGAAAAAATTTCGCCAGTCTCATTCCTTTGATAGAATCAGAAAAAATCAGATTACCACATGCACACGTCCTAAAAGAAATAATATAGATTATTATCAAAATAGTAATTTACATGTAATTTTAATTCGTTTTGGACCACTCGAAAAAAATATTACGAATTATTAAAAGAGAAAATTGCAAGGATCAGTCTACTGAGAACAAGATTTATCCTTATTGTGGTATCAATTTTGCGAGCAATTTCGTCTCTTTTGTTGTCACATTCTTTGATGCAAATATTGCTATCACTGTCACAGCTAGCGTGAATATCGCTGACAATAATTGCTGCTCATGACCTATTTCTGCACCAACAATAAATGCGGCAAGTATGGATGCAACCAAAAATGTGTCAAGATACAAAATCAGAGAAATAAATTTGCCATCTTGCAATATAGAAAAAATGTTAATTCACGGTGATAGAAATATCATTAGAGTAAAC
>JBIOZG010000009.1:0-10654 GCA_044870765.1 Nitrososphaeraceae archaeon
TTTTATAGGATATAAAAATACTATTGTTAAAGTTGGACTCAAATTCTGGAAGTGATAATAAAAGAATTTCTACGTCAAAAATTTTCATAAATGGTACATTTCTAGCTCTTATTATAGCATTGCCGGCCATAGTCAGTACTGTTTTATTCCATTACGTTATCAAGACTAATTTGATAGTAACCATCTTTGCTGGAGTCATTACACTTTTTGTAGCTATGGGTTTTGCATATAAGATCTCTAAAAGACTTTCAATGTAGCATATGTATTCGTGGTAAGAAAATTTCGACTTCAACTGAATGAAAGACAATAAACAATATATGTTCTGGCGATAACGAATTTCATTTTTACGAGCTATATTTTTTACAGATATCCCTTGCAATAAATTTACGCGCGGTAAAGTCTTTTGATTCAATGATACCTCATCTAGGTTATGAAGCAATTAATATTCAAGAGAAAGAAATTAGTTAGAATTTTGTAACAATGCTTTTTCTGATTTTTTTCTTTATTCTACTATTACAAAATTCATAATGTGAGCGATATACAGTTAAATTATACAATCATTGGAAAATTTTTCATAATTTTTAAGACGTCAATACATATATCAGGTCTCAAAAGATTGGATTTTGTCAATTGTCCAGCACAAGTCTAAAGTTTCAGTTTCCTTGTCAAAAAATGGAAAATGTTACGCCAGATATCATGATCAAGATGGTAAGTGTAAGCGTAATTCTTGCGTTGTTATTTACTGTTCCTGCTTTGGGAATATTTTTGGGAATTTATTGGCATACGGATAATTTAGTGATAGGGGCCATCATGGGCTTTTCAACACACTTTGTCACCCTAGGATTTGCCCATCCATTATCTCGCTCTATCTCAACTTTTTTTGACAGTTAGCTGGTCAAGTTAGGTTTATCAGTTTAACTGACCGATCTAGCATTTTTTGGGCATGAATAAATGAAAATTTTTGATACCTTATTCTGAAATATGCGGAACTGATAGGCGAGGTCAAAATTCTGCTACGAATTGAGAATTTGTGTTCCTTTTAATAATATCATCTATTATGCACTATCATTAGTTTTGAATTGGGTCCATACATAGAAAATTTATCAGGAAATTTTTGAATTCAAAAAACTTTATCTTATAACAGCTACAACATCGATTGATATGAGTTGATATGAGTGCTGTAAAGTACAAATCATGTTCTTCTTTTTCTACACCCACATTAATTTTGCAGTCAGTAGGACTATAGAAATTTAACTTGATTTAGTTGTATGCTGGTTACTTCGTTTTTTATTAATAAGCACATAATAATATGTGATGGTTCTTCAAGCAAGGTTAAAATTGATGCAGAATTATTACGTAATGACAGAGGACGTGCCATATCAATGAGCAAGGTAAGCATGCCAGGAAAAATTTTCGGTACTGTCATGTCTCATGGATTAAAAGGGAGATTGTTAACAAAGAATGAACTCCAGATGTTGACCGAATCAAGGGACATGGATGAACTAGTAACAAGGATGAAAAATACCGTTTACCTCGATGCGTTGGCCAAGCTCACGAAGCCGTATACTGCAGATAAGATTGAAAACGCGTTGAAAGAATATCTCGTGAACACACATTCAAAAATGGTCAACGTTTCAGGTGGAGCCAGAATTATCAGTGCATATTTTGTAAAGCATTTAACGTGGAATTTAAAGATGATTTTAAAGGGAAAAGCTCTGGGAAAATCCTATGATGAACTGTTGCCGAAGATAAACCTGAGGGCTGAAGAACTAGTAGGTAGACGAGATCTTGTGGTTAAGGCACTTGTTTCAAAGACATTAGAGGAAGCGGTATCTACTCTTGCTGGTAGCGAATTTGCAGAGGATGTTACCAAAGCGGCTGCTATTTACAAGGATAAAGGAGATGTCAGGATTTTTGATGTTTACCTAGATCATGTATTCTACCATGATTTGGGTAGGGCGATGAATACTGAATCACAATCATTGGATGCAAAAAACATTGTCTCTGTTGATATTGATTCTTATAACGTACTTGCAATACTGCGAGGAAAATTTTGGAACCTGCCTGCCGATGACATAAATAATCTCATGGTCGCTAGTACTTCGAAGGTAACAAAAGAAACTATACAAAAGATGATAAATGCGGAAAAAATATCAGAGGCAATTGGGGAATTATCCAACACAGTATACAAGGATATTGTCCCTCAGAATCCGACAAGTGACATAGATTCCATATTACAAATTGAAAAGGGATTTGAAGACATTGCATTAAAGCGAGCATTGTCAGCTTTTAGAACTATGTTCAGTGTGGGGATTGTACTTGCAGCACTAAAACTTATCATGGTAGAAGTTAGAAATTTGTCAGCAATAGCATCTGGAATTGAACAGAAGATTCCAGGAGAAACAATATTATCAAAGTTAATTAATGTAAATTAAGACCTTCTATTCAATACCACAGATTTTATCACTCACTTATTTCAAGTTTGGATCGGCCTAAAACTAATAACTATGAAAAATATTTTTCTGTATCTAACTAGATCGTTTTTCTGGCCAGACAAGATTTGAATAAAGCATCTTTGGAATTAATTTCTTGAATTCAACTCCTTCGCCTATATACCATTTTGGAAACCATTCGTAAAGATGTAACCTAATTGTCTGAATATATACAATTAATCCTTCTATAAGCATGATTCCTATGTTGCCTCCAATCAAAACTGCTAAACCGCCTCCATGCTCGTATGACTGATTGACCGTTACCAAGAGAGCAGCGTGTACCAACAACATAATTCCAAGTCTGGTATAACTGATCACATTAGAAAGTACTTCAATTATCCTTACTAGTATGACCTCAATAACAATTCCCATCAATCCTCCTCCTCCTTCATCATGACCATGTTTTGCAGCGAGTTCTTGTTCTTTTTTTCCTCCGTAAATCATGATTCCCGCAGTTGCAATGATTATAGGAGGGGTGGCTTTGGCAACCAAGTCTACTGTTACCCAGTCCCCGAATAAATATGTCAACCACGGTACCGGTTCATTATGAGTGACACCAGTTATTCCAAACATACCTATTATATCGTATCCTGAACCTATCGCGGCAAGTATCAATGCTACTATGGCAAGAAATTGTATTATAGTAGGAATATCATGTGTGAAAACGACAAGTTTGTCTCTTTTGAGGATATCAGCTCTAAGTCTTAGAAACAATGCCATCAACAAGTGTATGATACCAATAGCAACGGACACTTTCAGTATCTTTATTACCTGTTCAAATGTTAATTCTGAAACATTTAGAGCCCCCACTAGCCCATCCAATGGCGCAAATATGGGTGCTAATATAGCGATCTCATCTATGTGAAATCCAAAAAATTCTCCCGTTCCTACCCCTGCAATGCTGGCTGCTGCACCGCTTGCAGCCAATAATGTTGCCCAAGTCCTTAGACTTCCATTTGCTCTGTACCGTAAGAACATTCCCAATCCAAAAAGCAGAAGGCCATGTCCCAAATCTGCAAACATAATGCCATAAAAAACGGGCCATACGAAAGCAATTATTGGAGTCGGATCTACTTCACCATAATTAGGAAGTCCCTGAGTCTCAGTTATTACTTCAAATGTCTTTGCATACTTGTTATTGAGAAGTAGTGTTGGAAGTTGATTGCTAGAATCCTTATCTAAACTAGCCGGCTCGGCAATAGAGACATAACTTTTTGTGAGATTTTTGAACTTTTTCTCCATGCCGTCTGGGATATATCCCTGAATAAGGGCAAAATTCTTTGTTCCTCCTGGCTTTCTAGTTACCTCCAAAATATCTTTTGTGACCTTAGAGGACTCGTACAATGAAAGTAATTTGGGCAAGAGATTAACTTTTAATTTCTCTATTTTTTTAGTGATCTCTGCAGATGCCTTTTCAAGTTCCTTGCATTTCTTTTGGCATTTCTCATGGGCAGAACCAGGATTCTGTGGCAATTCGGGAGGAATCTGAATAGGATGCACATTAAAACTTCTAAGAACTTTCATGATTTTTTCAGAATCTTCTTGTGAGCCTATCACAGTAATAGATGATTTCTCATCATTGAGTTTGAGTGGATGTACAATAAGATCAGTCAGACTATTTTGAATTTCAGTGATATCTTTGGTATTAACGATAAAAATTTCTGCAAAAAATGTCTTCAGACTACGCAATCCGGATAAGTCCATTCGGAGCTTTGAAGCACTTCCGATTGCGTTCAGGGCATTACGATATTCTTCAAGTTCCTTTTCTATTTGTTGCTGGCTCTTAAGTAACGATATTGGTTCTTCTAGTACAACTTTACTTTTCATTTCTAATTCAACAATGAAATTTTGAATATCGTCTATCTTGTAATCAGTCTTTTCCTGGGGAGCGCCTTTAAAGAGAGCGGCCATGACACCAGTTTCAAGGGGTATGCCTAAAGATCTTATAACATCGTCAATCTCTTGAAATAACTTTTGAGCATTTAACAAAAGATCATCAAAGTAAGGATTACCATGTTCAGATGGATTCTGCAATGGATGAAACCATTCTAATTCTGCCAATTTACTTACGGCGTCGTGCGTTTCAACCCTTGGCAGAATCAAAGTTGTCTTTAAGAGTTTGGCCTGTCCCATTGTATTGAGTTTTTTGATTATTAATCTCCTTAAAATCTTTCCCTTTTCTTCGTTTCAAGAATTCAGAAATTACGTTTTGTAATTACTTCAATTTGACTTACTTTGATATTCTAAATTTGATTTCCACTTGGTTGAGATATGTTCTTGCAGCCATTTCACGAAATTGGCTGCAATCTACTACTTTACGATATCAGCTTTGCCTTTACGAAAAATGTTTTGAGGATTGCTGTTACTCATTGTCCCAAGATGATGAACATCATTACAATACCATAGATAGCAATGGATTCTACCATACCGACAAATATGAAGACTCTAGATTGCATTTTTGGATTATCGCTAATCGCGGCTAAACCAGCAGCGCCTACAAATCCCAAACCTATTCCTGAACCAGCGGCCGCAAGACCAAATGCCATACCTGCACCAATAAACTTGGCTGATCCTGCATCTGATGTTCCCCCTGTTTCGGCTTGTGCAAATGCCCAGTTGTAATACAAGAATAGTATGCTAAAAGTCATAGCAATTGTCAGAAGAATAACACTAGCTTTTTCTCTGTTAACACCCATCATACATTGGTTCGAAATTGAAGGCCATATTTAATTATAACTAAGAAATTTGCATGATGTCCGAATTCACTGCGTTGTAAATACGGAAAAGAGTTCTAAGTAACCTGTACTATCCAATATCATTAAGAGATTCTAATCGATAAAATGTTTCTAACTACTGTAATTGGTCAAAATGTGTTTTGGAACTTGACGAGATTAACTTGTATTACTTAAACATCCGACAAAGCCTTTTTCTTGTAGGAAGAAATATCTTGTTTTACATCCTGTATCATTGAATCGTGCTCTGATTGTAAATTTTGTTTTGATTTCTTAAAATACTCTGCAATAATATCAGCCTCCATTTTACTTGCAACCATCAATATGCATTGTTATGTCTACTCTATATTCTTTTTCTTATCTAAAACAACTTTTACTTTTTTCAGTCTTACAAATTCTTCTCGCTCACGTTCTTCTAATGTTCCCTTAATGAAGGCAATCGCATGCTGATACTGTGGAATTATAACAAATTCAAGCGCATTGATTAGTTTTTGGGTTTTTTCAAGTTCCTTTGCTAGACTGAAAATAGCATTTTCATATTCGGCTGCTTTACAAATCTGTGGAAGCATATTCTTTATCTGTTTAGATGCCTTGTCAACAAATACGTTTGTTTCTGAAAATCCATAAGACAGGTCCTGACCTCCTTGTTTTGTTTTTATCTGGAGTGTGGGGATTTTCACATCAACGATCCTTCTCACATTAACATTTACTTCCATTATAGCCGGAGTCGAATCTGAAATTGATTCAAGTGTCGATGTTCCCAGTGACATATACGAATCATAGACTGCAGAGTAAATATCAGAAAGTGGAGACCAGATATCACCTCTCGTTTTATTAGCCTCTTCTATCATTTCGTCGATTTTTTTTAGTAACACTTCTCGTTTGTCATCAAGTATTTTGTGAACCATACTGCTAACTTGCAACGATCTCCTTATCTTTATCAGTTCTATTTTCGTTGCAGTAACATTTTTACCAAATGACATTTCGATGTACTAAAGTTTACTTGTTTCCCTTATAATACTGCTGAATATGTTTGTCTTTAATTTTAGTTAGTTCCCCTTCTGGTAAAGCAGCCAATATATCCCATGCCCTGCTCAGCGTTTCATCCAAATTTCTATTTTCATCAGGACTTTGTTTTAAAAAATGCGTCTCAAAATTATCCCCAGCGTCGAGATATTTCAAATCAACTCCGGTTAAACCCGCCTTTCCTACAATCTCTGCCAGTGCTCTGACCTCTTGCGCTCTAGAATAAGCATCGTATAATTGATTGCCAACTTCCATATGATCTGATCTGGTTTTTCCTTCTCCAACACCATCCTTCATTAATCTAGAAAGTGACATCATAACATTGACCGGTGGATATATTCCCTTTCTGAAAAGGTCTCTTCCCAGGACCACTTGTCCTTCCGTAATGTAACCAGTCAAATCAGGTATAGGATGTGTAATGTCATCTGCGGGCATTGATAATATGGGCATTTGAGTAACACTTCCGCTCTTTCCCTTAATTCTCCCTGCTCGCTCATAATTATTTGCCAAGTCAGTATAGAGATATCCAGGATATCCTTTCCTTCCAGGAACTTCTTCCCTAGCGGCGCTAATTTCCCTGAGGGCTTCTGCATAATTGGTCATATCAGTTAGTATTGCCAATACATGCATACCTAGATCAAATGCAAGATACTCAGCAACAGTCAAGGCCACCCTTGGAGTTATGATTCTTTCAATTGCAGGGTCATCTGCAAGATTAATAAATAAAACACTTCTTCTCAAAGCACCTGATTCCTCCAAGCTCCTTTTGAAGTATTGCGCTTCAGAGTACTGAACACCAATAGCCGCAAATACTACAGCAAAGTCTTCGTTGGTCCCTACAACTGTAGCTTGTCGCGCAATTTGTGCCGCCAATATATTATGTGACATTCCAGAGCCCGAAAAAATAGGCAACTTTTGACCCCTGACAAGTGTCAGCATTCCGTCAATAACAGATACTCCGGTTTGAATGAATGAAGTTGGATATTCTCGGCTCTGCGGATTCATCGGCTCTCCGTTCACGTCAAGGAATTTATCAGCAACAGGATCAGGTAAGCCATCATTTGGTCTGCCAAGCCCATCGAATACTCGTCCAAGAAGTTCTTGGGATACCGGCATGGTCATAGTTTTTCCGAGAAATTTTACTTTTGTTCCAGTTATAGCCAGTCCCGTTGTTCCTTCAAAAACCTGAACTACTGCTTTGCCGTATCCTATTTCCAGAACTTTTCCTAATCTTCTTTCACCCTCATTTGTTTCAATTTCCACAAGTTCGTCAAATGATGCTTTGGTTACACCATCTACTATCATAAGTGGTCCTTTTATTTCAGCAATTTTCGTATATTCTATTCCAGTGGTTTTAGACAGAGACCTTTACCTCCTCAATGTTACCTTTGAACGAATCGGATAACTGCTTGTCAATTTCTTCTAACTTTGAAACCTCCTCGTCTGTAACTTCAAACTTTGCCTTTAATAGAGTGGTTATTATTGGTAGTGCTCTGATATCTGCTAAGGATTTTCCCTCCTTTAGAGCCTTTTGTGCTTCTTTGTAAAACTTTACCATCAATCTAACCAATTTCAGTTGTTTTGCTGGACCACAATAAGTATCAACTTTATCAAAAGAGTTTTGTTGCAAGATTCCAATCTTTAGCATTCTGGCTACTTCAAGAACAAGTTTCTCCTCATCGGGAAGCGCCTCAGGTCCCAACAATCTAACAATTTCTTTTAGTGTATCTTCACGCTGCAATATATGATAGGATTCAGCTCTCAGATCATACCAGTCAGGACTTACGTTTTCTTTCCACCATTTAGATATATCTTCAAGATATCCAGAATAAGACTGCATCCAATTAATTGACGGATAGTGCCTCGAGTATGCTAATCTGGTATCTAGCGCCCAAAAAGTCTTGATGAATCTAATTGTGTGAGTTGTTACCGGTTCGGTAAAGTCTGCTCCAGATGGAGATACTGCACCAACCAATGTCACGGATCCGGAACGATCTGGTGAACCAAGTGCTCTGATTCGTCCTGCTCTTTCGTAAAATTCTGCGAGTCTTGAAGCCAAGTACGAAGGATAACCCTCTTCTGCTGGCATTTCTTCTAAACGACCTGACATTTCTCTGAGTGCCTCTGCCCATCTACTTGTAGAATCAGCCACAAGAACTACGTCATAGCCCATGTCCCGATAATACTCTGCCATAGTAACACCAGTGTAGATTGATGCCTCTCTAGCGGCAACAGGCATGTTACTAGTATTAGCGACAAGTACTGTTCTTTCCATCAATGGTCTCTGAGATCTGGGGTCAATTAAATGTGGAAATTCTACAAGAACTTCTGTCATTTCATTGCCTCGTTCTCCACAACCAATGTAGACTACAACCTTGGAATCTGCCCATTTAGCTATTTGATGTAGTGTGACAGTCTTGCCTGTGCCAAATCCGCCTGGAATAGCACCGGTTCCACCTTTTGCTATAGGGAAATAAGTGTCAATGATTCTCTGACCGGTAACCAGCGGTACTGTAGGATCATATCTTTCTGCATATGGACGTGGTTTCCTAACTGGCCATTTATGATACATCTTTAATTGAATTTTATCTCCGTTCTTGCTACTGGCCTGTCCAATGACATGCTCTAAATCATACTCTCCTTCCTTGACAATATCAGAAATAGTCAACTCAGGATAATTTGGAGGAACCAATATTTTGTGAGTTAACAAAGGAGTTTCCTCTACTGTCCCAAGGACTGAACCCCCAAAAATAGCATCATCTTTTTTTACTGAGGGATTAAATCTGTATTTATTTTTCATATCGACAGGGCTTGTCGTAATCCCTCTACCAATGAATGCTCCTGATTTTTCAGCAATCTCGTCCAACGGCCTTTGTATACCATCATAAATTCTTCCAATAATTCCTGGGCCCAGAAGTACGGAAAGTGGCTGACCCGTACCTATTACTTCTTCTCCCGGTTTAAGACCTGATGTTGATTCATAGACTTGAATAAACGCTACGTCTCCAGTTAATCTGATAACTTCTCCAATTAGTTTTGATTCACCAACTTCCACCGTCTCATACATTTTTGCAGATGACATTCCATCAGCCTTAACTGCTGGACCACTAACCCATACTATTTTTCCCTTTGCTACCATCTACTTGTTCTCCCCTCTAAGCAGTTGGACTATGTCTTTCCTTATTAAAGGTTTGAGGCTTTCAATATTAGAATCCAGGGTGTTATCCAATGTCATTGTTGCGTCCGCTGAAGTCGCTTTTATTCCACCGATTATATCTAAAAAATTGTCGGATACACTTACTTTCATGTTTTTGGTGGTTGATTCTTGTGAGGATATCTTCCTTACTAGCTTTTGGTCGGCTTTATTGCATTGTATGACAATTTCAGCACCTAACTTTGAAACACTGTCTTGTATCATCCTGGTCAGCAATTTTTCATAATTTTTTTCATTATTACTCTGGGCAAGTTTTTCCTTTGCTTTAGTAAAAATTTCATCAATTGCCGATTCGATTATGATGAGCTCTTTGTTCCTGGCGTTAAGGGTGCTAGATCCTATTATCTGTCGTTTTAAACTTTCAGCCTGTTTTTTTGAAGATTCAATAATAGCATCATATTCAACCTGTAGAGTGGTCTTGGAAGATTCTAAATTTTTTAATGAATTCTGAAGTGCAGAATCAATCTCAGAAATTAAAGCTGATTCTTTTTGTGAAAGAACTTTATCAATGGTTCTTTCTAAAGAATTTAAACTCATTCATTGACTTTTTCAGAACTACGTGATTTTAATCTTTTGATGGAATCCCAAGTAAAAGAAAAATAATTTAGGTAGCTTGACTGAAATTCGGATAAACCACTACTATGTCAATATCAGTTGGAATCATAATTCACTTCTGCGTTTGGTATGATGTAACTATGAACCCCTGCATACTTCGCAGGTAAATGTTCCTTCAGAATACATTAGCCCATCTGACCATTCTCCACATTCATCACAATATCCAGACACAGTAGATGCCGGTCTACCAATCTCCCCTCTAATCATGGCAGCCTTTTCTGACACCACATCGACTAGTTCTGGAGTCACAGCGATAACATCGGAACTTGAAATTATTCCTGCTAATTTGTCTTTGTAAACAACGCCCAATCTTTTGATATTATTTTTTCTTAATATCCGCGCTGCCTCAGTTATATCTTCTCCTGCTTCGACCGTGTGAATAGGTTGCATTACTTTTACTGCCGCAACAGAAGATGGTTCCAAATTGCTCCCCACAACCTTTGATACCACGTCCCAGTCAGTGACAATTCCAACGGGTTTTTCATTTTCAGTTATAATTACACTGCCAATAGTATGCTCTTTCATTTTCATTGCGATGTCAGCAATGTTATCGCTTGGAATAGCTGTGATTACGG
>JBIOZG010000010.1:0-12822 GCA_044870765.1 Nitrososphaeraceae archaeon
TGTTTGATTATCCAACCACTTAGCATTACCCATTTTCAAATCCATTACAGGTACACTTCATGCAATAGTTTTTTCCGTGTTTATCAAAAAATGCATTCGTTTAGCATGGTGACAGGCAACGCACTCATGCGATTTAAGTTCAGAGCTCAAGTTACGAATCCGTTGCCTTATCTCTGATTTGTATTACTGTATTTTTCATTGTGAACAAGTACAGTTAGTGGAAGACGGTCTTTTCTCTTTCCTGTCAATTTCTTTAAAGGGTAACCAAATCCGATAACGGCAGCCACGTTCAATTCTTTTGGAATTCCAAAATCTGGCCTGAATATCTGTTCCTTTATACCAGTAAATATTCCTGACCCTACGCCAAAATTCCATGCTGTCACCTGCATATTCTGTATTACCCTGCCCGCATCAATTAAATGGAAACCATACTTTGGATTTGTTAGAATTATTACAGCAAAATTACAGTTTGCAACCCAATTTCCGCTAGTGCTGTCTTCTGCTAGCTTTTTCAGATTCTCTTTATTTTTAACTAAAATAAAACGCCAGTGTTGTGTATTAAGGCCAGTTCCTGTTAATCTGGCTGCTTCAAGTACGTTTGATTTTATTTCAGGTGGAACTTGTTTTGGACTAAATTCTCGTATGTCGAGTTTAGTCGCTATAGATTCAAAAGCATCCATACATCTTATACTGTTTTAATATATTAAAAGGGGAAGCCAGTCTTCTAAGAACTCTAGCTTTATTAGAAGTTAGAGAGGATATATCTACGTCCAGTAAGTGAGATACTATATCAAGTGCAAGCTAAATCCAAAAGCAAGGGAAAAGTTAGCAAATTCTATAAATTCGGGGAACTTAGCAAAGGGAAAAATATTTTATGAAGGAATGCAAGCTGCTTTGAGAACTGCAACTATAGATGAAACGGATACAGTTCATTTCATCGAGGCTTGCTATTGTCTAGAAGGAGGCCTCTATCCGATGGCAATGGAAATACCTACACTCAATGAATACTTTGAATCTGTCGAGCAAGTAGCGGATGCCCGATTCAGAGAAAAATGCACAATGGAATGTGAAGCCTGCGATTGTACTCGGGCAATTAAACTTCCAGGAATGCAATTAGTAAAAAATCTGAATCTTGGAAGTAATGATACCGATAGAAAAGAAAATGATAAGATGGAGTTTATAGATTATGGAAGAGTTGAATTAAGGAGACATAAACAAAGACAAGGTATTGATGCCCTCAGAAAAGTTGTAGATGAATGTCTATCATCAAAAATTAAACCAGTAAAGGCTGGTGCTGCAATCTCAGGACTTTTTGCAATATTTCAAGACGATAACGGTGAATATTTCAGGATAAAGAATATTCCTGACACTAATGAAGCTCGTCATATTCTTAACAAGCTAGGACTGGATATACACGATTCTGTTGAAAGTGTTAAGGAAAATGCCAGATACTCTCTGGCGGCAAGCGATAGGTACTCCAACATAGTTTAGGGCAAAGGATAAAGAACTCATCCATAAATTACATTAATCTTATCTATACTGGCGTTCCCGCAATATGGACAATAATTTGGATTAACACTGGTCGAAAGTCCTATTAATTGAAATTTGATTTTACACTGTTTACAGGAGAATGTACCAACTTTCATAGTCAGATTTAACAATGTAGCATTATTTGTTTGTCTTTGTCTTTGTCATTATAGTCCTAACGGCTTACTCTTAAATACTCTAGGAGAAGATGAAATGCCGCCTTTAATACCAGCAAGCCGAAAGATTACTCTAGGAACGGATATAAAGAGCCCTATAGCAGTTGTTCGTTCCCAATGATGGTCGATATAAATTCTGAATACGCAAGAGCAATGATACGGGATTTCATAAAAATACAAAAGGATATTTTGGGATTACCAAACTTAACAACAAAGCAAAAAGACGATATAAACAGCTTGGGACATGAGTTAGGTACTTTAAGCTCACAAGCAGATGATGACAAAATAAAAACTGGCCTAATAGACATGATGAATAGACTTAATTAAGAAGTTTCTCTGAACTTAAAAGAAAACTTTTAGCTTCTAGTCCATTCTAATACCAAGAATCCTAATTTAGAACCGATAGCGTCGTGGGTACCGACAGCTGAAGATCTGAAGGTTTTAATAAACACTTGCTTATATTAGTATAGATGGCATAAAGGTTATCATAAAGAGTATTATTACTGCTACTGCACCGATTAGGAACGCTGGATATCCTAACAATTTGTTACGTGAAATTTCTGATACACCTCCCAATCCAGCAGCTATGATCAGGAGTATGGTTGTAAGTTCATACATTCCGATCTTCTTTGATATATCTGAAATATGATCTACAGATTGAAGAAATGATTCATGTTCGGATTCTGCTTTGTGCTTTAGATTTAACAATGAACCGTTGACTGTTACACTCCCTTCAAGATTTTCAAGATGAGATTTATACGTAGCAAAGTTATTCTCTATTTCAGTGACATTATTTTTAGTAAAGTTACCTTGAAGAGTAATATTCAGATTGTCAAGCTGAGCCTTCAGAATTCTTTCACCAATTTTTTCTTCGTTATAGTCATTTTCCCAATCCATTGATTTCACAAAATGGGCAAGAGAAGTAATCTGCAAATCATCCTTTTCTAAGCCAAGTTCGGTTGCCAGAGTGGTTGTATATACTGCCAAAATCGATACGCCTATAATAAAGAAAGTGACAATTAAAAAAAATCCTGAGACTGAATGCATTTTTCTCCATTTAGTCTTGTCTCACATGTTTTTAAATCTGTTTATCAAGTCATACTCCTAGATTTTGGATCCGAACCGCTAACAACGTGGTTCCCTACGGCTATAGGCTTTGCATAAATTTTTAACATCATCAAAATTATTCGGATTAAATTTTAATACGAAGAGGGACAAGTGTATTAATGGCATCTAATTCTAGTTCTGGCCATGATGTTAGACCTCCTTCTCTTACCCCATCCGAGATCGACAAAATCCTTTCAATGACCCTCATTGCTAATTTGGCCACACTTGGCGAAGATGACACTATCCATATCGTTCCCATGTGGTTCATGCGATTTGGTAACGATATTTGTATTCCCACTTCTCGACTTACTCGCAAATACAAGAACCTGAAAGCGAGGCCATACGCATCAGTGATGATAGATATTTCGCGAGAGGGATTAGACTTGAAAGGGGCATTGATTAGAGGCCCTGTAGAGCTCGTTGAAGGGGAAGAGGCAAGAAAGATCAACCACCAGATCCATTTGAAGTATGTGACAGAGGAGGGACTAAATGATCCAAGCGTTGCATTGTATTTATCCAAAGGCGATGACGTAACTGTGAGAATACACATGGAACATATAGTTAATTGGAATCTAGCAGACTCTAAGGCGGGGAGAGCACTTAGAATAAAAGATCGTTCTCGACAACTAGATGCATAAAAAACGAATAAACAGAAAGTAATAGAACCAGTATATGCAGGGTTCGAATCCCGATGAACTCTAAACGGTTAGAAAACTTTAAAGCTTTGTAGTGCTCTCTTATAGAAGAACATTCTTTTAGAACATAACGTATTAAAGTCAGTCGTTGTTGGTGTTATTCGCCTCAGCGAAGGTCATATTGTTGTCATCTAGGTCCGCAAGAATATCTGCTCGTTTTGAATCAGTTTGCTCTTGAAATTCTTGAAGGTTACTCGGATCTTCTAGAACGCCTCCCCGCTGTGGACCCGTTGTTTCACCTTCAGGTTTTATTGCTTGTTTGGCTGGATCTGTGCATTTTTCATAGGTGTTACCATTGGCGTCCTTGTAGTTTTTGCACGTCTGGCACTTCGTTTCTCCGAGTATCTTTCCAGGAACTTGTTCACGCCAACAGCAAGTTTGTCCTCCCTTATCCCATCTACTCCCAGTGCAATCCGTGGACGAATCATAATTACTGTCTCGTATTGCCGCACAGGCAATAGGTAAAAGAGGTCGGCCTGAAACAAATGGAACAAGCAGGACAAGTAGGACTCCTGTAGAAACGAAAAATACAAGCTCCCTATGCATGATGTTTTTGTATTTGTCTTGAGATGTTATTAAATATATTGTGATCCAAGTGATACAAGTTAAAAGAAAAACTTAAAGCTCAGCACCCCTTATTCATATCAGAATCCCAAATTAGAACCGATAGCGTCGTGGGTACCGACGTCGGAAGACTTGACTTAAACAGAAGAGAAATGTATCGTACGGAGATTAAAGAAGAGATGACTGTTAGACAAGAAAATCAGATGTCTGAAGTCTACAGCGTCCTTCCAATCAACATCTCTCATTGGCTAACTAATTTTCAAACGACATTATGGCCTTTTCTTTCCCTACCAACAATTCACTACGAGGAATCTTGAGATGTTTCATTCGGATACGAATATCAACGTATTGAGTAAACCCAACTTTAAACTTCATTAAATCTAACGAAAGACAAGAATCAACACAGCAACCCGCATCCGTCCTAAATGGCACTTGCTCAATAAGTCTTCTTGACAGACGCGACAAAGCAAACCCTTGATGCAATACAGGAATTATGGCATTGGGATTTTTTACTTTCGATAGCAACGATTCAAACTGTGCTATCTTAAACCAACGGTAGCCTTCATATGTTGCAGTACGCGGCGGATCTGGGGGCAGGAAAGCCGAGATGTTAGTATCGATATTGGTATCATCACGGCCGGTGTTATTGCACCAGCCAGATATGGAATCATATGACTCGTCATAATTTACTATTGCATCAACATCTTCTTGAGTCACAATAAGATCGTCGGGCAGGATCATAAAATGAGTAAAGTCGCTTTGCAGAAAGAACTCTCTTGCTTTGTTGTATGCTTCGTCTTGTGGAAAATATTTAATCCATAGTTTAGAGATCCCGTTTATCTTTTCGATGGCCTTGTAAAACTCTGGGATACTACGCGGATTGAAGATTACTAATAAGGGCTTCATTGCTATCGTCGCTAATATGTAGTTCAGTCAGGTAGTTATATACTATTTCTCGAGATTCGTCAACGGAGAACATTACATTAAAAACTAAATCATCATAAAGCTTTAAAATGGCTTCTTCTCTTGACTTGGATTTAGTCATCCACCTAAAGTCTGGTAAGTTTAGTATTGTCAATTTTTAAATTTTTAATAGTATTTTTTGTTAGTTACTTCAAATCCTTCAAATCCATTCATCACCATCGAATGGTCTTCTTTTTTACAACAGTTGCAATGAAGTTTAAAGCAATCTCTACTTATCTTATGATTGCATTGCTTACAGGTGCAAATACTATCAGAAAAATCCATTATCTTATGATGATTATCTGCGGTCATTTATGCTCATTAGTAGTGCACTATATTACATCTTTCGATATAGTTGTGCGTTCGTTCGGGTTTCTAAGATAACATAGATTCAAAGTTACGGATTATATGTCATAAAAACAATTTATGGTATGGACAAAATAAATGAGGATGCTATCTTGCATTTTTACAGGATATTGGAAAATTCGCTTCTTGAAAGTGATATATCCAAAATAAATGAAGAAGATATAGATGCTTGGTCGCAATCGTTCAAGAAAGTTGTGAGAGAAAGTAGAGAAAAGAGTGGTAAGGGAGTATTCGTCCCTTTTTTAATGTGGAAGTTGGGTGAGATAAGCCCTGTTGAGGCCAGCAAATACCTAGTCAATAGAAAACAGGATGAATGCCGGGTTAGTTATGATCATAATAAAGTTGAATATATACTCCGGGTGATGGCATTGATGTTTATGTCTTGGTCTGTTACAAATCTTAAACGAAAAACGCAAAACGGACATTGTCAGAATATCGATCATCCACATGGAGATACGAATCCCAGACTTTGTAAAGAAGGAACAATATTTCATCAAGAACTTTACAATGAATGTGTTAAAACTTTCAAAGATTTACTGATTCATTCAGATGCTCAACAGAATTAATTCAAATTCAGTATACTTTCAATAACTTTGATCAAATTATAAACCTTTTAGGCCTAAAAACTAGTCAAAAATGATTCACAAACCTCCATGCCTAGACCATTGGGTCCTTAAAGAAAATTTAAAGATTAGCAGTTCGTAAAATATATCAGAATCCCATTTTAGAACCGATAGCCATGTGGAGCTCCATCCGGTAAGGAGCCTCGATGATCTAAAGAAGGGAATACCGCAAGCCGTAGTCGAAGTAAACTCATACCGTGACTAAAAAATAATCATTCTGTCAGCATCCAATTTCTAATCGTTACTAAAAATAAAACTAAAATAGAAGTTAGTAGAACCTACTCCATACAAAGTTCAAATCCCGATGTTGAAGACTAGTCTATTATTAGGAATGTTTGATGTATTGTTTATAATAGTTTTTAAACTGTGGAGTAATATCCTCCACTTTCATACCATGTGCCTTTACTATATGCTCTGTACCATCTTTCCAAAGTTCTTCTTCTGTCGTTCCTTTAGCAACGTAATCGCATTCAATCACTTTGGCTCCCGTGTCACGACACGCTAACGACAACATACTTTACTTGCTAGTGGAGGCATGTATATATTTATTCTCTTTATACACTTATTAAGAAATCAAAAGCTATTGAGTTTCGACTAAATATCAACTATATCTTTCCGTTTGGATCCGAATTGTTGACAATATTAATCCTTACGGCTTAAGACCTGGAAGTATGATTGCTGATATACTGTGTCGAACTTAATTGGTTATGTGTAAAGACCGAGAGCCTGTAGAACATGGCGTTATTAAAAAAAGACAAACCTGTAGAGAATGATTTTGGCAGTCCGGCTGAGAATCAACTAAAAGAGGCATATGATTCTGTAGACACATCCGAAGACTAAACCTGCGATCACATTATAGCATAAAATCACATTATAGCATAAAATAAAAGAGAGAACAAGCAATCCGTATCTATGGATGAGTTTAATAAAAAAGCTATTGCAACGTGGTCTTCAGGAGATTACCGTAGTATAGCAACATTTATTCCGCCTATATCGGCACATCTAGTACGACTAGTAAATATAAGTCCCGATAAATCTGTCCTTGATGTCGCCTGCGGAAATGGAAATACCGCCATCACGGCTCGCAGAATGGGTGCACGAGTCACGGGGCTAGATTTGACACCAGAGCTCTTGGATCAGGCCGTTGAAGATGAAAAGATGGCAGAAATTGACGGTATTGATTGGAAGCAAGGAGACGCCGAAGACCTTCCTTTTGAAGATGAATCATTTGATATCGTTCTTTCAACTTTTGGACATATGTTCTCACCTCATCCAGAAGTATCCATTAAGGAAATTCTAAGAGTTACGAAGAAGGGTGGATCTATCGGGTTTGCAACTTGGCCTCCAGAACTTTCTGTGGGAAGCATGTTTCGTACTATAGGTAAATATACATCAACTTCAGTTTCCAATCCACTACCTTCTCCAATGGAATGGGGTATCCCCGACGTAATCCGAAATCGACTTAACGGAGTCAACGGAATTTATTTTGAGCGAGGTACAGTTAATGTCCCAATATTAAGTCCAAATCATTATTGGAATCACTTCAGTACAAAATATGGTCCATTAATGCAGGCTATTCGCGTAGTCAAAGAACAAGGTGAAGAAAAAATCGAACTATTGCGAAAAGATTTTCTGAATGCAATCAAGCCTTATATTTATGAAAACGATCTAAGAGTAGGTTACCTTCTTACAATTGGGGTAAAAGCATAGTCGACTTCTAACTTGGCTAGTTCTTGATCAATACACTTCTTTACTATTGGCAAATGATGAAAAATCATTCAAGAAAACCCGAGGACCTGTATCAAACAGTAATATACTGTTGTTATTTTTATATTTGATTTTTTTACCCTATTATTTTTTTCCTTCTTTTCTTCACTGTGTACTACAATATCTACAAGTGAGGAGAATCCATGTTCTGCAATTGGAAGAGGGGGTAAAAATTTTTCATTCGTCGTTAGCTCGGGTCTATTTGCATGAATAGAGTTTGTTAGCAATAGGTCCGTGGAGTTATCCATTAGGATCGTAACAGATACTTATCAATTTCTTAGAGTGTCATTTAATTCTCCTATACTTACGAATTACTATGTTTTATCTATTCAATAAGCGAGGCAAAGTACAAGAGAAACTGATGTCTTCTACAACGGACATGCAGTTCACGCAATATCTAGCCTTATGGTCCTTTCCAAGTGTTTTCTGAAAAACTACCATATGTTCCTTCATATCGAAAGCTAAGATAGCCGTCATTTGCAACAAGTGCTTTCATAGATGCTTGGTCCATTCTAGTAGACTCAAAACCTTCAGGGATTTCAATTACTGCTCTATGTGCTTTACCAGTTACAGGATTTCGTATAGGTTCAAGCCATGCTTCAGCAATGACACTTTTAAACTGTTCTCCTCTGATTCTTCGTTTTTTATCCTCACTCGTTCCCGACACACTGACACGACTTCTAATATCCTTAGTTTGAAACTTTACACTTGCTTTCTTGGGTTCTTGGATTTCTTCTATAATGCTTGCATACACAGCGAAAGGTCCTCCTCCTGCCCTACCCGTAATAATGTTTGATAACGCCTCAAACTGTTTTTCATCTGCCCTATTGTCTATATAATATGACGCTTTTCCATGACCTTCATGCAGTGGGCCCGGCCAGGAAGCTATCAATGCCATATTAAGTCCATCTAGTTTAACTTTAGTTCCATAACTACCAGTTATTATATGGTATCCGGCAATTCCTTCGCAATTACCATGAGTGGGATTTGCATTAAACTGACAGGGACACCCCCAGTCACAATTACACGCATCTAGAAAATATGCATGAACTTTCCAACTTAGTTTTTCTTGTTGCTGTGCTTTAGGTTTCAATGCTATCGAAATAATAATATGACATATTTATGGATATTTGTCTTTCCTGTCCAGTCAGATTAAACATTAGGACAAATTAACTCTTTGCCAGCTTTCAATTGTAGAGGTATTTAGATTATGACTATGTTAGGTACCGAAAAATAAAATTTAACTAGTTTAATTCCATACATTGCTAAGATGATGACATGAATTAACAGTTAATTATCTTTATCCATTATCGTTTTTTGCTGAAAATGATATTATCTTAATTTTATTTGGCAGTATACTGTAGATAACTTTACAAAAGCAATAACAGTCAAAATTGTCAGTAGTGTAAAACGTTTTTTTAGCTTTATTATTTTTAAAATCCAATTAAGTATAGGAGATCATGTATAAATTGATATTGCCAAGTAAGAAGTTGTTGTATGGATTTGGTTCAAGAAGAAAAGAAATGTTGGCCAAAAATTGGAATGCTGAGTCATTAATCCAAAAGCAAGATTTAACGAGTGTTGAAATTGAGGACTAATATCAGACCATGGAGTTTTATGGGAGTTCCGACTGAATATTCAGCCGTATCCCTACGTCCGAACACTTGATGACTTTTAATATTTTGGCCGAATGAACGTTATAGAAAATCTAATTTTACTCTGGGATTTCAGGTTCAACTAGTTTTGCTAGATTATTCAATGATTGCTGCCAGCCTACATAGCACGCTTCAAGAGGGATGACAGTGGGCAAACCTTCTTGTACAATGGTCATTTCTGTTCCTAGTGAAACCTTCTTCAAGGTTACAGTTACTTGAATTTCTCCCGATAAGTTTGGGTCATCAAAATTATCCGTATAACGTAAGCGTTCGTTTTCAACCAGCTCACGGTATTCTCCACCAAATGACATGGTCTTTTGAGTGGTAAAGTTTGTAAAAGACATCTTGTAGGTTCCTCCTACCTTTGCATCCATGTGTTGAACACTACAAGTATAACCATTGGGTGGTAACCATTTAGCCATGGCATCACGGTCAAGAAAAGCACGATAAATTTTCTCGGGCTTTGCTGTAAGTACACGATGTAAATGAACAGTGTTAGTAGACATAGGCTTCTTACTGCAATATACTATTAAAATATTCTGTGCCTATTGGGTTTTGATAACTAGACCTAAATCAGATACTGATAATCTCTTGATCTATGGAATATTTCCACTTTTGCATTCCCTTGTTAGGTTTCCCATTTTCCTTAGGACAAGTCCTTTTCTAGGGACTAATTTCCTCTTAATACTTTACGCCTATCAAGACTCTGAACATGGGATTCACATTGTAAACAAATTAAATCGCTTCGGAAGTTATCCAACCGTTTTTCATCATTATTTTTCGGTTCTGAAAATTAATTCAAAGGAAACCTTTCCACTGATAGTATTGAATATGACTCTAGCGATATTATAATGATTAAATCACTGGATTACCCGAATTGTTATAATTGAGAACACTAGCTGATAAATCATAAAATCACATCAGGAGATCTTGTATATCCAGACATGTAAGAATTCATATGAAAAAATTTTCTTTGTTATCGTGGAATGTAGAACATTTTAGATTAAGTTCAAAGGATGTGCCAGGGATTATTTCACATATACAAAAATTTGATCCAGATGTTATGGCCATATATGAAGTAGAAGGAAAAGACGTGTATAGTCACATGGTCACTTCTTTTCCTCAATACACGTTTTCAATTACTGAAGGTCGTCAGACTCAAGAAATACTTGTGGGAGTCCGCGGAGGTTTTACAGCTTTCTTTACTCAACTCGTAGAATTCAAGAGTGGTAACACTTTCTTAAGGCCCGGCTTGTTACTTAGTCTGCGAATAATTAATGAAGATTATACAATATTATTTTTGCATACAAAGAGTGCCTCTAGGCCAATTGGACTTGGAATAAGAGATGATCAATTCTATCATGCATTTAATTTAAAGAAAAAATTAGATGAAATTGCAGGAGGATTCAATAAATCAAAATTCATTGTGGTTGGAGATCTTAACACGATGGGAATGGTCTATCCGTTCGATAAAGGCATTGATTATAAGATTGAACTTCAGAAATTAGAAAAAGATTCACAGAAGGTTGGTATGAGATTTTTGATCAAAAATTATGAGAAAACTTGGACAGACGGAGCACGATTTAGCAACTTAGATCATGTACTGGCTAGTTCAAATTTAGATTTCACGAAATGGGATTCGGACATTGAAGCAAAAGTTTCGGGTTGGAAGGAGTTGCATGAAAATAATAATGTAGTTGAATTTACACACTTCTACAAACAAATTTCTGATCACAATTCAGTTTATTTTGAAGTACACTGACTCTTCTGTCTAACAATAGAGAACCCGTACTACTATAAAGATTCACAATGTAAACAATGTCAATGAATTAATCCGGTTAGGTAACGACAGAGCCTGTATAGAGGCTTTCTTTTTAGGAATTAATTCATATAAAAAAGCATGCGACAAGATACGTGAAAGTTAAAAATGAAAGTCTGAATTAAATGAGGTGTCCGAGAGTTAGGGAACCAAATACTAGTATCAGATTCCGAATTTTTTGATTTATCATTTAATTACTTATTTATATTACTAGATAAGTAGTAAAATGTCTAATAAACCCAAAAAACAGTTAGGTGGATACTTAGCATATGCTTTATTATTGACAACAGCGTCCTTGACAGTTTTATTATTACACGAACAGACTGTCTGGGCCGACATCATTCATTGCTCAGGAACTTCTATATGTAACGGAACTTCAGATGATGACATAATGTTCGGAGCCGGTTCTGTTACCATAATCCATGGATTAGGAGGTAATGATATTATTACAGGTCAGGGACCCGGAGGAGACTACATCTATGGCGATGAAGGTAACGATATTTTATATGGATCAGAATTTAACGATTATCTAAACGGTGGATTAGGTAATGACCTTTATGACGGATGGTATGGCGATGATACCATCATCGATGAATCGTGGGCCGTAAATCCTTTTGCATCTAACGTGGACGTCGTATCAGGTGGCTTCGGAAATGACTACATAACTACTGGTTTCGGAATAGATAAAATTCATGGTGGCCCCGGCGATGATCTTATCACTCCCAATGGATATCTGCGTGATTTTTCTCGTGATATGGTAGACTGCGGTTCTGGTGCAAACGATCGCGTAGGAATTTGGTCGGGAGATAGTGATAGTGCTATTAATTGTGAACAGCCTGACAATTGGGATCGCTAAATCTGGTAATCTCATACTACTGTTGGGTTTGAATCCTGTGCCTTCTATAGGATAGTAGACTGGCAAAACTATCAGCTTCGTAATTCTCTCCAAGAAAAACTAGAATTTCTAATTACGACCCGTCTGAAATTCCAGATTTGTCCCTTCCGACCCACGTAAAAATACAATCCTTTATACATTAGATAACGTTTCACTACTTATAGAATTTAAGTTCAATTTGATACGGGCACTTCCGACTGAATATTCAGTTGTATCCCGACGTTCGAAGACTTGAAAACATTACTAATATCTATCAACTTCAGTTACTATAACTTGGAAGTAAAAACATCTGACAAATTAAATTCTGTTAGTTGGACCTATGGGAACATTGGGCGACCCTCATTATGAAAGAATACCTTCGATAATAACAAAAATAGTAAATACTTTGGGTAAATATATGACAAATTCTACTCTTATATTTTCAGAATCTAGAATGAAAAACTAGTTTGTTGGTTTATGTGAAGTTATCAGAGATACGCAAGTATCATATGCTTCTTTAAGCAATCGCTTTGTATTCTCTCCCTGCTCTTCAGTTTCAAATATACATGAGACCCATCCTGCCTGAGGAGCATATTGGTGCTGAATAGCCATATGTCTCCGCAAGGCTTCTTCTTGTTGAGGTTTTGATAGCCTGATATCTATGTGTCGCGGTCCATGAAAATGAG
>JBIOZG010000011.1:0-56318 GCA_044870765.1 Nitrososphaeraceae archaeon
ACTGGCAAGACTGGCGTCGTCATTACCATAATTCAGTTAGGGTTAATATTCATTCTAATCACAGCCGGTATATGGGTTATGAGCGGTCAACCTAACTGGCATACGAATTTTTCAGATTTTATGCCAAAGGGCATCACTGGAATAGTTGCTGCAATGGGTTTGACTTTCATAGCATTTGAAGGATATGAGGTAATCGTTCAAACAGGAGAGGAAGTTAAAAATCCAAAAAGGAACATCCCGCGAGCAATATTCATATCGCTAACTGCTGTGGTTGTTCTGTACTGTTTAATTGCCTTCGTATCTATTGGCGCCATTTTTCCAGAAGGCATTGAGTCTTGGAAATACATTGGTCAGAGTGGTGAGCTTGGAATAATGAAGGCCGCCGAATTACTCGTACCTTACGGAGCATTTATCGTTCTAGGCGGGGGTCTTATTTCAACCCTTGCGGCATTAAATGCAACAACCTTCTCATCTGCGAGAGTTGCTTTTGCTATGGGCAGGAATTATAATATGCCGTATCAGCTGAGCGCTATCCACAAAAGGAACAAGACACCTTATGTAGCAATACTAATATCTGGTATCATAATGGCAATTATGGCTTATGGGCTTCCTCTAGGGCAGATTGCCACTGCAGCAGGTGTGATTTTTCTGTTGTTATTTACTCAGGTTAATATGGCTGTAATCACAATTCGTAGAATTTATGGAGACAAGTTAGATTACGGCTTTAAAACTCCTTTCTTCCCTGTAATACCAATTATAGGTATCTTTCTAAAACTCGGATTAGCTGTATATCTACTTGTAACTCAACCTTTAAGCTGGGCAATAACTGTGGTATGGGTGGTAATTGGATTCTTTGTGTATCGAATGTACACATTTAGGAAAGAAATAGATCATTATGCACCAATTGTTACCAGCGAAGGGGATTTAGAGAGAAAAGATTACAGGATTCTTATTCCGTATACCCCTGAAGATCCAGATAGATTACTAAAGTATGCGATAAGAGTAGCCAAAGAAAGTATCGGAGAGATTAATATTTTAAGAGTAATCACAGTTCCAAAACAAACACCCCTATCCGCTGGTACGGGTTATGCTGAAACAGCCAAGAAATCTTTTGAACCGTTAGATAAGCTAATCGATAAGGAGAATATTCTAAATCACTATCTCGTAAGAATATCACATGATGCAAGTGAAGCAATATTGGCTACTGTGGAGGAACAAAAAATAGATCTATTGATTACAGATTTTGAAATGTTCAGAAACAGTAAAAAATTTCAAACTATACTAACATGCGATGTTCTAGCAATTTTGTCAGAAGGGAACGAAGAGCTAACCTTTGAACCAGACCGGAAAAAAGGCCGTAAAGATAAGAAAAATTTGGTCGTTCTATATGATGGGGGAGATCATTCCGAGGTCGTTCTGAAGGCAACGAGCTGGTTAGAACGTTCGGGGCAGTTCAAAATTAATGTGTTATATATCAATACCAAAAATGATGGCGAACAGGAAAAAATTGTAAGAATAACAGACGTACTGAAACAAAAGGAATATCTTGAGCAGGTCGGTATTGAATTTAATGAGATTACCTTATCAGATAACGATATGCAATATAGTAATGAAGCAGCAGATACAATTTTGTCCTCTTTGGGTAATTTTCAACCCGACGTTGTCATAACGAGTGCAACTATTTCAAAGTTTAGCTTGTTTAACGATCCTCATTTTCTAAATATGCTATATGAGCTCAAATGCCACGTTATAGTAGCCAGACATTTTGCTATTCCTGGAGTACACACACTCAAAATTCTAGTCCATAGATTAAGAAATCTAATACTTGAAAAGGTAGAGGACCTCAAAAAAACCAAACAGGAATCGACAAGCTAAACGCATTCACTCGCTTATTGTACATATACTATATGAAGTTCTGACTTCCAATTCTTGTGTGATGTTCATAATTATTTTTACATTTTTGCTATTATCAAGATTTATATAGCATTAATCTACTTAGGTAAGCCTAATTGTTTTATGCCACTGAGAAAAAATTATTCCATTAAAACCTATTATGCGAGGTAGAAAAAATGAATGAAAATTTTCTATCGGAATGTTAATAAGAAAAAAATTTCATTATGCGTATGGATATTTTACCTCGTTCCAAGTCTTTATTCGAGCTCCGTATATGGGGCACAGAATATCGGACTTAGCCCTAGCGACCTAGTTTTAGTGACAGTAAACTTACAACGAATTCTGGAACAAATGAATTTGGTTCAAACTAGTCTTACAAATGAAGATAACACAAGGGCTTTTGAACACGCATATATTTCACACTCAATAATATTTCCATCAATTAAAGACAAACTAAAAGAGATAGATCAAAACTCAACTGATAGATTGGAATCGCTTTTAATTGATTTACCTATAATGGTAAGATCATCTACTCAGATGTCGGAAATAGGAACTAATATCATTCAAATAAAGGATATCTTGAATGATATTAATTCAGCTATACTGAATCCAAATAGTTCTGGTTACAATTCAACCATTTCGTCGACTATTATTGTTTTGTTAAACGATACCTCAAAATTCTATCAACTATCTGATTTTGGTAACTCCAAGAATCCTCCGAGTTTAGTAGATTATGAAAACGCCATAGGGACCGCTGATATCTCGCACATGTTGTACAAAAATATCTCTAAAGTCTTTGATGATTCTAAACAAGAAGAATTAGAGTCCTTTTTCGCAAACCTGGAGAATTCCTTACTTTATAAATCAGATATTCAAAGCATAACTGTACTCATTAAGGCATTGCAAACCAATTTAGCTGAAAATGAATCCGATACTCAGTCCAATGATTCTTTACGGCCATATTTTGCGAATATTAAAAATTTATTATCGGATATTGACGCAGCCATAAGAAACGACTCTGATTATTCTTCAGCCGAAAAGTACGCAACTACAGCATACCTGGATAATTTTGAGTATCTCGAAGCTCCGCTTGAAAAAGTTGATCCAATACTTATGAAAAACTTGGAACTAATGATGAGAGAACAACTACGAGAATTATTAAAAAATAGCCAGCAATCAGAAGCGATTGTCCTTTTGAACAATATCACTACAAATCTTTCAAAGGCCGCAGACCTATTGAATATAAATTATGAAAACCTCGAAACAAGTGATACGGCAGGATATTCAGTTCCTTTGAGAGAGAATACCCAATTAAATAATCTAAGTGATATTACAGAACTAAGTAAGGGATTTGGTACTTACTCTGGAATAAAAAAAGGCTTTGGCGATAGTAAAGACTCTGAGAAGACGGGAGTAAGGATTGATATAGATAGTATAAGGATCAAATTGGTTGAACTGCTTCAAAACTATAAGGAAGGAGAAAATGACGAAGCATTTATGGCCGCCAGATCAGCATATCTGGACAGTTACGAAAGAATAGAAGTTCCACTTAGGCCGATAAATCCTGACTATACGCTTGACATGGAAATAAAATTTGCAGAACTCCGTAATTTGATCCAACAACATCAGCCTTATCCAAGAGTTGAAGCCAAGGTTGTAGAAATTAGAAGCGGGCTAGATGAATCTGAGAGATTGGTTACAGGCACAGGAACATTAGCACCATCACTTGCATTTTCCACTTCATTTTCTATAATATTCAGAGAAGGGCTTGAATCTGCACTTATAATAGGTGCCATCCTTACTTATCTTGAAGCATCACGAAATTCACATTATAAGAAACATGTCTACCTAGGAATTGTGATCGCTATTATTGCAACAGTCATTACATGGTTTTTCGCTCAGTTTGTTATAGACATCACAGGTGCAAGTAAGGAGCTAATCGAGGCAATAGCGGGAATTTCAGCTGTTGTAGTATTATTCTGGGTAAGTTTCTGGATATTAAATAAGGTTGAAACTAAAAAATGGATTGAATTTGTAAAGGCAAAAGTTTGGCAGGCAACTACAACGGGAAGTGTAATGGTCTTCGCAATGTTATCGTTTTTTACAATCTATAGAGAGGGGTTTGAAACTGTCTTATTTTATCAGGCCATGTTCTCATTTGCCAAAAATATGGAGATATTTGTATTCTTGGGACTAGTGCTAGGACTGGCTGTGATAATAAGTGTTGTATTCATTATTAGAAAGCTCGGCAAAAAGTTACCACTGCGTGTTTTATTTGGCCTAACTATGGCGATAGGAGCTTACATGTCAATCGCTTTCATCGGAAATGCAATAAGAGAGTTTCAAGAAATTGGTTATATTTCAACAACACACCTATTTGGAATTATCCCACGTTTAGAGATAAACTTGGCAACAATGACAGGTATTCATCCCACACTAGAAACAACTATTGCTCAGATATTACTCTTATCAGTTTATCTTGTAGGATGTCTTTATATATTAATAATGCAACCACGTAGAAAGAAGTTGGCTGAAACGTCTAGAAAATCTATGGCTAATTTGAAGGATGGAGAGAAACGATGATATGTTTTAAAACTAAATTTGGGAACAAAAAAGTGAACCCTGCATGCAATCAAGAAAAATAATTAGGCGTAAAACTAATAACTATATTGTGATTAAGACTATGTTAAATATTTGGGATCGTCAACATGAATTCTGATGAAGAACTTTATCTGGGAACTGCTGAATCCGAACATATTGAAATGTACCTAAAGGCCATTTGGCACATGCGTGAGAAAAATGAAAAAGTAAAAGTTAGTTCTATTGCTAAGATTTTGAATGTAAGGCAACCATCTGTTGTCCAGATGCTTCACAAGCTGAATGACGAAAATCTAGTTGACTATGAGAAAGGCAATGCTGAAATGAATTTGACAGCTGAAGGAGAAAAAATAGGAGAACAAATGATTAGGAATACGAGACTTTTGGAGGTCATGATGAAGGAAGCCTTAAAAATTGAAATCGATGAGGAGATGGTGTGTGGAATTGAACATCATATGAAGCATATATTTACCGATGCTTTATGTACCCTATTAAAACACCCTAGGTACTGTCCACATGGTTATGATATTCCTGTGGGTAACTGTTGCAAAGAATAAATCATGATGTATATTTCTGACTGTATTTGAGATAATCAATGATTTGTTGATATTTTTGAGAAAGATAGTGTATGTCAATTGAATTCAATTACTCATGGGATATGTTTAGGGGTAATATAAGAAGAACGGGATCAACAGGAACTAAACCAGTGACCAAACCCTCGCTTTACTGGACAATGGAGCTTGGTCCGATGGTGTCTTCTCCCGTTTATGAAGAAGGATTTCTATTTATTCTTACATTGACCGGACGTATCTTTTGTTTGGATATATCAAAGAGAGAAATCAGATGGCATCATAATATTGGAATTCCTATGGTTTCATCGCCATTAATTTTGGGTGATATGATAGTATGTGCTACGTTTGGTAACTGGATACATGGTGATACTTCACAAGATAATATTGTTTTTGCACTTGATAAAGATGATGGGAGTATGATCTGGGAGCATCATGCCGGGGGAGACTTTTTTTCTTCACCATGTCCTATAGGAAAGAATATAATCTTGGGGTCCTTGGATCATAATTTGTATTGTATCAATTCGACTGGAGAAATAATCTGGAACTATGAGACAAACGGTCAGATTTGGTCTTCTCCTTCTTGCCATGATGATATCATATATTTTGGATCAGATGATGGGTTCATATACTCTGTTGATTCAGACGGATCGCTAAAATGGAAATCAAAATTAAATGGTAAAATAAGATCTTCTTCTCCTTGTCTTTATGGAGATTTAATTTTTATTGGCACATATAATGGTGGAATATACTGTTTACACAATTTTAACGGTACTACCAATTGGTATAAAACTATAGAAAAACCAGTTTTATCATCTCCCCTTTTGGTAAAGGACAGAATCATATTTGGAGCTTCTGATTGTAAACTTTATTGCTTCGATTTGAGAGGTTCTAAACTATGGGAATTTGAAACGGGTGGAAAAATCTGGTCGTCCCCGGCCAGCAGTGAAAATGATAAATTATTGTTTTTTGGAGGTTTGGATTCATATATTTATGGTATAAATTTCTATACAGGAAACCAGGAGTGGAAATTTCCCACGATGGGTAGCATTGATTCTTCACCATGCATTGCAGATGGGATGTTGTTTGTCGGTAGCAGAGATGGTATATTGTATAGTTTTGAAAAACATATAGAACCAGCATATATCTCCTGAGATTCAACGTATTTGATACCCATTGGAGGAATTCAAAAATGAATTAATTAGTACTATTTTTCGCTGATATTTTGAAAATTGTTCCATCGTGTTTGTAGTTTGTTAGAACGTAGAGATTGCCATCAGACCCTAATTGGAGATCTGTGATTATACCAAAATTTCTACCAAATATTATACTACCAGTTTCAGAATTTGTGTCTGCTGTCTTATCACTCAACGGACCAGAAAGAACTAGGTGTGTTCTAGTCTTGTCCAGTGGAAAATTGAAAATAGTGCCATTCTTAACACTACCTACAAATAGATTATCTTTGTATTTTGATCCAAGATTGTCAGTATGCAAGAATAGGACAGAAGTAGGTGCTATAGTGTCTATCCATATAAATTCGGGATCCCTGTAGGTGCCCTTTCCTCCAAAGGTTTCCAATTTTTCTGAATTAAAACCAGGTGTAGCTTTAGAAAATCCGATTACCTCTTTCCATCCGCTATTAAATCCAGGTAGCACAAGATTAATTTCATCATCAGTGCTGCGACCATTTTCGGTTTCCCAGAGATTTCCTGTTAACGAGTCAAATCCAATACCAAAACTATTTCGTATTCCATACGCATAATACTTATTCAATGGGTCTTCGTCTCCTAGAATTCCTTTATCAACAACGCCACCATCAAATGTAATTCTAAGTACACCACCTCTTCCATCTGGTGGAGGACCATCCTTGTTATTCTGAGCTTTAGTAATAAAAGATTGATTTTGAACATAGTTTAAGTTACCAATGACAAGATATACGCTCTTCTTATCCGGGCCTATCTTTAATACTCCGCCATTATGTGAAGGTCCGGGTATCGTAGGAAGATCGAGGAGCAATTTTGGATTTACCAACTTACCATTATCGTATTCATATCTATAAAGGCGATTTCCAAGAACCTCTCCTCCGTCAACATTCTGAGTTTCTGTGTAGAACAAGAATACATACCTGGGTTTATCTGAAATTGCAATACCTAACAATCCTCTTTCACTTACATTTGCCACGTTGACGTCCAAAACGGTTCCAACTACAGTACTGTTTTTTATTTCCTTTACTATTCCCGTATTCTTCTCTATAACCAAGATATCATCAGGTCCTAGAAAATTCATCCCAGTTGGGAACTTAAACCCAGAAGCGTATTCTTGAATCTGTAACTGTGTATCGTTAACCATAGGCAATTCAAGACTCTTGTCCATTTGGCCAAATACATTGATATTTTGACTAGTTAAAACAATGAATGTAGCGCCGATAAATACAATGAAGGAAATTAAGTAATTATATTGTAGAGATGAGATTTGCAAGTAAAGACTTCAGGAAGTAACTGGATTGAATTATTTATTAACGTTTACTATTTGAGATTAAATAAACTCGAAAAATTGCTATTCACCGGAATGTATAATTAAGATACAAGCAAGAGACGTTGATTTAATGACTTGGATCTAAATTGGCTCGTCTCAGAGGTAGGAAAATTAGACGAACTGTAAATCGGAGCTTACATATAACATCGCGTTAAGAGAAAGAAAATCATTTCTCAAAATCAATCATCAAAGTCAATGTATTTTACAAAACTCTCTCATGTCTCGAGCGCTATGAATCAAGTCATTAACTAAAAATTAGGATTCTTATTATTGAATCACTAGGTGGTGTTTTAAATAACTTTCTTATTTAATTACCATATGGAATAATTTTTGAAAATTCATATTAATCATTTTTCTTACCTTACAACTGTATGAAAATTAAATCCAATTTTAGAATTCTTTTGCTTTTTGGGATATTCATGATATCGGGCATGGTATCCAACACAGCATTGGCACAAATCCCTGCTGCGACTGGGATAGGAGTAAAAATAGACACTCCAGTAGATTCATCCAATTTGCCAGCCGGTGATTTAACCATATACGGTACGTCCTCAGATGATGATACTACTAACTGTCAAGTTTATGCTGACTGGAACGATCTAAAACCTATGCAGAATGTTTCTGCTAATGGCCCTAAGGGGATCTCTGACTTTTCGAAATGGAGTTTTACATATACTAGCAATTATCATAATATAGTTGAAGGTCAGAATGAACTAACTTCAAAAATAACATGTTATGACAGCGGTCCAACTGCCTCCTCAAAGTCCTATTCTATTAATGTTACTGGAACAAAAACGGTGAGTAAAAACTCAAATGATACTCTTCAACAAACTAAAGAAGATACAGTTGCTGAATCTAGCAATATATTATCTGTAAAGAGTAACAATAACGATGACAACGATCTGAACGATGCAGCTCAACAATCTACTCAAGAAAACATCTCGAATACAGATGCTGAAGCTACAGATGTTGACACAGATGTTGAAGCTACAGATGTTGACACAGATGCTGAAGCCACAAATATATTACCTGTGAAAAGCAACAATACCGACAGTACTCCTCAACAAACCAATGAAGATTCAGATAATGAAGCTAACAATATATTACCAGTAGAGAATAACAAAAGCAACAGCGGTACTTATAAAATTCTCCCATTATATTCTGAATCCAATGAAAAATCAACAAAGTCGGCATCTTCCGAAGGTTCTGACGAAACAAACGTAGGTAGCACTGGTACCGTTGAGTCAGAAGATGGTTCTAATTCAAAAACAATTGACACTACCGACACTGGTACTTCTACTACCCTAGGTACACAAGAAGCTCAAACAGAAGCAGATACCTCCCCTATGAGTGGATCCAAAATTTCTGAAGGCACAGACCAATCAAAAGTTGATAGTAATACTAACACCTTTTTTACATATGAACCTGACCTAGGAGAAGAGCAAGGATCAAGCAATAATCATGACCACACAATCGGCACTCCGGAATCTGATAATTCTATATCAAATTTTAATAACGAGGACAATTCGATTTTCGGACTAAAATTCAAACACTTTGATAAATCAAATGATGATAAGATGGAACAAAAGATAGAAAAATTAAACGATAAAATTGCCAATCGGGTGCATTTGTTCGATCTGATTGGATAAGCTAGAATTTTAGTTTCGTAAACTTTAATTCAAAAATAAATTGCTTGCTACTGCTCCGCTCAAACCGTTCAACAGACATCGAAAATTTTAACTAAAAAATAAAATTTGTGACAAGTTTGATCAAGACCTGCGTAAAGTTCACAACGATTGGTACCTTACTAATAAGATACTTTGATAATAATCAAAGGGGGTCACCTGTTTTACTTATTCATGGCTTAGGAGGTTCCTTAGAAAGTTGGACTAACAATATTGAATCTTTTTCAACTAGACACAGAGTAATCGCTTTGGATCTTCCCGGCTTTGGGTTGAGTGATAAACCCCGGATTGATTATACTATTGATTTCTACGTAAATTTTCTAAAAAAATTCATTAAAAAATTAAAAATAATGCGCCCTTTTTTAATTGGTTCTTCCTTGGGAGGTCACATAGTTATTGAGTTAGCCATTAGAGATCCGAAATTAGTTGACAAAGTCGTACTAATTAGTCCTGCTGGTTCACTTCCAAAATCGTTTAAGGGTACTTTAGCATTGAAAAGATATATTAAAATCGTTGGCGCCAAATCAGCAGTCGAGGTAAGAGAAATACTATCCTCTATTGATAATTCTATGGTTAACCGCACTTATGCGGAAGCGCTATACAAAAGAATATCATTACCGGGTGCAAAGTACGCATTTATTTCCGCACTAAGGGGCAGTACAAGAGCTGCAAGATACAATAGAAAACTTGAGAAAATTAACGCAAAACTGTTACTAATTTGGGGTAAAAATGATAGAATAATACCGGTAAAATTTATCCGCCCTTTCTTGGAACATGGTGATTCAAGAATCATTGTATTTGAAAACTGTGGTCACAGACCTCATGTAGAGAATGCGGAGCTGTTTAATAAAGCAGTAAAGGATTTCTTAATGGAGTAAAATTGAATGAATTTATGCAACAATGTTTCATAAGATTAAATGATCCTTCCTCTATGTGAATTTATGAGTAAAAAGAAAAGTATTCAATTAGTTAAAAAATGATATCGTCATTTTTAAGTGATAATAGACTGACAATACTTATAAAAATTAAATTAGATAAGATTTTGTGAATTATTATTTAATAATATTATTCTCTGTAGCGATTTTCCTATCTGCGATAGTTAATTTTAACATATACGGATTTGAAGTATCAAAGATAAATTATATGAATGATAACAATGACTTTGGTTTCATTCCCATCAAGAGTAAGATTTTACCACAATATGACGGTTCTAATCCCCAAACAGAAACCAAAGTTAAACCAAAAACAGTCTCGGTGGCAGAAAATACTGTCAAGCCTAATGCAACAAGTGTAGTTGCTTATGCCGCGGGTGTAAAGATATTGTCGCCGGGCAGTGGAAAGCAAATTCCTGTCGGAAATCTTACCATTTTTGGTATTTCGACAGATAACGAAAAATCCGATTGTACTGTTTCAGTTGATTGGAATAATCAAAAGCCATTCCAAAAAGCCAAGGCTACTGGACCATACGGAGAAGATGATTATTCATCATGGACATACACATATTCTACTTCATATCACACAATAGAAAAGGGTCTGAATGATTTGACGTCAAAGCTCGAATGTCTGGAAAATTCCAAAGTAACCACAAAATGGCACAGTATCAATGTATCAGGTGTAGTTACCAATGACTCAAATCTATCATCGGATCTGGTGTTTCATGACCCTCTTGGAATTCTCCCACAATTAAATAGCATATCGACTAAACCTTCAGTAGACACGTCTGTTATATCCAGTAATGTAACGGCACTAGCACCTTCGAAACTTTTTGCAAACATGGAACTATCCAAGAAGGTATTAGTTCCTGGAGAAATTCAAAACTTTACTATAAAGATTTCAGATTCAAATTCACAGCAAGTCGCAGCAGCGAATATTGGTGTTAAAATCATGCAAGGTACGAAAATATTAAACGAATATAATGGTACTTCAGATACATCTGGTATGTTTACCCAGTCATGGAATTTGAATTCAGATATTCCATCTGGTAAGTACGATGTACTTGTTTCTGCGTCAGCTGATGGCTATGTACCGGCCTCACTAGCGGGAAGTTTTCAAGTTCAAAGGCAGTTGTTAGTTGAAGCAAGTTTATTAAAGCGTCTCGTTATGCCTGGGGATCAACAAACCATTGACATACAGGTTGTGGACGCCAATACTAAAGAATTAGTATCAGGTGCAAATGTTATGGCTAGAATTGGAGAAAAAAATGAATACAACGGTACTTCAGATATATCAGGTGCATATTCTCGCACGTGGAACATCACTTCTGATATTCCATCTGGTAACTACGATGTACTTGTTTCTGCGTCAGCTGATGGCTATGTACCGGCCTCACTTACAGGAAGTTTTCAAGTTCAAAGGCAGTTGTTAGTGGAAGCCAGCCTATCAAAAGATCCCGTAATACCCGGAGAAGAACAAGCTATTAACGTAAAGGTTGCGGACGCCAATACTAAAGATGCAATATCAGGTGCAAATGTGATGGGGAAGATTGAAGGAAAGAAGTTTTCGGCTACAACCGATGATCTTGGAGCTGTATCTTATTCATGGCATACTTCCCCTACAAGTGGTGGGAATAGCTTTCAAGTAGTTCTTGATGTTACATCTGATGGTTATCCTAAGGAAATGAAAACAGTGTCTTTCAAAATGGACAAACCACAAAATCTTTTGGAACCACCAATTAGCAATTACCAAAACAATGTTGTGAGAGTTAAGGACAGTAACAACGACTTGAATAACAATTTGGAGTCTACGGGTGATTCTCCACAATGCATGAATCTTATTTCTAGTATTGGTTGCGATATTGAGGGTGATGATAAACCTGCAGCCACTCCTGTTACTGATGATAAACCTGCCACTGATGATAAACCTGCCACTGATGATAAACCTGCCACTGATGATAAACCTGCAGCCACTCCTGTTACTGATGATAAACCTGCAGCCACTCCTGTTACTGATGATAAACCTGCAGCCAATACTGATGTTGGAAATCTTCCATCCGGAGACAATCAGGACGAAAAAAGTGCTTATGATTTCCTAGCATCGGCAACCAATTGAGGCAATCTTTAGAATAGAATTTCATATACACACATAGCTCATTTTTAGTAGAAACAAGGAATGCTTGATACAAAGCTAACATAAATTTTGTGAGTTCGAGTCTAAGTTAGATCCAGTTAACAATAACCAATCAAATTTGATGGGTAATTTGAAAATGGACTGGAGTCAAAGAGGGTCAAATGGAATCTTCCCACACTCAATGGATAAGAAATTATTTGTAATTCTAAGTCGAAGGATTCCTGAATTCTAAATCAAGGAGATTTAGTAAATCTTTCAATAATATCCTTATGTTGTGGATATATTTCGGTCAGTTTTTTTCTGTTACCTATTTTCCAGTCTTTGTAGTCAAAACCAGGAGAAACGGTGCATCCTACTAGTGAATATGATTTCTTTTTATTCACGGATGCTGCAAACCAACAATCTGACTTTACTGTTACTTGGAACTGCTCTCCGGCATCAAATTTTGGACCTACAACAGATTTTTTCAATTTGCCTTTTGCATCTATTATATGAAGTGTTAAACTACTGCCTGAGTAGAAATGCCAAATTTCATCTGACTTCATAATATGAAATGAGGCAAATTGTTTTCCAGTTAATAGATAATAAATTACTGTGCATGTAGACCTATGGCCAGTATATCCGGGTAAGTTAACGTTCCTATCAGATCTGTATGTATTGGCATAATAACCACCTTCTGGATGTTTGTCAAGTTTGAGTTTCCTTATCCAAAATTTGGCAGGTTTATTCAAGATATGGGAAGGATTAACAGTTCTAACTTAATCCAGTATCTTTAGATTTTTTGACCAAGTCTCTTTTTCACGTTTACCTGTATTATACAATGAACTATAGGGTTTTTATCTCACACCGAAACTATAGAATAAAAGGTTCAAAATTTAATTTTGTATCCGATCTCGATGGACCTCACATGATATTCTTCCGAACAATAGTCTATCTCATTATTCGGAATCAGGTTTTGATGAATTTATATATCTGTTTAAATCTCAGATCGTGTCATATTCCTTGATTTAAGGACAAGGAGATTCTTAAAGGAAAATATTATATAACTTAGATGTAGAATATAGACAATTGATAATGGCAATACAAATTATATTACTAGCGTTTATGATTACACTCTCTGCTACTTTAACGCAAGTCACTTTTGCGGATGCAGGCGATCAAAGTAATTCAACTGGTAGCGGAGTATCTGATAAAAACAAAGATGTATTTGCGTTATTACAACTTGAAAAAGACGTATCAAAACACGAAGGTTCCTTGAAAGAGTTACATTCTGGTAGCAAGAGCCCATTCGATTTGTTAGGCGAAGTAAAAGATGAAGGAAAATTCACGCCAGAATCTGGGAGTTTTCTACCTGAATTCGATGATACCCAAAAAGATAACAAATGATGAAAATATTTTTTCTTACCGGGAACATTGCATCAAATATCAGTATTTTATGTCATTTATGTTGTCTAGTGAAACTATCTATACCACGTTGCATCTAGTAGTATTTTTTCTTCTATATGCGAGACCCAGCACACCACAAATGATGTCCCATTTAGTCAACTGGCTCCTATAATTGTCTGGACTCTAGTTTTTAAAAATATCTTTGTTACAGTAATTTCTAATAGAACCGGAAATCAGAAAACATTTATTAAATCAACATAAATCAAAGTCGTAATTATCTTGTCAATTAATAAATTTAGAAATATAGGCTATATTATAGGTTTTGTAACAATAGTTCTAGTTTTTTCATCAAATTTGATAATAAATCAAAATCATTTATTGGCCAACTCTCTGCTAAACAAGGGTTCTTTTGAACAATCAGATAGATATGAGATAATACCTATCAAGGATAAAGAGCGAGACGTCGGAATATCGAGCCTTACTTCTAATCCAAATCTTGAGGAACTGAAAAACAACCTGTGCAAAAGTAATGTTTTCGACAATCTAGGAATTCCTCTGTGTAATCCTTTAGACAATAAGAAAGAAAGATCTACCAATGATAATAATGATGGTAATGATCATACCAGCAAGAAAGAAGAAAAGAAACTCTTAGAACAACAACAAGAACAACAGCATAAAGAAGAAGAAGACAAGGCTAATGAGCAAAACAACAACAATGATAATAATGATGGTAATGTAGACAAGAGCCTTGGAATTGCAGGATTAAACTTGAATATTGAAAGTAAAGGAGCCGGCTTGAACAAGAAAATAGACAAATTGAAGGATAAGATATTCGGAGAAGATAATCAGTACTTGTCGGAACAACAACAAGGAAAGAGATTTAATGATAAAAACGGCAAAAACGAAAACAATGATGGCGAGAACCTTGACATTTCTGGATTAGATCTGAAAGTTCAGAAAATTAATGCTAACTTGGAAAAGAAAATTGAAAAATTAAAAGACAAAATTGAAAATGACAAGGATAACCAACGCCTGATAGATCAGAGACAAGAGACCGAGGCTAAAGACGATGATGAGGATGGTGATAAAGATGATGGTGATACCAAAGAAGGAGATGGTGAAACTTATGAAGGCTATCGTTTCAATGGAGATAATGACAATGGTAATGACAATGGTAATGACAATGGTAATGACAATAATAACTTTAATTTTGCTGCAGCAGGTGATTTTGGATGTTCTAAAAATACACAAAACACTGTAGCAAATATGGAGAATAAAGATCCCGAATTAGTTCTAGCGTTGGGAGATCTCTCATATCATAGTACTGCCGACTGTTGGTTTGACACTATGAGCCCTCTTAAAGGCAAGATGATGATTACGTTGGGATATCATGATATTAAAGATGGAGAATCAAAAATGAATCAGTATGTAAAGGGCTTTGAATTGGACAAACCATACTATTCTTATGATTACAAACATGTTCATTTCCTTGTCATGGCTTCATTGTCCGATTATAAAGAAGGCTCCGAGCAATACAATTTTATCAAACAAGATCTTGAAAAGGCATCTCAAAATGAAGATACTAATTGGATAATTGTAAGTACCTATAAACCACTTTATTCATCACCCTCAGAACATCCGGCAGAAGAATCGTTAAGGGATACTTACAATCCACTTTTCGAAAAATATGGGGTTGATCTAGTATTAAATGGACATAACCACAATTATCAGAGAACTTATCCTTTGACATACAATCCCAATGAAAGTGCAAAGCCAACAACGACTAGTGAACTTAGTACAGGATACAACAGAGGTAATGATGGTATCGTTTTTACTACTGTGGGAACAGGAGGAGTAAACTTCTATTCCTTGGAGGGTAAAAATCCTTATGTTGCTAACCAATTTGCGGGGAAATTCGGGTTTTTGGATATAGATATTAGTAACGGAAATCCTCACACAAAGTTGACTGGAACCTTCTATGATAATAAGGGCAGTGAAATAGCAGATGAATTTACAATTGAAAAAGAAATAAAAAATAAAAAGAGCGATGTATTTTACAGTTAAGCCGCCTACTACTCATATCAATGAAATAATTCTTCAAATTCTAATCAACTAGTTATTGCAATAGCGCCGATATAAAAATCACAAACTAAAAAAATAACTTGAAATGTCCACAATGAGAGTAAGATCTCTAGTGAACTTTCAAGACAAAAATAAATTTCTATTTCTTAGCCTTATCAAATCTTTCAGAAACGTCTTGCCAATTTATTACATTCCACCAAGCAGATATGTAGTCTGGTCTTTTGTTCTGGTACTTGAGATAATAAGCATGTTCCCATACATCACATCCCAAAAGTGGTATCAAACCCTCAGTTCGCGGACTTGTTTGATTTGGCATTGATTTGTACTCTACTTTCTTACTTGACGGATTATATACGAGCCATCCCCATCCGCTACCTTGGATCAATACGGTGCTGGAAGAGAATTTTTCTTTGAAAGCAGAAAAGCTTCCAAAGGAATCGTTTATTGCAGCTGCAATAGATCCACTCGCTTCACCTCCACCATTTGCTTTCATGTTCTGCCAAAATATCCGATGGTTATCAAATCCTCCTCCATTAAAATTGATAGCACTTTTTTGATCTGCCGGTACTTGATCGATGTTAGACAATATTTCAACTATATCCTTATTCTGAATATCGGATGGACATTTATCAAGAGCGGCATTGAGCTTATCAGTATAAGTCTGATGATGTTTTGTATGATGTATTTCCATCGTCCTTGCGTCAATATTTGGTTCTAACGCATCGTAACTATATGGTAACGGAGGTAATTCATATTTTCCCATATGTCTATTTTTTCTTTGTAATTATTAACTTTTACGTTATGAAAAATATTCATCCCCTTAGAAAATGAAGTAAAAAAAATATAATATTTATGAAATAATTTTACACCATGTCAATATTCATGTTATCGATCAAGAATTGTACTATTATTTAATAATGATGTCGTTGTATTGACTGTTTGTCTACATTAAAGTTCTAGTCGCTGGCTCCATCATCATCAGATTCATCATTTGATGTAGATTCTGAAGGAGGGGGTGGTGGTACTGGCTCATCTTCTGTTTGATTAGTTTCAGCAAGAGATCTACTGAGAGAAGCAAATGAAGTCTCATTCTCAAATGCTGGAGTTTCAACATCAGATTCATCCGATGATGTAGCATTAGCTATCGTATTGTTTACTTGTGAACTATTTGATATCGAGTTATCTGACTGGGAAGACGAATTTGTCGCAAACGTTGGAAATACAATCAATGAGAATGCAACTAACATGATAAAAAAACTCATTCGGACATAAATCATCAAGTTATCAATATTCATATGAAATACTATAAATATAAAGTAGACTATTTCCCCCTCTATTTGATTTATATAAGCATAATAAAAGAACGAAAGTGGTTGTTCTCAAATCTTTCATAGGATAGTCAAGAATCAACGGAGCCTTTTATCCAATGATTTAATTCAGATATTTTTAGGTCATTCGCATATAATATAAAATAAAATAATACATGTTTAACAATAAAGAAAAATCCAGTTGCAAAGCAAATCTCACACGATGTTCATGAGTTGATATATCAGTATAACCATGGATTATCCAAAAGGTTCGGAGCGAAATAAAGTTACTTGAAAAGTAACAACATATTATTATCTGGAATCTCTGCAGCCAAATTTGGACGTTTGTATTTTAGCATCAGACTTCATCTTTCAATGTTTTAAGCACATTAGAGTTAGGATCAACCGGATCCATTTGTTCATTTAAATAATCGATAAAGTTTGTGGCAGTCACTATCCCTACTGTTTTGTTTCCATCTACAACAATAAGATGTCTTACCTTTTTTTGTAACATCAAGTTTGCTGCTATTTCAATAGATGAATTAGGGTTAATTGTTAATAATGGGGATGTCATAAGATGAAGTATCTTGAATTCTTTACTCAAGACATCATGAATGCATACTCCTCTAGTTATATCCCGTTCAGTAACGATACCCATTGATTTTCCTTCTTCATCGACTACTAGCAGTGAACTTACATTCTTGTTTAACATCTTCCTTGCAGCTTCTTTGGCATTTTGCGATGTTTGAATAATCTCTATTTTGGTTGTCATTATATCGCTTACTTGCTTTGACACAGCAGTTTGTAACGCTAGAGTTTTATATATTTTAATTCTGCACCGGTCCCCTACTTTAGCTAGATTCCTATTTGGCGAAATCAAAAGGAAGATTTGTTTACCCTTTATCTATCAATTTCGATTCAAATCCAATTGCGATGCTTTTAGGTTGCAAATTTACCTCAATGGGAGCCGAACGAGTCAAATTATATTATACAATGTATTTTGTTTGCGTTCTTTGCTCAATATATATGAGTCTTGCAACTTTCTAGTCATAATTATAAATTTTATTATTGACTGACAAAATTTAATAATGATCGACACGTCATTTAGTTAACTTAGTCAATTTGGATAACAGTAATACAGAAGAAACAGATAGTTCCAGTTCTGCGGATTCAGATCCGCCTAGTTCAAAAGAAAACAAGTCTTTTCCTGGTCTAGTGAATGAAGGAATTGTCGCCGGTCAACGAATAGCGAAGATTTCTGTAATAACACTAGTCGGAATAGGGATTGTAGAACTAATTATGGGTCACATTAGCGGGAGTGTAGTGGCCACTGCCGATGGAGTAGATTCCATGTCCGATGCTATGATATCTCTTATTGTATTGATAGGTTTGACATTTGCCCGCAGACCCGCCGATAGGAAGTTCCATTTTGGATATCATAAGGTAGAAAGCTTTGCTGCACTTATCGCTGCAATGGGAATGATTGCCATAGGAACATTCATAGTTTATCACTCTTACGAAGGACTCATCAACCCTAAAGAAATCCAACAGCCTATTGCTACGATGATTGTGCTTGGAATTGCCGGTGCCATTTCACTGCACAGGGCTTTTCAGATGCGCCGCATAGCCAACAAATATAATTTGCTTTCTTTGAAGACAGACGCAAAGAATTCTATCAAAGATGGTTCTGCGTCTGTTTTAGGTTTCTTAAGCGTATTGATAGCAACACAATTTGGATTTCTACAAGCCGATGCTATTGGAGGGCTGGTAATTGCCGGATTTATATTCTCTGTAGCATATGTTTCATTAAAACAGTCGTCGCTAATACTCGTTGATGCTTGGCAAAATCCAGTGAGTACACAATATATGAAAAAACTAGTCGAGCAAAAATTCAATGGTGATGTGAACGTAAGGTCTATCAAACTCCGTCAGACAGGTGCGATTTCACGGGCTGAGATCCATCTCGAAATAGATGGCAGCAAACCACTGAATGAAGTAGAAATGTTGTTACTAAATACAGAGATGACAGTGAAATCAAGTTTTCCTGGTATGGGTGCGGTTGTAGTCATTCCTCATTCCAAACTCAGAAAATTCTGATTTCAGCTATTATCTTTCTTACGAATTTTCCCGATGTCTGGATTACCCCTAGCGCTCTAGTTTTATAACCTGTCTTCTCAATTTATACCTGATTTACGTGGTAGTCTAATCGAAGTTGGCCTTTACAACTGTGTAAGCTAGCCCTTCTTCGTAAAGGCCTTTTGATACTGCCTTGACAATTCCTTGCTCTACATCTTTTAATCTATCTTTATCTGAAAGAATATCTTCAGGGATTTCTATCTTATCTCCATTTTAAGTGATAATTCTCTGCTTTTTACCAATAGTCTAATATGTCAATTAAACTTTAACAGTAAAGCCGATCTTGAGTATCACTTTATTGTGAACGTTATCTCTAGACCTTTGTTTTTTGAATACCTATACCTAAATGTGTTGTTAGACGTTATGGGAAAACTGCTCAATTGATCTTGCTTGCACATGGGACAACTATATTCTACCTCAGATATTTCTGACAATTCTTCCAGATATTTCTTGTTAATACAAGTCACGGCCCACAGACACTGGTCACATAATAGAAATATTCTTTCGCCAATTTTATGACTCAATGTATTCATAAGAGGTTCAGTCCCAACCATCAGATTACGTGACTATCTTGGGTATTATTTAGCTTTCTCTTGAAATTTTTATGATTGCCCTGATACAGAATCCCAAGTCGATTTCCAGTCTTGATTTAAAAGTATTCGTTTATTTTCTACTTTTCATGGAATAAATATCCAAAAAATGGAAGGAGCATCTCATACGACGAAATTAAATATCAAGTAAAAATCGCGCAGATTTTTCTCAATTTTGGATATAGTGTAAAAATCTTTTTACTAGATTTTACTGCTAAATTGTCAATTGAAATGAAAATGAAGTTAGTGCGAACTCTTAATCCTCTGCTGATATTAGACCAAGAAATTCACTTGCTTGATTAAAGGTAGTTACTTGCGGGAAGTATATATCTACTATTGCTTCCGTGCAGTCGAATCGCTGAATTACTCTGTACTAGTAACCATACTTATTTCCTTATCTTGAATTCCAGAATGATCTATCTGTCTGTCTCTACGATAATGTCCTTTATCACCGAACGCTTCATTTAAGGGCCGCTAGTCTGTGTGTATCAGCATCATTTAGACTTCATGCAGCCAAGAAATTTAATTCTGCCCCCTAGACTAATCTCCTCATTTTTCTACATTATTGCCAATAGATTCATGCATCATTCGATTGGTGTACCACAATACTATTATCATGCTGACTACTAAAAATTCAAAATGAAAAGAATTTTACATTTTTCGATACCGCTAATGTTATTGCTAGTTGGATCTATATTGAATGCAAACAATGTATTAGGCCATACTTTTTCTGGAGATGAAAGTGCATCTTTCCTGGCCGGTGTTGAAATGACAAAAATAGAATTAAAAATGGCAGCAGACCAAGCTGTCTCTAATGCTACTAATGCCAAAGAACATGCTGACCATTTAACTGAGCACATTACAGCAAACGATACAAAAGAAATTAAGGAAAGAAATTCGCGAGTGGCTGACGAACTTAATAAAACTTTGACTGATTTTGTTAATGCGATCGAATCCAGTTCTCCAGCACAATCTGATGTTAATACCAAGGCTAGTAATATCAATGATATACTGTCTGAAGTTGTGAGCGCCAGAATAGATAAAGAACAACTGGATAATGTTACCGTTAAGGCTCTAGTTGTAAATGATTTGGTAGGGGAAGGTCTAGAGCATTACGGTAGTGCACTCGGTATGGCGGAAGAGGGTCATGATGAGAACGAAAGTAATACCGCTTCCTCAGAGCATACAGAAAACCAGAATAATGAAACAGCGAGCATTGTCGATGTGGCTGACTATCAAAGTGCGCAAGCAGCTGTCTCTCGAGCAATAGAACTATACAATGAAATTAAACCCGCGGGTGACTCGAACTCCAGTCAGTTGGCAGACTCTTTGAATACACTAAAAAGCAAGATAGATAGCAAGAGTGCCTTTGATGAAATTGACAAAGTAGTGGATGATAAAATTTCGCCTTTACTTAGTGACATGTTCAAGTTAAAGTTGGCAGAGGAAGAAGAGCATTCTGAAGGTGATGATCATGGTCAAGAAGATGATCATGGGGAAGAAGGACATGGTTCGTCCCAAAATGAAACTCACGACGCAAATACTGATTAATGAATGCATTCCCTCACTTCCACATTATTTTGTTGCTTGGTTTTGTTCTGATCCTAAAGGTTCCTTTGAGTACAAGTGGCTTAATTTTTGAAAATAATCCTTTTTATGGATTAAACAATGATGCAATTAGATCTATCGAATCCATAACAGATGACAATTTGATAAGGGTCAAATTGGAATATGCCCCTTCAGCAATTCAAATTGGTTCTCCAGAATTTTTTAGAGCAACTTTATTTCATAATGAAAAAAATGAAATAGTTTTGCATGCAGACACAGATATAGCAATATCTAAAAATGGTAAGGAACTTTATAAAGCATCAAGTGAATTTTCTCAGCCCTTCGTTCACACTCCAAATGGAATAGTACTTTCATCTTACAAATTTCCAGATTCAGGACAATATATTATTACAGCGAAAATATTAGGAATAAACTTCATGCCGGTTAATCCAAAACAAGTTGATTTTGTAGTTAATGTTACTGAATCAAATGACAAATACAACATAGAGATAGGCAAATGAATATGTCACGGTCAAAGACTCATGACACTGATGCAACCGTTTTTTATGGCGCTGGAGCCCTTTTCTAAAATCTATTAGTTTTAAATTACTTGCTCATCATTATGGGAGTATAGTTAAATGAAGCGAAATTTAGGTGGAACTCAAAAAAAGCTGATTCCTTTTTTAGCTATTTGCTTTGGCCTGTTTTTTTCGAATATCGTGTATAATTCTGATGATGCAAAAGTATTGGGACATCTTTTCACCAGAGACCAAACAGGAACATTCGTTTCCATTATAGACCAAGTGCAAACAGAATTAGAGCTAGTCGCAGCAAACTTGGTAAACAATAACGTCTCACTTGCTGAAAATCATGCATCAAAGGCTTCTTCACTCTTACCAAGAGTAATTGGAGAAATAGGAGAAGACAACCCTCAACTGGTAGGCGAGCTGATGAGATCTGTGTTTGGCATGGAAAACATATCATCAACTACATACAGTAAATCGCAAAATATCAGTACACTTGTCAATAATCTAAATGAAAAACTAGATAATGCAAAAATTATTAGGATGGCACAGGTGCAACCAACTTCTAACTTTTTGGACAAAGTTACAAACCTTCTAGGAGGTTTATTTGGCGGGGACACCGGAGAACCGTCAAGCGAACATGTTCAGAATTCAAGGATAGAAGCATTAGCTTTTGCAGAGCTTATGGACGCAGTGTTGGTAAATTATGGTAAAGCGTACAATGTAGGATTTGATATGACAAATATGTCAAATATGATAATGGCGCCCAGCAACAGCAACACTGGTTCTATAGCCATAAGCAATACTGTGAAAAGTAATAATTCTGATACAGGTAACACGAATATCAACATGAACATACATATGAACACGAATATGAACACGAATATGGATTCGATGAATAATTCGACCAGTCCTATGCCGGAACACATGGACGAAATGGATAACGGTTACCAATTGAGTCACACTGCGGACTATCAGACTGCCCAATTACTGGCAAAAAGGGGACAAGATTTCTTTAATTCTGATCTCAGACACATGGCAAATAATAACAAAGTAATTTTTGTCAATAACTTGGAAAAAGGTCTGAAGCACCTAAACGATTCAATTGAAAACAAAGGGCCTCCTACAGAAATTATGATGATAGTGCATACTGAAATTCATCCAAACCTGTTGGAAGGCTTTAATTTGGAGTTGCGTAAATAAAATGAATAATATGTTTTCTGATGAGAATCTTGGTAAGGCCATCGATTTTGTAAACCCTAAGGTCAACAGCTGGGCAAAGGACTTGTTTGGAAGCTTTGAGCAATTGAATTTGACTAGACCTCAGAAGGAGCTAATTCAGATTTTGACAGCTGAAACTCTCCTGTACAATACCGTTATGTCAAATGAAGAAATCATCGCAATCTTGTCTGACATAATACGAAATATAGCAACCCGCCACGCATATGGAATGTTCCTTGACTGGGGTAAGAGAGCCTCATTATTCAAGGCACCTGATAAAGAAAAATGAACAAATTATTTCCTTTGAAAACAGTGTTGTTGTTATGTAACCGCGTTTTGGGCATACAAGTTGTTTGCTGATGTAGTAAAAACAAGCATCAAAATTGTTGCTCCAATTATGATTAATTCTTTATTCATGAGCTTTAGATGCTCAATTTTTACTTAAGGATTATAGATTCATCATACATTTTCGGTTAGTCTTAAAAAATTTCAAATACAATGGATTCAAAGATATCATCTATGGCTCTAGGACAAAAACTCTTTGAAGAAGTTGGTAAAATAACGAGTTTCAAAGTGACAAAAGTGCATCCACTTGAAGGAGTGACAACAGAAGTCAGCTTTATGTCAGACATCAAAGGTATAGAAAGATTTCCAAGTGGCAAAAATCTTGCTTCTGGTACGATGACTAGATATCCACACGGAATAATCGATGCGGTTTGGCACGGTAATTTAACGACCCAAAATGCGCAGGAGTTTATGTGGTGGGCGCATGAGAAAAGCAAAGTTACTGAAGATGGTAAAATCAGAGGGCTAAATCTCGTGACAGGTTTTACGAACTCACAAAAATTAACTTGGATGAACAATATAATCATCGTAGTGGAACTAGATGGTTCTGTGTACTCGGAAGAATTCACTGCAACTGCTTATGAATGGAATTCCACATGATAACTTTCAGCGAGTCCTTTATTATGCAATAAATACAATTGTAGTTTATTTATTGTTAGACCCAGTGGTTTGTGAATCATTTTTGACATAATTTTTGGATACGGAAGTGGTAATGGATATTAAAAAATGAATACGGAATAAATTTAATTTCACCACTAGAAACTGTCTTGGTTGGACAATTGCACTTCAGTTAACGGTTCTTTAAAGGAATATTTTGTACCTCTATTATAGCATTAATGTTTGAAATTCCTTCCATTTGAATTAGCAAAAGAGTTTATTCAAACTTTAAAAATAAAAATGTAATAGGCTTTTAAAGACCGTTAATGTATAGTTGCAGCAATAAAATTAACTGTAGACTTCTGTCACAAATTAACTGTAGACTTATACATTAAAAACATTGGCGTGTAGACTTCCGCCACAAATTAATAGTAGATACACAGTAGACACACAAAACATTGACATTAAGCAGTAGTGATACAATGCATTGTCAACTTCCAATCTTATATAGCAACTAATCTTTCGACTATACTGAATTGTTATTTTTCAGAGTTTGTGTACTCATAATGGCTTTTTACATATGACGACTTTTGCAAATATGACGACTTTTGCAGCAATGATGCCGCCTTTATCATTATTAATAGGAATAATGTGTCCATCTAAGGGAATCCCATGTTCAAAGTCTAATTCCTGAAGAGACCATTGTATAGATTATTGCTTTTATTCTCCTGTCAGGATATTCACAAATTTTTTGAATTTCTTCTAAGGTTGGAGCTCGGTCGTTGGCTGCCATACTTGCACGGGGCAATCCTCTTGTTATCCTTTTCCAAGGTATCACAATATCAGACATTTCACAAAATAATTTCAGTGGCTTCACAAAATTTTTTAGCGTTGATGCTGTAATCTCTCCAGTCTCCACGCGATTCTTCTGGAATTGCAAGAACTCTACTATTTGATTAACGACCTAGCTTGAAGGTGGTTCGTTTCTTGATTTATTAACAAAGTTATTGCAGCGTTCACCAAGGTCTAACTTGATATCAAAATTTATGAAATCAAAAAATCTTTTGAGTCTTCTTTCGTAGTACTTTCTTGTCAGTTCATTCCTTATTGAGTATTTGAACATGTTATACGGATTTGAAAAGTCTAGCCCATCTTGATGTTGCGTTCTTAGCATGTTTCTATAAGTATATGAAAGGGGGACTAAATAAAGGGACAAGATTGATTTGGGGCCAGTGGGATTTGAACCCACGACCGCCAGCGCCCCAGGCCAATACCTCAGCGAGATTAAGTAATTTCAACAGAGATGGTATCCTTGACCAAGCTAGACGATGGCCCCTACGACTTAGACAAATAGAGTTCTTTTTAAATGTAGTATTGCCATAAAAAGATGATTCCGATAATGACAATCTACGTTGTTTCATGACTGGTATGAGTATTGGAGTGTTTTTCGAAATTTACTACATGAACCATTTAAATTCAATTAAATAGAATATTTCTTTACCCCGCGAGAAAAAATGGATTACTCTAATTATCTCAAAACATTGTATGATTATGAAAAAAAACAAGTAGGAACAGAAGAAAAATCTATGTTGCTTAAGGTGATAAACAATGTCGATTTTTCTGCACAAATAGGATCTTACCTGAAATTGAGAGACAAGAACCAACTAGGAGATACATCAACTGTTTCCAGATTATTGGGACTCAAACTCCTCACTGAAAAGAAGGGATTGATATTAAGAGGAATGAGAAAATATCAACTGACTAGTACCGGACTTTTCTATGTGTTAACTGAAACCGTGAGTTATCCTCCCAGTCTTTTAAAGAAATACAGCGACGATCCAATTCTTAAGACTTTGTTGTTTCAGTATTTTGAAGTAGATACAATAGTATCCAGCACGGCGCGATTTTATTCTATAATAACACAGTATCTAAAACAATGCTGTAGAACTACTCTGAACTGGCTTGAAGATACACAGAACTCTAATGAAGATCGTAAAAACAAAATGATGAACTTTCTCTTACTCGAATTGGCATTAAACGCAAAATTATTGGCGCTTAGAATAATTATTATGTATTCTGATTCAACCATACTCTCGCTTACACCAAAATCCAAAACAGGCGACCCGGATGTAGCATATTATGAACTAGAAAGTAACATGAAGGAGATTCTTGCCAAAGACAGTAAATTCATTGAACACTTACATAGAACGAATGCAGACTTTAAGAGCGGTTATAAGGAATTTACTCATTCCGAATAATATCTGCCTGGCGAGCTAATGATCTTTCTTGATCCACTATTGTTTGAGATCATTCGGTCTTGTTTCTAAAGTAACATTCACTTCTTGCGGTTTACCATCTCTCAATATACCAATACTGATAATGTCACCGTCTTTCTTGTTATTCATAATGTAAGTCGAAAGCTCCCTTAAATTGTCGATGGGTTGCTTATCAGCACTAATAATAATATCGCCGCCAAGTTCTATTTGCGTTCCATTTATCTCTGATAGTATATAACCGCCTTTCAGTCCCGCCTTATCTGCAGGACCATCAGAAATAATGCCGATTACCAAAATTCCCGTGCTCTGGTTAACATTTAATTCGGAAGCAATTTCCTCACTCATGTCCATACCATCGATCCCCAACCATAAGGGCGATGCGTTAAGCTGCAATGGTCTTTCCGCCAAAACAACCTTAACTGTTTGAAGTTTACCATCTCTTATAACAGTCAAGTTGACATCTTGACCGACCTTTTTCTGTTGTTCAAGATATAGTAGTATGTCATCAATCTTTGAAACACTTTGATTATCAATTTTTATAATCACATCTCCAAACAATTTTGTTTTTCTTCCGTTTATATCGATCAGTTTGTCTCCACCTTCGATTCCCGCCTTGGAAGCAGGTCCGCCAGGACTAGTATCTATTATAAGAAATCCTTTTGTTGTATTTAGTTTCATAGCTGAGGCAATTTGTTCATTAACGTCTATGCCTGAGATTCCAATCCAAGGATGCTTGTAGGTATGTTGTGAAATTAATATTGGTACGACTCTTTGAAGAGTGCCAGACGGTATGGCAAATCCGACTCCGGAATATTCACCCGTTAGTGAAAAAATGGCACTGTTTATGCCTATTACCTGTCCTTTCAAATTAAGCAACGGGCCTCCGGAATTTCCTGGGTTTATAGCTGCATCAGTTTGAATTATTTCGGGTATCGAAAATGAGGCAGGGGGAACCAGCGTGTTACCCTCATCTGGCATTAGTTCCGGGCCTTGTGGACCTTCCGGATTCTGAGAAGGAATAACCCTTCCTAATCCGCTAATTATTCCTTCAGTCATAGAGCCAGATAGGCCAAATGGGTTACCTATCGCAATCACGTGTTCCCCAATCTGAATGTCAGATGAATTACTGAGGACAAGGGGAATCATTGATTGATTTTTCGGATCTTCAATTTGTAGGACGGCTAGATCAGAAAAGGGATCGCTACCTACTATTTTCGCCTTAAAGGACCTATCATCCAAAAAGGTCACAGTAACATTATTTGTTGTATTAGTATCGTTGTAAGATCCGCCACGAACCACATGATCATTTGTGATAATATGCCCTGATGTGTCAAACACAAAACCTGAACCTAACGCAGAAGAGCGTGGATCCTCATTAGACACGGTGATTTGTACTACAGAATTCTTCACTCTATCGAATAATTTGGGTAATAACGTGTCATCAATTGCTGTAGTTTGTGCATAGGAGCTTGTGGCAACAAAGACAAATATAAGCAAAAGAGCGATTGGAATTAGAACATATGATTTAGAAATCTTAATTTGAGATAAACCATTCGTAGTAAAAGTATCCATAAAACAATTCACAGCAACTTGTACTCTAAAAAGTTAATTTATATCTATTGTTTTGAGAATTCTGAGAATTTTCATGCAGTATTGGTGGAATATTGTTTGCTCGGGGTATTAGTTTAAATACATCGGCAGACTGAGAGGAATCTTCTTACTTATCTTTTATTTTGCTTATTTATCTTTTAAAAAATTAAGTGGAAATTTATGTTAAAAATGTTGGTTACCATATATAAGTAATAACATGATTATGAATCCAATAGGTACCGAAAATAGATGGATAGAGAAGTGGAAAGAATAATGAAATATTTGGTGGAAGAAAGGACTGTCCTCAAGTTACTCCGAATATTGGAGAGGCAAGAAAATTATAATTATTATCCCTTAGACGATGAGAATACGGGACTATCTTATTATTCTAGAAAATATAAAACATGGGTCCTGCATAATAACTATTATCAGTTGAATTAGTAATCAACTAAATTAATTAGCATCGTTGGTATGTTAGAATCCACTTGTAAAATTTGATGGGAATTCACTTAATTAATGTTGCTTAAGTAAATATGTGATTACGAAACTTCGAATAGCCATTTCTAGACATAAATTATCCGCGAATTTTCAAAGTCCTGTTATTGATCGTTTTGATCAATAAGAAATAATATGCTACTATTCTCCGGAATTTGTATCGCAGTTATATATCAAATTGTAGTAACGCTATTGCGCGGGTACAAATAGCTCTATTGTATCAATATGCTTGAATTTCGTATCATTATATTCGATGTACATTGCCGATGCAATTCCAAATCATTGTGTGGATTTAATGGATTACACGCAGATTTCTTTCGAGGCTAGGTCGTTAAAATATAAACTCATCGCTAGATTGAGCTTCATTAACTCGGAAAGTTTGATCGGTAAAGTGCTGTTGCAATTGCAGTCTCTAGAACTAAGTATGGAGAACGGGTATTACATTTACTAGTTTGGGATACAACTCCTAAGAACCACAAGGTAATCGCACTTGAAAAGGCCAATGTACAGGATCATATTCATCTTCTACTCTTCTCTAACCATCAGTCTTTATTGATTTTTCTTTTAAATACAATAAAGAGTTAGACATATTGAATAACCAAAATCAGTTCAGTTCAATTTACATGATTGTTACTTTCATAAAGTTTAAACGTAATGGGAATTAATATCTGATATCGTCTATTTCAGGAGATAGATGTAACAAAAATTGATTGGTGCTAATCATGCGTGATCTTGCACCAATCAACTTAGTCCTAATTTTGCACTTTCTACGATTATTTGCATTGTAACATGAAATAAATTAAATACCCATTGTGGACGTTACATCCGTATCAATGAATGAGGAAGATAACGGTCATCCAAAAAGCTATATTCTGGAACTAGAGAAGATGAATATTAATTTTGGAAAGATTGAGAGAAACCTTCCAATAGCAACTCTTATTGAAATCGCAATTCAAAGAAACGAAGGGCTATTATCAAATTCTGGCGCATTGTCTGTTAAGACTGGTAAGTTTACGGGACGTTCTCCTGATGATAAGTTCATTGTTGATGATGAAATAACTCATGATATTGTGGACTGGGGCAAAGTGAACCATCCTATTGCTAGTGAAAAGTTTGACAATATTTTTGAACGAATGAAGCAGCATGTGTCAGGAAAGGATTTTTTTATTTTCGACGGGTTTGTAGGAGCCGATCCTGAGAGTAGGTTGCCGATAAGGGTTTTTACCGATAATGCTTGGCATAATATTTTTGCATCGCAGATATTTATACGTCCGACACCAGAAGAGCTTGATAACCATAAGCCTGAATTTACTCTCTTCTTTGTTAATGATTTTGCTTCACTTCCAGAAATAGATGGAACCAAAAGTGGCACATTCATAATCATTAATTTCTCCAAGAAGATGGTGTTAATAGGTTATACTTCTTATGCAGGCGAAATAAAAAAGGCCATGTTTTCTGTTATGAATTTTTTACTTCCCCGCAGGGGAATATTTCCCATGCATTGTTCTGCTAATATGGGAAAGAATGGAGAAACAGCACTATTCTTTGGACTATCGGGTACAGGGAAAACTACATTATCCGCAGATCCAGAAAGGTACCTGATAGGGGATGATGAGCATGGATGGTCTGATAGGGGAATTTTTAATTTTGAAGGCGGGTGTTATGCAAAATGTATAAATCTTAATAAGGAACATGAACCACAGATTTGGAATGCAATAAAATTCGGTTCTGTAATGGAGAACGTAACTGTTGATGAATTGACACGCGAGCCGAATTTTGAGGATAGTTACCTAACAGAGAACACACGAGTCGTCTACCCTTTAGATTTTATACCTGGAGCGGTAATTCCTTCAGTAGCAACACATCCCAAGGTCGTAATCTTTCTCACTGCAGATGCATTTGGTGTGATGCCACCGGTGGCCAGGCTAACGAAAGAAGGTGCAATGTATCATTTTATTTCTGGTTATACAAGTAAGCTAGCGGGCACAGAAAGAGGTATTACAGAACCAAAAGAAACATTTTCTCAATGTTTTGGAGCACCATTTATGCCACTACCTCCAGTTGAATATGCCAAAATGCTAGCATCAAAGATTTCAAAACACAACACGAGTGTGTATCTTATAAATACAGGTTGGACTGGGGGCCCATATGGAATTGGAAGGAGAATGGATTTGAAATATACCAGAGCGATGGTATCTGCGTCATTAAACGGCGATCTTGACAAGGTGCAATATAAGCATGATAGTATCTTTAATCTTGATATTCCTCTTTCATGTCCTCAAGTTCCGTCAAAAATTCTGGATCCGAGTTTTTCATGGTCCAACGAAGAACAGTACGTTGTTGCAGCGAAGAGACTGGCCCATCTGTTTATCGAAAATTTCAAAAGGTTCGGAGAGGAAACCAAAGATTTGGCAAAATTTGGACCCCAAATTTAAAATAAAGATGGTAGCCCGGAGCAGATTCGAACTGCTGTCCTCAGGTATCTTTTCATGACGATCCAGAGCCTGAAATCCATAGCCCTCCTGTGGAGTTTGACCGCTAGATTCGGCATCGACACAATCGTGTGGATTCGACCGGGCTAATTCTCGAGCTACAACTAGAAATTTTCAAACAGATATTTATCGATATCTACTTTAGTAGAGATTCTTTCATTCTTATGATGTCAATAAGCTCCCTAACTCTGCCCAGATTCCTCTCAAAATAATCTACGAGATTATTGTTGATATACTCGTCATAGTTACCAGTAGATTTGTTTTGATCTATTGACGATGTTGATGTCGATCTGTCCTCGAGCAAAAAATCTTGGACTTCCTTGGATGGTTTTTGCATCGTTTGATTTCTAAATTCCCTTAATATCCAAAGCCAACTATTGTGCTCTAACGCTTCACGTAATTCTGTCAATAAACCTATGTTTTTTGTTCCCGCATTCAATGCGCTTTGAATTGTAGCCAGATCAACTTTTTCTATTGAAATTCCCAAATCCAATCTCGTGTTAATTAACATTAATAGGCAATCTACTGCTCCTAAAATTTGGGAAAGAAAGCAATCAATCTCCAACTCCAATGGCACTCTTACATCAACTTTATCCATGTTTCGCTGACCTAACTTGATTTCTTGTAACTTGTTTAGATGCGTTTGGGCAGCGAATAATTTGAATTTAACCCTGTCTGATAAAAGACTCGAATCAAAATTGGAAGACATTTCTAATTTATTAGAATTAAATTATTTTCATTAACTTTACTAAATATTAAACTTGATCTTAGATAGAACCATGCACTGTTAAAATTATGGATTTAATTATAATAGACACATGGGCGAAAATGAAGATCTTGAGGAGAAGAAACTGTTGGGCTCAGGCGGGTATGTCTTTGCTAAAATTACCGAAGATGAGGAAATCAAGGCTAATTTGGGAGTTCCACAAATATTTCTAGCCAATGTCGGAAGATTGAGTGAAGATCGTTTCATAAAGTATTACTGCAATTCATGTGGGAAGGAATTCAGTGGCTCTCCAATCATAAAATATGAGACTCCTAATGAGGAATTAGGTCAGGGAGTGATTCTGGTAGAAAAAGGCGAATACAAATGCAGGGATTGTAGCAACGTAATAGCATTCTATAGAAAATTCAACAAGTAATAATGGTCAAATTTCTTTTATTATTTGAAGCGGCAATTTTGCACCAAAAAAATGTTTATAGTAATTTCAATTAGTACATAATAGAAAAAAATTGGGAAGATGGGATGATGATTGGCATTATGAAGGCAAACATAAGAAATCACGGGATTGGATAAGAATTGCTAAATACGCTATTTACGGCGGCTTTGCAATTGTAGCTATTGTCGTATTACTCGTTTTTATTCCAAGAGCAGGTTTAACCGTAGAAATAATGGAAAGTGGTGAGGCTTTGACTACCATAAGTATAAAAATAAACAATAACAACCCACAAGAAATTCATAACGTAACAGTGGTGTTTGACAATGATACAAATAGAAAACAGATTTACAATTCCATGGCACCATTTAGCTCAATATTCGTTACTCCCGAGCAGGAAGATCTAGACTTTCAAAAAATAATTGTTACAGCCGATGAGGGAAAATTGCAAACCGTAAAGTATAGATAAATATTTCAATTAAATACTCATAGTTTTGTTGCTCAATTTGGAATTTCAGCGCTTGGTACTTGCCTCTCTTATTGCTTGACCATATTCAAGATGAGCTTTTTTTCTCATATATGGTATTAGTCTATAGTGTATTGAATAGATAGTTTTTTGTCTTATCAGAATACCTTTAACCAACAATGATACAAAACCACCAGCTACTTTTGACGACTGTATATTCTTATTGTCACAAAATTTGTCTCTCTTTAAGTGATATTCTTTTAGAGTGAAATAGGAACGATTCACATCCAAGATTAGTGGCCAAATAATATTTTCCCACACCATCCTTCTGTTTTGGGTCGAAGATGCATGCTTGCCCTTACTTACTGGTTCTTTTTTTGGGGTATTGGGTTCTTCGAAATTGGGCATGCTGCACGGTTCAAGGGAGATTTGTTTCTTAGGCACATTTAAACTTGGGTCCCTCTATATCATATTTGATTTTGAGGGAATTAGAAGTAAAGCAATCCTTGGATAATTTGGCCAACAAATGGAAAATTGAGAAGTCAATTTATGATCTTCATCTTGGAAAACGCGACGACGTATCTGATTTTCAATTGGTTGTCAATGGTGTGGTTTTTCATATTCCTTTTCTTGCCAGAGATGAAACTTACGTTCTTTGGAAATGTTTATGGCCGGATTGCCACAACTGTTGTGAGAAACAAGGAAGATTGCCCTTAACGAAAGATGACATGTCACTGATTTCAAACAAAATGGGATATGAAGCAGTATCTGAATTTATCAAGAAAGAAACAACAGTTTCCAGCTGGAATGAATCTTCTACCATGAACAATTTAATTACGACAATCAGTATGATTTCGCTAAAAAGAAAGGAAAATGAGACTGAAGACCAGGACGGTAAACCTTTACCATGCAGATTTTTGGATGAAGGTGGGAGTTGTGTAATACATCCTGACAAACCCGGTGTTTGCTGGCTTTATCCATTTTCTTCATGGATGGAATCTGATAACGGCAAACCTGTAGTCCATGCATCCTACCAACTAACCGGCGATTGCCCCGGATTCTACACAGCAAGTACATCGCAACCTATGATGGAGGTACTCCAAGAATATTCAAAGAAAATATTCGCATATAATATGTCAATCCAGAGGACAACTCGGGAAAAGTATGGATTCATAAATATAGTGCAATAGTTTTAACACAAAAGGTTTGATAAAGCACGTCAGAAGCAAAGCCAGTAGTATCTAGAAACATTTTTATTTAAAAAATAGGGTCTTGACAATAGTTTCATGGTTATTAATAAAGAACTCCTGCAACTCAGAAAAAAAATAGCTGACAAGAGACCGGATTTTGTGAGACAAGAAAGCTGGAGGTATAAGAAACTTGCAACTAATTGGCGAAAACCAAAAGGAAAAGACAATAAAATGAGGAAACAGGTGTCAGGGGTTCCCGCATTGGTTAAGGTCGGATATAAAGGACCAAGAAAATCAAGGGGCCTACATCCATCTGGTTATAATGATGTTTTAATTTTTAATACGAACGATTTGACAAGAATTGATCCCACGATAGATGCAATTAGAATTGCTCATGGGGTTGGTTACAAGAAAAGATTGGATATCTTGAATGAAGCCACAAAATTGAAAATCAAGGTGTTAAATCCAGGCAAAATTGAAAAGGTAGAAAAGGTTGAAACCAAGCCCAAAAAAGAAGTTGAAAAGGTAGAGAAAGCTGAAGTAAAGCCCAAAAAAGAAGGAAAGGGTAAAAGCAAAGGAAAAAAAGTGTCTAAATCATAATGGTTGTAAATCTAAGAAAAAAAAGAGAGTTGATAGCAAGAGTTCTAGGAGTAGGTTCAAACAGGGTAAGATTTGAACCTGACAAACTTGACGATATAGCCGACGCAATTACACGAGAGGATATGCGTTCTTTAATTAATAATGGCACTATATGGACAGTAAAGGTTAAAGGAATTTCTAGGTCAAGAGCGGAAAAGAAACTAAAAACTCGCAGAAAACATGGCACTTCTGCTGGATCTAAGAAGGGGAAGAAAACTGCAAGAGTCGGTAAGAAGGAAGTTTATGTTAAAAGAACCAAAGCTATGCGAAGACATTTAAAAATACTTAAAGCCAGAAACGAGATAAACAGAGAAACATTTTGGGCGTTATATAAGAAAATTAGAGGTGGAAATGTCAGGTCTCTATCGCACTTGAGAGATCTTGCCAAACAGGCAAAACACAAGTAATGCTAATTTGAGAATCTGTATTTTTCAAAATCTTTTATTTGCCCATTAACGATAGGAATTCCTTCACGTAGCAGTAGTGAAATTTTTCGTTCTTTGCCGTACATGTAACCTCCAACGTGTCCGTCAGAACAGACTACGCGATGACAAGGTACCACGATAGGGCGTGGATTCTTATTCAGAATTTTTCCAATACCTCGTGCAGCTCGAGAATTTCCGAGCGACATTGCTAATTGTCCGTAGGTTGCGACTTTACCTGCAGGAATACTAGATACAAGGCCATAGACAGATTGACTTTCAATATGTTCCCTTCCTGTTTTCTTGTAATTCTTACTTCCACTTTTGTAAGTCATACTTTACCTATCCTATACAAACATAAATAACTCTTGAGGTGATCGCTTTTCTAAATTTTTACAACTTCAATCCCGCATTTATCTAGTAAAGTCAGTACTCTGGATTTTTCCTTCCCCAGCCCTTTTACATCTACCAGGGCATATGTCACCTCTTCAATACTCCTATGTATCATTTGTTCTAATAGAAAATTATCCAAATAAGGTAAATCATGTTTTGCAGCGATTGCTCCTAAACCATACTCTGATTCTAGCAATAATTTATTAAATTTTGTTGGATAATGAGTGCCACCTATTGCTATACCTACCTTTTTGCAGACTCCCTGCTCTTTTGTAATTACTTTAAACAAAGAACTGCACACCATATTTGCTGCATTTTCATCCGTCCATTGTTTTTCAGTTGATCCTATTTCAATGAACAAAATTGGCTTTTCTAATGATGTAGGACCATGGTGGGTTGATTCAATAATAATATCATAAAAAGGGACATTATCCTTTTGATTATTCAATTCAATCAGATATTGTTTCTGAATCCAAGGATAAGATATTCCCAATTCTTTTTCTTTACCACCGAAAACATTCTTGCCAAAATTACCTGTTGAGTGACACGTCAGTGCTGGAATGTTGGCTTGAGATTTATGTTGCGACAAGAAAATAAAACAAGATGTGTTCGGATATTTGTAATCAAGATTCTCAAGATAAAGCAAATTATTTTCGGAAATATGTAATGCTATATTTGGATAGTTAGTTGTACTAAGGGAGCCATCATCCTCTTTTGTGAACCCATATTTATCAATTAAACATCGTGAAATTGTACTACTCGCAAGATCACTTGTAGAACATACTAATGTGTAGTTAGCTGACAACGATTGACTATTCAAAAAGTTCTAAATTTAATTTTATGGCTAAGAACAAAAATATTACATAAATACTATTGTCCATTGATAATACTTAATTCATGATTCCAATTTATCATTGCATTTCGTGAGATGACATTAGATTATTCGATGTATATAGCTGGTTTATAGGGCCTTGAAAACCTTGACTTTTGTTTTGGATCGTATATATCACTATCATCTTCAGAGTATATTCTTACTTCGAGTTTATCGTTTCCAATCTCATTACGTAATAAAGATATACCATCTTGCAGTGGTATCATTTCACTAAAAGAATCTATTTTTATTCTTCTCTCTCTAACATCTACTGACTCAGAAAGTATGTCTTCTATCATTTTCCTCACCAAGTCAGGACTACGCTTTACAAAATCCTTTATTTCGTCATCATTTACTAATTCCTTCATGATGATTCCAAAATTAGCAGTCGATTCTTTCTGAATCCGATCCAATAATTTCTTATATAATTTATTTTTGGTAGTTGAAGCAGTATAGATCATTATCTTTTGTGGGGCAATTTTAGTCACCTTTGTTATTTTTTGTATATCAAAAATCATATCCTGAATTAGTTTTTCATTGTCCTCAGAATTAAGGGAGATTTTCGAGTCATTAACTTCTGGCCAACTCTCAAAACTGACAAAAGGTTTATTGCCAATTATTTCCCAAACTTCTTCACTGAAAAAAGGTGCAAATGGGGCTAATAGTTTTATCCTTGTTATTAGAAACTCCTTCAAGAAGTTATTGCATACTGACTTTTTCTTCGCAAGTTTTCTTTTTTGGTACCATTGTAGATCATTGTCCATTAAATATAATATATTATGCAAAGCCTCTCTAATTCTAAATTTTTCGATGGCTGAAGTGGTTTCTAAAACAATACGTTGTATTCTACTTGATATCCAATCGTCCTCAAGTTCATCATGATCCAAACTGTTCAGAGCTATAGTAAAAATATTTTTGTGTGCCATCACTGTTCTGTAAATATCATATAATTTGGACCTAATGCCTTTTACTAAGTCAAAGGAAAAATCAGAATCTTGCAATATCTCTGAAGACGCCAGCATTGTAAGACGAATTGGATCTGCTCCATATTCTTCTATTGCTTGGCGAAGTGGAATAATATTCCCAAGAGATTTGGACATTTTCTTACCTTCCATTAGTACCGATCCGTTCACAACAATTTGTTTAGGCCACTTGTCTTTGGGAAAAATTGCTGTATGGTTAAAGATAAAGAACGTTAAATGATTTGGTATCAAGTCCCTTCCAGAATGCCTGGAATCAACCGGATAAAAATACAGAAATTCATTTTTTATTCTTTCTAGCAATTCTGTCGATATTTTTGAATCTCTAGCAACAACATTCATATCATTCTTACCTAAGAGAACATAATCAAAAAAGGCATCGTTCAAATCATCCGCCAGCACCTTGTCTGTGCTCTTTTGTAAATTAGCATCATTGCTAATGTACTTTGACAAGGGATAATAAGCCATATAAATAACTGAATCTGAAAGACTTTCAATGATCCATTCATTGTCCCATGGAAGTCTAGTTCCAAGTCCACTTTTTCTGGCACAAGCTCTTTCCTTTAGCCAATCAATGACATTTTTAAATTCCTGTCTTATTTCCTCTGGTAAAATTTCCATATTATCAACTAATTCGTACGCCAATTTTTTCCAATTTTTGTCGCCGTAGTTGATAAACCATTGGTTTGTTAGTAACTTAACTACGCAAGGTGTTCCGCACCTACATTTTACCACATTTTTTAATTCATACATGGTTGTTCCTATTTTTTCGTTGATGATTTTTTCCCTTATTATTTCTCGAGCTTTTAATACGCTTAAATTGCCAATTATCTCTATGCCGGGCAAAACCTTGCCAGCATGAAATTCTTCGGAATAAAGTTTGTTTGTTGCTTCTTCTAGTTTTGGATCGTTCTGGTTACTTATCGAGAACTGGGCAAGTATCCGTTCTGCAGGCGATGAATTATTTGAGGGGAACTTATCAGTCTGAATTAGATTTATAGGCTTAATATCCACATTGATACCATATTTTTTTAACGTATCATCATCCTTCCTTAAATCAATCATTGCCTGGTAGTCATACGGTGCATGTGCCGGAACAGACATGACAATTCCAGTCCCATTATTCGGGTCCACGAATGACGCTGGAAACACGGGTACGTGGGCATTCCTTAATTGATTGAATAGAAATTTTCCTACTAACTCAGATCCCTTTATTTCTGACACTACAGAAACGCTTAAGTTAAGATATTCCAACTTACTTGCAGCCTCTTCTGTAATTATCCATTTTTCATTGTTTACCAATGCAATTACATATTGAATGTCAGGATTCACCCACAGGTTTGTAACGCCAAAAACAGTTTCTGGTCTTAATGTCGCTGTTGGAATAATATAATCTTCAAATTTAAATTTAACAAGATCATATTCAATAAGCTCAGGTTCGATATCACCTACAGTATCATGCTGACTTACAGGGCTTTGATCTTGAGGGCACCATCCAACTGGATGAGATCCTTGTACAATTAAACCATTCTTCCTGAGATTTCTAAATTGCCATGAGATGAGTTTCGAATAACCCTTATCTATTGTAGTAAATTCACGCCTCCAATCAATCGAATACCCCATCTCTTTCATACCCTGTTTAATTTCTTCATGGAAATAGCTGGCAATTTTTTTAGGTTCTTTAAAACTTGCTATCATTTCATCTGGGATTTTGTATATTTGTCGAAAGGTTTCAATTAATTCTGAATCGCTAGATTTGATTCTCTGAGACATAGATACAATCGGCGTTCCTGTATAGTGGAAACCCATAGGAAATAAGACATTATAGTTTTTCATACGCTTGTATCTTGCATGGACATCAGCCAAAGTATACGTTCTTCCATGTCCTACATGCTGTGGTGAATTAGGGTAAGGGTAAGCTACAGTTAAGAAATACTTTTTCTTGTTCAAATCGCATTCAGATTCAAATATTTTGTGCTCAGTCCATCTCTTTCCCCATTTTTCTTCAACTGTCTTCCAGTTGAAATCTAAATTGAGCGTTTTTTCAGTGGAATTTTCAACCATTTTTTTCACTAGTCTCTAAAATACTAGTTATCAAACTCTCCAGATTCGTCAAGCAATCCTGTACTTTGTTCTTGTCCCTTCCTCCTCCTTGAGCAAATTTGTCCGTACCCCCTCCTCCAGTACCGCCAAGTTTTAGGGAAATTTCCTTGGCAATTCTCGATGCCTTAAGGATTTTTCTCGATTCCTCACCTGCAAAAACAATGACTCTGATCCTATCATGATCTTGCACAAGTGCTACAAACACTAAAAAAGGATCAACGCAAGTACTTTTTTCTCCTAAAGCAATATAGTAATCATCACCTAACTGATCATCATAAGTGCCATAAATTTTTATTCCAACTCCAGTCTTGGTCGCTTTCTGCGCAACGATTGAAGCCATGTTGTCTGAAAATTTGTTAACAAGCGATCTTAATTTTCTCTTCATTAATTCATTTTCCGCTATCATCTTACCAAATGACTCGCCTACTTTCTCTCTACTTGAGCCCAATGATTGGGCGATATTGTATAACTGAGAATCCTGAGATTGGATGTACTGCAGCGCATTATTTCCGGAAACAAATTCAAGTCTTACTACACCATCTTGAATTCTCTCTGTCTTAAGAATTTTTATCAAGCCTATTTCACCTGTCTTATTAACATGGGTTCCACCACATGCTTCGACATCCCATCCGTCTATGTTTACTATTCTTACATTGTTTGATGGAACTGCACCTCCTTGATATATCCTGAAGGTATATCGCGACTCGGCATCGGATCTTTCATGAATATTGATAAGGATCGGTAAATTTTTCTGAACTACTTCATTAGCAGTTTTTTCTATCTTCTTGATTTGTTCCTTTGTCAGAGCAGAATGATGAGTAATATCCAATCTTGCATAATGTTCGTCTTTAAAGGCAGAATTCTGCCACACCCATGAGCCGAGATTGTTCCTTGCGGCAGAATTTAATATATGAGTTGCACTATGATTCTTTGTTATAGATCGTCTCCTCGTATTGTCAATAATCCCATGGACTACTTTGTTCTCTACAAAAAGATCTTTGGGTGAGGTTTGCATCTTGTGAAGAACTATATTATTTTGCTTTATTACATCTATAATTCTGATGTCCTCGATAGATCCAAAATCTGGTTCCTGTCCGCCACCTCTGGGATAAAATGCAGTCTTGTCCAAAATCAAGTATTTGTCTTTGAGCACCTTGAGAACTTTTGCATCAAATTCCCTTATTGACTCGTTTTCATAATACAGCAATCTTGTAGGTTCAACTCCAGTGACAGGTTCAATATCCAAAATTTGCTTTGATTCGTGAGAAGTATGTAATTCTGATAATTTGACATAAAAGTCTGGAGGTATCTTTTCTATGACTCCAGATTCAAGTAAGAAATCCGGTGTAATACCGTCGGATTCATACATTCTGATAAGATCCTCTGTACTGGGACTTTTCTTGGATTTTACCATGGAATTAGCTATTTGATACATTCTTTCTTTGGACGAAGAATATCTATCGGATTCGATTTGTAGTATGGTTCTTACATCATTTTTGTGCTCCTTTAACTCGGGGTACATTGATTCTAGCTGTTCAATGTGCATGTCCGTAACTTCTGCCAAATCGATATTCCAGCCAAATCTCGCAAGCAATGCAAGGGTTCTTCTTAAAACTATTCTTAAATTATATCCACCTCCTACATTCGAAGGTAAGCAACCATCAGAAATTGCGAACATTAGAGTTCTGCTGTGATCAGCAATAATCGACAATGTTTCAAAAGGTAAGGTAGTCTTTTCTAGGCTTTCAAAAGTCAAACCAAGTTCTTTGGCAATATTTGTTTTAAGTAGGATTACATCATCTTGAAAGTGAGTATAAATCTCAGAAAATCTCCTAAAGTATTGAGACAAGAGCTCTGATTTAGAATCAATATCAATACCGAATTTGTCCGCAAGTTTTCTTATGACTGGGCCAAAAGTAGCATCGTAACTTGTAGGAGTTCCTAAAGTGATCCATGACAGACGTTCCAGTCCTGCTCCCATGTCTATTATTTTGTTATCAAGAGTGCGATAGTTGTATTGATCCCCCTCAAATTCAGTAAAGACTGCGTTTCCAAGTTCCAAACCCCGAACATAGTATTCTAAGGAATAACCAAATGCTCCGGCACCCATCCAAACATCCTCGACAAATGTAATTTCATCTGACTTGATGCCAAAAACATCCTTTAGAAGAGAATGATCAAGTTCTATGCATTTATCTTTCCAATATCCTCCTGGGGCATCAGCATTACAAGTTTGACCAATCATACAGAAGCTAGTATAATGCCTGCCCGTAAGACCTACATTTTCAATATCATTAAAGCGAAGACACATTTGTGGAACCACTAGTGGGTTTTTCGGGATTTCAAATACTATTTTTCCATTCATTACTCTCTGAAAGTCCACAATAGAGGCAATAGTGAAATAAAGGTCCTCTCTCCATCTACATACCACGGGATACCTCTGGATTATTTCATGATTATTTTTTTTAAAAAAACCACTCAATTCTTTCCAGGCATTTACAAAGTCCAGTCTTTTTTGCGTAGGTGGATCACCTATGAAACTATAGTTTTCGTGTTCAGGACAGGATTCCTTATCCTTTATTGCCCAAAAGTATTTTCCACATAACTTGCAATTCTGTCTTTTGAATCCTTTATCATCAAATAATGAAACTTTGTAATACTTATCTGGATTTGAGGAAAAAAGTGATAATAGGGACTGTTTTTCCATTTCACACAGTTATTTAACAATGTTATTAATGCTTTTGTAGGTTGCGCCCAAGGATAGCTAAAAGACAAATTTCTTGATTGTTGCATTAATGCCATTATTGTTTTCTACCTTGGTGAATATCCGCCTCTTCTACATGATAGTATTGAGCATACTGCATGCAGATTGGTTGTGAGGTCTTTAATTTACATAACCTGTAGACAATCTCACAGGTGGTACGAAGATTTTCCTTTGTGATGCATGTCTCATAGAATACTTTGTCGACATAATGTTAAAAAGTTAAATTAACCTGTCCATTAAAGTTCAAATTATCTAGGTTCATAATTTGAATAACTCAAACCAAACTTGGAAAAGGACACATTATTCGAAGAGTATCGATACTACTACGAATGGCCGGGAGGTAACAATTATCGGATGGATCTCTTCGATACGCGAACATAGTAACATAAAATTTCTTACAGTAAACGATAGGTTTGGTAGTATTCAAGTAATATTGAAGAAAGGTGAATATCCTGCATCCCTTGAATCTGAAATTTCAAATATTAGAGATCATACTGCAATTGCAATAAAAGGTAAAGTTAGAACTGAACCTAAAGCTCCCAATGGAATTGAATTGATTCCAAATGATTTTAGAATTCTATCTCTAGCCAATAAGAATTCGCCTATCGTTATTCAAAGTAGGAAAGGAGTTGGTATTGATACCAGATTGGACTTGAGGGCAGTCGATCTACGGAGACCCTACCTTCAGTCGATTTTTAACATTAGATATACTGTATTAAACTCGTGTAGGGAATTTCTAAGACAAGAAGGATTTATTGAAGTTAACACGCCTAAAATAATCGCAACGGCGACCGAAGGCGGAGCTACACTTTTTCCTATTTTTTATTATGATAGAGAAGCATTCTTGACTCAAAGCCCTCAGCTTTACAAGGAGCAGCTTACTATGGCATTTGAAAATGTATTTGAAATAGGCCCAATTTTTAGAGCAGAACCATCACGAACAAACAGACATTTATCGGAAGCAACATCAATAGACGTAGAAAAAGCATATGTTGATTATAACGATGTAAGCGAAATTTTAGAAAGAATGATTCTTTTTTTGTGGAACGAGATAAAAGACAAAAATAAATCACATCTTGAATATTTGAAAATACAATTACCCAACTTATCATTTCCATTTAAGAGATATACATATTCAGATGTAATAGAAAAGTTGCAGAGATCCGGTCAATCTATCGAATGGGGTGATGACATTTCACAACAAAAATTATCCCAGTTGGACGATGAAGATATGAAACTTTTCTACTTTATTACTGACTGGCCGACTTCAATAAAACCGTTTTATGTGCGACCAAAGCAAACTGGAACAGAGTGTGAATCTTTCGATTTGATGTACGGCGATCTGGAGCTGTCTTCTGGAAGCACAAGAATCCATAATAAGGATGAATTGATAGAAAGAATGAAAAAACAAGGACTAAACATTGATGCATTTAATTTCCATTTGAAAGTTTTTGATTACGGCATGCCTCCTCACGCAGGTTTCGGGCTTGGCCTTGAACGGTTAATGATGAGTATGTGTGGAGTTGATAATATCAGGGACGTTGTATTGTTTCCTAGAGATATTGACAGGTTGTCACCTTAACAAATAATATATCTGTGAAAAGATGACAATATCATGATTTCAATCGAAGAATTAAAGTACCTCGCAGAAATATCCAAAATTAATCTAACTGATGATGAAATTAATAAATTTCCTCCACAGCTGAACAAGACAATTGAATACATTGATATTCTTGAAGAGCTAGCATCCGATGAATCGATTACCTTGGATTTGCATGAGATAAATTTCGATGAGCTGAGAGATGATGTTGTCAAAAAGAGTGATGGACAACCAATAATCAAGAATTTAACGGAAGAAGGATTCTTGAGGGGACCTAAGATGAAATAAAATGGGACATCTTCATGACTTGCTGGCATATGAAGTTGTCGAAGGAATAAAGGGCCAACAATTTACTGCTGAACAGTACGTAGGTTCTATAATTAAAAGAATAGAAGTTGTAGATTCAAAGTTACACTCGTTTATTACTGTGGACTCTGAAGGAGCTTTATCTTCAGCTAAAATCATAGATAGAAAAATTAAAGAAAAGGAAGACATAGGGTCATTGCCTGGAGTAACAATCGGAATAAAGGATAATATTTCTACAAAAGGTATCAGAACTACGTGCGCATCAAAAATACTAGAAGGTTACGTGCCATCCTATGATGCGACAGTCATACGGAAGCTCAAGGAAAATGGTGCGATAATTTTGGGAAAATTGAACTTGGATGAATTTGGTATGGGTTCAACAACAGAATACAGTTCATTCCACTCAACTCATAATCCATGGAATCTAGATTATGTTCCCGGGGGCTCATCAGGAGGAAGTGGTGCTGCTGTGGCGGCGGGCGAGTGCACCGTTTCTCTAGGATCAGATACGGGAGGTTCTATAAGATGCCCAGCTAGTTTCTGTTCTGTCGTCGGACTTAAACCTACTTATGGTAGGGTGAGCAGGTATGGTCTAATTTCCTATGCAAATAGTCTGGAACAAATTGGTCCCATTTGTAGGTCGGTGAAAGATGCAGTCATGATAATGAACATTATCTCTGGAAAAGATATAATGGATAATACAAGCATACAATCGACTCCAATTGCAATTCAAAGCAAATTAGGTAAATTAAACATCGCGATAATAAAAGAATTGATTAATGGAAGTGACCATGACGTTACTAGAACAGTTTATTCTGCCTCTGAAAAATTCAAAGATATAGGATATTCATGTGAAGAAGTATCAATAAAAAATTTGGATTATGCGTTGCCGTCATATTATACCCTTGCTAGTGCCGAGGCTAGCAGTAATCTTGCGCGATATGACAACATTAGATATGGCTTTGATTTCCCAATTGAGGAATACAAATGGGATACTTATTTTAGTAATGTTAGAAAAAACTTTGGTCAGGAAGTGAAAAGGAGAATATTGATAGGATCATACGTATTGTCTTCTGGATATTATAGTAAATATTATCTCAAGGCTAGGATGTTGCGGTCGCTCTTAAAATTGGAACTGCTAAAGCTATTCAACAAGTATGATTTATTGATTGGTCCGACAATGCCGATACTTCCATTTAAGATTGGCGAGAAAATAGATGATCCATTTAAGATGTATCTTATTGATATTAATACTGTATTAGCCAACCTTGCAGGCATTCCTGCGATATCTATACCAGTTGGATTTAGTAACGGTCTTCCTATAGGATTACAAATAATGGCAGCTCCATTTCAAGAACAGAAGCTTATTGATGCTTCATTAACCCTTGAAGACACAATTGATATTCAGAGGAGACCAAATTCGATATGAACTTGGTAATGATCGGGTTAGAAATTCACGCTCAGATAACCGCGCTCAAGAGTAAACTCTTTTGCTCATGTTATGGAAACTATCGTAATTTAAGACCAAATACTAATATTTGTGAGATATGTAGTGGACTCCCAGGTACTTTACCAATTATTAATAAAAAAGCCATAGAGTATGCTACAATGACATCTGTTGCTTTGGGATGTAAAGTTCCTGACAAAATTATGTTTTATCGTAAGAATTATTTTTACCCTGACCTACCAAAAAATTTCCAGATAACCCAGTATAATGTCTATGGCTTCTCAAGTATCGGAGCAGACGGTTTATTCGAACTAGATGATTCAAAGAAAATCAGAATTACAAGAGTTCAACTGGAGGAAGATCCTGGAAGAATTGCTTATTCTGAGGAAGGCATGAATGTTAGAAATTCTGCACTTGTCGATTATAACAGGGCTGGAGCTGCTTTGATCGAAATAGTCACTGAGCCTGACTTTAACGATCCAAAGGAGGTTAGACTTTTTTTAAATAAATTAACCTTGACACTTGAGCACATTGGTGTGTGTGATACATTATTGGAAGGAGCAGTTAGGTGTGATGTAAATGTGTCCATGAAAGGCGGTAACAAGGTAGAGATTAAGAATATCAATTCATTCAAGGAAGTAGAGAAAGCCATCAATTATGAAGTTACTAGACAGACTAGTATGTACAATCGTAATCTCAAAATTGAATATGAAACCCGACATTGGGATGATAGAAAAAAAATTACTTTTAAGGCAAGAAGTAAGGAAGAAGAACACGATTATCGATATTTCCCCGAACCCGATATTCCTGTCATTGTATTAGGTAATAACTTTGTTTCTACTCTAAAAGGTTACATGCCGGAACTACCAAACGAAAGATTCAATCGCTATGTATCAAATTACAAACTCACGGAACATACGTCTAACATTCTTATAAACGACAAGAAATTAGCAGATTTCTTTGAGTCTTGCGTGAAGATCTATTTCTCCCCGGTAGAGATTGCCAACGTTCTGATTACCGATCTTAAAAGTTTCATAGATAACGATAGCGAGAGTACGGACTATTTGAGTAATATGAAGGTGAAACCAGAGCATATTGCTGAATTGGTGAAACTCATTGAAGGCAACAAGATTAGTAGGATAACAGCAAAAGATATTTTAATCAAAATAGCTGAAAGAGGAGTATCACCATCTGAAGTACTGAATAGTACAAATTCTTTCAAGATAGTTGATGAAAAAACGCTTAAGGATGCTATTGATACAGTTTTTGATAACGAAACATCCGCAGTCAATGACGCCAGAAATAATCCTGAAGCAATAAATTATTTACTTGGCAAAGTGATGAAATTCACAAAAGGACGTGCAGATCCCAAGATAGCAGCAAGTCTAATAAATATTAAACTAAGGAAATCCGAAAACTAAGTTTCAATTATGAACTGAATAAATATTTATTAATACTACAGATTGCGCTAGTTAATTGATAATGTTATTTCTTTGACAATTGTTCTAATTGATTTAATACCATGGGGAGAAATGCTCCAATGTCACTAACAACTCCTATTGCCTGTGTTGTCCCTCTATCCAGAAGTTTTGTGACTACAGCTTGACTGATATCTACTGCAACAACTTTTACTCGTGCAGGTATCATGTTTCCTACAGCAATTGAATGTAGCATAGTAGACAACATAAGTACCATCTTTGTATTTGTCAATATTTCTCTGTATCTATCTTGCGCCTCTATGACATCAGTAATCACTCCTGGAATTGGACCATCATCTCTAATTGATCCACAGAGTGCGTATTGTACATTATTCTTAATACACTCATACATGATTCCTGATTTTAGAACATTCTTCTTTACCATTTGTTCTATAGATCCAGCTCTAAAAACTTCATTTATGGCTTGCATGTGATTTCTGTGACCACGAATTGCCAAGGTTCCATTTTTTACATTCATCCCCAATGATGTACCAAATAGAGAATTTTCTATATCATGCACAGCTAATGCATTGCCTGTGAGTAATCCATCAATATAACCCATCCTTATCATCTTGGCCAAAAATTCTGCGGCACCGGAATGGACAACTACTGGTCCTGCCGTGACTACTATTTTTCCACCAGTACTTTTGGTATTATAAATATCTCTTGCAATCTTTCTTGCAATTTGCTGAGTTGGTCTTTCGCTTGAACTCGAACTACTCATAAATTGAAAAATGTCTATACCTTCCCTTGGTCGCTCTTCAGGTAATATCCTTACTCCTTTTTCACCCGTTACAATACTATCTCCTTTACGAATATCACGAATTTTTATACACTCGGCATTCTTGTTTCTGATATCAACCATAATACACTTATCCATCATCATATTCTGAACATCAATCCATTCATTGTTGAGAAAGATTTGTGTTGCATTATTAGTGGTACTGTAGAAATCAATGGGCATTACCATATCATTGGGGGCAGCCTTTAGAATAACTCCATCAATCTTCGTAGGTTGTGCCCCTTCGATATAGATTGATGCTAATAATTGGTCAAGATGTTTTTTGTCATTTCCTGATATCAATAATCTTGCATAACTTAATTCGTCTTTCTTTTTCCCTACATGAAATTCAAGAACATTAAAATCGCCCTTTAGGTCCATAATTTTGTCGAAAATTCTTGTCAAGATCATTGAATCGATAAGGTGACCCTTAATCTCTATAGACTGTTCGTATTTTCTTTTCAAGGATTATCACTAATTAATGTGTGCAATGCTAAATTGGAAGTATTAATTTTCCGCTATACTCCGGAATGTTTTCATTTTTAATAATATTACTAATAATTTCGTCTTTCTTAACTTCAATAAACCACTGCGCTACAGATTTTGCGATGCCATTTTTATCGCATATTGCAATTAAGTATCCATTTTGATCCTTTATAGAAGCGAAATAATTCTCTTCCCCAACGGGTTCCCAGTTGTTATTATTATTATCCTTCAATGCTAAAGCAGGCATGGCAATATTTCCAGTATATTTGTTCAAAATATCTTGAGCTACTCTTACTCGTTTCTCGCCCATTTTAAGAGCCGTAAAATACTGCATTTGTTGAGTATATACCCTGCTTTCATATTTGTGTTTAGCTAGATTTTATATGAGCAGCGCAATCCATTGGATAGAACAAGTCTGGAGCCGAATACAGTTTATTTTACGTATTTCAACTGTGTATGCCATTATATTGACCAAAATTGATTCCTCGACGATACTAAGGCGGCACCATTTATCCTATCCGCAATAAGTCCGGACTTATCAATTGGTGGGCCCGTCATGTAAGGAATGTCGAATAGTTTGCCCCACCACCTTCCGTAGAGTTATCTTTTGAATTCGGTGATATGATTTCACCTGTAACTTAAATAAGATTTAGGGATCTATTTTAAGCAAAACTTAAAAACTGGATTACCAAGCAAGAGAATGGCTGTAGTGTGCAATCATGTGATCATTCAGTTGTTTTTGACCCACTCACTGAATTTTGAATAAAAAGGCGATAGGTTATTGATTTGAACTTGAAAACGAAACGCAAATCACAATAATCCTCTTAACAGGACTTTCACCTACATGATTAGGTCACTTCATAAATATTGCATACGTAAATTTTAATTTGGTATGAAACACCGGCCGGATGACTAGTAGCGATGATCATTTACAAAGTAACATTGTCACTAACCATAAATTTTACGAAAATTACTAAAATTACTAATTCATTTTATTTCGAATTATCATTTACCTTTTGCAATATTTCAAACACTATTTCAGGCTCACTCTTTGCAATATAATCATTAGCAGATTTTAAGAACACTTGTAGTAATTGTTTGGAATATCCATCGAATTCATATTCTTTTGCTTGAACGGCCATTTCGAGCTTGTCCATATTATGAACAAACTTGGCACTATCAGTTGAATTATCCACGTACTCATTCCAAATATCGAGATATTTTTCACGGAGAGGACCAGGTAACTTGGAAAGGATTATTTTCATCGCCTTGCCTTCTACTAACGCTTTTTTCTCACGTGATATGCTATCAGGCATTTTGTCACCAACAAGAGATTCAGCTAGATCATGAAGATTAGCCATTTTCATTATGTGCTCCGTGTGTAAATTTAGTATATCCGCCAGAACCATAGAGATCGTACAGGTAGAGTAGGAATGATCCGCAACCGATTCAGGCGAATCGATCTTTGATTTGTGTATCCAACCTGCCCTCTTTATTTTTTTAAGATTGCAAACGATGCGGAAAAAAGATACAATATTGGCTATCTGGTTTTTTTCTAAATTCATTCATCTGTCTTTGTATATTTAATTCATATTAATGTGATGAAATTTCCAAATTCTATGCAGTTGAATGCAGGATGTCTTGACCAATTGAAGTGTATTTAGGGACAATAATGAAGTTAGATAGCATATGATCAAGAAAATATAGCAAGAAACTGCTTACTAGAGCCATGATTATTGTAATCAAAATCAACAACAATACATTTCGTGTCTGCCGCAATGTTATACTGTTACAAACTCTGTTTGTTTTTATTATTTAAATCTAATTGAGTTCTAATTCAACTTCCACGGAATGTCATTTCGTTTTTGTCGTTTATTGGTCACTCTTGCAAGAACAAAGAATAGATCTGACAATCTATTTAGATATGTGAGGATTTGCTGACTTATTTTCTGTTCTTTTGCAAGTGCCACTGCAGATGTTTCAGCGCGTCTTACGACAGTTCTGCAAATGTGTAATAAAGATGATTCAATAGTTCCTCCCGGAAGTATGAAATATGTTATTGATGAGAGCTCGTCTTCGAAATTATCAATATATTTTTCAATATTAGAGATCATCTCTTCTTTAACTAGTAATTTGTTTTCTTTCAAACTGCTGGGATTTGCCAATTCTGCCCCCAGGACGAATAAATCCTGTTGAATACTAACTAGTATTTCTTTTATGTCAGTAAAAATTGAATTGCTTTCAATATTGGAAATCAAGTATCCTATATGAGAATTTGCTTCATCCACTTCTCCATATGCAATTATTCTCAAGTTGGATTTCGAAACGCGCGAACCATCTATTAAGCCAGTTACTCCTTTGTCGCCAGTTTTAGTATAAATTTTCACGATAGAGATAACATAACAACATCCATAAATTACTTTTACGACAGTCTTATGACGAGAATAGTGTGATTCTTAATACACAATTGAGCGGGAGGGTGGATTGGCATATCCAATAAAAGGCCGTGGGTAGTCGAAGTTAGTAAGAGTGAACCTCTATCTTGTGTTCTTTTAGATATTTCTTTTTCTTAAATCGTTCGTTACATTTTTCACACTTGAAAGGCTTTTCAAATTCAATAAGGAATCTTTTTCTTCTTTCTTCAGGTGTTTCCACGACCACTTTTAAATCTGTATTATCCATTATAACTAGAATAAAAAACTTGTTATAGTTTATTTACTTTAAGGAAGATAGTACTATAGATAAAACTAGTTTTATAATTACTTCTAATATTCTAGGCTCTACGTCTATAACGTATGCAGGTACAGGAAGATGCATATTTTAACTTTGTAAACTCGATTAATTCCGACGTAACCAGAAAAAACTATGAGTATCATCTATCTCGATTCTTAAAATATTGTAATTTAGACCTCGTCTCTTTGCTTAAACTGTCTCAACAAGAATTATCTCATCTTATTATAAAGTATCTGGTTTCTCAAAAAATATCAAGTCAATACAAGACCGTTATCATGGCCTCAATAAAACACGCTTGCGAGATGAATGATGTCATACTAAACTGGAAAAAATTAAAGAAATTTATCAAGTCAGAAAAAACAGACAATGAGACAAACGGGAAGGATAGGGGATATACTCACGAAGAAATTCAAACTATATTGGAATTTTCAGACCAGAGGTTAAAAACTGCCTTTCTAGTTTTAGCATCTACCGGTATTAGAATAGGTGCATTACAGTCGATTAGAATAGGAGATATGGAACGTATTGACAATTTGTACAAAGTAACAGTTTACAGAGGAGATAGAGAAGAATATTTTACTTTTACAACGCCGGAATGCGCTAAAGACATAGACGCTTACTTGGACTTTAGAACTAGAAGGGGGGAGAAAATTAATCAAGATTCCTATTTACTCGTAAAAAAATTCAGTTTAAAATCTAAGGTTAAGGGCTTGCAGTTTAGAGGTCGTGCATTGTGGGCGATACTTGAAGACTGTATTTCTAATTCTGGCTTGAGAGAAATAGATCATGTTAATCCATTCAAAAGAAAACAGATTCCTATCTTTCATGGATTTAGAAAATTCTATACTAAACAATTAGTAAATTCTAAACTTAATCCAGAGATAAGAGAAATGCTATTGGGCCATAAGATAGGACTAGCCAGTGCTTACTACAAACCAACTCAGGAAGAGATGTTAAACGAGTATTTGAAGGCCGTCAACTTACTAACTATAAACGAAGAGAATAGATTAAAATTAAAACTGGAACAAACAATCCAAATAGAAAAATCACAGATTGAATCTTTGAAAGCAGACTTTGAGAAGTTTAAGAATGAAGTGTTAAGACAAAGAAAAAGATAATAAATTGAATTAAAAAGTTAAATTGAGAATCTACTCTTAAATCGTTTGACTTAAAAGTTTTACCTACATAAAGAGGTATTTTTTCTTTTCCTGACTTTGCAGAAGAGGCAATTTATGGAATAAAGGGACGGCAAAAAGAATTGGTTAGTGTGGCAAAATGAGCAGATAATTTTACTTTTATCTAACATTCCCAGATCTTGGATTTTTACAATAAAACGTTTTTTATCGAAATTATACTGAAAGTAGGAGATTTTGTTGGTCCATCTATTATGTCGCCCGCCATACTTTTTGTAGTTATACTTACAAACCAAGCGCCCGGTTTAGCAAATAATCTGGCAACTTCTAGTTTAATATGTGTTCCAGCGGCAATACTTACTGGATTGCTCACTGTGTATGTCAATTTTGAAGAACCTGTCGCCGGGTTAAGTGACCCGACTATTGAGCCATATCCAATTCCAGTTGTTTCAGTCACTATAGCCAAGCTAGGATCGATACACGGAGGAATAATAGGAGTAAAATCTATCTCAATTATCCTTATCGTTCCAGTTGTTGCCGGTACGAAAAAGAAGTTAAAGGTTATGTGCGTACCTGCTATATTGGACAGTGGAACTACGTTCATACCAATCAGTATGCCCATGACTAAGATTCTAAAAATTTCTATATAAGGTTAACCTATTCACAGATCACTCATCATATAGAAAAATCACAGATTGAATCTTTGAAGGCAGACTTTGAGAAGGTTAAGAATGGAGTTCTGAAACAGCGATCTAAAAGGTAGATTCCATAAACGATTTAATATTGAATTCTTCAAGGAATTTTCGGACATTTTTCATGACATGTATGGAAATTTGTCCCTCGGAGTGCTTCTTATCAGATAATAGATTACGATAGATCAGTTGATCATAATAGATCTTTATGTGGTTCCATATCATATCCTTAAGTTCATCTCTAGCAAATGCTACCATAGCGTCTATTTCAACTTGGAATAATTCGTGGTATTTTTCTATAAATCTTTTAGTTCTGGGATCTCCCTTTTTCTCCGAATCTCCTAAGAGTTTTTTAATCACTTTAGGATCTGTAATTTTGGGAAGTTTGAATTTATCTATATGCTCATATAGTACACCAATTCTTGTGAAGTCATAAAGACCTCTTCTCTTATATTCTTCAACATCAAAACATACGTTCATGTTTTCTTTTATTATATCATCCATAGCATCCCCCGAAGGATCTAAATCACCACAATATAGAATCCGGACCTTTTTTGCTTGCTTCCATGCTTTTTTCATCCTTTGATATGTTTCCCATGAATGTCCCATGGAGTCAAAACCTCTATTATACACAATTCTCACATCCAAACCTTCCAGTATTGATCCAAAAGTACCTACCATTGCATTTTTCTCGGTCCATAATTCTATATGATATTCTTGGTTATGCCATTTTGGTATCAATTTTTTATATCCACTAGGAAGTTCATCAAGAAAATCTAATTTTTCTATGATATACTCTTCAGGTGTTTTATATTCGTCAATAAAATCGTCAATAATACCTCTTGTTTCATCAGAGAAACAGTCAACTACTAGTACCTCGTTCATATCTATAACGTATTTCTTAAGTTTTTCTTCAAAATAGTTACCTAAATCGCGATATGCAATTATAGGATTATCATACGATGAATACCTACTTTTTTTATATACTTTCAAAAGGTTGTATTCAGAAAGCCTTTTAAAATGCTCGTCAGTCATTACTTTTCCCCTTAAATTTTCAATATTCGCTCTCTTTAAAATTACATATCGTTTCCTACACTTCGCTGTATATCCGCTTAAATATGTATAATCACTTTGTACGTTTTCTAAAATTTTACGTGATATGAGTATGTAAAATATTGTCCTAAGGGTTGGTTTGAATCCTGCTTTATGGAATTCTATTAACTCTTTTTTTATAATTGGTAGTACATCTGTTTTCCAACTGCGATTTTTTTTCTTTGGTTTACTATCGAGAGTTACAGACATTTGCTAATGCAATTCCTCGTTCGGTCATCAGATAGATTCTTGTGCTTGTTACATTTAAGGCTTGGAACACTTGCGGGAGAGAGAGTGTTGCTACCTTTCTCTAAATGAAGCACATGTACATTTTAGACACGGATACCTAAGTTTCGTTCCTAACAAATGCTGATGATCCTTCCTGTCATGGCCACAAACACACAAGTTGGTTTCGGATTCCACAATTGACTAAAGGCAACATAATTTTTTTATTAGTTCTCTATACCGTGACTACTTTAATTAAGAAACGTATGTTAGAACAAGATGATCCGAAAGTCGTACGAACTTGGCGCAACAATCAGGTATCAAGCACTATATTACTTTCATTACCACATGACCTAGCAAAGAAACACGGTATTGGTGTTCATACTAACCTGTTAGCAATTGACACAGATCAAGGTATTTTGTTAAAGAAACTCAACTTGGAGGGAATCGAATAATGCAAGATGAATATTCCGAAATGCTAGCCAAGTTAGATGAAATTGTGAATGTACTTAGAAGTCATAACTGTGAACACGAACATTGCTGCGTCAAGTCCCTAATAGAGGAGATCGAATTTGAATAGTCGGAAAGGCCCCTTGTTTGGAAGCCGACCTAACCAACTTGATGGTATCCCAGACTCACGCTTTAGTTGGAGATAAAATGTGGAGCACAAAACAGGTTAATAAAAGTAATGAGATTAAGGAATATCATCTAAAGAGACTTTACGAATTATCATTAAAATCATTAGGAGAAATTCCAAAGTTAGACGAATTAACTGAAGAACAAAATCAATGGATAAAAAAACATGGCTTTTGAAAATTGGACTCTTGAAGAATGGGAAAAGATACTATTAGAAAAACGTCAAAATCTAGATGATATCATAAAAAAGAATATTCCACAATTATGGTTATCGGTCCAACTAATAACATCGGTCAAGTGTATTTTGGATATTGCAGACTGTACTTTACCATTAATTATGATATTGTTAGGTGCTGCAAGTTCTTTGAAAACTGTTCCTATTGAAATGTTCAGAGGACAACCCAATACATATTATACTGATAGTTTTAGTGCCAAAGCATTCGTTTCACATAGTACTGCTGTAAAGAAAGAAGATCTACCTAGTATTGACATGCTGCCAAAAATTCAGTATAAATTATTTCTAGCTCCGGAACTATCCCCATTATTCACAAAGAAAGATGATGATCTAGTTGAAATTTTGGGTATAATGACGAGAGTAGCAGATGGTAAAGGCTTTGAATCAGACACTGGTGCACATGGTCATCGTGGTTATGTTGGAGATTATATGTTTACTATGGTAGGGGCCGCGATAGATATTCCCTATAAAGTTCACAAGTATCTAGGAAATTTAGGGCCAAAATTATATTTTTTCAGATTGCCAAGATTAATTCGAAATGATAGAGATTACTTTAACCAGTTAAAAGACAACCCATTCAATGTAAAATTTCAAAATGTAAAAACTGCATTAATAGATTATCTGCAATGGTTAGAGCGATGTCCAATAATGGAGGTAGATAAAGACAGTAAAGTTAAGAAAATAGTATGGGATTCAAACAAAGATGAAGATGAAGCACTTTACATAATCATTAAACTTGGTAGATTATTATCGCATCTTAGAGCCGTGGTCCCTACTTGGGAAACTCACGGTAGTCAAGGAACAGATTATGCCTATGCAACTGCAATGAAAGAAGAGCCGGATAGAGCAATGGAACAACTTAGAAACATAGCAAGGGGATTCGCATTGTCTAAAGGTAGAAATTACATAACAAAAGAAGATGTATCTTTACCTATCAAGGTAGTGTTATCCACTGCGTCAATAGATAGAGTAAATATCTTTGATTTACTAATTGCTCATAAAGGTACTCTAACTACCAAATTAATAACAGAATCTCTAAGGAATTCGCCACATACAGCACATAGGATAATGACAGAATTGAAGGCCGTTGGCTTAGTTGATATGAAAGAATCTGAGATCATAACTGAAGAAAAACAAATAACATTAAGAGATGAATTTGATTGGTTTCTAACAGAAAAGTTTAGCCAACTACGTCAGGGATTCATACCTACCGACAATAGCGAAGAAATGAAGCAACATAATCCTAGCCTTGAAGAAAAAATACCCCTTATTACCTACGGCTATAATTGTTATGAGTGTATAAGGACTAATCATGGTAGTCCGGTTTACCGGACTAATTCGAAAAGTGATTATGAAATACATTGGATAAAATCAGGTCATGAAGGCCCGTGTTATCCTGGGATACCAGATATTGAAAAGCATGGATGGGTAGCGCAAGGTAAGGAGTGGGAGACATAAATGAATGTAATAGAGGGGCGTTTTTCTTCAAAGCAAAACAGGAGATCAAAATGGAATTAAGAACAATGGGAATTGGATTCTACAGGTGAAAATCAG
>JBIOZG010000012.1:0-172092 GCA_044870765.1 Nitrososphaeraceae archaeon
TGGAAATATGACTAATCTAACATCAGCTGTACCAGCTCTTGGAAATATGACTAATCTAACATCAGCTGTACCAGCTCTTGGAAATATGACTAATCTAACATCAGCTTCTGGAAATATGACATCACAAGCTGCCCCGGTTAGTAAATTGGAAGCATTGATTGGCTTGATGAATCAAAATATGACGTATATCAATATTCATACTTCCCAATTCCCGGAAGGAGAGCTGAGAGGTACCCTCAAACCAACGAATTCAACGGGTTAAGCGGGCCTTAATCATAATTTTTTCAAACCCTATTGAAATATCGCCTCACATTTGGTTCAGCGGAACAAAAGGATTTAAGATAACTTTGTATATTTTATTATAATGTCTTTTTTTCAAAATGATATAAGAACTGTTTTTTCCACCAAGAAACCTCCTAGCCTACAATCCCCGATTTTAATCTGTGGATTTCCTGGAAGTGGATATGTAGGAAAAATTGCTGTAGATCATGTCATAAGTGATCTACAGTCCGAACACTTGGCAGATATTTATTCATCCTCTTTTCCTCCGCAGGTCATGATAAAGAATAACGGTACCGTTGAACTCATGAAAAATATAATTTATTATGTCCAAGGTAAAGGCAATAGTCATGATTTTTTATTTCTCACCGGAGATGCGCAACCAGTAAGTTCTAAAGTGGAATATCTACTGGGAGAAGAAATAATAAAAGTCGCCAAAAGCTTTGGCGTTAAGCAAATTATTACTCTTGGAGCGTACATAACAGGTATGTTTGTCGATTCTCCAAGAATATTTGGCGTTGCTACAGAGGAAGATGGGATAAAACTACTTAATTCATTGGATGTATTAAAAATAGATAATGGCAGTATCTCTGGAATGAACGGTATTCTACTTGGGATCGCTAAAATAAATAACCTAAATGGAATTAGTTTACTAGGGGAAACATCCGGTTATGTTGTAGATGCAAATGCGTCAAAACATCTCCTCAAAAAATTACTAGCAGTAGTTGGACTTGAGGTTAATATGGAAGATTTGGATAGAAAAGCAAAGGACACTATAATGCTAATAAAAAGTATTGAACAGAGAATGGGTGACAAAAATGCTCAAAGTGATGATGTTCAACAAATGGTTCAAAAGAAGCAACCAGAAATTGGATATATAAGTTAATTTGGATTAAATCTGTTGCTCGTTATTGATACTAAATTTAGGATTGTACGTAATCTAAAGTTTTACGAGCTTTCCATAACGCCCAATATTTAGACTATTTTCGCCCCTAAATGATTGAGTATATCCATTCTCAATCGTGACTTCATCTCCTTCTGTTACCATATTTATTTGGTCATTCCATAATGATAGCTTGATACTTCCACTCTCATCCGAAAGAACTGCATCTGCGACTTGGGCTGTTTCGCCATTTCTCAAATTTACGGTTCTCGGTTCTTTGATTGAATCTATCTTACCTTTTACATTAATCCCTCGCATTCCAGCATGCAACTGATTTATCTTAGTTTCCATCGCCATTTACCAATTACCATCCTTATTCCAATAATAAAGTTTCTGTATTTTGTAGATTCCTGAGAGCTTTCTATTGTGACATTCTTACCAGTAAAGGTGAAATAAGGATAGCAGATTGTCAGTGTTATGGAGGGATAGCGAAGCATGGCCAACCGCGCAGGACTCAAGATGAAATTGCGACCATGAGGGATCCCGTCCCTTAGGGGTTCGTGGGTTCGAATCCCACTCCCTCCATACTAGTCTTAACTCATTATTCGGAACTTTAATTAACAATTGAATATCTTTTCATTTTTGGTTTATGACATCGGAACTAAGAGATTATGATATTATCGTAGCTGGGGGAGGATTAGCCGGTATGATAGTTGCATCTTCCGCTGCTTATTATTCAAAACAATCTCTTAAGATCCTAGTTGTAGATAGAAATGCATCACCACAGCTAGGTAAGAAGACAATATCAGGATGGGTGTGCGGTGACGCTGTGGGCAAAAATAGTGTAGATTACATGACATCAAGGATAGGAATAAAGTGGCAGAATCCAGAAATTGAACATCCAGTTAAGGGAGTTATAGCATTCTCACCGGACCATGAAACATCAATATCGTTTGACGGTGAAGGGTATATTCTCAATAGAAAAGTTTTGCCACAAAAGCAACTCAATGACGCACTTAACGCCGGCATAGAAATTAAATATAATTTAGCATTAAGAAATCTGCTAACCGAAATTGGCAATGTTATTGGGGTAGAGGGCGAGGATCTAGAAACAAAATCACCTTTTAAAAAGACGTCTAAAATCGTGGTAGACTGCACAGGAGTTACTTCTGTTCTACGAACAAATCTTCCAATAAATTCACATATTCAAAAGAAGATTAACAGGGATGACCTGGAAGCAACTGGAAGATACATATATAATTTTCAAAATGAAGTAGAAGATAACACGTTTTTTGATCCCGATTATTGTCTAATCCACTTGGATCAGAATATTGCCCCGGGCGGATATGCATGGGTGTTTCCCAAGGGAAAAAGCAAAGTCAACGTAGGTCTTGGAGTTCAACAAAAAGCCATGGAAGAACATAACAGAAAACAGGGACAACGTAAAGATTTGAAGACAAAGATAGATGATTACGTTAGATTGAATCCAGTGATAAAAAATCCACAAATAGCTGATGGTGAATCTGATGATGGAAATAGCTGGGGAACGTGGCAAGTTTCGGTCAGACGACAGAACGATTGCCTGGTGGCCAATGGATACATGTTGGTTGGTGACTCTGCGTGGATGCCAAAGCCACTAGATGCCGGAGGAATTGGTCCGGCAATAATAGCAGCCACGATCGCAGGAAAAGACGCAGTGCAATCGATACAAGCCAATGATTATTCAGAAGAATCACTTTGGCAGTACAATTTGGATTTTGTTGATGCTTATGGGTACAAGACAGCTGGTCTTGAAGTTTTTAGAAGACTCCTACAGAAGTTATCAAACGATCAAATCAACTTTGGGATGAAACACTTTCTTTCAAAATTAGATATCGAAAATATAACGAACGGAGAGCATCCTGAATTTGGTATGGTAGACAAGCTCAACATGTTTATTCACGGAGCCATCAATAAAAGTTTGGCAGAAGATCTCAAGCAAACGGCTGATGTAAACAAAAAATTGGTCGTTCATTATCATAATTATCCCAAAGAGCCGAATGACTTTCCAGAGTGGCAAATAGGCCTGAGCAAATTAATGTCAGATGCATTCGTAAAATTAGGATGTGCGTAATCGTTACAATCATTTGGAATGTTCTAAACTCATAAGCTTTCTTTCGAATTCTTCTATTCTTTCGATCATTACCGTTCTGCGCTTTTCTTCGGTTAATATTGCCCTAACATTTTCTATCAGCAATCGTGAAATATCCAATTTTTTTCTTAATCCAGGCATAAGGTTATCGTAAACAGCTAGTGGATATATAGTACCATAGATCCTGTCCATTAACTCAAACAAAGTATTTACGTTAGATATGCCCTCTGACCTAATTTTATCGATAATCATACGCTTAATTTCACCGATGCAGTCTAGGAGTCCCATGACATATGAGATATCGTATACTTCCAGTGACTTCATACTGGGTATTACATTATCTTCAATTATTGAAAAGAGACAACAAGCCTCCACATACTCTTGCTCCGCTACATACAAATATTTTTGAAGATCTTCTTTACCCAATTCCCGAAATTGTTGCAACAATCTCTTTGCCTTTTCAATATTCTCAATTGATTCACTTTTTTTGTGAGCGTGCATCGATACTATTGCTTTGCTGCAAAGTATCGTCGCGTCTCGTGTTCCCTTGATAATAGTATTCCTTCTTTCCTCTATATCTTTAAATTTTTTATTGATTTCCTCTACATCAGATTGGACATGTGATAGCAATAACAAACATGTTGTTTGCCAATATATTTATTAATTATTTGAGGTAGAAGAATTCTATACAATAGACAAAATTAGAATAGTATTTCAAGACATATTTGTTCAAAAATTTCATTCTTTCTGAATTAAATACTAGTGTGTGGAATGCAAGATATCTTGGCGTATCAAGCACAAACCTATCAGACTATAATACCGAGTAAGAAGAAAACTATTCAGGAAGACGTGGTACAATTTTACACCAAATTAAACAGGATTAGAAGAAATAGAGGATATAGTTTTGAACATGTACTTGTCCAAAAACTGAATAATAATAATCCCTGGAGAGCAAGACGTTTGGGAGGATCCAGTGCAAACTTGCCAGATATAATAGCCGTAAATAACAAGGAATCAATATTCCTGTCAATTGAGGCTAAATCTGGAACTGCGGATAGTCTTTATGTTCCTTCGGATCAAATCCAAAGGTGTTTTCAAATAAGAGATATGTTCCAGGTTTACAAAACTGCTCATGTTGTTTTGGCATTCAAATTTATGCAAAAAAGAAGAATTAGAGAGGAAGGTAAAACAGTTTACATTCATAGAAAGTTGCAAGAATATTATAAAATAGCAGACAAATATTCTAGAATGAAAGAATTACCGGTCATAAAATGTACCTACGACGGAAATACTTATGAAATCAGGGACAGCGAGACAAGGAAATGTAATCTGAAAAGCTATATTATGCCTTTTTAAGACACATATTTAATAGCTCATAATTTTTATCTCTCGACTATGATTAACAATCAATGGTAGCAAGAGAGCAACCAATTACTTCTGAGCAAATGTACCTTATTGAGGATAATGGATTCGCTATTTTTGGTATGAAAAAAATATTGATGATGGAAAACGCAGGACACGGTCTTGCAGATTTTATCTTTTCCAAAAAGGGGCCAGAGTTTGCAGGCAAAAAAATCGTGTCGTTTTGTGGAACAGGTAATAATGGAGGAGATGCTATGGTTGCATCAAGGCACCTTTCAGGCTACCAGGGCGCTGAGGTTATCATCCTGCTTATTGGGGATTCTAAAAACATAAAGACTGAAGAAACAACTGCAAATTGGTCAATTATAAGAAAGATGAAGTCAGTAAAAATCATTGAAGGAAATAATGTATTAGAATTGGCGAAAAAGGAGTTGTCAAACTCAGACATAATTATTGATGGGATTTTTGGCACAGGGATAAAAGGAGAAATAATGGATCCTTTTTCGACTGCAATTGATTTGATAAACGATTCTAAAGCTTATGTAGTTTCTGTGGATATCCCTTCCGGTCTCAATCCAAATGACGGAAGTTTTCATGATAAATGTGTCAAAGCTGATGCTACCGTTACTTTTCATCGAATCAAAAATGGGTTAACTAGAAACAAAGAATATACAGGCGAGATTCATCTCGAGAAAATTGGAATTCCAATGGAAGCTGAGCAGGGAGTACTGATATGAAAATAGTTCAGATTCCAGTAGGCGATATGCAGAATTTTTCATATATTATTTTTGATGAAAAAAAAAACATTGGTGCCGTCATTGATCCTTCATGGGATCTTGAAAAAATCCTTGACTTCTTGGACAGAAACAAGATTTCTGCAAAATATATAATAAATACACATACACATTTTGATCATGTTCTAGGGAACGATCAAATTGCCGAAATTACAAAAGCTCAAATAATTCAACACGAAAAGTCAAAGAACAGAAAAGATAAATCGGTGCACGATGGAGAGATCATTAGAATCGGAGATGTACAACTGGAGATTGTGTATACACCAGGTCATTCTGAAGACAGTATATGCCTTGTTGCAAATAAAGAAGCCATTATTACAGGCGATACTCTCTTCGTAGGTAACATTGGCAGGGTTGACCTTCCAGGAAGCAGTCCTAATAAGATGTACGACAGTCTATCCAAAGTCGCAAGTTTAGATGGTTCATTAGTAGTGTATCCTGGTCACAACTACGGTATTTCACCATCATCAACAATTCTCAATGAAAGGACAAATAATCCAATGCTAAATTTCAAAACTAAAGAAGCATTCTTAAAGTATATGGTTAACGAGGGTTAATATATGTCTGAACTATTTGATATAACTTGTTCTCAAAAAAGTAACATAACTGAAAAGTTTCGTACCAGAAACCCCATTTTTGTGTGCGTTATCTCATATACAGAGACTAGTCAGGTTCCAGGAATAACTTTTGCAGGAGCAAATCCAGATTTAATTAAATATACTCCAGCAGCAGATGCCGAGTTTCTGTATCACGGAAAATGCTTTTCGATTCCAGGAGTGCCTGCAACTCCGGATGGAATTCCAACACCAGCTCTGTTAACCAGAACAGCCATCCTAATGGGTAAAATACCATGCTTGGTGGTGGATTCGGGATCGAAAATTAAACCCAAGATTCCACATATTTCATTTGGAATTACCCATGGCAGAAATATTCAGTATGAACCTGCGTTAGAACTATTTGAAACTCATCAGGCTTTTGAATATGGCAAATTACTGGGCCAGCAATTATCGATGTCAAATGATTTGATTGTGGTAGGTGAAAGCATTCCAGGTGGAACAACTACTGGGCTTGGTGTATTGACAGGTCTTGGAATTGACGCAAATTACAAAATGAGCAGCAGTATGCCAATAAACCCACATGACTTAAAGATACATGTTGTAAAGCAAGCAATAAAGAATCAAAAGATTCCACCAGATTTGCAAGATCCGTTCAAAATAGTATCTTTATTAGGCGACCCGATGATACCGGCAGTAGCTGGAATTGCAACCGGTGTTATGCAATCTGGTTCGAAGTTGATGCTTGCTGGAGGAACACAGATGGCTGCAGTCGTTGCATTCATGCACTCCACGAAGTTGTCATTAAAGAACATTTGCTTGGGAACAACATCGTATGTCACTGACGATAAAAATTCAGACCTGGAATTTCTCGCAAAAACAATTTGTCCAGATGTTCCCATAATGTCCGTTAATCCTGGTTTAGATAGGTCAACCAAAAATGGCCTTAAAATGTATGACAAGGGTGTTGTAAAGGAAGGAGTAGGCTCCGGTGGTGCCCTAATTACTATGCTTTTGAAATCTAATGGATCTCTTAACAAGGATACTTTTTTGAGAAATATTGAAAAAGAGTATGAAAGAAATATTGAAAAACTTATGGTCTGAAAGAATTTAATTTCATAGTGGATTATGGGGCCTGATTATTTGACAGTGACAGATTTTGCAAGGTTACGCGGATAATCGGGATTTGCGTTGTTGCATATTGAAAGGTAGTAAGCCAAAATCTGTAGTGGAATAACTTCTATTAGAGGGTATAGAAACTCACTTACCGTGGGGATGATAATTTGATAGTCATACACATCGTTCCTCTTGTTTGATATTCCAACTATTTTTGCACCTCTTGATTTTATAGTATGAATGTTTGATAGAGTGTCGCTATAAGTAGAATCATTAGGATGTATGACTATGACAATGCTGCTATTATCTATAAGTGCTAAAGCTCCATGCTTTAATTCACCTGCAGCCATACCTTCTGCATGTATGTAAGACAGCTCCTTGATTTTTAATGCGCCTTCCAGGCTGACAGGAAAATGAAAAGATCGGCCCAGTATGTATATATCCTTTGAATCTTTTATCTGATTTGCAACCCTTTCGATCTGTGAATCTAATTCAAGAACCTCACTAACAGACTTAGTCAAAATCTCTTTACTCTCAGCTATACCGTTTGATTTCCCACTGATTATGTCTGCAACATAATACAATAAAGCAATTTGACTTGTAAAACTCTTGGTTGCCGCAACTCCTATTTCAGGACCGCAGTTTACTTCAAGATAAGAATCACTCAGTCTTGCAAGTGAGGAGGTAGGGATATTAACTATAGATAGCACTTTGGCGCCCATGTTCTTGGCCGCTTTCACAGATTCCATTACATCTGCAGTTTCTCCACTCTGGGAAATCGCCAATAAAACTGAATTTTCATCCAACATATCAGCTGAATACTGGAATTCGCTTGACATGATTGTTTCAACATGAATCTTTGATTTTGAAAAGATTTGCTTGGCGAGTAATGCAGAATGGTAACTTGTTCCACTGCCGGTAATAAAGATATTTTTAGCCTCTGATATAATATTGCAAAATTTTTCTAAATTTTTCTTGTCTTGCTCCAAGCTTTTTACTATGGTTTGTTGCTGCTCGTGAATTTCTTTCAATGTGTAATGAGAATACTTTCCTTTATCAGCGTCCCCCAACTCCCAGGCAACTTGTGTTATCTTCCTTGAAATTCTGTCTCCATCGAAATTGAAAAAAGAAATGTCACTATCGTTAATTACGACTATATCGCGATTATCCAAAAATATTGCCTTATCAGTATGATTCAAGAAACCTAGAATATCACTAGAAAGAAAATAGTCATCGTTACCAACTCCCACTATCAGTGGTTCATCATATCTTGCACCACATAAGGTTGACGAATCAAACACGGCAACAAACGCAAAAGAACCCACTAGTCGCTTGCATGTAAATATCATAGATAATCGGATATCTCTGGTGATCTCAAAATATTCCTCCAAGAGATGAGCAATTACTTCGCTATCAGTTTCACTCTTGAACTTATGACCTGATTTTTTGAGTTCTTCTTTGAGTTCATCATAATTTTCTACTATGCCGTTGTGCACTACAGCAATTGTGGAATTACATGCAAGGTGAGGATGTGCGTTATGATCAACGATGCCTCCATGTGTTGCCCATCTTGTGTGTCCAATGCCTAACTTACCAGGTAACTCATCAAGCTTCAGAGATTTGTTGACTTCCGCAACTCTACCTACTCCCTTACGTGTCAAGAGTTTTCCGGATTTAATCGTGGCAATACCCACGCTATCATATCCTCTGTATTCCATTTTCTTAAGACCTTCAATTAGTACGGAAGAAGCATGATCATTGCCTTTGTATCCGATTATTGAACACATAATACTATTCTACAATTTACATTGCTTTAAAATAATTATTAATATGACAAGTTACCACTACAAAAAAAATTATAATGCTTTTGGGGGAACCGCTTTCAACTCATGACTGATAAAAATTTCACTAGATTATGCGTATTAATACACCAGACAATGTTAATATATAATAGTAAGTCAATTGATGGTTGATGAAAAAAAAGAGCCTTGTATATTCTGCTGAGGAAAATACATTCGCAAAGGAAATTTCAATATTAGAAAAACCTGGCGAAATGCGTATTTTATCAAATCCCATAGCCTGGAAGATCATCAACCTTCTATCAGGTCATCCAATGTATCCAGCGCAAATAGCAAAGGAACTGAAAATCTACGAGCAGAGTGCATACTACTACATAAGAAAACTTTTGGCAATAAAGGCGATTGAGCAGGTAGAAACATCATTTGTAAGAGGAGGGACTGCGAAACTCTACAAGACAGAATATCCTGCTTTTGGAATCGAAATGAGTTGGGGAGAGAGGAAATTTGAAAAGGCAAGAAATGATACTGTGAGCCATCATGTTAGTACGTTCTTTCAAGAGTTTGTTGACGACGGTTCCTTCAATGGTACCATAGTTGTGGGCGCTCCTGAGCCGCATGGCCCTTATCGATCTTCTGCCAGGGATGGCCACTACGCAACACAACTTGCCTTTTTCCTGGGGAGTTTTTGTAGCCTTCCCTCAAATTTTGTCGTCAAATTAGATGTCGATGCAAATTCTGAAAAAATATCAAGAACAGAGAATATCATTTCTATTGGAGGTCCGGGAACAAATATTATCACTTCAGAATTCAATAGATATTTACCAATTCGATTTGATGAAACTAATTTCTGGTCTGGTTTAATAGCTCCACATGGAAAGACTCATACACTTGACAATCACGGACTAATCGCAAAAATTAGGAATCCGTTTTCTGAAAGTTTAAATGTCATAATTATCGCGGGAGTCAGGTCCGCTGGTACCAAGTCAGCAATAATCGCCTTAACCAATCATGGAAATGAGATATTAAAAAAATTTGGTGAAAATAAGTATTGGGCGCTTGTTGTTCAAGGATTTGACATGGATTCTGATGGAAAAATAGATGCCATTGATATTGTAGATGGAATATCTACAAATAGCCTTTGACTTCGTTGGCTAACTTGTTACGGGCTCTGCTGGTTTATTTGTAACCTGTACATGCACCAAAATTTTTGGTTCATCTTCTTTCTTTACAAGATATCCAGGCAAGTTTACCTTTCGATTCCCAATGGAAACATGTCCATGGATAACCACTTGTCTTGCCTGAAATGGAGATTTTATACCCATTTTTCTCATTACAATTGTCTGCAACCTTCTTTCGAGTATATCTTCAATTTTCAAATTCAAAATGTCGTCTAAGCTCGAAGTAGTTGTAAGTCCCAGCCTATTTAGGAAAGACAATAGATGAGTCTCTTTTTCCTGTCTGTCTTCCAACGTCAAAGCCAGCAGCGTCCTTGCTTGATTCCTAAAATTTGCAACTCTGGTTTGAGCCTTCCACAATTCTCTCTTGTTCCTAAGCCCGTAAGAACCTATAATATACAGCTCTGAACTTAACTGATCCGAATTCCATATTCGCCTTGGTCTTCTGAAACTTTTGCGTGGTTTTCTTGGATCTCCCATTTACCACACTACTCTTTAGTTTCCGAAGTTTTCGGTGCACTGCTTTTTGCGCCACTCTCGGAAGCGGCAGATTCTGCTGCTGGCGCAGCGGCACCGGCGTCCTTTGCTTCTGCACCTGGGGCTCCAGCGCCACCTGTTGGCCTCATTACAACCTTCTTTACACCCACTGCACCTCCTTTTCTTCCGGTAGTTCGGGTACACTGACCCCTAACTCTAAGTCCAAACATATGCCTATAGCCTCTCCAACTATACACTGTTTTTTCCCTTTCAACATCATTTGAAATAGTAAAATCGAGATCAGAAGTTATCAAATGCTTGTCTGAACCTGTATCGTTGTCCTTTCTTCTATTAAGATACCAATTTGGAATTCCCATTACTGATGGATTTTTTATTGCGCCCTCAATGTCGCTTACTTCTTTTTCTGTTAAAAATCCTATTCTCATGTTAGGATTGATATTTAATGATTGTAGTATGACTTGTGATAAATTGTAACCCAAACCCTTTATTTGACTCAGGGCAATAATAATTTTCTTGCTACCATCTATATCTTTGCCAGCTATTCTTAAGATATGCCTATATTCAGATATCGACAACATTTACGACCATCATTTTCCGAAATAAAAACCATGCTGACATATAAGATGTAATTGATGAAAAAAGCATTGTTTTACAACAAAACAACAAAACCAAAATAAGCTTTGAAACCTTTAAATTTGTAGGTAGAACGAGCTGATGAAAGAAGATTGATTTCTGAAAATTTTAGAGATATCGTTCATAAAAGTTATACTTCAAATCCTGACTATCGAGAATCTGCTCCTGGTGTACCGGAAAATTTCAACGAAATTAAAACCCTTGAAGATTTATTATCAGTCAATTACAAACACGTATCTGTTAATGATCAGCTAAGAGGGAATTTATTATTAAAGCTCAAACAACAAAAGTTCCCATATTCCGGAATTATCGGTTATGATGATGACATAGTTCCCTCGATAAATAGAGCAATCCTATCGTATCACGATATACTTCTAGTAGGTCAAATTGGACAAGCAAAGACAAAGATCGCCGAAACTATAGCAAAAAATTTACTTTCCCCCATTCCAATTATAGAGGGATCAATTACTAACGACATTCCAACTTTGATTCCAGAAAACGAATTAATTTCATTGCTAGAAGACAGGGAGGTTATTAGGGCGAGGCCAGAATTTTATGTTTCAACTGAAACCGAGGATAAAATAAGAAACAATAGATTAGATACAAAAATCGTTTGGCTTGACGGTCCCTCTCGTTTCAAGTACCTGCTTGCAACGCCAGACATATCTGTGAAGGACCTTGTTGGTCAAATAGACGCCATAAAAATAGCAAAAAAAGGGGTTGAAATTTACAATATCGAATCCTATTCTCCCGGTCAGCTACTTTTAGCCAGGCATGGTGTATTTTGCATTGACGAATTACCTGTACTGGACCCCAGAAAACAGGTAGCCCTGTTGAGTGTCTTGCAGGAGGGCATCTATACAACTGGCTCATACCCTGTAATTTTCAAGCCCGATACAAGAATAATATCAACAGCAAATCCAATAGATTACACGCATTCAGGCAAAATAATAGAACCACTTTATGATAGATTTAAGAGTCATATCGTAACACGTTACCCAAAAAATGTGTATGACGAAATGAGAATAATAATTCAAGAGGCGAACATTCCCAACAGAGAAAACGTAGTGTTACCGATTTTTATTTTAAGAACTTTGGCCGAAATTACAAGAACTGCCCGAAGTCATCCTGAAATAAATCAAGAAAAAGGTGTAAGCGTAAGGATGGCAATACATTCATTGGAGATCTTGGTAGCAGAAGCAGAGCGAGTAAGGAATGTAGATAATAACATAACAACTGTTCCTCGTTTTAGTGACATCTACAGTATTCGGCAAACTGCAAAGTTTGAGCTCTCAGAAATAGACGACAGTTATGAAAATCGAATGAATATTCTAGACAATATGATTTCGGATTCTATCAAGAAAACTTGTAGTTATTATCTCGTAGAGATCCCTCCTGAAAGATTAATTAATATAAAAAATGAATTCAAGATAAATAAGACATTTTTTGTCTCTCAAGACATTACTGGGAACAGCAACACTCCCAACAGCTATCACTCACAACTGAACAAATTCAATTCATTAAGTGAAGTAATAAAAATCGTAAAGAACAACATAATCCAAGACCAAAAAACCTTTGAAGAAAAATTTGGTGACATGACAACCGGTGCCGATCATCATGATAGTACAAAAGACCCTGAATATCTAGCTTCTGTAACTGAACTGATACTGGAACGCCTTAGATTTACTGATCCACCGATACTCGATAGGAAGGAAGGGATCTATGTCCGCCATTAGTAACAATATCAAGAAATATACTTACCATAATCTTGTTGACTTTCCTGAGGAGAGGGAGGACAAGTCCCCCACACAAAAAATCCCTAAAAGTTTGCTAAAAGATTTTCTTAAAATTTTGGGTCAAGAAATCCTGAAAGAAGATCAGCCAAAACTCGAAGCAATTGAACAGGAATTACAGAATCTGAAAAACGAAAAGGAAAAGGAAAAAAAGAGTGGCCAAAGTTACGCAGATGAACCTAAACCCAGTGGTAGGGAGTCATCCATAATTACTCAGCTCCAAGAATCAGGCTATATCAGAGATTCAAGAAGATGGTTGAGCAAAAAAGGATTTTTTGCAGTAGGTGGTAGATTACTGGAAGATGTAATAAGAGCATTGAATAAGGGATCTATCGGACTTCATGAAACTACTTTTAGCGGAAGTGGTTCGATAAATCTAGATTCGACAAAAAAATATGAACCGTCAGACGATTTAAGGTTGATTAATGTTCCAAGATCATTATTAAACGCCATTGAGAGAAGATCTGGATCAAATTCTTCAATCCAGTTACCAATTGACCTGCGACCCGATGATTTGGAAATTTATGAAACAAAGCGGGATGTGAATGTTGCAGTTGCGTATTGTATTGATCTGAGCTCAACGATGAGATATTCAACAATGTTTGGTGATATGAGTAGGATAGAAGCAGCAAAAAGGGCATTGTGGAGCTTGTTTTTGTTGAACCAAAAATTTTTTCCCTCAGATTCAATTCACATAGTAGGATTTGGTGCTTTGGCGTCAAGGGTATCGCCATACGACATTCCTTATCTGAAAACATTTGAGTCTGGGATGGGTTTTATGCACTATACCAATTATCAAGCTGCTTTCAGACTAGCAAAGAGAATTCTTCAAAATGAATCTACGGTAAACAAAAAAATAGTGCTTATAACGGACGGTCATCCTAGCGCCTGTTTTATTGATTCTGATCAAGAACGAAACAAAATACAATCTGAAAGACCCTACTCCCAATTTTACACTGCTGACAAAGGAGCAGTAGATACGGTTCGAAAAGAACAAGAATTATCACTTGATACTAAATCAGGGAAATTAGTTTACCTTTGCTACAGGTACAGACAAGTGGACCAGTATATTGGGGAAAAAACGATTATGGAAGCTCGAAAATGTCATAAATCTGGCATTGATATTGACACAATCATGGTTAGTGAGGAAGATTCACTATTGAGTTATGTAAATGAGTTGGAAAAATACGTAAAAGGTAGATCATATTACATAAATCCAGCTGAAATAGACCGGATTTTGATTACGGATTACCTAAATGCTAAAAAATCCATATTAAGGTCTAGATGAAAGAGAACAATTAGTTTTTATTTACATATTTCAAAAATAACTACTAATGAGAGATGTTTCCGACTCTAATTATTTTGATTGGAATAATTCATTTGAAGTGATTAAGAAGGCATATGATTCATCACTCTTTGTACTTATAATAGGACCGAAAGGAACCGGTAAGACTAGTTTGGTAAGAAAATTTGCAGCTGATATTGGGAAAACTCTTTATTCAATTAATTTTAGTCTAAGGACCCGTGAATCTCATTTAGTTGGAACTAAAACCATGAGTCAAGGAGAAATTACATTTGTAGAAGGTATCTTGATTAAATCAATGAGAGAAGGAGGAATTCTATATTTGGATGAACTTAACGCTGCAGAAGCCGATGTCCTTTTACGTCTGGATGAAGCATTAGATGACAGAAGACAGATAGTGCTGAAGGAAGCAGAAGGTCAAGTAATAAATGCGTTAGATAACTGGTTTGTATTTGCCACTATTAATCCTCTATCGCACGAAGGAACTAAAGAACTACCGCCACAATTGTTGAGCAGGTTTCCGGTAAGATTAAGGCTCGAATACCCCCCAAAAGAAATTGAGAAACAGATAATCAAACAACATGTAAATTTTGATACTTCAATTGAAAATGACATCGACAATGCCCTTAAATTGGCGAACAGTCTAAGAGAGGCAGCTTCCCTAGAGGAGCTATACTACAGTCCTAGCATAAGAGAATCCATAGCCTTTGCGAAACTGCTAATAAATAAAGTATCCCCTAAAAATGCTGCTGAAGTAGTATATGCCAATGTTTATGATCAATGGGGGGAAGTGGAATATAGAAAAGTAATGGACATGATTACTTCCATTTTTGTCTGACGACATGTCATTTTCTCATGTGCAGAATTTTTCTCTACGAAATGATGTACTAATAAATTTAGGAACGTTTCTTTCAAGAAGATGGTCTGGCAATAACAAAGCAACTATCTTACTCATAGAGGACAAACCCCCTACTACAAACTTGACAAAAAATAATATTTCTATGCCATCACTCAGATACTACAATGGCACAGAATTTCAAAAATATCGCCAATGGCGAATTGCATTATGGTATGAATCCATGCGAATGGCATATTCGACAAAAGCTCTGAGTAATGATCACGCCTTTGGCTTTATCCTAAACTCAATAGAATTGAAGCGAATTGAAATTTTAGGGTTAGGAGAATGGAAAGGTATGGAGAATGAAATTATTTTTAATGAAGGAATTTCATGGTTGTCACGGCCCTTGCTCAATTCACTATATGGAAAACACAAGGTGATAGAGGCTTTTTCTCAATATCTTATTACGGGTTATGTGAAGGGCGAACTGTTTGGATCAGAGTTAGATCGTGTACACACCGCAGTTAATGTTGCCAGAGAATTAATAAGTGAATCGATAGAAAAAAACCATAAAACTGAATGGATAGAGCGACAAATTCCCAAAATCATAAAGATGCTTCAAATTGATTCTCTTTTCACTATTCCTATTGTTACTCTAAGAAGTAAAATTGGGTTATCGTTGACAGAAACAAATTTGATGAAAGAAATAGAACGGTTGATAAAAATTAGAAACAGGGAAAATCAAAAATCTACTAATGACGTCATTGCAGGTACTCAAATATTAAAGGAATACGAAAGTCTTGTAAAGGAAAGCAGGAAAACAAACATTAAGGGTTACTCAACTATGGAACAATTTGGATTGGAGGTTCCTGATAGCGTGCATTTAGATGAAAGCGTAATTTATGATAACGATTTGATTACAAAGTTAAAATCAGTAATTAGATCCTGGAAGAGAGAATGGAGAGAAACACATAATATTACTGGTGATGAGATTGACGTAGATTCCATAATTGAATCTCAACCAAAACCATTTCTCATAGACTTCAAAAATACAATAAACACAAAAATTGCACTTTTATTGGATCATTCCAGCAGTATAGACGAATATGAACTAGAATACAAAAAGGCAACTGTAGCTCTCTGTGAAGCATTGAAATTTTTGGATGTAAAATTTTCTGCCTATGCATTTAGTACCAAGAACAATAAAGTCACATGTTGGGTAATAAAACACGCAGATGTAAAATGGACCTCAATTAATGCACGTAATTTGGTTCAAATTAAAGCAAGTGGCGGGACACCGCTTGCTGAAATTTATAATTTATTGTTACCGTTAATGAAAACATACAGACCCGATATAATGATAACCCTGACTGACGGTGAACCGTCCGACTATAACGCTGTTCGGTCCATTATCAAGACGTACAAGATGAATGGAATTCATATGGTTGCGGTTGGTGTGGGAAAGAATGTAAATAATGCTATCAATATTGGATTGAACCTAAAATATCTTGAATATGAAAGGATTTTGGTGGTTAGTCAATTAAATGAAATTCCCACAAAGGTCCTATCACTTTTACAAGTTTAACTCTTTAGAAAGACGATGTATTGCTCTGAATCAGATTAAATATTGTACTTGTGTTCCTTTTTGACCTTTTCCCAATCTGAGAGAAACAATGACAAGCCCTTATTAGTAAGGGGGTGAGTTAGCATCTTGCCCAGTATTTCAGGGGGAAGTGTAACAATGTGCGCACCTAATTTTCCAGCCTCAATAACGTGAATAGGATGCCTTACACTAGCAACCAAAATTTCCGATTGATAACCATAGTTTTTAAAGATCTGAACCAATTCTCTAATTATAGTCATACCTTCTTGACCAACGTCATCAAGTCTTCCTATAAAGGGACTAACGTATGATGCTCCTGCTTTTGCAGCTAACAAAGCTTGATTCGATGAAAAGATCAAAGTTACGTTTGTCTTGATTCCCTTTTCTTTCAGCTTCCTTACTGCCATCAATCCATCCACTGTCATTGGAACCTTCACAATAACATTTTCACCAAATTTTATTAACCTCAAACCTTCTTCAACCATATCATCAGTATTGGTTGCTACTACCTCCAAATTTACTGGGCCTTTTACAATTTTTACAATCTCGCGCATTATGTCTTCGGGGTGTCCTTTCTCTCTAGAAATTAATGTAGGATTTGTTGTAATTCCATCCACGATACCCATGTCAACAAATTTTTTAATGGATTCGATACTTGCAGTATCAAGAAATATTTTCATTTCTTTATCTTTTTCCTAGTTTTTAGAACAGATTCTACAATATTATCTGAACTTAAACCAAATTTACTTAAGAGCGACTCTATCTCAGTTTCTCTGGCTGATTCACCAAAAATATCTGCTATTCCAATTCTGTTTACAGGAACAGGATGGTGCTCCGCTGTCACTTCACAAACGGCACTTCCTAGACCACCAATAATGCTGTGTTCTTCAATAGTAACGATGGCACCAGTGTCTATTGCAGCACGATATACAATGTCAACATCAATTGGTTTAATAGAGTACATGTCTATTACTCTACAGGAGACAGAATATTCTTTTTCAAGTGTCTGTGCGGCATCAATTGCTTTTGACACCATCAGCCCACAAGCAATCAAAGTTATGTCCGAACCATCTCTAATTGTGTTACTCTTTCCTATATCGAATTGATCAAAATTATCTTCATAAGTATTAGAATTTGATGGACGCGCAAGACGCATGAAAAATGGCCCTGGAATGTAACTTATAAGTGGAATCAAGTTTTTGACAGCTATAGAATCTGATGGAACGAGTACTCTCATGTTTGGAATTGTCCGCATTGTAGAAATGTCTTCTATTTGTTGATGAGATGCACCGTCCGGTCCAACAGTTAATCCCGCATGGGATACAACTAATTTTACGTTTAGAAAAGGGTAACATATAGTATTTCTAATCTGATCAAGGCATCTGCCGGGTAAAAATGCTGCATAGGTGCTTGCAAATACCACTTTACCTGCTATTGCTAATCCAGCGGCTATTGAGACAAGATTTGCTTCGGCGATACCAACATTGAATAGCCTATTAGGAAACTTGTCGCCAAAAAGTTTTGTTTTTAGAGAATCAGTTGTATCCGCTCCAAGGCAGACAATATTAGGATCCTTAGCTCCCAGATCTACCAGGGTCTTACCATAAGCAGTTCGCATGTCGGAGATCACATTTTTATCACTTAATTGCATGTAGATCCTCCTCAATTCCAAGTTCTCTTGCCAAAGGTATTAGCATATTTTTACGTGACTTAATCCAGTCAGATCTCATGTCATTTATAGTTGCCAATTCCAATAGTTTTGTTTCAATTGCAACATTAGCCTTGTGTCTTAACTGTATGATATTAGAGTTGATATCAGGGGATCCATACACGGCATTACCGGCCACCATAATTCTGGCTCCTGCATCAAATACTTGTTGAAGGGTTGTTGCATCAATACCTCCATCAGCTTCTATGAATCCCTTGTAGTTGTTGCTCTTCAATGTTTTGACAATTTCGGCCATCTTATCCAGTGTTTCCGGAATAAATTTTTGTCCTGCAAATCCGGGATTCACGGACATAATTATCATAATATCGATGTTATCGAGGTGTTCAAGTATCCAGCCCGGAAATTGAGTTGCAGGATTTATTGCAATTCCAGGACTGATACCAGCATTTAGTAGCATTTTATTAATTTCTAAAAATTCTGATTCGTTACACGCTTCCACATGTACTGTAACAATATCACAACCTGCTTCAATGTATTCTTGTATATGATTGACAGGTTTATCTATCATCAAATGAGCATCAAAAGGGATGCTAGATATTTTTCTCAGATGCTTAATAGTATCTGCAAAAAATGAAGTACTGGGAACAAATTTTCCATCCATTATATCCAAGTGAATAAAATCTGCTCCTGCCCGTTCTGCTCTTCTTACTTTTTCTTCATAATTCTCAGGCTCTCCCGCAATAATTGAAGGGGCTATCAAAATCTCACTTTGAAGTTCTTCCAGTAAAATTGGAACATGTTTCTTGGGAGGTGCTTTGCCGTGCCATTGTGGATTATTCGCCATATGCTTGATTCCCTTACCCTTTGTAGTATTCGCGATTATTATTGATGGCTTGTCTTCTACCTTTTCGATTCTGCTCAAAGCGTCGATTATCTGTTCTATCTTATGTCCATTAACCTCCACGACATTCCAATTAAACGCTGCCCATTTGTCTCTAACGGGATCCAGAGGCATTATTTCTTCTGTAAAACCATCCTGCTGGATCTTGTTCCTATCTAGGATAGCTACTAGATTGTCAAGTTTAAATTTTGACGCGGCCATTGCTGCCTCCCAGATTTGGCCCTCATTTGATTCACCATCACCGATTAAAGTATAAACTCTATTCTTCTGACCATCTCGCTTTCTCGCAAGTGCAATTCCGATTGATACGGATAAACCAATTCCTTCAGATCCGCCTGAATATTCTATGCCGGGGAAGCTATGTTCTTTTTGTCGCTCCGAATATCTAACAGGATGGCCTTGTAGGCGAGAACCAAGCTTTCGCAGTGTCTTTATCTCCTTAGTATCAATATAACCAGCAGTCGCTAAAACTGCATAAAATCCCGGAGCGGAATGGGCTTTTGAATTAATGAAATAGTCTCTTTCTTCCCAGAATGGATCCGTTGGTCGATTTTTCATTTTGTGAAAATATAGGACTCCCATAATTTCTGCTGCTGAAAATGATGCTCCTGGATGTCCAGAACCAGCTTCCGCGATCCCTTGAATCGCCAACATTCTTACATCTCTTATTTTCCTATTGAGCTCAAGATATCTCATTTTTAGAGCCATTTAGATACCCCAAATAGAACCCAAGGCCACCATCATTGGATATTTATTGTAAAAAGATTGTACGATAAAAACATATGGAATTTTCATCATTCATGTTCTAACTTTTCTGTTACAACAGTATCAGGATAATTGATTTGACTTGTTCAACTAATTTTACAAAACTATTCATCGAAAATGGCGACATTGGTAAAATTCAATATGAATTGCAATTTTCATGGAACATGGATGCATTTAGATTTATTAGAAATAATAACCAATACTACGCATGAGCGAATATGAGGATCTAAAAACTGGAGACATAATTGCTGAAGCACTCATTGATTGGAAGGTCGATGTTGTTTTTGGTATTCCTGGAGACAGTATTAACGGGTTCATAGAGGCCTTAAGAGTGAGAAGAGACAAGATAAAATTTGTTCTTGTAAGACATGAGGAATCTGCTGCATTGATGGCTTGTGGATATGCAAAGTATACTGGAAAACTGGGTGTATGTACGTCGATTGCAGGTCCTGGAGCCATTCATCTTTTAAACGGATTATATGACGCAAAGGCGGATAACACTCCTGTTATCGTTATTACAGGAGGAACATCCACCGATTTAATGAATTCAAGTTTTCAACAGGATGTAAATTTGCTGAATCTTTTTTCTGACGTTGCTGTTTACAATAGTATGATAGGTTCACCGCGACAGGCAGAAATGGCTGTAGATATAGCATGTAGAACTGCATATGTTCGTAAAGGTGTAAGCCACCTTAACATTCCAAATGACGTACAGGAACAAAAACTGGAGGGTCATTATTCAAGACATAAAGTTCCAGGTCATACGTCTGACATCTTTGTTGGCCCCATTTCAGCTGACATACTAATGATTAAGAAAGCTGCAGAAATTCTGAACAATGGAAAAAAAATTGTCATATTAGTTGGTCAAGGAGCCTTGAATGCTTCAGAAGAAGTAATAATTGCAGCACAGAAACTAAATGCGCCCATAATAAAAGCAATGCTGGGAAAAGCCGTCGTTCCAGACGACCATCCATACACTTTGGGGGGCATTGGTTTCTTGGGAACTGAACCTTCTAGTGACGCCATGACTGAAAGTGATACGTTATTTATGATAGGAACATCTTTTCCATATATTGAGTATCTGCCTAGGCCAGGACAGGCTGTAGGGATTCAAATTGACATAAAACCTGAAAAAATTGGTTTAAGATATCCGGTCAAAATAGGTCTAATAGGCGATTCCAAACAAATCTTGTCACAGCTGATTCCGTTACTAACAGATAGAAGTACTACGAATGTAGATAATGATCCAAGTTTGGAATTCTTAAAATCAAAGCAACAAGCAATGAAAAAATGGAATGAGATTTTAACCGAACAAAGCAGTCGTGTAGATGAACCAATAAAGCCTCAAGTTATTACTGCTGCAGTATCAGAGGAATTAGACGAAGACGCAATAATATCAGTAGATAGTGGAATCAATACCTGCTGGGCGGCTAGATTTTTAAAAATAAAAAAGGGTATGAAATTTTCAGGATCCGGATCTCTTGCAACGATGGGATGCGGAGTACCATATGCCATTGCCGCCAAGATTGCATATCCGGAAAGACAAAGTATTGCATTCGTCGGAGATGGTGGTTTTACTATGCTTATGAGCGAATTTGCAACTGCAGTTCAATATCATCTCCCCATTAAAGTCATAATATTGAATAACAAAATTTTAGGAATGATAAGATGGGAACAGATGGCATTTCTCGGCAATCCAGAATATGGAATAGAATTTTCACAAATAGATTTTGTAAAAATTGCTGAAGCATGTGGGGGTAAGGGATTTTCAATAAGTAAAATGAAAGAAGTAAAACCTGTTATTCATGAAGCTTTAATGGAAAGGAACGTGCCAGTTATAGTTGATGCACACGTAGATCCATTTGAAGCTCCGTTACCTCCAAAAATAAGTATAGAGTTTATTAGAAATATTGCAAAAGCGTTTGCAAAAGGACAACCGTATGCAAAAGAAATTGGACTCACATTATCAATAGATCAACTACATGAAAAGCTGAGGCATTTACATTCACACAAACAAGAAAACGAAAAATGATTAATGTAAACCACCAAAGCAATTCAAATTTCAAGATGGGTATTATCAAGTTAGAATCCTACTTTGTAGTCTGAATCCAAATACTGAAAATTATTGTAGTAGAATCTCTGGCCAGGAAATACCACACATATTTAACGAGCCTTGGCCGGGATTTGGACCCGGGACCTTTGCCTTACCAAGGCAACGCTCTACCAGGCTGAGCTACCAAGGCATATCAAAAACAAACATAGAACGAATCTAGGGTTTCATTAAGATATCTAATGCCAAGTATACTAACTATAACGTTTAATTACCATCCATTTATCAAATCTGATTGGTTCATGCGGGGGTTGTAGAGCCTGGCCAAATAATACAGATTTGGAAACGCAGGACTTAAGATCTAATAAAATTGGGGATCCTGTCCTTCAGGGGTTCGTGGGTTCGAATCCCACCTCCCGCATTCACAAAACATCCATGGATTATCGTTAGCCTCAGTTTTAGTTTTATTCACTTATTGTGGTAGTGTGAATCAATTACAAATCTACACTATTGAGGTACATTATTTTTTTGATATTCATAAAAAGAACAGCAGTACAACATGATAAAGTAGGACTCCTAGTATGAGCCTTATGGTAAAGATATGATTCACATTTTCAAGTAGTTTGGTTACAACTCATTGCAATAGGTAAACAGCTATAGACCAGCCGAGTTTTGACAAAGAAGAATTCAAAATCATGAAAAATTAAATATGAAAAAAAGTACCATTAAACCATGAGTATGAAAGGGCCTCTTGACATCATATTTGGAACTTATGAGAAACTACAAGATAATGTCAGCAAATACCAAAAAGTCGTTGGAAGACCATTGACAGCGTCGGAGAAAATTCTCATGGGTCACACTCATGATTCAAATATAGTTAGAGAAATTCGAGCCGGATCCGATTACGTATTTCTTGATCCAGATAGAGTCGCATTGCAGGACGTAACAGGTCAGATGACACTTTTACAATTCATGCAGTCGGGTCTCACACGGGTAGTTGTCCCAACTACCGTGCACTGCGATCATTTAATTCAAGCAAGGACTGGTAGTGAGTCAGATACTAAGCTCGCCATATATGAAAATAATGAGGTATACAACTTTTTAGAATCCGCTTCAAAAAAGTATGGAATTGGATTTTGGAAACCAGGTTCCGGAATTATTCATCAGGTAGTCCTTGAAAATTATGCCTTTCCAGGAGGATTGATGATAGGAACCGATTCACATACTCCTAACGCAGGTGGCCTCGGAATGATAGCGATAGGGGTAGGTGGTCTTGATGCTGCCGAAGTAATGGCAGGTATGTCATGGGAACTCTTGTATCCGAGACGCATCGGTGTATATCTTACAGGGAAACTCAATGGATGGACATCGCCAAAGGATATCATACTTTACGTAGCGTCCAAGCTTACGGTCTACGGGGCGACTAACGCAATTGTAGAATACTTTGGTCCTGGTTCAAGTACCATTAGCTGCACGGGGAAGGCTACAATTACCAATATGGGAGCAGAGATTGGTGCTACTTGTTCCCTATTCTCGTACGATGAAAAGATGGAAACCTATCTTCGTGCTACAAAACGGCAGGACATCGCAGATCTAGCAGATAAGTATAAAGAATTATTTGCGTTGGATAGAGAAATTGAAGAAGATATTTCAAATAACAGAAAAAATGCACAGCGTTATTTTGATCAATTGATAGAGATAGATCTATCCAATCTTGAGCCGTATATAGTAGGTCCACATACACCCGATCTGGCTAGACCAATTTCAAAAATGGCAAGTGATGTCAAAACCAATAACTATCTAGATGCAATTTCTGTTGCTCTAATTGGAAGCTGTACTAATTCATCCTATGAGGATATGTCAAGAGCATCGGATATTGCCGAACAGGCCAAGTCAAAAGGAGTAAAAGTAAAGGTTCCTCTCCAAGTTACTCCGGGATCTGAGATGATTCGTGGAACAATAGAACGGGACGGGCAGATGAAATCTTTAGTAGATATTGGAGCAAACGTGCTAGCAAATGCATGTGGTCCTTGTATTGGACAATGGAATAGGCCTGAGCTTAAGAAAGACGAACCTAATATTATCGTCACATCTTACAATAGAAATTTTCCTGGTCGTAATGATGGAAGCAGAGAAACTATGAATTTTATTGGGAGTCCAGAGATGGTGATAGCGTTAGCCTTAGGGGGAAAGCTTTCTTTCAATCCTTTAGTAGATGAACTGATTGCAAGTGATGGAACTGGATTCATATTGAGACCTCCAAAGACTGCGCCAGAGATACCTTCTAATGGTTTTGTATATAATCAGGATGTCTACATCCCTCCTAGTGAAGACTACAAAGATCAGCAAGTTCAAATTGATCCAAATAGTTCTAGACTCCAGAAACTGGAGCCGTTTCCTAAGTGGGACGGAAAGGATTTTGAAACGATACCAATTTTGGTAAAGATTAAAGGAAAATGTACTACCGATCATATTTCCCCTGCGGGTCCATGGTTGATGTACAGAGGGCATCTAGACAAAATAAGTGACAATCTCCTCCTTGGCGCAGTTAATGCCTTCCACCCGGATCAAATTGGAAAAGGTAAGAACATCTTGAATAATGAAATAGAATTACTCTCCTACATCGCTCGACAATACAAATCAAAAAAGATTAGGTGGATAATAATTGGAGACACTAACTATGGCGAAGGTAGCAGTAGAGAGCACGCAGCAATGACACCACGTTATTTGGGATGCTGCGCGGTAATCGTAAAGAGCTTCGCCAGGATTCACGAAACTAACCTAAAAAAACAAGGAATCCTTGCTCTTACATTTGTAGAGCCCACAGATCATGAAAAGATATTAGAAGATGATAACGTAAGCATATTGGGCCTTAAGGATTTGCAGGAAGGAAGTTATGTTAAATGCATTATCCATCATAGTAATGCTATTGATGAAGAAATATTATTAAAACACTCATACAACTCGTTACAGGTAGAATGGTTCAAGGCCGGTTCTGCACTTAACTTGATGCGTACAACGTGTCAAAGTGACTTATGATTGATTATGAAAATGTTATTGTTGGAAACTTTTCTTTTTCCAATTAGTTACCAATTCAATGAACAATCTGTGCATTCTATAATCACCAGATAATTCGGGATGAAAAGAAGTCCCAATTATATTTTCTTGCCTTACAGCCACTATTTTTCCGCCAAACTTACTCAGGATTTGAACTGTCGGACCTACTGAAATTACAGATGGCGCGCGTATAAAAATTCCCTTATAGCTATTTTTAATTCCAGAAATTTCCAAGTCGGATTCAAACGAGTCGTGCTGTCGCCCAAATGAGTTCCTCTCTATTTCGATATCTAAAATCCCTAGCAATAATTGTTTCTTGTCTCCAATGACCTTATCATATGACTTTTTGGCCAACACAATCATGCCAGCGCACGTTCCCATTACAGGTAAACCTCTTTGCATCATTCTTGTTATCGCATGTAATAATTCATCCTTTAGAGAAATCAGCAAGCCCATCACTGTACTCTCACCTCCAGGAATGATCAACCCGTCAATCTTCATGATTTCTTCAGGATAGCGAACAGAAATAACTTTACCTTTCAGATTCATTTCCCTTAATGCAACTGTAGTTGCTTTGATATTTTCTTCAATATCACCCTGAAGTCCTAATACTCCAATTAGTAACTCATTACTCATATCGTAGGCCCCCTTTCTTGCATTCTTAAATCAAGATTCTTAGTGTCAAGACCAAGCATCGATTTTTTTTCATCAACCATTTTCTGCGCCTCCAGAACTATCTTGGGGTCGTCAAAATAAGTGGTTGCGATAACAACGGCTTTAGCTCTTTCAAGTGGGTCCTCTGCTTTAAAAATTCCCGAACCAACAAATATCCCGTCACAACCAAGATTCATTAGAAGTGCAGCGTCAGCTGGTGTGGATATGCCTCCCGCAGCAAAATTTACAACTGGAAGTCTTCCAAGCCTTGCAGTTTCCTTGACAATTTCAAATGAAGATTGTAGCTCCCTTGAAATCTTGATTAGTTCTTGGTCATCGTTATTGTTGTAAATACCCTTTATTTTTGTAATTTCATTATTTACCAACCTTATGTGAGTTACTGCATGTGATACATCGCCTGTTCCTGGTTCACCTTTTGTTCTTATCATTGAAGCACCCTCCTCTATTCTTCTAAGGGCCTCTCCCAGATTCTTGGCTCCATTAACGAATGGGGTGGTGTAATTCCACTTCCAAATATGTCTACCTTCATCTGCTGGACTGAGTACTTCACTTTCATCTATCATATCCACTCCTATTTCTTCAAGAATACTTGCCTCAGATGCATGACCTATTCTGCACTTAGCCATTATTGGTATACTGACACCATCTAACACTGTTTCAATTATTTTTACACTTGCAGTTCTTGCTACTCCACCTGCATGTCTTACATCATAAGGGAGCTTGTCTAACACCATAACAGCTACTGCTCCAGCATCTTCGGCTATTTGGGCTTGCTCTACGTTTGTTACATCCATTATTACACCATGTTTTTGCATGTGCGCAAATCCCCGCTTTATCAAGGTCGTTCCGGACGAAATCTCCTTTGTGTCAACTGTTGAAACCTTAACTCCAGCCGACAGCGGATGTGCACCTACTTGGGATATTGTCATCTAATATTTTTTCTAATTTGCATTATTTAGGTATTAGTTTTCTCAGAAATCACAACTCCAAAAAGATGTTTTACTCTCACCCCCATAGCCCCCATTTGTATCATACCTGCTATTTCAGCCCAATCGCACCTTTCTTGGGCCACCCCGTCGTTTATTGATAAACGTTGGATAAACTAAAAGCTAGTCTGAACTGTTGATATCATTGTGCATAGGTTTCTCATTTAAAGAACGTAGTATCCAGAGAATAGAACTAAATAGACATAGTTGGTTAAATAATGTCAAATTTATGTTAGAGCCCTTGGACAAAGCTATTCTTACAGCCATCTATGTTTCTTCACTTGAACCAGAAATGCTGCCATTAGAATACTTAAAAGTACGGACGCCTATTTCAGAAGATCAGTTCAATGTAAAAATTAAAGAAATGATAAAAAATGACTTCATAGAAAAGTCTGAGCGTCTCAGATTAACTTTTCTTGGAAGAGGGTTACTAAAAATTGTATTAATCGGTGGCGTATTTGACATAGTACACCCAGGTCATATTCATACTCTAAAGGACGCAAAAAAACAAGGAGATGTATTGGTGGTCGTCGTAGCCAGAAGTTCTACAGCACTCAAAATTAACAAACAGAGAAAAATATATCATGCAGAAAGCCTTAGGAGGGAGTTGGTTTCATCAATTAGATATGTAGATTATGCAATAATTGGAAGAGAGGGAACGCTGTATGACACAGTCGAATTTGTAAAACCAGACATTATTGCCTTAGGGTACGATCAAATACATACCGAGAAGGAAATAGCGGTCAATTGTGCAAAAAGGGGAATAAATACTCAGATAATTCGCTTGAATACACCATTTCCTGGTTCGAAGAGTACGCAAATCAAGGAAGAATTAGGTCATTCAATTTATGATATATGATTCTGTCCTATTTTTTGAAGTTTCTAAAGTAATCTTGACGTTATCCCCATTCTTTAGTTGAAGTGCCTGTTTGATATTAACTGGGGCTATAATTTCCAACATATTTTTGTCGTGATGTGTTCGTTCAAGTAACAACAAGTCTGACCGAATATTGTCATTTCCGTTTATGATTGCAGGGTAACACTTGACCCAACCATAAGTTCGCTTGGAATCACTAAATCCGTCGATGAACTGATAGCGGAAGCTTTCAATTTTTTCTCTGTTTTCTAGCGACAGTCGATCAACTAATTTGATATTCAGTGTTCCAGGATAGGGAATGTACCCGATCTTTTTTTCAAACTGTTTCTTATAGCCTCCAAGACTCATGTAGTATTTGCCCTCTCCCATCCCAGAGACCAAAGTTCCGTTAAAGTGAATTCTCATTGGAGATGGATTTAAGGCCAGGTTAAGAAACTCTGACATTTTTTTGACTGACAAAAGACCTTCTTCTGTTACCCTGATCATATACCCATGTCCCTTCTTGACTCGTTCCACATATTTCATTTCTTGCAATTCCAATATTATCTTTGAAGCTGCTTGCTGGCTCTTGTTGATCTCTATTCCAATATCGGTGCTGGTAAAATCAATAAAATTATCTCTTGCGCCCTTGAGTAGTAACTTTGCTAGTGTGATAATATATTCAGACTTTATTTCTTGCATCGTTCTCTAGTTGCCAATACCCATCTGATCAAAAGTTCTGACCGTAATTTCTGGTGATTTCTTTAACTCCGCCATTCTGTGCCCAACGACATATTCAATTCCTGCGCTGTATGCAGCATCAATTAGTCGTTGAGTGATAATACCGTCCATTACTAGAAATCTAGCACCTTCTAGAGAATCCAGTCTTTTAATTATTTCCGATACTGGTACCTTCAACAATACCTGCATCGAATTATCCAATATCAACGCTTCCAAAGTTTCATTGATTTGTGGATACACTTCTTTGACTGCCGATGTTATTTGAGGGTCATCATTTACTTTTTCGCCATTGTGAGTATTTGAATGAGAAACCTCCTGATACGCCGAAGCCGAATTATTATTTCCATTGGTTCTTGGTTTTCTTATACTCTTTTGTTGTTGTTGAACTGGAGCCTCAAGTTGTTCACTTGCAGTTTCAGCCACGTCCTTCAGTATCTCGGATATTTCAAGTGGGGTGCACTCTTCGACTTCTTTTCCTGTCGGTGCTCTGAAAACTTTGTCAATTTTAACGAGTCCTTGCAATTCCTTTAAAATCAAATCTGCTGCCCTGTCACCGTCTAGAAATGCAATAACCTTTTTTCCGGATGTTAGATTCGTAATTGTTTCATCAATTTTGGCTCCTTCTATGGCAATAGAATTATCAAAACCTGCGCGTAGTAAGTTAATCACATCGGCCCTTCCTTCAACCAGAATGATATAGGGAGATTCGAACACACCAGTACCACATGCAAGCTGAGCTTTTCCAAAGGTGGTTAGTTTTCCCGGTTTGCTTGCATCATATACATCGCGCAACATCTCTTCCCCTTCACTTATTGTCTTTGTTGCCCATTCCTGAATTATTTTTTTAGCTCTATCCACAATAACTTTTTTCTTGATTGCTCTAATGTCATCTATACCGACCAACAGAAACTTGCCCTGAAAAGGTCCAACTTTATCTATGCTTTCAATAGCTGCAGATATCAATGCGGCTGTGGAAATATCAGTACTCATTGGAAGCAAAGCATCTCCTTTAGTTGTGTTTGATTTGGTGTCAACATTTACTTCTATTCTTCCAACCTTGGAAACCTTCTGCAACTCATTCAGGTTCATCTCGGGGCCTAGTAATCCCTCCGTCTGGCCGAATATTGCGCCAATAATGTCGGCCTTCTCTACTATCCCATCAACTTCAAATTTAAGTTTAACATGATATTTTACTATACCAGTATTAGGCATTTTTCAAATCCTCTTATTTGTAAATACGATGGTAAGCTTATCTTGCTTGAATATAAGTGCTTTGACATATTATTCGATAGATTTTGATATTATTTTTTTTCTAAAATCAAATTTGAGATATCGGATATTATTTCAAAGTACAGTACTTGGAAAAAAAATTGAAAAATTAGTGATAATCTAATAGCTCCAGGAAATTAGTAGAACCAAAATTTATGTCAGGTCTCTTGATATCACACAAATTCAAAATTTCAGATTCAACACAAGAAAAGATTAATTATGTGATCTTGAGTTCACCTACTAAACAATGTCTGATTGGGACCTAATAACTCCAGGGATAGGACTTACATGTATTGGTATAGTCGGGGTCGGAATTTCACTTTCAGGAATTGCGCATACATTTACTGAAGGAATGCATGCTGTCAGCCTACTCACAATGTTCATCGGATTAATATTTCTAACAGCGGGAATTTTCAAGGATGGATTCCCAACTTCAGGAAGAGCGAAATCTGCAACGTTCATAACGTTAGGTTTTCTAGTTACCTTTGGTTTTGCAGCAGCCATTACAATTGGTACCAGAATTCCAAGTATCTTTGCCTATATCGGACTTATGCTCATAATTTCAATACCTGCTACAGTCCTTGCTGTTGCGTCTTATAAGAGGACACCTTACTTTAAGGCTATTACAGTGATATTCGTAAGTGCGGCAATTGTTGGTGCGGCAACATTCTATGTATTCGGTTTAGTCACGCCAAAAGCTCAACAAGAGAATATCGATGGAATTGAAGCAAGCCAGAATCAAAGTGCCACGGTTAGAAATATTACAAATCCAGTGAAAACTGCTATTCTTCCTGGAGCGTCGGCAGAGGGAAATCCCGGTTTTGATCCGGTTAATGTAAAAGTACCAAAAGATGGTGGAATAGAATGGACTAATAAGGACAATGTTCCACACACTGTAACAAGTCTAGTAGATGATGGCAAAACCTTCGATTCAAAGACCATTAAATCAAATGCAACATTCATTCTGGATGCCATGACCCTAAAAGAATCACAATATGACTATTTCTGCACTCTGCATCCGTATATGAAGGGAAAAATAACAGTAGGTTAATTTATTTAGGTCTTGCATAAAGTAACCATATAATATCATATCAAGTAAAATCACACAGTTGCACACATATGTTATTGGTATCATCGAATATTTACCTGTAAAATTGAAAAGAAATGCCTGAGATAAGCTTATCTGTTACAGAAAACCAAATAGATTCCTTAATACGTTTAACTAAAGAGGATTTGCCTAATGAATCTTGTTGTCTTCTTTTAGGACGCATAGTAAACGATAATGAGTACTGCGTCGAACAAGTGAAAATAATGGAGAACAAGACGCACTCTGAATATTCATTTCAAATGGACCCCGACGAATTGATGGAAGTATATCAGTGGGCGTCTGATAACTCACTAGATATCGTTGGAGTGTATCATTCGCATTTGGATGGATCAGCACCTTCGTCGACAGATTTGATTTTTATGAAATTAAATCCGGTAATATGGCTCATATACGAGGTATCTGGATCTCGATTTCGAGCTTTTACTTTAGTACAAGATATCCTTAAAGAGGTAAAAATCAAGATATCTAGGGAGTAAGCCTGTCAGTATCTCTTGGATAGAGAACAACTTCCCTAATGTTCGATGAATTAGTAAGGATCATCATCAACCTATCAAAACCTAGACCACAGCCAGAGTGAGGAGGCATTCCCCATTCAAACGTCTTTAAATGATCAGAAAAACTTTTTGGATTCAGTCCTTTTTCGAGTAATTTATTTTTTAATTTTTCAGGATCGTGTTCTCTGGTTCCTCCAGAGACTATTTCCAAATATCCGTATTGCAAATCAAAGGATTTTGAAAGTTCAGATTTGTTTTCTTGTTCTAATATGTAAAACGGTTTAAGTTTTGTGGGCCATTCAGTTATGAAATAAAATATTGGGTAAATCTCTCCTAGTTTTTTTAGTGCAGGATCAGAAAGATCATCACCAAATTCCAACTTTTCCCCTAAGCCTCTTAAATCATCCAGACACTTTTGATAAGTAATTCGAGGAATCGTATCAACCATAATCTCGGGTTTATTTTCAAGGTGTTTCATTTCTTCGTTATGATGTACAAATAGATCGTTTATTGTAGCGATAACTAACTCTTGTACGATGTCCATTATATCGAAATAATCCAAGAATGCCGCTTCTAAATCTACGCTTATAAATTCTGAAAGATGTCTTACCGTATGTGATGGTTCGGCCCTGAAATATGGTGATATTTCAAATACTCTTTCAAGGCCCAATGTAAGTTGCTCCTTGTACAACTGAGGACTTTGTGCCAAGTATGCTTTCTTTGAGAAATACTCAAAATCAAAAAGATCCGCACCTCCCTCAGTCGCACTTCCTATTATCTTGGGCGTATTAACTTCTATGAACATTCTTGAATACAGGAATTTGCGAATCAAAGAAAGGACATATGATCTGATTCTGAAAATATTGGAAATCCTATAGTTCCTCAAATCGAGGGCCCTGCAGTCCAGTCGATTATCCATTAATGATTTTACCCTTCCTGTTGGATCAATCGGAAGTGGATTCACTGCCTTCGACAGGATTTTTATTTTTTCTACCTTTACCTCAACCTTAAAATTCTCCGCCCTAGTCTCTTGTATGGTTCCTTTTATCAGAATAATACTTTGCCTTTGTACTTCCCTAAACTCAGATAACATTTCCCCAATAACTACACCCTGAAAATTTCCAGTCATGTCTCTGACTGTAATGAAACCGATTTTTCCCATGTCTCTAAAGTCTTCAAGCCATCCAACTAGGCTTACGTTTTTTCCAATGTGGTCTCTACTGAGTGTTGAAGAAAATATTCTGTCCCTAATGTCGACTTGTTGCATGGTATTACTTTCCTGCAATCTCTACTACAAGTTCTATTTTTCTTACGGCGTTCACAATTCTTTTTATCTTCTCGATTATGCTAATGAATTTTTCATAATCTTTACTCTCTATGGTAACTTGTGTTACCTGATTTCCGTCAGGCAGCCAAATCATGTTGGTTTTCAAGAGTCTGATAGGAAAGAAGAGATTTTCAAGAAACCTTCTTATCGAGCTATTTGCTTCGACGAACCATACTTTTCCTTTAAATACTTCTTCAACTGAACTTAGAAGTTTATCATTTGAGTTTATGTGACTTACATTTGAGTCCTTCAATATTAGTACATAGTCTTCATCTATTTTTTGAGATCCAATTAAATTCAATTTATCTATATCTTGATTCTTATGCGAGAGTTTGATAAGTTTGATAGAGCATTCTACATCAACATCAGATAGCTCCCCATTTTTCAATCGACTTTCACATTTTGGGCATAAAACACCCGTCTTGGCATCAAATGTGCAAATGGGTACTTTCAAATTTCGACAGTTTGTCTAATATTTTTACCATATATATGTCCAATAGTCCAATTAAGCATAAAAGATTAGGTGAAATAGATACTTATACGGTTAAGATCGATAAGAAATTGTTTGGATTTTGCTCTTTCAGTAAATAGTTTAAGAGTCTACTATTTTTCGCAATTTGGTACGGTTAAGGCCGTTGATGACGTTTCATTTACTGTTGGAAAAAATGAATCGATAGGAATCGTTGGTGAGTCCGGATGTGGAAAGAGTACGCTTGGAACAGCACTTCTGCGATCGGTCCCATATCCGGGTAGGATTGTTAGTGGTCAAATTATGCTTGGAGGACAGGACATTACAGGAATGACAGAAGAGGAATTTGACAATAAAGTGAGATGGAAGAAAATATCTATGATTTTTCAGGGAGCGCTTAATTCCTTAGATCCTGTCTTTACAATAGGATCACAAATGAAAGAAATTTTGAAGCAGCATGGTTACTCTAGGGACCAATCTGAAACAATCCAAAATTCTTTGAGCAGTGTTCTATTAGACCCAAGTGTCATGAAAAAATATCCTCATGAATTGAGTGGTGGTATGAAGCAAAGAGTTTCCATTGCAATGGCTTTGTTACTGAACCCGGAGATATTGATTGCGGATGAACCAACTACTTCTCTGGATGTCATGGTTCAGTCCCAAATTATCAATTTATTAAAAAGACTAAAGACAGATCGAAATATGTCTATCGTATTCATATCCCATGATCTGGGTGTTATCTCAGAAGTCTCAGAAATTATTGCTATAATGTACAGAGGTCAAATAGTTGAATTAGGAAAAGCGCATGAAGTCTACAAGAATCCAAAACATCCATACACTGAAAAACTTGTTTCATCAATTCCAAGCATAAAAAATAGAGAGAATAAATTACAAAATCCTAGCGAAAAATCAGCAGATACCCTTGGAAGTGAAATAGGATGTAAATTCTATGACGCCTGTCCTTATGCAAAAGAGACTTGTCGAAAGGATCCTCCCGTAATAAAACATAAGAATGGATTTGTACGTTGCTGGTTATTTGAATAGGTCATTGCATAATTTTGGTGCATCGCTACTTACCTTGCTTTGCACTTTGTTACCTGAAGTTTCATGTTAAAACAAATCATAAGAATTTTAAACTACACCTATTTAATAGTCTACGGAATATGAAAATCACACTCTCAGCTATTAAGGCTGATATCGGAGCCATAGGTGGCCATACTAAACCCAGTGACGAACTAATAGAAGCGGTTAAAAAAGTGGTAAAGGACAACTCGAAATTATTATTAGATTATTATTTAGGTTATACCGGAGATGATATACACATTATTATGACACATACCAAAGGAACAGATAACAAGGAAATCCATAAGATGGCATGGGATGCATTCACTGAAGGTACTAAAATTGCCAAAGAACAGGGCTTGTATGGTGCAGGACAAGACTTACTAAAAGATGCCTTTTCGGGAAATGTTAGAGGGATGGGTCCAGGAGTAGCTGAGCTGGATATAGAAGAGAGACCTAGTGAAGTTTTCTGTGTGTTTGCCGCCGATAAGACAGAACCAGGTGCTTTTAATTTCCCCTTATGGAGAATGTTTGTAGATGCCAGAAGCAGTACCGGATTATTGATAAACGAAAAATTAGCAGAAGGAGTTAAGTTTAGAATAATGGATGTTATGACAGGAAAAATCGCAGGTCTGAAATTATGGCAAGACAAGCCAGAATTAGAAGCAGCCTTGATGTATCCCGGTCGATATGTTGTGCACTCCATTCTTACTTCAGACGGTGAGCAGATTGTTTCTGCATCAACTGACAGATTACACAATATTGCTGGAACCTATGTAGGTAAAGACGATCCTATTGCCATAGTAAGAACTCAGAAAAACTTTCCTGCCACAGAAGAAGCTGGTAGTGCATTCAATGACCCTCATTACGTTGCTGGGAACACTAGAGGAAGTCACCATATGCCTTTGATGCCAGTGAAGCTCAATTCTGCAGCAAGTTTAAACTACGCTATTCCAATCGTGTCATGCCTCGTATTTAGCATGCACAATGGACTTTTGACTGGACCCCATGACGGTTTCGGTACCGCCGATTGGGACCTTCAAAGACTTTGGGCTTCGGAGAGAGCAATGATTATGCGAAATCAAGGATTTATTCATCCCGCTACACTCGTTCCAGAAGAACTGGAATATAACAAGGGTTATGAAGCTAGGATAAAAAAATTAAATAGCAAGTTTGAAGACCTCACCTAAATTTTAATATGATAATTTTTGACAAGCCATTAATAATTAATCTCAAAAATTATAACGAGATATCTGGAGAGAATTCATTAAAGATAGTTGAAGATGCGAAGAAAGTCTGCCTATCGAATCACAAGAACATCATTATTGCTCCACCGCCGTCAAGTTTATTGGCATTATCTAAACAAGGTTTGCCCATTGTAAGTCAGCACGTAGACGATTCGACCATAGGAGCAACTACAGGCTTTATTATACCTGAAATCTTGAAATCTTATGGCGCTGTTGGTTCTATTATTAACCATAGCGAGCATAAAATAGAACATTCACAAGTCAAAAATCTAGTTAAACGCTTACGTGATCTGGATATGATTTCAATTGTATGCGCTGACGATATGGACGAAGTCGAGGCAATTTCACGATTTTCGCCGGATTACCTTGCAATAGAACCACCGGAGCTCATAGGAAAAGGAATAGCAGTGTCTAAAGCAAATCCATCAATTATAAGGGATTCTGTACGACTAGTAAAGCAGATTTCTTCTGCAGTTAGAGTCCTTTGTGGAGCAGGTATCGTCGACAAGAATGATATAGAAAAAGCCTTAGAGCTAGGTTCCGAAGGTATTTTAATTTCTAGCGGAGTGGTAAAAGCCCCTTCGTGGTATAACAAAATTCTAGAGTTATCTTCAGTTTTAAAATAAATTTAGGAAATAAAGTTGGAGGAAATGTTCTTTATACGCCTATTTCCTTTGCTATTTTTACTATTTTCTTGCCATCGGTAGTTAATTTGTTGAAGACTTTGTTTTTAACAGTCTTTCGATCAACTAATCCACGTTTTTGTGCCTTAAGCAGTAGTTTGTGTCCATAACCATAGGCACCCAACTTTGTCAAAAGTTCTCTAGTTGGATATTCTCTTCCCGAACCAATGGTCTTCAGTAACTTTACCAATGCCTTTTCCTCAACAAGGATTTTTAACAGTCTTGTGTCTTTCATCGCATACTAAGTTAGATACCTAATTATATAATTGTTACACTTTACTAGATAAAAATACCGTACCTAGGACTTTTGAATCTGTAAACCAAGGCAAGCATTCGAAGAGTTTAGACTTATTTGTGTCACTAAGTTATAAACGTTCTATTTAATCATACGTTTATATTGTAGGTAAAGTAATTACTGGAGATATTCAAGGATTCAAATCTATTTAAATCCTAAAAACAATATTAAATTGATGAGAGTTTGATATCATAACAGCACCAAAAATATGGCGGATCCCAAAAAATAGTAATGGAAAGAACGGTACTCTACAACGACCCATACTAATTTTGATCTTGGGGTAAAAACATCAGCTTTGCTTTTACTGGAATTTGAATGGATAATACAGAGTCATCTGTGTATATATTAGTAAGAAATTTGGCTAAACTGTACTAATCCTTAAAATTTAGTAGAGATCTACAAAATAGGCATGATTAATTGAGTCTTCTTACTAAACTAAACATTTATAGATTCTTATTTAAGAAAGAAAAATAGGATTTTGCCACGGATTTCTACTATAATCCATAATTTTTATTCCTTTTCTAATTTAATATGTATTATGCGAGTATTCTCTGATTTCTAGAAAAACTATTGATAATAAAAGAATCAACTTAATCTAAGATTAGAGATGGCTTTAGATGATAGCAAGCAAATTCAAAATCGAAAAACTCCGGAAACTAATGCAACTGGTAGGATACAATGCAATCAGTGTCAAAATTACTCTTTAGTTTTAGATGTACTCTCAAGTGAATATGTTTGTAGTACATGCGGATGTGTATCTACCGAAAAAATTTACAATAATGAGATACCATATTTCGAAAAAGGGGAATATAAAGATAAATCTAGACTAGGTATGCCAGAATCACTAACGATAAGTCACAAAGGACTTTCTACATTAATTGGACTGAATGACACCGATGGAAGAGGTAAAATGTTGGATCCGGTGCAAAAAGAAACGATCCAGAGATTAAGAACATGGAATAACAGATCCCAGCTTAATGATTCGATTTCAAGGAACCTGGATAAAGCTTTAAAATATCTCAATAATTTCGGTGATAAACTTTATCTGAGTCCAGCTGTTATGGAAAATGCGGCATACATATATCGGAAAGCCGCTATCAAAAAGCTAGCAAAAGGTAGATCTACAGTTTCACTTGTTGCAGCCTCTATTTATGCAGCTTGCAGGGAGATATCAATACCAAAAACAATATCCGACATAGCCTTTGTATGCAATATTCCAAGTAAGGAAATCATGTCACACTACAAATTGATCCTCAAAGAACTATCGTTAAAGATTCCTGTTATTCAAGGTATCGATTATGTAACACTAATATCAAATAGATTGAGATTGGCTGAAAAAACAAAGAGGGAAGCGATCAGAATATTTTCTTTGGTGCAACACAGTAGAATTTCAATTGGAAAAAACCCACGTGCATTCGCCGGAGCTATAATATATATTGCTTCACAGGAATGTAATGAATTCTTGCGACAAGTTGAAGTATGCCAGGTTGCAGATATTTCTACAGTTTCTTTGAGAAAAAGGTGTAAGGAAATAAAATTCATCCTCGATAGTCAGCAATAGAATACCGTGAAAGGGGTCAATTTTTTCTCAGTTTTATCTTAATTAGTTGAGCAAAGCAATATTTACCGAATAACCATCTTAAATCGAATCAAAAGTGTTATAATATCTATCAAACAAAATTAATAATTAATAATGCTTCCTGAAAGGTGCTCCATATCGGTCAAAGGGCGAGCATGTGCACTCCCCCCTTCTCTAATCGTTTCCATAATATCTGGAGATGAAGAGTATATGATAGGCTTAGCTTGCAGCGAACATGTTATGCTTATGAAGACTAGAGCCCTTTCAATGCAGAATTCGGGAGAATTAGGTATGGGAAAAATAAAATTTCAAAAAATAAAGCCTGTGATGACCGATTGTGTTCTTAATCAAAAAAATATAGACCACAAAGGTAATTGTCTTCAAGAATAGTAATCGCGTAATTTTTTAGAGCAGAATTTAATTAAATAATCATTAAATTTATTTTATGGAACAAGAATTGAATGTAAAAGTACAATAGATGGTTATTCTAATTTTTGTAGTCGAATCTTGACATTTATGTTTCTATTTAATAGTTTCACTCCAGTTATATTGTATACCTTCAGTTAATGGACAATGAAAAATAGAAGCAAGTACGGAGTCATAGCAGCGATATTAAGATCTGCAACGAGAGAAGAGACACGAACTAAGATAATGTACAAGGCAATGCTAAGTAATGATCAATGTAGAAACTATATAGATTCCCTTTTGAATTTTGGGCTCATAATGGAACATGATAATGGAGCAAAGATGGTCTATAAGGTTACAAATAAAGGAACTACATTTCTAGATTACTACGAACAGATGATGCATTTGTTACCAATGTCACTGGAAGAGAACTCTGAGGAAGATCCTTACAATATAAAATTACAAAACATGATTTAATTGGATCTGTGGAACTGAACTTGCGATATATGCCCCGAATAGAGCGGTGGATGGAATTGAACATTTTAAGAAAAGAGTTCCACCCTTTAGTATAAATCTTAAATAAATGTCTGACTCAGCATAATATTTTTCTAAATTAACATTTGAATTTAGAATTAGGATTGATAGTTCAAACTTCTTTCTAACAAATTCACAAAGCTCTTCAATATCAGAACGTGTTGAAATGATATTATCTAAGGATTTTGTTTGAATTAAAGTGATTAATTTTTCATTTTCTGGAAGTCCTGAGATTAATTTGGAGAGATATTTGTAATAATTATCTTTTTGTTTTATTCCATTTTGAGGATATTTTTCACTCGAGGCGTGTTTTTCTATGGTATATAATTTGCCGTTGTTCTGAATATTTAGTCTGTACTTTTGCGTTAACTCATTTTTGATAGTAGTGTCTAAAAGTAAGCTGTAATGTCTCCTAAAAAAATTGTTTAACAAATCATTTACAAATAACAGTATTATGTCGTTTGACAAAATGCTGTCTTTTTCAATTGTTATCAATCCATTTCGTGGTAAAGTACCTCCAATGTGATTGTCGAGATCGTGATATCCTGTCTGCAATATGTGCTTGGGAGAATTTACCACGTTTGGTATCTTATCTTTCATATTATTACACCTAAATTCTCTAGGGTCATAACTCCCAAAACATCGCAGAAACCTATCTTTTAGAGTAAAGTAATAGATGGACCTCTTGACTGGAACACCTCTTAATTTTTTAAGAAATAAACTCCTAATTCGAGTTTCATCTATAAATTCGTAGTTTAATTCTACAACCCCGTCTACAATAGATTCCAAACTAGATTCCGTTGATTCCTCACTTGTAAAAATCAACTTTGCCTTAGCTCTCTCTCTCCAAGTTTGGAGCACTCTTTCATTGTTTAGCCGCGCTTCTCTATCCATTAATGAAGCAACAGAATCCCAGCTGTCAATTATTATTACAGGATTCTTTACGTCCATTAACTGGTTGGTTACCCTTTCAAATAGCGATTCAGGTTCATCCAGACGAGCATCCTCAAATGATGAAATATTCTGTCCAATTTCCTCCTTGTCAATATCCTTGTTCGATTGTTTGGTGAATTTTCGCAACCATGGATAGTGTTCAAATAATTGTTTTGGGGACGACCGAGTAGAAATATAGAAAAAATTGTTCCTTGCCTTCAACGAACAGAGAATACTTAGAGAAAGAGTTGTTTTGCCTGTCCCCGATCTGCCCTTAATAAGTAAGGAATAGGTATCGTTTCTCACAAATTCTCGAAGTTCATGGGGGATGTCTAAAAAACTATAATTGGTTCTATTAACTATACTAACCATAGCTGTTCTTCATCGATTTGACATTACTGACACTTATAGATATTTAATAAATCGCCTAGATTGTTATTCTTAATTCTTACAAAATCATCACAAATACCCATATATAACAAGAATACTGCTTTCAAAAGTAACCACAATCCGTAGAACTTTAAAAATGCTTCAAGTATTCTCATATTTTTTTCGTATACCTTCTTTTGGGTATTTTTTGTGACTATCGTGTCGACGCGTATACCAAAATAATGCTAAATTAAGTCATACTTGAGTCTTCAATACTTTAAAATACAGTATACTATTGATTTTGACCATGGTTATTATTGAGCCTGAAAATAATTTTTCATCTTTGAAAACACAACTTTTGGTAAATTATGTCTTCACCAATGATGTTTCATCGCTATCACTCTCAAAAGTTACGCCAGATTTTGATCCTATTATTGGAGAAATTATTGAGTCTAAAGAATTCACTGCTAAAGATGGAACAATGTGCATTATTCATAACAAGGTAGGATCGGATATCAAGCGTGTTTTACTATTAGGAATGGGAAACAGAGAGAATTTGGATACTGAAAAAACTAGAAATTTGACCGGAAAAGTGGTCAATAAAGCAAAAGAATTGGCGATAAGCGAGTTTGTGTTAGCTACATTTGATGAAATGGATGAAGATCATCTGTCAGCTATTGTGGAAGGAATCAAATTATCGGACTATTCATTTAGTAACTACAAGAAAGATGAAGACAAATTTGAGCTAAATCAAGTTAGGATCTTGACTAGAGTGGACTTGGCCAGCAATCAGAAAGTTATTCAACGTTCGTCGATTATATCTGACGCGGTAATCCTCACCCGCGATATTAGCAATTTACCCCCCAATGATTGCTCGCCAAAAGACTTGGCAAATTTCGCAGGTAAATTGTCGACAAACAAAAAGACAAAGGTGAGAGTCATCGACGAACAAGAATTAGAAGCAAATGGATTTGGTGGTATTATGGCCGTAGGTAAAGGAAGTACCAATTCTCCCAAACTAATAGTAATAGAATACTCTGGTTCACCACAAGACGAAAAGCCTGTAGTGATTGTAGGAAAAGCTGTAACATTTGATACTGGAGGTATTTCGATTAAACCACCTGATAAAATGGAAGAAATGAAATTTGACAAATGTGGCGGTTGCAATGTTATAGGGATTATGAAAGCTGTGTCGGATCTAGACCTCGATAAGAATGTAATAGGGTTAATACCTGCTGTTGAGAACATGCCATCTGGAAGCTCCTATAGACCAGGCGACATAATCAAGATGTATAACACAAAAACGGTAGAAGTGTTAAACACCGATGCAGAGGGAAGAATAATCCTAGGAGATGCTCTCGCATTTGCAGTAAAAACCTTCTCACCAAGAGTCATAATCGATATGGCGACGTTGACGGGAGCTGCCATTATTGCTCTTGGTTCAAACGTTGCTGCACTTGTCGGTAATAACGAAGAACTGGTAACGAAAATCCTTGAATACTCAAACAAGACTGGTGAAAAAATTTGGGAACTGCCACTTTTTGAAGACCACAAAGAACAACTAAAGAGCTCAAATGCAGACATAAAGAATATCGGAGGTCGATCTGCAGGAGCCATCACTGCTGCAGCATTCTTGTCCCACTTTGTTGATGACACTCCTTGGGCGCACTTGGACATTGCTGGCACTGCTTGGAATCAAGAGGGCACTAGGGAAAAAACATATAATCCTAAAGGAGCTACTGGTTTTGGGATCAGAACTATTGTAAAATACATTGCGAGCTACAAGGTGCATTAAATATCTACTGATATGCAGCCGTGTACCTAACAATGTTGGTTTATTTGCCAATTCTTCAAATTAAAGAAATAATTGATTTGTTAGGTCTAGACGAGATAAAGTGCAGAATAGGAAAATTCGATTCTGATATACCTGCATTGTTCAAACCGTACTACGAAAAATGGTTAGCAAATAGAGATGGTTTTATTCTAATGCTTTCTGGAGGTATTGATTATATTGGTTCTGAAGACGTTGTAAGAATGGGCCCTTTCCACAATATCTATTGTCTTGTACAAAATCAGTATCTAGTTGAAAATGACCTTAACCACCAAAATTTATTGAATTGTAAACTCTGGTACAGTTTAGCTGATGGGATAGTAAAGCAGGCAGGGTGGAGTGGAAGCATTTTGGCTGAAAGATTGACAAAAGATGAGCGTATCAGCAAATTCTTATTTCAAAACTTAAAGTCTGATGTTACAAGAACTATTTCAGTTCGTGTCGTCAACCTTGCCTGTCTAATAGAATGTAGAATATGGCACCCTAGAGAATTTGTCTTACTTTACGAAATTTTAGATCGCATTGCCCTGAATATACAAGATTTGCTTGGGGACGTGCATGTAGGAGAAAAAATCAACCGATGATTTACATTTAATATTAAATCCTAAACAATGTTTTAAAATGCCAGCACTGCTGCTTCCCAACCACTCACGTAGATCAGTAACACAGCAGCGATAACAGGTTTGACTTCCGGGTTCGGAATGGGACCGGGTCGCACCCTGCTACTATGGCCGGCTTAACAATGCTAAACATGAGGAGCTAATTTAATGTTGCCTTGCTCATGCTTGCGACTATTGGCTTTCTTGGTTTACATATGGGGTAATTGCTATTTTATCGAGTTACGGGGTTTAATTCGATAGATGTACCATAACGTATAATTTCTCTGAAATAGTTGAGCCTTATATGCGCCGGACTGTCAATCATAAGGAATTGTTCCAGTGCGTGAACCGTTGTGCAGTAATTGCGATTGCCTTGTTTTTCATGTATGTTTTTTTGAATACGATACCTCAACTTGTTCCGACCACAATTGTACGTAACATCGTATTTGCCGGAGGCAGTAAAGGACACTTCAATGAGGATGATTTCAAAATAATAAAGTTCGGGATTGGGACTGACGGCAATCCGTTTTTGACTGTGGAAGGAAAGGCAGGCGGATCTACACCGCAGAAAGAAGATACTGGGCTTGCCTATGTATTTGTAACAAATAATGGAACTTATGCAGCTACATCAGACTGGATGTATACAAAGTGGCATGCTCACGAGTTAACACTAGATGAGAAGAACTGCGTGAAATCCATGAACATGAACTCAGGGGTAGGTGTTGAAATGGGAGACAACGTAAAAATCACCAACGCAAATGCAACAAAGCTCAAAAATGTCATGACTGTCGAGTTTGGGCTTGATAATAAAGACGGATCGATATGCGCTAATCAAATATTCGATATGGCCCCAAAATAAAATAATTATTACAACATTGTTGTGAATCAAATCCGATTATTGCACGGGGGCTCTAACCTAATTCACAACTCAAGTTGTTGTCTTAGTTTTTCATACTTTGAAACGCATTAATACAAAAGTAAGTCGACAATGCAGCGACTGCGATAGATAACGAAATTACCTTGGAGTTAGACCAAAAGATTCGCTTACATTGCTCCTTAATTCCGGTGTGTTCAATTCATGTTCTGTATGCGCACCAGTAGTTGCTGCCTTGTTTATCGTAAAACCAACTCGATAATTTAGATCATATAGATTGAATCTTTTTATTGTTACCTTTGCGTTCCAAAAACTATATTCTGTATCTAATGCACCTTAACAATTATAATACATTCTTTTATAATCACTAGTACAGTTACATATGAAGTCTAGTTCTACTCACAGGGTAGCCGTTTTGGACGAAGAACTCTGTCAACCAAAGAAATGTGGATTGGAATGTATCATTTACTGTCCAGTTAACAAGACAGGTGGAGAGTGTATAGTACAGAGGCCCGAAGATGGGAAGGCGGTTATTTCTGAAGAATTATGCACGGGATGCGGGATTTGTATAAAAAAGTGCCCTTTTGATGCCATAGTAATCGTTAATCTAGCTAAGGAGATTGGAGACCACAAGATACATCAATATGGTATCAATTCTTTCAGACTTTACCACATTCCTTTACTTAAAAAAGGTTCAGTAGTGGGACTATTAGGACGAAATGGAATTGGTAAATCAACACTTTTGAATATATTGTCAGGAAATATCAAACCGAATTTTGGAAATTATGATTCTGAGATACATTGGGATGATATTATAAAGAATTTTCAGGGTACTGAGTTAAAGCCTCATTTTGAAAAAATTTCTTTAGGTAACTTACGAACCTCTATCAAGCCTCAAATGGTTCAACTAATTCCCAAGGCTTTTAAAGGAACTGCTGGAGAACTTTTGACAAAGTATGATGAAAGGGGCATGATCGATACTTTAATAGATCAATTGTCTCTTACCAACTCTTTAGACCGTTCACTCTCTGAACTGAGTGGCGGAGAATTGCAACGATTAGCAGTTGCAGTAGCGGTCAACAAGGATGCTGATTATTATTTCTTTGACGAACCGTCTTCCTATAACGACATTTATCAACGTCTGGCTGTTGCAAGAACCATCAAACAACTTGCTAGCGATGGCAAAAGTGTGATGGTCGTTGAACATGATTTAACACTACTTGACTACCTGTCAGACTATATTCATATCTTGTATGGTGAACCAGGAGCATATGGCATAGTTGCACCCATACAGGGAACAAGAGTAGGCATAAACGCCTTTTTGGATGGTTTTATACCTACAGAAAATATCAGATTTCGAGAAAAATCATTCAAATTTGAGAGTTCGAGCATAAATGAAGAATTGATTGTTGATAGACCGATGACAAAGTTTTCCCAATTGACTAAATCATTTTCTTCCTTTGAACTAAATGTTTCTCCTGGAGAGATAAGAGAGGGCGAGATAGTCGGGCTGGTAGGAGCAAATGCATTGGGAAAAACTACATTTATGAAAATGATCGCTGGTATGGAGAAAGCAGATAGTGGCCAAATAGATATTCATGCCAGTTTATCGTACAAACCACAATACTTGCAAAACGAATATGATGGTAATATTCAATCTCTTTTGAATGTTGCTCATCAAGGACCAATAGAAGGTTCTACGATGGAACAGCAAATTATAGTACCAATGGGTATCAAGAAACTTTATGAGAAGAGAGTAGATACATTGAGTGGCGGTGAGCTACAGAAGGTCGCGGTTTGTTGTTCGCTTATTAGACCTGCTGATATTTATGCACTGGATGAACCATCCGCATTTTTGGATGTAGAGGATAGAATCAACATTGCTAAATTTTTGCACCGATTTGTAAAATCACAGGGAAAGTCGGCGATAATTGTAGATCATGATATGCAACTGATTGATTTGGTCTCCGATTCACTAATGATTTTTTCAGGAACACCAGGTGAGAAAGGATTTGCGGGCTCCCCTATCAAGAAGGATCTTGGAATGAACAAGTTCCTTGAGAACTTGTCAATAACCTACAGACGAGATGAAAATACCGGACGTCCAAGAATCAATAAACTTGGCGGAAGATTAGACAGGGCTCAAAAAAATTCCGGAGATTATTACCAGAGGACTTGATCAACAAGCAAAAACATGACAAGAATGCTAAAACAGGTTTTGCAAGAAAAACTTGATGTTACCGAGATTGATAACCTGTCTTCCTCCTTTGACATAATCGGCAGTATCGCCATTATTAAAATTCCAGAAAAATTGTCATCAAAGAAAACACTTATTGCAGACACATTAATCGAAGAAATCAAATCAGTAAAAACTGTATTCTCTCAAGTATCAGCAATTGAGGGAGATTACAGATTGCGTAAGTTGGAATTTTTATCAGGAGAAAATACTCCAATTACCATCTACAAGGAACATGGATGTACGTTTAAAGTGGATGTTATCAATACATACTTCTCTCCGAGGCTTTCAACCGAACGACTCAGGATATCAAATTTGGTAAACCCTGATGAAGTCATCGTAAATATGTTTGGAGGCGTAGGAACATTCTCCATTGTAATAGCACGTAATAACAGGTCGTTGAAAATCTATTCTATAGATTCAAATCCAATTGCTTATAATTTATGTAAAGAGAATACAGAGATAAACAAATTATCGAATAATGTTATTCCAATTCTCGGTGACGCTAAGGAGATAATACCCAAAAAGCTTAGAGGAATCGCCACCAGAGTTCTTATGCCATTACCTGAGAAAGCAAAAGAGTTCGTTGACTCTGCAGTAAGTTCACTTGTAAATAGTAATGGCATTGTACATTATTTTGCTCATGTAGGAGCAGAGAATAAGAAGAATGCTATCCAAAGCGCATTATTAGACACAACAGCATCGTTCGGTGATTTCAACCACATTATTAGAAATATCAGAGTTGTGAGAGAAGTAGGTCCGCGATTTTATCAAATCGTTTCTGACGTAGAAGTAATCTAATCTGCTAGTCATTTATCCCGTGGAGCGGTAGCCATTGTATAGCCCATCCATACAAGTACTGTCATGATAATCCCGACGATGATTATCAAAGTTAATTTTATTACAAATATGTCCCAATGTGTAAATAACATCAAATATGAAAATACAATGAAAAAAAGTGATGGAACGACAAGTAATATTAATCCAATAATCTTATTTTCTCTCCTACCTGTTGGGGCGTTTGCTTCACTCATGGTAATTCCAATGCCATCAAGTACGCATCCTCGCCGTCTCTATAATACGATTTCAGCTTTGACCTCACCTTGAAATTTAGTTTCTCATACATTTTTATTGCTGCCGAATTGCTAACCCTCACTTCTAGGTAGACTTCTTCAGTTCTCCTTGAAACAAGACCATTTACTGCTTCTTCCATAAGTATAGTCCCTACTTTCCTACCTCGATGTTCTTCCAATATTGCGATGGAAACAACATGTCCCTTTTTTACGAAGCCTAATTTTCTGAAGTTTGAAAATCCAAATTCTATCTTGCACATTACATAACCAACTATCTTTCCATCATGTTCAGCAAGAATAAATGATTCTGGCAACTCTTTGAGAATTGACTCGAAAAAATACTCAGTGTAGTGTTCAGGAAGTGAATTTAAATTAATTTCAATAACAGAATGTAAGTTGTCTTGACCACACCTATAAAAGACATAGTCTCCATTTTTTCGTAGGCAGCTCTGCAAATTATCAAATTAATGATAATTAATTATTTTAACTTTGGCTTTTCAAACCTCACTTGACTCAACTTGTAACATTGTTTTTGAATATAGCAACGTTTGGATCAAGAGCTATTGAAATCTTATGACTCTTACCATTAATTTCAAGTATTTTATCTGCTGCCTCCTGAATATTAGAAAATATTTTAAAGCCAAACGTTTCTTTCAGATAATACTTGGGTAAGGAAGAAAGAATTGAGATCGTGAATTTTTCCTTCAACTCTTTGATATACAGGATATGTTCGAGGCCGTCGATGTAGTTGGAATTTTTGTAATCATCTAATTTTATTTGTCCATATGCGAATTTTTCTATTGCAGAGCTTCCAAAACCTTTGTTATTTTCTGAAACAATAACTACAATGGAATTTTTTCTTAGAATACGAATCGAGTTCCATAGCAATTCCAATGAACTTGATAAGGTCGAACTTGAATTGGTATCAATATTTGTACCGATTATCAGAGATTTTTGTTCATGTTCATTTTCAAGTGACAACTCATTTAGTTTTTCAATTCCTCTGTGGAAAGAATGAGCTAATTCACCATAGAAAAAATTGTTAATGCCGGAATTATTTGACACTATCTCAATGGACATAGCACGCATATCTTCACAGAACTTTTCTGCAATTTCGATCGGCGGTCCTTTATCACCCGGGTGAGGAAGATCGTCCATTCTTACACTGAAGGCTTCATTCATTTTGACCCCCCCGAATTCTCGGAGGAGTTTGGTAGGAGTACCGGAATAACCAAAAAAGGGATCAATGTTTGTTTTTGAAATAAAAATAGTGTCCTTATTATTTGTGCGTTCCAGGAAATGATCGCTTTTTTTTTCAAACAAGGCAATATTTTGATTCTGTATTTTACTTGATAACTGCTTACGTGCTTTTAGGATTGATTCAATAGACAACTTAATTCCTTTAGTTTCGGCAAAGGAAACCAATCTGGAAGTGAGTTGAATCGTAGAATTTGAGGCATCTAGAGGAATGAGTATTGTGTTATCATTCATGTCAATAGATTCGATTTTTTGATCTAGGCTTTCAAGTGCCAGTGTATCAAATTTTGAATTTTCAATAAGTGAAAGATTCTCTACCTTAAGGTCTACTATGATGTCGGTGCTACCGTAATTTAGCCATAATTCAGGCATGTTCGAATCGAAGTATAGGAGAATTCAATTGATGAAAAGATAGGTTAACCTTCATAGATCATTAAATTCTTCTCTTCAAGTAAGTCATGCAAATTGTGGACAGCCCTGTAGACTTCCGATTCCTTTTTAGCCCCTGTGCACACCAATTTCCCACTCGCGAAAAGAAGAATGACCGTTTTTGGGTCAAGCATCCTGTGAATTAGACCAGGAAACTGTTCAGGTTCATACATACTACGCGGCAACACTCTCGCAGCTAATTCTAAATGGATTTTACCACCCAGACTTGCAGACGCAACAATATTTTGTATTTCTATTTGAGGTTCATTTTCAATAGGAATACTGCCTTTTCTCAATTTCTGGACCACATTTTTTACTGCCTTTATAGCCTGTTCTTCAGATTTTGCACCAGTACAGACCATTTTGCCTGAACTGAAAATCAATGTTGCAGTCTTTGGAGATTTTAGTCTAAAGACAAGCCCTGGAAACTGATCTGGATGATATTCCACATCTGGAAAGATTTGAGTAATTAAATTAAGATTTACAGTCTGATTGACAGTCGCCGAAGCTACAACATTTTCGATACTAACAATGGGCTTAGTTTCAGGCATACTAGGTTCGCTTTATAAATGGAAGTATATATACGTGTTTGGAACCGGCCTCAAATCACATAACATGTTTTAGCTCGGAGCAAAATAATTCGAAAATAAGTCCACTCTTGACTAAAGTAATTTAAGTTCTGAAGTTACTTTATCTATAATATACGATGGAGCAGGACCAATTCCAATACACGTGACAGTTCCTGATGGAATCTGTGTCAGGCCCATGTCTTGAACTATTACTTGCGGTATCATGAATTTTTCTGCCTTGCGGCTTATTTGAAGTAACTCTTCCAAGCTGTTTACCTTTACAACTATCTTTGGTTGTCCTTCATTTAACCAACTTCGTACCCATACATTGTCGAATTTTTTGGATTCGTCAACGCCCAGTACCGCTGCGTGTCCGACTTGGGCCGCTATTTTTCCAACGCCCATGCGAAGGTCTTTTCTTACAACAATGACTTGTTTGAACTCCACTTCAGGTTAGTTAATAAAATGATGAAATAATTGTTTTCCTTGTAGGCTATGGAATACTATGATGTATTAATCGCAGGAGGGAGTGTAGCGGGTCTTACAACCGCAAGAGAATGTTCCTCCAATGGTAATTCAACGATTGTGATAGAAGAGGATCACGAAATTGGAACTCCAGAACATTGTGGTGGAATGGTTAGCCTGAGTGGACTACAAAAATTGGGCCTTATGCTTGACTCAAACAATTTTCAAAATGCAGTACCAATAGCCAGAATTAGGTCCAAATCAGCTAGTTTCGAACTGTCTGCCGAAAAACAAAATGTTATTGTGGTAGATAGGAGGGGTTTGGACAAACAAATCGCTAAACAAGCAGAGGACGCAGGAGCCCAAATTAGAACACGGTGTACATTCAAGTCTATTGCCAAAAAGGAATCAAAATATACTATAAAGACTTCTGATGGGGAAATAGAATGCAAATACTTTGTCGATGCCAAAGGATTAGGTTCACTAAAAGATGCGAGTCAAAATGGCATTCTAGCTTCTGCTCAATTCGAAGTTTACGCAAAATGGATTGAAGGTAAAACCGTAGAGATTCTTTTTGACTCTGATAAATATCCCGGATTTTTTATGTGGATAATACCTATGGGCGATGGTAGAGGCAAGATCGGAGTTGCGGGAAAGGGAATAAATACTTCAGTTGCACTGCATGAATTCATAAGATCAAAGGGAGAGAAATACTCGATAATTAGAAAGATCTTTGCTCCGATTTGGATCGGGGGACCGAAGTCTCAGTTTGTTTTTGATAGGACCTTAATAGTTGGTGATGCTGCTGGGCAGACAAAACCAACAACAGCCGGAGGAATTTTTAGCTGCGGAATGGGAGGGGTTTTTGCTGGTCAAGCAATTTCTAATGCGATTGAAAAAAATGACGATACCTTGCTTTATGAATATGAGAAAAGTTGGAAGTCTATGTTTCAAAAGGAATTCCAGTCCATGTTACTTGCAAGAAAAGTACTAGAAAGGTTGGATAATAAGGCTATAGATGGTATTTTCTCTTCACTTTCAAAAAAAGCGATTACCGATGTCTCGAATTTTTCAGATTTTGATTTTCACTCTAGCGCTCTGTCCCTCTTTCTTAAATCAAAAATTGCTACTAATTTGACAAAAATATTAATCGGAAATGAATTTAGAAGGGTATTTGGCAGTAGGAATGATGATGACAATTCAATTCATCAATAATGACTAATTTATTGTTGTAAAACCCCCAGCAAAGTTATCAGGATAATCTTTCACTAATTCAAGCAAGATATAAATTCGGATTAATTGAATGTGCATTTTGTGTCGAAATCCTTACAATTGCCAGTTTGTACCTCCTGCAACAGGCCGATTATAGCAAATGACGAATGTGTGAAATACTATTGTCCAAATTGCGGTTATGTTTTGATTTGGAGATGTCAAAGTTGCAGACAATTTGCTAGATCCTACAGATGCATCGGATGCGGATTTGAAGGGCCATAGATATGTCCAAACTAGTTGCCAGGATAAAGATCCTTCCTTCTGAATCAGAAGCAGATATTGATTCAATTCCCAATCTTTTGAAGCAGACGCTCCCAGATGGATTCAAACTATTAGCGCATACAAAGGAACCAATTGCATTCGGACTCTATTCCATCTTGGCTGATTTCACACTAGACGATTCAGAAGGCCAGATGGATTTATTAGAAGAAGCCATAAGGAAGATAGATGCAGTTGGAGAAATAGAAGTAATAAACGTAAGCCGACAATCTGTCAACATAAAATAAGTAGAGTTTAATTTATTTTTTGAAATCGTTACTTATTACAATAATGTCTAAGCAGACAATTTAACTAGAATCTGTAGTAGAATAAGGAATCAAATGCAAGCGAAACAAATATGATTACCAGATAAGGTGCTGTAATCTTGTACGCCTTCCATGCAAAATCTGGGTTGGGATATTTTGTTAGTTTATAATGATATACGAGCATCAACGATCCTGAAATTGCTGCAGTAATGAAGTACACCGCACCTAAGCCGAATAGATATAATGATAGTGAATATGGTAACAAAATTGCAGTGTTTGCGAATATATATCCTGCGGTCTTTTCGTTACCTATAAGTACCGGTAGCATAGGAACTTTTACCGATTCGTATTCCTCCCTTGACTTTATTGCAAAAGACCAAAAATGAGGTGGTGTCCATAAAAAGACCAACAACCCAATCAGGAAACCTAGGATATCCATAGACCCTGTTGTAGTTGCCCACCCCGCCATTGATGCCGCGCTACCAGCAAATCCACCAACAACAATATTCGAAACATTTGAGCGTTTGAGCCATAATGTGTACACGAATACGTAAAAGAATATCCCCAAAGCAATCATACCGGTTGCCATTAGATTTAAGGTTAAGAAAGATATTACAACAGAGCTGATACAAAGGATGATACCATAAACAATTACGTTTTTGGGACTCAATCTGCCCGATGGGATCGGTCTTTTTATTGTTCTGGACATTATTTTGTCAATATCTCGATCAAAATAATGGTTTAGCGCACTTGATCCCATTGATGCTAAGCAGCCACAAATTGCGAGAAATGCAAGATGGTATGCGGAAATGTCCCAAGCTGTAAATGGAGTGGAATCGAATCTGGTAGCAGCTAAAGAACTTGTTATCGCCGTAATAGCTAATACTACAACTATCCTTGGCTTTGATACCTCGATGTAATCAGATAACATTCACAGATAATTTAATCTCTTAATTGTAACATTTAACTTATTCGCTAAGTCATTCAGGCGCCAATATTAAAACCAAATAATAGAATTCAATATTTCGTTATTGTGTATCAAACCAGAGGCAAGAATCCTCGGACGATTAATTCTTTTAAGTTCAGGTTTTCAACTCCGAGTTAGTATGATAGCTTGCGCAAATTGCACCTGAACTGTGTTTTCAAACAAAGTGCCACAAATAGAATATTCAATGTGATTTATAAGCCAGTTAATTAATATCCAATTTGAATCATGGGAAGAAGAAAGAGTACCTCAAGACCACATAAGACTAGAAGAACAGTTGAAGGCCGTTGTCCAAAGTGCACCACAATTGTTAGATTTAATGTAAGTGGGCCTGTTGGAAGTGAAATTTACGAATGTATAGGTTGCAGATCCAAATTCCCCATTGACGAATTATAATCCAAACAGAATTTACATAAGGAACTATACATAGACGATTCATTAGATAGAAATGGATGCAAAGATAGAGTACGTAGGTAAAGTATATCTTTACAGTAGTGGAATGTCCGCCGAGCTTGTAGAAAGGAGCAAGGTAGTACTGAAAGAACATGGTGTTAACCCTAATGATATTGTGCTTATTGAATCTCCCGAAGGAGTTCCCGAAGGTTCTATCATTATCACCATATGGCCACATTATCTATCGGTTGCAAAAGTAAAAAGGGTAAGAGAGGGTTCGATATATGCGCCACAATTATTCAATATTGATATATAGTAATTATTTCAAGAAAAAATACTACATAGATAATATTGCCGTCATACAAGATATGGAACTAAATGTTAACCCGTGGTTTTTTCCATTCTAGAAATTACTAAAATTAAGAACAAGACTGCAAGTCTTAGTCTAAATGCATTGTAATCATTTCTGCTATTTTATTTTTAGATACCGATCCGATAATCTTGTTTACTGCTTGTCCTCTCTTGAACAATAACAGAGTTGGAATACTCGAAATGCCGAACTGTCCTGCTACCAATGGATTTTCATCAACATTTATTTTACCTACAACCAATTTGCCCAAGTAGTCTTTACCAATTTCGTCAATGATTGGTGACATCATCCTGCAAGGTCCGCACCACGGTGCCCAAAAGTCTATCAACGTCAATGGAAATTTGTTGATAGTCTGAGAAAACGTAGAGTCACCCAGAACGATTGGCTCTTTAATATTTTTTAACTGTTCTTTTTCATTAATCAGTTCTTGTAATTTTTTTATTTTTTTCTCATTTAACATCTTTAATTCTTCGTCTTCCAATTTATGTTAGAACACTAACAGCGCTTGAATTGGTTTATTATGTTTTTTGATCTTACAATCATTCAGCGATAGATAATTATCTTAGAGAACTCAAAACATTCTCGATCTTGCTCGATTTAACGAAAAATGATGAAGATAATTCAAACTCTGAGATTGCAGGAAGCGAATCATTAAAAAAACAGATAGAGAGTGATGGGCTCGAAGATGAGGAGAACTCTGAGATTGCAGATAGGGAGGTACTGAAAAGAGAAATAGAGTTCTTGAAAAATGAGATTGAAAAAGAAAAAGAAGTTTCGGAAAAAAACCTATCAAAGCTGAGATACCTTATGGCAGATTTCGATAATTATAGGAAACAAATAGGAAGGCAGATGGAATCAAAAATTGAAGAAAGTAAGGGCCAACTTTTTCTTAAACTACTCAAAGTTTACGACGATTGTGAATTGGCCCTTGAAACAATAAAAAATGGCCAATATGATTCCACATTGTTAGGTGGAATTCGTGGTATTATGACAAACTTTGAGAGTTTGATGAAAGACGAAGGCTTGGTCGAAATTGAAACTTTGGGCACACCCTTTGATCCTAATGTACATGACGCGATTGGTTTTGTAACAAATGAATTGGCCCCGGACAACACAATAATTGAGGTCGTAAGGAAAGGATATCTATTAAACAATAAAGTTTTAAGACCTTCTTCAGTCATTTTATCTAAAAGAACAGTTACAAATAAAGATATTAATGAAAAAGATAAGGAGTAGTGAAGAGAAATATGGGTAAAATTATTGGAATAGATCTTGGAACAAGTAATTCTGCAGCTTCGGTTATGATTGGAGGAAAACCCACAATAATACAAGCTGCTGAGGGAACTTCAGTAGGTGGAAAAGCATTCCCTTCATATGTAGCATTTACTAAAGATGGTCAATTACTGGTGGGCGAACCGGCAAGAAGGCAGATGGTTACAAACCCTGAAGGTACCGTAATTGCAGCCAAACGCAAGATGGGAACTGATTTCAAATTTAAAGTATATGGGAAGGAGTACACTCCCCAACAGATATCCTCTTTTATTTTGCAAAAGATAAAAAGAGATTCTGAAGCCTACGTAGGAGAAACTGTTGACAAAGCTGTAATTACAGTCCCGGCGTATTTTAATGACAATCAACGACAGGCGACTAAAGACGCAGGCGAAATTGCAGGTCTGGAAGTCGTAAGAATTATCAATGAACCTACCGCTGCCTCACTTGCATATGGTCTGGATAAAGTAAACAAAGACTTGAAGATAATGGTATTCGATCTCGGTGGCGGAACTCTAGATGTCACCATAATGGAAATGGGAGGAGGTGTATTTCAAGTAAAGAGTACGTCTGGGGATACCCAATTGGGTGGAACAGACATGGATAATCTAGTTGTTGAATACATTATCCACGAATTTCAAAATCAAAATTCTATAGATGTTCATAATGACAAAGCGGCATTGATGAGAATAAAAGAGGCGGCAGAAAAAGCAAAAATTGAACTTTCTAATGTTATGACAACGGAAGTAAATCTCCCATTCTTATCATATGATTCATCTACAGGTCCCAAAAATTTGGTTATGACACTTTCCAGGTCAAAGTTGGAGGAATTGCTGAGACCAATAATTGAAAAATGTAAGGGACCCATGCTTCAAGCAATTGAGGACGCAAAGATGAAACCCGCAGACATTGACAAGATTATTTTGATTGGAGGTCCGACAAGAATGCCAATAGTAAGACAAGCCATTACAAATGTAATGGGTAAGGAACCTGAAAGAGGAATTGATCCAATGGAAGCAGTGGCCATGGGAGCTGCCATTCAAGGAGCAATCATAGCAGGGGATGTAACCACAGATATTCTGCTTGTAGACGTGACACCGCTAACTTTAGGAGTTGAAGTACTCGGAGGACTAAAAGAGCCACTTATCGAAAGAAACACTACAATCCCTACGAAGAAAAGCAAAGTCTTTACTACTGCTGCAGACTACCAAAATGCAGTAACTGTACATGTTGTTCAAGGGGAAAGGTCAATGGCATCCGATTGTGTTTCTCTAGGCATGTTTAATCTATCAGGAATACCGCCGGCACCCAGAGGAATTCCCCAAGTAGAAGTTACCTTTGACATCGACGCAAATGGGATTCTTAATGTTACTGCAAAGGACCTAGCCACTTCAAAGGAATCAAAAATAACAATTTCTGCAAATACGAAGTTATCCAAGGATGATATTGAAAGACTCAAGAAAGAATCAGAGCAATTTGCAGAACAAGATAAACAAAAGAAGGAACAAGCAGAAGTGAAAAATGAAGCAGATAATCTAATGTATACTGCAGAAAAATTAACTCAGCAAGACCTAAAAGATAAGATTAAACCTGAACAAGTTGAAAAAGTTAATAGTGCAGTCAAGGAATTGAGAGAAGCTGTCTCATCAAATAATATTGAAGAAATTAAGAAGAAAATAGAAGGTCTAAAAAATATAGTAGGTGAAATAAGTACCGAAGCATATAGAGCCGCTGGTGCAGCTGCATCTCAACAGGCGCCCTCTCAAAATTCAGATAGTGCCAATCCGACTTCAGATAGTGCCAATCCGACTTCAGATAGTGCTAACCAATCTAATACCCAGCAATAACAAGATGTTACAAAGGCCAACCTGATATGTATCCATTATTTTTAATCAATGGTTTCTTACCATGAGTACAAAGCGTGACTATTACGAAGTCTTGAATGTAGATAGGAATGCTACTAAAGAAGAAATCAAAAGCAAGTATAGGAAATTAGCTCTACAATACCATCCTGACAGGAATAAGAGCTCAGATGCCGAAGAAAAGTTTAAAGAAATTTCAGAAGCTTATGCTGTTTTGTCCGATGACGACAAGAGAAAAAAATATGATAAATATGGTCATGTAGGATCGGAGGAAGTTTTCAGAGGATCAGAGTCTAATTTTGATGAAATCTTCAGAGATATAGGATTTGGTGGGATTAAAGATATTTTTGAGCAATTGTTCGGAGGAGGATTTTCAGCCAGAAATAGAGGTGATCCCTTTGGCTTTGGTTTTAACTTTGGAAGAAGCAACAGAGGTGAGGACGCAGTTATTGATTTATCCCTCACATTAGAAGATGTAGTAACCGGAAAGAAGGAAATGATTGAAGTCCCATCATTGGAAAAGTGTTCAGAGTGCAATGGAAGTGGTTGTTATCCTGGTACGAAACGTAAAAAATGTATGACGTGCAATGGACTTGGTCAGACAAAAAGGGTCTTTAATGAAAATAGGTTTTCAACTTTTGTTACCGTGGAAACTTGTAGAACATGTAGAGGAATGGGAGAAATAATTGAAAAACCATGTAAAAATTGTAAAGCATCAGGCAACGTTCCAGCTAGAAAAAAAATACAGGTAGAGATTCCTCCGGGTGTTGAGGATGGTATGACACTACAACTAAGCGGTAGAGGTATTTCTTACGAAAATGGAGTTCCAGGAGACCTCTTCATTCGAATCCATATCAAACCTCATCAAACTTTTGAAAGACTTGAAGATGGCCATTTACTTTATACTTTGAAACTGAAATACACAGAACTGGTATTGGGCACGGAAATAATAATACCTACGCTAAATGGAGGCGAAAAGTTGAAAATCCCTGCAGGCTCCCAAGCAGATTCAATTTTTAATTTAAGAGGAAAAGGAATACCTGTACATGGTAGACGATCTAGAGGAGACCAAATTGTAAAAATTAAACTTGATATACCCACTAAACTTAGTGAAAGGCAAAAGTGGCTAATCAAAGAACTGGATGATACGAAGAATACTTGAGATGTGTTGTTTGTAATATTTATATCTAATAACTCAAGATGATAATCATGTCTAGTCCGTTTGATGAGTGGTTTGGGCGAAGAAGATCCAATTCTTGGTTTCCAGATGTGGATTCCATGATGAAGGAAATGGAAAAGTTAATGCAAGAGGCCGTTAAGAACATGGATCAAAATGTTCCAAAGAATCTGATAAGGGAACGGAAGCTTGATGACGGATCCGTTGTGCGCGAAATGGGTCCAATTGTTTATGGGTACTCATTTAAGATTGGTGAAGACGGTAAACCGATCGTCAGAAAATTTGGAAACCTAAACACTTTCCCAAGCTCTCTAACTGGCAGATTTTCAGTCAGTGATCAAAGAGAGCCTGTTGTGGACATCATAAAGGATGTTGACAAATTGAAAATTATTGCCGAACTTCCAGGCGTAACTAAAAGTGATTTGAGGATAACTGCTAATGAAACTTCATTGACAATAGAGTCTCTTTCAGGAGAACGTAGATACAACAAAAAAATAGAACTTCCGAATGAAATCGAACCATCTTCAGGAAAATCATCTTATAAAAACGGAATATTAGAGGTAACATTCAAGTTAAAAGATTCAAAAGACCACGGAGTTTCTATTAACGTAGAGTAAATTGAAGAGGATTAATATTCAATGTCGTCACACCGTCTTGTCGTATTAACTTTTTAAAATCAGTTATTTATCTACAGATATCATGAACGCAGTACAGGCTGTTGAAGTTACAAAAAGGTACAAAGGATCAAAATCGTATGCCATAGACAACATTTCCTTAAATATAGAACCGGGAAGAATCTTCACCCTTCTTGGAAGAAATGGTGCAGGAAAGACTACATTCGTCAGAATTTGTGCAACACAGCTATTACCAACTTCTGGAACTGTAAAAATATTTGAAAACGACCTTGTCAGAGATACTGAGAAAATAAGGAATCAGATCTCCATTGTACCGCAGGAGGGAAGACCATTACGCGCTCTCACCCCGTGGGATCATGTTTATTTTTGGCTAAGGATTAGAGGGGTGAATAAGCATGAAGCATCAATAAGAACCAAAAAGATCCTTCAAGATTTTGAATTATACGATGTGAGAAGTAAACTTGCGATGTATTTGTCAGGAGGAATGAAGCAAAAAATATTAGTGGCAATGGCTATGGCAGTAGATTCGAGATTGCTTTTTCTAGATGAACCGACTATCGGACTTGATCCCGTTTCCAGACGCCAAATCTGGAAAGCTATCAAGGAAAAAAAGGAAAATGGAACGACAATCCTGCTTACAACCCATTATATGGACGAAGCAGAAGTATTGTCAGATGATATAGTCATAATAGACAAAGGGACCGTTATTTCAAAAGGAACACTCTCAGAAATTAGGAAGAATATTAAAGAAAATATTAAAATTGAAATTCCAAGATCGGCAATCGAAAGTGATATTTTAAAATCATACGGAACTGTAATAGATACCGGGACCGATATATTAAAACTATTTACCTTTGAATCGAATATGCAGGAGATATCTGCAATTGCAATAAAGAAAAATTTCTTTTTCAGGGTATCCCCAATTACCCTGGATGATGTGTTTGTTGCTCTGGTTGGAACCGAGAGCAATAGTGTCGATCAGGATAAGGATTAGTTCGTGGAGTTCAGGTTAGGGTAAATTTTAGCTACCGAGTTCTTGAGATATCCATAATATTCTGTCGGAGTTAGCGTTCCATTTTGATTTAATATTAAATTGAAGCTGGCAGGTTCAGCATCTTGGTAATCCCATTTCCAGAAGGACGAGGCAGTGATATTTGAATTCTTAAAGGTTTCCAGCATCGTATCTGTCGTTTGCTGGTCAAGTCCGCTCTTTGCAGGATCAAGCTGAAATACCCCATTAACTTGTGTGCGTGCAACGTTATTCCATTCACCAATATAGAGTGGTTCACCTGTTAGTTCGCGAGTTTTTAAGAACATATCCCATCGTTCTTTTTGATATTTATCTCTGTCTGGAATGCCATAGACACTAATCTTAAACCAAACATTATCTTTATTTGAAGGAGCCATTTTTGCAAGATTTTCTGGCGTTAATTCTATAGGTCCGCCAAGATCCACAGGAACATTCATACTATAAACTATGGTCTTGTTAGTTAAGCTTCGTAATTCATCAGTGATAAATGAATTAAAGTTCCCAATTTTTTCCCATTGATCTGCGCTTTCTACATGGGGCTCGCTCAAGATTTCATATCCGAAAGTGCTAGGATGCCCATCCACTTTTGTAACAACCTTTTTCCAAAAGTCAGCAAGTAAAGTCCATGCGTCCTTTCCTTGGCCATCCTTTACTGAACCATCCCAAAAGTTACTCCACCACAGCTTTGCAACAGGCTCTCCTTCTTTACCCCCGCTATTCATCGGATACAGTTGTGAATTATTCTCAAAAAGTGCGGATGGAAAACCTGTTCCCCTCTTTTCAAGCCAGGAGGATGTATGCCACTGATGATTATCATAAATAACCTTAATGCCATATTTATCTGCAATATTTGCAACCTGTTCGATTTCATTCATGAATGCTTGTGGGTTCTTTTCATATGCTTCCCAATAAAACAAGAACCTAACTTGATTTAGTCCTGCCTCTTTTATCAACTTGAAGCTTTCATCGAAATAATTAGCAGGAGGTAGTGCAGTATCGGGCCTGTTTTGTTTTTGATCCACATATGCGCCCTTCATCGCTGCACCAACTAAAGTATTGTCGGCTGCAGATGGCTGGGCAGAAGCGACGATAATACCATTTGTCATGAACAAAGACATTACAAGACTTAAACCAAACAAGACAGGCGTATTTTGTCGAAAACTACTCATGGCAAATATATCGAAATTTAGTTTATATATATATTATGAATTAGGCATCCATTATCTGATTTTGAGTTCAAAATAGGCGTTACAGTACTAGTTCCAAAATTATTATTTAGGGATATAATTATATCTCTATAAATAAATATCAATTGTCGTCGGTGGAGATAAGTTATAGAATGTCATTCACGAGAGGTGATAACTAGTGAAGCGAATTGTTCTAGCCGCAGGATTAATATCCTTATTAATCGGAGTAACGATAATTTCTATTTCTTCCATTCGTGTTCCTGACCCTCTTCATACTTCAAGTTCAGTGTATAACGGAAAAATAAATAATGATACCAGAGCTGTCATGGTACTGAAAGACATCCAAAAAGGAAAAAACATCTCATTATCTGTTACCCCACAAAATACTGTAAACGTATTTAACATTAAGATCATAAATTCAAAAGGAACTGTTTTGTTTGATTTGAATTCATCACAACCATTGTTTACCACGATCACCCCACCCATAAGCGGAAATTATTCAGCGGTTTTAACTAATCTCAAGAATGAGGATACTTATGTCCAGAGTATATTCGCTAGCTCAGTTCTATTTGATAGTAATAAAATTCCAAAAATAGAAATTAACGCAATTATGATAGGAGTAATTATTTTGCTAATAGGAATTGTGATATGCATTATTTGGATACTCATGGAATTTTTTGAAACACTAAAAGAAAGGACGAGGTACAAACAGTTGTCTTGAGAGATATTTTGTTCAAGTTCAACAACAATCCAATTTAATCAGAATTGTAAAATTCAAACACCGATACAATAGCAGGATAGTGGATCAAACGATACTTTCAAGATGACTTAATATTATCGTTGCTTCTAAGTACGTAGTCATATGCAAATTGTTTGAAATAAGTTTAATTGTCCTATCCATTTGCTTTTTGGAGGTACTCTGTCAATTTTGCTATTAGTTTTTTATTAACTTTCTCACCATCAATCTTTCCTCTTAATACTTCCATGCACCTGCCCATCAAAAGGCCCACTGAATCTAAACCTTTTTGAGAAATTACATTTGAATTTTCATGTATTATTTTACTTATAGTTTGATCTACATATCCTTCGCTAATGCTTTCAGTCCCAAATGAACTTATTATTTCATCAACATCCATAGACTCATTTTTTAGGAGCTTCTCGATTACCAGTGGAATAGATTCTTTAGTTATTCGTGAATTATCAAGTTCTGTAAATAGACAAAATAGCACATCTTCAGAAAGAATTGAACTGTCATAACCCTCTCTTTCCATGCTCACTAGGTCCTCCGTAAGTTTAGATATTACAAAAGAGGGGCTAGTTGACGTGTGTGAGACTATTTTTTCGAAAAGTGAAAAATATTTAGAATCAAAAATATTTTCTGCCAAAGTCTTATTAATATTATATTTCTTGCAGATTTGATCAATGATTTCGTTCCACGGTTGAGGTGTATCTTGAGATAATTGTTTTAGCTTTCCTTCGTCTATTGAGATGTACGGAATATCGGTTTCCGGGTACATTCTTGATGAGCCAGGTTTAGGTCTACTAAATACTGTAACTCCATCCAATCTTGCTGAACGTGTTTCAGGAACAATTCCACTAAAACCTTTTTTGATTCTAGTAAATAATTCAAGTAATACTGTGTTTAGGGATTTTGTCGGTCCGCCTATTAATACAAAAGCATCATTCTTATCCATTCTTAGAACGTCTGATATAGACTCAACGTCTTCCGTCGTAATTCCATAGTTCGGTAATTCATCGGAGTGAAATATTCCACCAATTCCGTAAACTTTTACCAGATCACCTAATTCTTTCCCCAATCTAATTCCTGGATAGGGTTCAAAAGACAATATTCCTTTGAATCTCCGCAGAACGAATGCCGTGAATCTAGAATCACCAGTGAGAATCTTCTTTACTACTTTAGAGGATGATTTACTTAATAGATGAGTTACGTCCGCAACATTGTCTATGAAACTTGATTCGTCAATATCACGTTTTTTGAGTTCATTTGCAATTTGATTTAATGCGTCTTGTCTCTTTCTTTCATATTCAATTACAAGAGGCAGCTGTGACAATTGCTGAACACCTTTCACTTCTACTACAGGTCCATTCTCTGTTGAAATGTTAACATCCTGTCTGATACTTCCCAACCCACGAGTAACTTTTTTAGTAGATCTTAGTAATCGTCCGACTGTTTGAGCAACGTTCGTAACAAAAATTGGAGAATTAGAAATAGGTTCAAGTGCAATTTCAATAAGTGGTATTCCTAATCTATCCAAAGAATAAGCCTTGTTCTCATCCTCTTTTTTGTCTTCATTTATTATTCTCGCAGCATCCTCTTCTAAGCATACACTTTGGATTCCTACCCTGATACCCTCAACCTCCAAAAACCCGTTTCTGCCAACTAGTATTGTTCTTTGAAATCCAGTTGTGTTCGAACCGTCTATTACTATCTTTCTCATTATATGTAATTCATCTTCAATGGTGCAATTGAGCGCCAGAGATATTGTCAGTACGAGTTCGAGTGCTTCATTGTTTACCGTCCTAGGAGGTTCTTCATCAGATTCAATGAGGCAGTTTGCATTTTTAGAAGATTGATATTTTACCGTCTTAATTTTTTTTGATTCGAATAAAGCAGCTTGGTCGTAAGATCCCATCTCGCTTTGAGTCGGACGCAGGTTCCTTTTGAAGGTAAAATCATATTCATTAGATTCAAGTATTTTGCAATCACAAAACAATTTATTTTTTGTAGCCAATTGTTGATGGATTTCAAGTCCAACCTTTAGTTTATCTTGAGCAATAGTTTCGTTTTTAACCAATATATGGATAATAAATATAGCCTTCTTATATTATTATTATTATTTACAAATTCGAGAAATCTTTAATTTCCTGCCCACAACAATATTTATCACCGAAAATGCTAGGTAATATTTTCTGGATGTTATATGCTATTTTACCAAAGGGTACGGTAAAAGATGAAAGTACTTTTTTCATACTGGTTTCCATTTTGCTTGGATTAATTGCAACGGCATACATAATGAGGTGGAGAAGAAATAAAGAACCTCAATAAATTTTGATTATTCTGAAAAGTTTTGGTTTTATTTTCTAAAAATCATATACTTATCATCTGGATATCTTAAATTGTAAATCTAGAAAATTTAATTGATTTAACTATATTTGTAATTTCACTTTTTAATGAGTCGATATTTATGTCGTGATATCTCCCATTAGAGTTATTCAATTTAGCAAAGGCCCTATTCATAATAGAAATGCAAATTCCTTGTTCGCCTTTTTGGTAATGTACTAAGGCAGCTGCAACTAGTATGAGCCCATTCAACAAATCTCTTTCATCACCATAGGTGTGTTTCCATACACCTTCAAGAACTTCATGTGTTTTCCAATATTTTTCATTGTTAAAAAGTACACGAGCCATTTTTATTGATTCATTTTTATCAATTTCCTTCTCGGCAATTCTGTCGATTTCTATTAATGGACCTATATTGGACAGTTTTGAGCTTATAGCATCTAATGTCGATTCGGAAGATACACTGATATCAAGCTCAAGAAAATTGCTTGCCACCCTTACATCTCTAATTATGATATTTAAGTCACGTAAAACATTTCTAGACGTAGTAAGGATATTAGTTGCGTCTTGAGGTGAGTATTTCTCGTTTTTGAGATAAATCATATACCTTAGCAATGCCTTTACCAAATCTCTTCTATATGGTTATGTGGCACATACCAAAATAAGTTATTGCATCATTCACAACGCATTCTAGATTAGTTTAAGCAATCTGAAGAAATCTAAAATTGCGGTGAATTTGAAATTACATGTCTTTTGTTTTGAAAAGTAAGCAATTTTCTAATATTTCAGGAGCGTAAACATGTAGGGAGTCTCTTTTTTTTCATCAAGTGTCCAAGAACTCGGTAGACTTAGACTTGCTAATACTTTCAATTCAAAGTCAGCTATGAATTTACCCCATCCGTACATGGATTTATCTCTGGAATATTTCCTGTATGTGTGACTTCCCATTAGAGTAATACCTACGTTATGCAATTTGCCCCTATACATTTTAAGTTGATTTAGTACGCCATATGCTATCATTTCTCCTAATTCAGGTAGAGCCGAAATAAAGATCATGGTATTTTCTAGATTAAATTGCGAGTAGTTTATTGAATTTGAATCACCGTGAATCACATTGTATTTTACGTTACTACTAATAGAAATTTCATTTTGTAGCTCGCAAAGATCTTTATCAATCTCTACTCCCGTTGAATCAAGACCAAGTATGCTGCCACAATATAACAATCTTCCATCACCTGACCCCATATCTAAAATGTTTTGGAATCCAAGATTTTTTACTGCAAGACACATAACAAGAGCAGATAATCCCCATGTCGGAAGAAATGGTTGATAATTAGTGTCATATTTTTTGGAACTTAGCCAAAATTGATTAACATCTCCTTCATAAGACGTACAAGGAATATCAGCTAGTGTGATAGCCTGTTCCTTGTAATATATACTGTTATGTTTGAAAAATGTGTGTAGTTTTTCTAAATGCGATTTGTCTATCATATTTTGTTTATTAGGAACAGGAACAAACTCTCGGATAGGATTGTATGAATGAAATTCCTCAAGATATTCATTTTTAAGGTCTACTAAATTCTTCACTAAGCAGTTAAGATCCAACTATTCTCACAATGTTATGTATTAATTGAAATTGGATGTACCATATTAGTATAATTGATATAATTACAGTACTGATATAAATACACATAATTCATAATCATACTAACTCTTCATTATCCAATTCGTTATAAATTGAATTAGAATAATCCACTTATTGTTACTATATTAATGAACATATTTTGATGTGTGTAAGGACATAAAGTGGTGTTGTATCCAAGTTAGTCAAATGGTCATTTCATTAATTTCATAAGTATGCTTGGAACTTCGGCGGGTCTTTTTGCTACTGGGATATTAACTCTGGAGAAACTGGAAATTTTTGATTCTGCTGAACCATAATTTCCATAGACAATTGCACCTGCATGGCCCATTCTTTTTTCCTTTGGTGCAGATCGACCAGCGACGTAAGCTACAACAGGTTTAGTGAAACCGGTTTTTTCTATATACTGCACTAAGGATTCTTCAGCATCACCTCCAATCTCACCTACTACTACCACTGATTCAATATCGTCTCTATCACTTATTAGATTAAATGCTTCAATCAGATTTGTCCCGTTTATTGGATCTCCGCCTATTCCAAGAGCTATCTTTTGACCTATCCCTGCCTTTGACAAATAAAATGAAACTTCATACATGAGAGTTCCACTTCTAGAAAAGACTGCGGTATTTCCCTTTTTGAATGGTTGAGAAGGCATTATTCCGATTTTATTCACGGAAGGTACAATTACCCCAGGTGTATTTGGACCAATTATTTTTGCACCGTTGGTCTGTGCATACTCCAAGGATTCCATTGCGTCACGTACCGGAACGTGTTCAGGAATCGCTACAAGTAATTTAATCCCATTATTCACAGCGTCTTTCACTGCGGAAAGAAAAAATTGAGCAGGAACAAATATTCCGGATATTTTTGCATTAAAGGTCTTGCTAGCATCTTTTACAGAATCGAAAACAGGTATGCCTTCAAAAGATTGACCGCCTTTATTGGGAGTTACACCTGCTACAATGTTTGTACCATATTCTCTCATCAATCTGGTGTGAACGGAGCCGAAATTTCCTGTTATTCCCTGAATTATTACGGGCTTATTACCATAATCAGGATCTTCTGGTTTACCTACTAGAATATCAAAAATGTCAAATTTATTGTTCATTCTATTTGCTCATCCTCATAAATTGCACTAACGATGAAATCGCTTCCTCTACTGTATCATATAATTTTGCATTACTGTTAGAAAGCATTTTTTTAGATTTCTCCGATTCTGCACCTGAAATTCTGGCATATATAGGGACACTTATCATACCGTCCTCGTATGCGTTAAGTATAGCTTGGGCTACCAGGTCGGTCCTAACAATGCCACCGAACAAATTTACCAAGATTGCCTTTACTTTAGATAATTTGCTTATCACTTCTAAGGCCTTGTAAATTGTTTCCGTAGTAGCGCGACCACCAAAATCTAAAAATGCACCGGGTTTTCCACCTGCATCATTAACGATATCCAAGGTTGACATGACGAGACCTGCTCCATTACCTATTATTGCTATATCTCCATCTAATTCAACGAAAGAGAAACCATTCTTTTCCGCCTGCTCTTGCAACTCAGAAATTTGTATATACTTCCCTAGCTCAGGATGTCTGAATATTGAATTATCATCTATGATTACCTTTGAATCCAGTGCCAGACAAGTACCGTCTTTAAGAATAGCAAGAGGATTTATTTCAGCCAACTCTGCTTCTTTTTCTCTTACGAGTTTGGCAAGCTTTATGACTATATTGGAGAATGACTCAATAGTTACACCACTTAAACCTAGTTTTTTTGCAATGGTTTCTGCACTTGATTGCGTTAAGCCGGAAATAGAAATGTCCTGGATTACCTTATTCTCCACGGCTTCAATGTCCATACCTCCCTCAGAAGAGGAGATCAACGAGTATGTCCTTTTTCCTCGATTTAGGAACAAGGAGAGATAAAGTTCCTTATCTATATTCACAGCCTCTTCAATTAGGATTAACTTTGGGAGCTCTCCCTTTACTTTTTTATTTAATAACTCTGTAAACTTTGGTACTAGCTCTTCCTTATTTGCGCATTTTAAAATTGCGCCAGCCTTTCCTCTTCCACCAGTTGTTAATTGCGATTTAAGTACAACAGGATATTCAAGTTTGTCTTTAATTTGATTCAATTCAGATTGGTTCCTTGCTAGATATGATTTTGGAACTGCAATATTATACTCTGTAAATAATTCTTTACCCTGGTATTCTAATAACTTCATTCAGCAAGAATGTGAAGCCTATGTGGTGACTTATAATCCTATTTAAGCGGAGGAATTTGAAAATTTATATATCTACAACTAAATCCGTATCCTATGGCTGAAAAAATGACTGCAGTATGGCTCATTATATTGACGATAATTGCATGTGCTGCAATACCTGCTGTCATGATATGGTTGACAACAACTCCTACAGCGTCTAAACCCCATCTTCTATTAGGAATCACTGAATCTCTACCTTCAGGAATTAGTCTCTTAAACTAGAGACCATTTACATGAGTATAATCCTTTCAATATCCTCATTCTTTATTGATAATGAGTATTACATATCGAGTATCAATATTGCTAGATGTTTGAAAATACGAACGAGTAATAGATAAAGGTGAGGGATGAAAACATAGTAAGCATGACAATAGCCTTAAAGGTGCATCCATCTTTTTTCAAGGAATTTGCAACAAAGACATGGGTTTCTCCTGCGGACGTTATTAAGGAGTTGATCGAAAACGCCTTTGATGAGGACGCTACTCGAGTTCTCATAACCATTCTCAATGATAATTCTATTTCAATAGAGGATAATGCTGGAATGGATGAAAGCGAGATTCAAAAGTTTTTGTTGCTTGGTTCACCACATAAGAAACTTGATTCGATATCGCCGAAGTTTAAAAGAATTAGAACAGGTAGATATGGAACGGGTAGACTTTCATTTCTGACATCATTTGAAAAAATGAAAATCAGAACCCGAAAAGGTAACTATCATAAAGCATTTTTGATAGATACAAGTTCTCTTGATGCTTTATTTACCGGTAAATCTAATTTGCGCGAGATAAGGGAATCGCGATTATCTAGAGATGGAACTGAGATAATGGTAAGCGACGCAAAATCACTTGTGGATGAATTAAGGTTGATAAAGGAAATTAGAAAGTTAGCTGTACTTAGGCATCCACTTTTTGAAGTATACATTAAGAAATCAGAGAAATTTAAAGAATGGAACTTTACAAACTCTGAGCTGATAAGGGTACCTGATATCCAGGGTCATAAAATACCGTTAAATTTTGACAAAGGAAACATTGTTGGTGAAATTACAGTAGCTCGTAGACCTTTAACAGAAGATGAGCGAGGAATCGCCGTAATGGTAGGTGGTCATATTGTTATGAGAACATTGTTCGGTTATGATACCAAGATACCCAGGGTAACGGGATTTGTAAGATGTGATTCACTAACTTCCAGATTTGCTGATAAATCTGCTATAATAGAAGATAAAGAATTTGAAAGGTTTTCAAGCGTAATGAAAAAATTCATAGTTGATACGGTCATACCCAGTTTAACTCTTTATGAAGACGTTCTTGTGACTAGAGAAGAATCAAAAATTTATAAGCAAATTGACAAGGTCTTGGGTCAGGCGGTAATTGAGACTCTCGAACCCTTTGAGGAGATAGAAGGATACGAGATAGTGGAAACCAAAAAAGTAGTATCAAGACCCAGCAAAAAAACTTCATCTATACCTGCGGAGGATAATTTGTTTGATAAATCGGTTGAAGAGGAGTATAAGGACTTGACTAAGAAGGAAATCAAATGGTCTAGGGATTCGCTGGATGAAAAAGGAGGAATTCAGCAGACCGCAGGAATTGAGGATAACACTTTGCCCAATTATCTTAACAGTAATCAAAACAAGGATAATAATAATTACGAAAACGTAACAGTTACTACACAGATAAAAAAACCGCTGATAAAAAAAACATTTGCATTGAAAAAAATTGGATACAAGATTATCCCTTACGAAGATGAAACTGATTCAAGATATAGCTTCATAAACGAAAATGTCGTATTCGTAAATAAGGCAAATCCAACATACAAGGCGGAATCGTCCCGAGGGGATGAATTCCTTTTGAGACATATTATGAATATAGTGGCACAGGCTGTAGCTACGTCGAGGCATCCTGAAGGGAAGGAGGCGCTAGAGCTACAAAACAGGCTAGTTTCTGAGGCAATAAGGATACATGATACATTCCTATCTAAAACGCCTTGATTGCCCGCTGAGTCTATAGGTGAATCGACGAAACGACTAAATCTAACTACATCCACTACTAACCAATCACATGGCCTTTCAATTTATGCCAGGCGCTACTGCTATAGGATTAACTTACCAGGATGGTATTGTCCTTGCAGCAGAGAAGCGCATAACTTATGGAAATTTTGTAGTAAACAAGAATACCAAGAAAATATTCTCTATAACGGATCAGGTTGCCAGTGCATGTGCTGGAATGGTCGCAGATATGCAAGTTCTGACAAGACAAGTAGGTGCACTAGCGAAAATTAGAAAATTAGAAACAAGGAGAGAGATGGCTACCAATTCTGTAGCAAAATTAATGTCAGTCATTATGTTCGAAAGACGATATTTTCCTTTACTCACCCAGGTAATTGTAGGAGGCGTACATGATGTGCCTGAAATCTATACACTAGATCCATTGGGTTCACTTCTTCCTGATAATTACGCAGCCGTCGGTACGGGTGCAGAATTAGCATTAGGATTAATTGATTCTGAGTACAAGAAAAGCATGTCAGAAGACGCATCAAAAAAACTTGCTATCAAGGCAATAAAGTCGTCAATACAAAGAGATTCAGCAAGCGGAGACGGTATCGATATCTTGACGATAACCAAAAAAGGGATTGCAGAAGAATCTCTCGATCTATGATTTGAAAATCAATTCAGAATTATTAATTTCAAAATAATCAAACTCGGATAGTTTTTTTCATTTCCCAGTATATATCGCCAATATGATGTATATTGTTCAAGATAACCCCCTTCTCCATATTTCTTGCACTGACATCATCAACTAATGACATACATACTGCAAGCTCCTTTTTGTGAGTTTGGTCTTTGACTAGCACAATTTCGGATTCTTTAAAGGGCGTAAAGTCAGTTATGCCAGGCCTCATAATATTGGCTCCATTGCATACAAATTTCACTGCGTTCATATCAACTTGTACTGATGAAAAATAATTCAATAACTTGTGTTGACTTAGATGGGGAATGATAATGTCCGGTGCTAATTGAATAGCAATGAAATTATTTCCAACTAGCAGTCGTTTATTTTCATCTACTACGTAGGCCTGTAGATTCTTAACTGGTACATTAGAATTTGCTGGCCATGTCCTACCAATACAATCATTGATATCATGTATTTCTCTCTTTGATAAAGAATGTACCTTCAATTATTTTGTTCTTGTTTTTCAAATATTTATCGATATCCATGCACCATTTCCCGAAAATACATTAAATAGCTAACTCTAATGTAAAAAGTTTAGAGTTTCAGATTTTTTTATGGTGAAAAGAATTTGATATTTTTTTCACTCTATCTACACCATTGATCTTTTCGATTATTCTAAGAGACTGCTCGGGAACAAACTGAGTCCATTTAATATTTTTCAACATTCTCCGTCTAATCTCACTTCCAGAAAAATGTACGCGATTAACGAGTTTAGGTTCTAGGACCCTGATATTTCTTTGGATAAAAAGGTATCCAGTAAATGAGTTATTTGTAAAAACAGCATCATATTGGGGAACTAACATGTCAACTGTGTGAGTCCATGTTGAGTGGATATTTGTATCCGGAATAGGAATTATCAGGGTTTTTTTGCAATCAATTGTAGGGTCAGCATTTAGTGAATTTTTAATCATAGATAATCTTTCTCCAGCGGTAAATGGGTTGTCTGGTTCGTAGCTTGCCTGAGAACTACCAATTACAATTATAAGTTCATCAACCTTCGTGAATGCAAATCGAATCGCTGCAATATGACCCAAATGAAATGGTTGAAACCGACCGATGAATAACGCTCTTGACAAATTAGTATAAAATATAAGACGAATAATTTAAATTTTGAAATGTAACTCAATATTTATATTATGTTTGAAGAACAAGAGATTTGTGGTTTTTTTACAAATACATAACTTGTCTGCGAATATTAATGGTAAAGAAATTCTTAATGATCTTTGTTTTGAATTAGAGAGGGGTCAAGTGCACGCTATAATGGGTCCCAACGGTTCTGGAAAAAGCACTCTTGCAAATGTAATCATGGGGCATCCAAAGTATACCGTTACATCCGGAAGTATTTTGGTTGATGGCGAAAACATACTTGACATGAGTACAGAAGAAAGAGCAAAGAGAGGTCTTTTCTTGGGATTTCAATATCCTACTGAAATTCCAGGTGTTGGCTATAGTCATTTTCTGAGGAACGCATACAATATACTGAACAAAAGTCTGAGTGGAAAGCAAAAAGATAGAGAAGTATTCTTGACTGTAAAGGAATTCCATGAGTATCTCAAAAAGAACCTAGATAGCGTGGGACTTCAGTCCACATTTTTAAGCAGATATCTGAACGAAGGTTTTTCTGGAGGGGAGAAAAAAAGATCCGAGGTTATGCAAATGCTGGTCCTCAAACCATTAATTGCCATTCTCGATGAACCCGACTCTGGTTTAGATATTGACGCAATCCAAGCAGTCGCTGAAGCCATAAACATTTTGATATCAACTGGTGCAGGAGTACTAATCATCACTCATTATGCTAGAATTCTAAGATATTTGTCAAAACTCGATAAAGTACACGTCATGTCAAAAGGGCAGATCATCAAATCAGGAGGAAAAGAGCTTTCCGAAGAATTAGAAGTAAAAGGATATGGCTGGATAGGATTAGCTGACGATACTAGCACAGCCCAACCGCACTGATTTATAGATTAGTCTCGTTCGTTTCCTGAGATTTTATTTTCTGGACGTACGATCTAGAAAATACTGGGGCCATTATTGTTGTGATCCAGCCAATTGTTACGGTAATAGAGAATAGAGTAGAATCAATAATACCTGAAGTAAATCCAATAGCTGCTATGACCAGTTCCACCATTCCTCTACCATTCATGATAAAGGCAATTGCAAAACTTTCGTCCTTTGTAAATTTAATTAATCTAGAACCGATGTATCCTCCACCTATCTTGGACAGAACGGCAGCGATTCCTAGAATTATGAAAAGCGGAAGGTTGTTTACGATTGAATCCATATTGATATTTACTCCAATTGTGGCAAAAAATATGGGAGCAAAAAAACCAAAGGTGATAGCCGATATTATTCCGTAAACTCTCTCGAAATTTTCCTTTCTGATAATTTCCTTGTATACTATCAAGCCTGAAAAAAAGGTACCTATGATAAAATGTAACCCAATAACTTCTTGTGCGATAACAGATACCAAAATGGTAGATATAAGTAATATTCCAAATGCTGCTTCTGGTGTATGTAATTTATCAAAGAAATATGCACCACGACGTTGGAGCCAAACGCTTGTCTTTCTAAATAAAATATCAACAAGAAATATACCGCCAATAAACAATGATATCTTTATTATTGAATTAATTAGTTCCCCAGCAATATTCACAGGTGTTCCGCCTGCTTCATTCAGCTGTAGAACAAGTGACAGTACAACTAGTGAAAAAATATCGTTTATTACAGCCGCAGTAATTACAGTGTTACCCAGTTTGGTTTCCAATATTCCAAGTTGCATTAGGACAATTGTAGTCACTGGAACAGCAGTTATTGACAACAACAATGCAACAAACAATGATTGAATCATGGGAAGACCGAAGAAATAGGCTACTGCAAATCCACTTGCAAAAGGTATTGAAAACGCTATTACAGATAAAACTGCTGCATGTAGTCCAGCCTTTCTTATTTCCCTTGGATCCATCTGTAATCCTGCCAATAACATAAGAAAGAATACTGCCAAGTCTGAAAGTACACCTAGACTCTCATTTGGAGCGATTAATTTCAAAATATATGGGCCAATTATTATTCCAGCTGCTAGCTCCCCTACCAGAGGAGGCATTTTGAGCCTTTGGAAGAACTCACCTAGTAAGCGTGCAGCTACCAAGATTATAACTACACTGATGAACAGCTGCTCTGTGGCCATGATTTATCAAATTTATCCTAACTAGATTTATCCTTATCCATTTGGAACTGCCAACTTGTTCATATTAGATGGTTTGCGATACTTTTTCGGTTTTATTGTCATATTTGAATAAAGATGTCAGCTTAACATATCAATCAATTCACTTCACCCAGTCGTGGCAAGATATTGTCATAAAGTAATCAATAGAAATTAAGTCAAATTTTTATCCATGTTTCTTTAAGCTGGTAACTTCATTTTTAGATAGTACAATCCAAATCACCATTCGGAATATGCCCCTTCTAATATTAATAAGAAATAATATTACTACTTTTGGTATCTACACAAATATATCGATCGACAAGTATTTCTTGATCAGCATTGGTCGACAGTAAGTACTTGCTAAAAAATATTGGTCATTTTATGGCTCGCGCCATAAAGCCTTTACTTTAGCTAAAAACACAAAACCTATCAGGTATAATACTTGAACCAGCAATCCAAGCTCAATTGACCACTCCTTTGGAGTAGAAATTCCCATTGTACTTTGAATTATCAGGGATGCATGTGTCGTTGGTACAAAGTAAGAGACGTATTGTAATTGAATGGGCAATCTTTCAATACTGTAAAAAACTGGTGGTATTATAGAAAGGATCACGTTAACAAACGAAATTATCTGTGACACGTTACGCATGTGTAGCATATGTGAGGATAGAAAAAATCCCATTGATGACATCGATCCCCATACGAGAAATATAGTTACTAGAAGTAGTGGAATGTAAATGGAAGAGGATAAGAAGAAAGTAGCTAATGTTATCAATACCAATAATGCAGGTAATCCGAAAAGTATCTGAGAAATCGCCAAGCCAATCATGTAAGTAATTGGAGACACAGGTGATGCAACAAAGACATCCTGAATCTTGTACTCGTTCTTGTAAAAAGAGATATCTTGGCCCAATGATAACCCATATCCAACTAACGCCATTACCAGACTGCCGGTAATAGAGAGTGGTAAATACCTGCCTTCACTAATAATAAACAAAATAAACAATAAAGAGAACGGACTTATGGCAGAGAAAATCAATGATAATGGATTCCTTTTTAACCAAAGAATACCCGTCAAGTAGGCAATGAGAAAGGTTTGCATTAATGCATTCTTGATTTTTGTGATAATCATGCCAAGCAAATCATGTATTCCAGATATATAGGATTTTGTTCTGCTGAATATCAAATGCCAAAGGAAAGAAAATCGCCAAGTCGGAAGAGATCAGGCAGGAGTACGGCATTATCCACAAGAACTAAAAAACAAATTGATTCTTTACCTAAGCATGCGCAGCATATTTTTACCAAGACACATACCAATGCGGTAGAACAATACAAAAATCCGGACAAAAGACGAGGAGGGAAACGTCAGAGTGTTGAAGAAGTCGCCCACAAGGCAGCATGGGCAGCTGTTAAAAATCAATACAGAAAAAAAGGCGATAAATAGGTAAGAAAAGAATGAAATGTTTGATGACTTGATTATTAGTTTGTGTTCGTATGATAATAGAGCGAAGTTTCTAATCAAATTTATTAGCGTTTTTGATTAGGCATGATATTGAAACGTTCAGAATGTGGTTGTAGTCATGATGACTGCAAAGCAAGTGTATCTCCCATTGACTATACTGGGTGTTTTTTGGATGAATGTTGTTGCAAGTTGATAGTCAATTTTAACAATCAAGTATTTCTTAAATTGGAAGAAAAATCGTTGAAAAATTAAACAATTCAATTGAAAAGTAGATATTGAAAAACAGCAAATTATGAACGAAATTACCGTTTGGTTAGTTTTACATGTTGGCATGAAATTGCTCAAAACTGTGTGAATAGATTTCAATTATATTTCCAAAAGGATCTGAGCAAAATACGAGTTTATGGTGTTTTTTAGGATTCAATTCGTAAATATCACTTAGTTGTCTTCCTCCAGTTTCAACAATCCTTTTTGTCAAATCCTCAATATTTCTTTCAGTGATGGCTACATGGATAATCCCGCCAGCCCAGTATTTAATTTGTTGATTTTTGATCACTTGTTTGGGTTCAATAAACTGAAAAATTTCAAACCCTATATTATTTCCTGATGACATCCATACAATCCTTAATCTCCTAAATTTAGATCCGAAAATATTCCGAAGAACGTTACCTATCCAGGTATCATTGATGTCTAATTCGGCGGGACCCCTAACCACTGTGAAACCCATTACTTCTTGATACCATTTCATACCTTTCTCTAAATCTGGAACGCTAATAGCAATGTGATTGATTATTTTTGGGGGATGAATTGGACACATGGGTAATGATTATTGATAACACTCTGTCTTTTAATTTTATTGAGTTTTAATTCAGATTAGCTAAGTCTTGTCATGCTGTATAACAAAATCACTGTATTCCTCACCTTGTTCACCATATTCAATTTTTACCCCATCCACTCTGGAATTCTCAGGACCTATTTTGCTCCATTGCACAACGTTGTTAACATCAATTTTATTTCCGCTCAACAAAGCCTCCACCTGCCCATCAGGTAGATTTCGTACCCAGCCTACTACAGAATTTTTCTTTGCAATTTGTTGCATATTAAATCTAAAATAAACTCCTTGAACTTTACCCTTAATCAACAATCGAGCAGAAATAATCTCTTTATTGTCTCTCGCTGTATTCTTAGAGTCTCGGTAACTCACAATATTTTTTGCGCAATGCTATTTTATATATATTCAATGAAAAGTTTTGGTTAGGGAATTTAGATCTTCTATTAGATTTCTTTAGGATGTAACTTATCCAAACCTTATATACTCAAATGATATGCATAATTCCATTATAAAATGAGGACTAAATTCGGCTTTACTCAAGGATTAAATATTGCCAGACTGGGTCTGGATGAAATACAAATTATGACAGCTTGTCAAATTGCCGACAGAATTGATTTTGATTCAATCTGGTCAATGGATCATTCAAATGTACCTCAGTGGAAAAATGCAGTTGTTAATGATGCATGGTTGTTACTGGCGGCAATTGGTGCAGTCACAAGAAATGTGGAATTAGGGACTTGCGTAACTGATGCAATTAGGCGACATCCCTCTACCATTGCTCTTTCATCAATTACATTGGATAGATTAACTAATGGCAGAGCTATTTTGGGTATTGGCGCAGGAGAAGCACAAAATGTAGTCGATTTTGGTATAGAGTTTAAAAAGCCGGTAACTAAATTTAAAGAGCAACTAGAAGTTATTGAGGCCCTTTTTGATTCCGATCCTGACAATAGAGTAAACTATAATGGTGAATACTACAAATTGATTAACGCATGTTTGCAGGCAAAGAGCATTAGAAAACCTAGACCTCCAGTATATATCGCAGCAGGTGCCCCAAAGACCCTAGAACTGTGTGCGATTTATGGAGATGGTTGGATACCAATAGGTTATACTCCTGCATTGTTCCAACACCATGCAAATATTATCAGAGATCATGCAAAAAGAATTGGAAGAGATATAAGTGATTTTCAATTCGCAAATGACGTAGATGTCTATTTTACGGATGATGGCGAAGAAGCGTGGAATAAGATGAAGAATGCAGTCAAGGTTAGTCTATACAAACCAGAGCTGCTGAAGGTCCACAATATACAACAGGATTCAGAATTTGATTTCCGTAGGTACTTTACTGAGTATGCAATGAATAAACCAGAGCTAATGGAACAAATGAAAAGAGCTGCAATGCAAATCCCAGACGATGTAGCAAGAAGTGCAATAGGCGTTGGCAAACCGGATGACGTGATAGAAATGCTAGAACGATTTATGGAGGCTGGAACAAATCACTTTATAATTAGATTCTGGGGCGATGGATATTTTAAAAACATAGAAATGTTTGGTAAAAAGGTAATTCCCTATTTCAGAGAACAGGAAAAATAACTGTAGACATATGTATAGTAAAGATAGATAATGAACGTTCTAATAATTAGATGTCAATAAATTCAAGGATTTGATTTAGTAAAAAAAGTGTCTAGTTTAATCATAGTTTTATTTCTTTTTTCCGTCTTACGAATAAGTGGATCCGCATCAAATCCCAATAGGTTTAAGTTTTCGGCAAAACTTTCAGCAAACCCGTGAAAAGTATAGATCTTTTCTGGGTTGCACTTCTTCACTACGGATATTAGATCATTATAATCACAATGGTCACTGAGAGGCAAACAATGATCCAATCCTAATGCATACTTGTAATATGACTTTACGGCCCATCCACTAAATCCGATGGATATGGCACCATATTTCTTCTTAATATATTTTAGAAAGCCATTTTTGCATGATGTAATTGGAGCTATTAATAACCACGGTTGGTGAGAAGAAAGCATGTCGGATCTTTCTGCGTCAGAGAATGTAACATAATTGTCCATACTGACCCCAAACTCTGAATAAAGTTTATTCATCTCATCTATAGAATCATGCACGATTAATGGTTTCCAATGCCTAAATACATTTGTTAGAATTTGTGCTTTCCCTAGAGTGTACCCTAACAAGATAACTGGAAGACCACGGTGATACATTTCTGATATTATCAAATTAGCCTTGTGTATCGTGGTTTCAAAATTTGGAAAAACGTAATCAGGATGGCCGAAGGTAGATTCTATTATGAGAATTTTTGCTTTGGGTACTACCGCCGCATCCATAAATGCTCTTTTTCTTATTGATATATCTCCAGTGTAATACATTTGATCTTTTATGAGCAGTCCATTTGATCCGAGAATATGTCCTGAATTTAGTAATTCAAATCCATGTTGTTCAAACGTTTCCCCATATTTGTATCCGCGATGCATTGCAATTTTGTGAGTTATCTTTGAGGTGATAATCTTATTACCGTTTTCCTTAACGCATTTATATAGATGATCGGTATGTGCGTGAGAAATGAAAATGAGATCAGAATTTGGCTGCCTATTTGGATCAAGGTATAACTTTTTACCCTTGCTGTCGACAGTTATACCATAGTTATCCACACAAACATCAAGCATCAGTTTCTTTGAATTTTGCTGAGTATATTAATTTTAGTACATGAATTTCGATAAAAAATTGTTAACTTTTTTTAGGTTGGTCTTGAACGATAATAAACAATGGTTGCTGAAGTAAAATTTAAGTTATATTAAATTTCTAGTTTTGAGTAATGATACTGACTCGATATTGGTTTATTATTTCTGTTATAAGTTTGAGTGCAGTACTTGTTATTTTTGAGATTTTTATTTTTTATCCGCATAATGATTTTGATTCCTATGTCTATGGACAGACTCCCGTTACCGAACTTCCTAATTTGGGTGTCGAGCGAACAAACTCCTCTTTCAATGCTGAGGGAACAATAAACACTGTCTTGTTTTTGAGAGGTGAATCCAATGACACACAACCAGTAGTTAATGATATCAATACGAACCTTTCTTCAAAGTATCTTCTTGGAGGGAAGTGGAGAGCCGATGTCTTAAGGGACAATGTAACATATTTTAAAACCAACTTTACTATGATTGAAACTGATGGCCGCAATATTCATTATCACACGATTGTCTATAAGCCAATTTCAAAACAATCAGTAAGTCAAGACATGCAAGGTAAACTAGGGACTTTTTTTAAAAATAAGGGTAGCAACTCTTCAGGGTTTAATTGCAATGTGGATGTATATACAAATGGGGTATTAGAATGGGAAAACGTTCCTATAAGAGTATCATTCATAAATTCAAAAGTAATAATGATTGATATAAAAGATGAAAAAACTGTTGAACATTTTTTGAAAAGTCCTATTTATGGATTGATAAATTCGATCGATCTTACCCAGCAATAGAATTTATTGAATGACTGTCACGTCAATTCATGACCACTTAGTCATTCGAGTGATGTGTATTTCGAACTATAAAGTTCGTATTCAATACTATGTGATTACCCTATTTAGTTTTCTTTTATCAATTGCGTTTTTAATTTCAAAGGCAATTCTCCTACCCATACTCATGTCATGTTGAAAAAGGAAATCAGAATATTGAGAACCAGAAACGTAGAGATTTGTCCCAGCAACTATTCTAGCAGAAAACTCAAAGGCAATAAACTTTGCATCCTTAGTATATACCCCTTCCAAACAAAATGGTCCAGGGATACCTGGAGGTATTAGCCTTTCAGAAGCTCGCACAAAATTATCGCCCATCTTATACACATCGTCGAGAAGTGATTCTCTGAGAACTAATGGAATATTTCCAATTACGTTATAGGTAGGCTCCATTGGATCATTAAGCTGATGCTTTGAAGGAATTCTAGAAATTCCATCAATATCAGATTCATACCTTCTATCTACGCCCATGAATTCTATATCTCCGGATATTGGAGAATAAAAGTAGTGTAGGAATACTGGAACTCCCTTAACATATTCTTGTATATATAGATCATTTTCATCTTTAATGACGTTTTCATTCAAGAGCTTGTTGTACCCTTCATCAAAACCATTCCGATCTGATGCAAGAAAATATCCTTTGCCCCCGGCAGCTCCATGTAACTTTACAATGCAAAGATCCTTGATTTCAGCCTTAGATCTTATAGTTGTGGGTATATTTAATTTTGATTCTAACATCAGTTTTTCTTTAAGGTTTCTATCTGCCTCCCACCTTAAAATGAGTTTATTACCAAAAAAAGGTACATCAATATTTTCTATTTCTTCGGAGCTTAAGGATGAGATGAGAGTACCGTGAGGGATAAGGATACATTCCAATTTATTCAATCTTTTTTGGAAATCTGATTCTAGTATATCCCTAAATTTATCTACCAGCATAACATGATCAATAAAGTTAAATCTTTTGTACACATGATAACGCTTTTTTTCAGTTATCAGAAGCGTCCTAAATCCTTCATCCTTTGCGCCTTTCAGTACCTGAAGTGAACAATGAGATCCTAGAGTTCCAATGATCTTTGTCAAACTAACTATCGTATGGATTACTAAGACTAGGAAATTAATATTATTCGAAATTTTGTTAATTTGGCCGAAACTTTCTAGTTATTTGCCCGAGCTTGTTAGAAATTCTGCAATCAGTTTTATGACAAAAGCAATACCGCCCACGAAGCCTATACCCAATAGCACTAGTCTTAGGTGAGTCATATAGTCATCCTTGCTAGTTTTTTTTGCTAGTTTCAATGTCTGAATTATTTCTACTACTTTATGTTGTACGAATGACAAAAATTCCACATTTTATCGCATTATTACATTATTTGAATCTACCGAAATTGAAAAAACAACTACGCGAGTGGAATATCGGAGGATGAATGGATGATAAGTAGTCTTATAAATAGTGAGAGTAAAAATTACTAATAGGCGAAATAATGTTTTAACATTTAGGGGCAAATAAAGCATTGTCAATTTTCTTGACTTAAAATGGCGTCCAAATTCATGTCTTTTATCTCACATGCAATCTGGGAGACGGATCTCATTACCAAATATGGATTTTAGCGCCATATTGTGTTACTGCATTCGGCTATATCACGTTTCGTTAATTGTTTGCTCTTCTTAGGCGTGAATGACAGATTATGAAGTGAATACGCGATCTTTTTCGGTTCTTTGCATCTCAACGAACGTTTCAGTATTTTGAACTCCTTCTATCTTGCCAATTTGTTTTATAACAACGTTGTGGAGTTCTTCGAGAGTGGTAGCACTGATAGCTACCAAGATATCGAACCTACCTGTCACCTCAGATATTGATATTATTTGAAATATTTTCAAAAGTGAAGTATGTATTTCTCTTTTTAATTTGGGATCTCTATTTATTCCAACGACGGCCTTGACATTTATTCCCAAAAGAGGTTCGTTCACGATTATAGTCGATTTTTGGATCAAATTTCTTTTATAAAGACGCTTAATTCTGCTATACAGGACTGAAGAATTGGTTGATAATAGTTTACTTAATCGAGGCACCGAAATATTAGCATTCTTACACAGTTCCGACAATATTTTCATGTCTAAATCGTCGAATTTTTGCAATATCTAGTCAATAATAATCCGAGTATTAATAAATGTAGTTTTTAGCAAGATTTTGTTAACTATAAAACTAGTAAAGGACACACTGGAAAAAGTACAACCAATTCTTAAATGGAAATTAAAATATCACTTAATTTGTTCATGATTGAGTTGAATATCAAAAAATATCTTGAAACTGTATGCCTACTTATTGCGCTGTACCAAATTATTGAAAAAACTATATATATTTAAGAAGCCATATTTAGGCTCACCTAATGCTACTTCCATCAGAAATTGAATCTAAATTATTAATACCTGCAGTAAGAGCAATATTATCGAAAGAGCTTGTAATCGAAAAAGGATTAAAGGAAGAGGAGGTAGCAAGATTACTTGGGATAACTCAAGCTGCAGTAAGCAATTATCTGAGAGGCACGCGTGGTGATAATGAAATAATAGCAAAACTATTATCATTAAGCGAAATCATGAGTATGATAAAAGAAATTCGCGATGATCTTTCTACAAATAGGGCATACACTGCAAAGACACTATCTAAATTTATTGCACTATGCAATTATATGCGCTACTCACTCATCATATGCGACGCACATCATAGTCTTGAAAGAAACATTGATGAAAAGGTATGTGAACAATGTAAAGTTACCCTGACTGGTACCAAACAGTAAATAACTGTTGCAAACAGTAGAAATTCTATTTCGGTTTTTCGGTACGAATCATATTCAAGACATTTGGGATAACTTCCGACCCTTTTAGGGTTCCAATCGATCCCTTATTTGCCCATGATTCGGTAAAGCGCTGACTTCCATCACCTTTGATACCATCTCCAGATACCAATAATGGAATTGGGTCATCCGTGTGTGATTTTTTAACGCAAGGTGTAGAGTGATCACCAGAGATTACTACGACGTGTTGTCTTGACATGTATTTCAAAAACATGCCAAAGAAATTTTCATCGATTGATTCAATGTTAGATTTCTTGCCCAATGCGTCGCCATCATGTCCAAATTCGTCTGGTCCTTTAATGTGAACATAAACAAGATTATAAGAGTTAAGAATTTCTGCGACTTCTTTTGCCTTTTGTTTATAATCATCTATTTTTTCTGAACGAAATAGATCCATCCCTATTATTTTAGCTATTCCAATCTCTACAGGCATATCGACTAGGCAGGAGGCGGAAATTCCAAACTTCTCGTTAATCGGCTGGAGATGCGGCACACTATTCCCTGCATCTCGTAGCAATATTACGTTCATCGGTTTCTTACTGTTTGAAATTCTAGCCAGATTTACTGGATGTTCCTTCATCAAGACAATGGATTTGCAAGTAAATTCATTGACAATTCTTGCGGACAGCTTGGAGGATTCAGAATCTTCTTCTGGCTGAGATTCTTGAACTTCCATATTCTCAACGTTAGTATTGGCAATTCCAATTCCGTTCAATTTACCGTAGGCAGGATCGGTATTAGTTATTTTATCAGAGAGAAATTTCTTGTTATGTCTAAATTTAATAATTACACGGTGAGAAATAGTTGGATTTATTTTAACTGACACACCTGGATCGTCAAATTTTAAATTTTGTACTAGATATGAACAGATATTGTTGGCTTCTTGCCTTGTGATATCCCGACCCGCACGCCTATCAATTATTTTATTGTCATCTAAAGTGGCAAAGTTTCCTCTTAATGCAAGGTCTCCATCACGGAAATCAATGTCAGATCCTACTATTTCCACAATTCCTCTTCCAGCATACTTTTTCCCCTCAAAATTATAACCTAGCATATTAAATACGGCAATATCTGATTGAGGGGATATTCCTTTTCCTACGCTTATCACTTGACCCATTTTTCCCTTTCTTGCCAGAGAATCAATATTCGGAGTCGTTGCTGCCTCAAGTGGAGTATGACCATTCAATTGAGGATTCGGAAGATCGCCTATTCCATCAAGTAGAACATACAATACTCTCAAATCTGGATTATCAGACAATGTTTGAAGAGAAAAGATACCATGATTTATCTGTAATGTCATTGACAAGAAATCTTTTTTTTGCGAATTTGTGTACACAAAGAATTAAAAAGAACTGAGGCAATAGGTGTTTAAGACAAATTGAGAATCATGGCTATTGGGAGTAGAATTTTTGTAACAAGCTTTCAATTAGCAGGTGTCGAAGGTATTAAGGTTGAATCTGCAACCGAGGCTCTTCATCATATTAATGGCTTAGATAACGTTAGTGATGTGGGCCTTGTTCTAATAAGCGAAGACATTGGCAAAGAAATTCGAACCCAACTAACAAATATCAGAGCTAAACGTCCAATTCCACTAATTTTTGAATTACCTGCACCTGGCGGCAGTAGGGAAAATGTAGATTATAGAGCTTTACTAAAACAGATTTTGGGTGTGTAATTTAATTTCTATTTTAACTTGACTGTGGATGCTAAACTGAAATCTTGAAAAATCAATCTATCAGATCATTAATTATTATGAACTTGTTTTTTTTTTGAAAGCGTATAGTCTATATTTTCCAATTAATTAACGATAGCAATTGCTCGATATAGTGCTGCTTGCAGTCCTGATACCAATTAATGTTGGAATTCTTGCTTGTTGGACTTATTTTCTTATTTTTATCATCTGGTCAATTTCCAGGTCACCAAAACTGGAATGGTCCGCACGATTTCGAATAGATTCAAAACCCAAGGTTAGCATTATAGTTCCTGCGAGAAACGAAGAAGGTACAATATTAAAATGTCTGCAATCTCTGTTATCGCAAGACTATGACAAATATGAAGTAATTGCGATCGATGATTCATCGACCGACAGGACCTTGTCAATCATCTCAAAATTGTCTGAAATAGATAATAAATTGATAACAGTGAAATCACCACCAAGACCTAATGATTGGGTTGGTAAGAATTGGGCATGTTTCCAGGGATATAAAAAATCGACAGGAGAAATCCTATTGTTTACTGATGCCGATAGTGTCCATAAACCTGATGCACTATCATCTGCAATTAATACAATGATCCATGATGATCTGGATGCGGTCACACTCGTCCCTAAATTATTATGCTATGATTTGATTACGAAATTTACTTTACCCGTACTATCTGTGTTTTTACATTCCAGATACTCACCACTTCGGGTAAATAATCCAAAAAACAAAATCGGCTATTTTTTTGGCAGTTTTTATCTTATATCTAAAAAGAATTATGAGAAAATCGGCACACATGAGCAAGTGCGTCAGGAATTAGTCGAAGATGGAGCTCTTGGACGTAGAGTGAAAGAGCAAGGAATGAAATTAAGATTAGTTAGAGGTGAAAATTATGTTGAAGCAACCTGGGCTCGTGATCCCCGTTCTCTCTGGCATGCCTTGCGTCGTATAATTATCCCGTTGCGATCACAAAAAAGAAAATCTGCATTAATGGCTACAGCTTTTATCTTCTTTATCTTATTGGAGCCAGTTCTAATTCTACCGCTTTCCTTGTTATATTTTCCAGATAGTCAGTTCAGAGGACTTTTACTAACTGTCAATTTGCTAATAATTTTCCTGTTGCTTGCATGTGCAGTTGTACAGTCTCATTTCGGTCTCCTACAAAAATCGATATATGGAGCAGGTTTTGTAGTAGGATGTACGGTGATAACGGTTTGCTTCTTATTATCCGTATTTGAGTTAAAGGGGAATAGAGTAGTAAAGTGGCGCGATAGAAGTTATTTTGTCGGCACCAAGCAGCATCCATTTCATCTATAAGTGTGTCAAAAAGAAATGAAATTAGAAATGACAATCATTCGTTGAAACAAATTATTAATAATAATGCCCATCAATAATAATGGGCATTGAAATCTCGGCTGGACGCAATAGATCTGGTGACATCTAACGACCTTGTTCAAAGAGTACAGGATTTCCCAATAAGTAAGGAAGAGATTATTGAATTAGTAGCCCGATATGACACAAGATCGCTATGCAATTTTGCACAAAAACTTAGAGACATTTGCAAAAATGGTCCGATCACATACTCTAGGAAGGTGTTCATAAATTTGATAAATCTCTGCAGGGATAGCTGCTCTTACTGCACCTATAAGAAAGAATTATCAGATTTTGACTTGTCAATTTTGACGAAGGAGCAAGTTCTAAACATAGCAAGGTTAGGCAAACGTCTGAAATGTACTGAGGCATTAATCGTCACTGGGGAAAGGCCTGAACAAAAATATCCCGAATTCAAAGAATGGTTAAGTAAATACAATTGCTCAACCACTGCTGAATACGTTGAACAAATAGGCGAGTTAATATTGGTAGAAACAGGGCTGTTACCACATACAAACGCTGGTACATTAAAGTATAATGAATTATCTCTACTCAAAAAATCCAATGTAAGCCTAGGATGTATGCTAGAGACATCAAGTGAAAGACTCGCTGGTAAGAACATGCCTCACGAATTTGCACCCAGCAAAAATCCAAGAGCTAGGATAAGAGTTCTCGAAAACGCAGGCAAATTGAAAATCCCTATTACAACAGGGCTACTCGTTGGAATAGGCGAAACATTGGAAGAAATAATTGAATCATTGATAGTTATTAGAAGTTTAAATCAAAAATATGGAAATATTCAGGAAATAATAATCCAAAACCATATCCCCAAGTATAATACTAAAATGAGGAACTCTTTGCCGCCCACACATGATTCATTTTTATTAACTATCGCATTGGCAAGGATCATCATGCCGCACATGAACATTCAGGTTCCACCTAATCTCAGCCCTAAAGTTTATTCTACCTATGTTGGTGCAGGAATCAATGATTGGGGAGGTATATCTCCGTTAACAATTGATTTTGTAAATCCAGAATCGCCTTGGCCCGAGATCAGTGATGTAAAACATGTTACTGAAAAGGAGGGACATATCTTTAGAGGAAGACTTCCAATTTACCCGGAATTTGTTAAGAATAAAAAAGAGTTCATTCCAAAGAATCTTTGGAAATATGTTTCGCAGATGTCTGATAGCACTGGATTGGTAAAGGAGGAGCTATGTTAATGCTTGAATCAATATTGAGAGACCTAGATCCTGTTATTTCCGATATACTAAATCAGTCACTAGATTCAAAAAATATTTCTATAAAACAAGCTATTGAATTGTTACAAACAACGGGGACTGAAATGATAATGACTGCTATGGTCGCTGACAATTTAAGAAGAAAAGCAGTAGGTGATAATGTGACTTTCGTAATAAATAGAAATATCAATTTTACAAATGTCTGTATTAAAAGATGTGGCTTTTGTGCTTATAGTAGAGACTTTAGAAATGAAGAAAGTTATTTTCTACCTACAGAAGAAGTTGTAAGAAGAGCTAAGGAGGCATGGAATTTAGGTGCAACTGAAATTTGTATCCAGGCAGGGCTACCTCCAAAGATGGACGGCTTCTTATATGTTGACATATGTAAGGCGATAAAAAAAGAGTTACCAAATATACATATTCATGCGTTTTCTCCTGAAGAGATCATGTATGGTTCCTATAGATCAGGACTATCTGTGAAAGAATTCCTGAGGATGTTAAAAGAATCTGGACTAGGAAGTTTGCCAGGAACTGCGGCTGAAATACTGGACCAAGATGTTCGCGATCTGATATCTCCAGGTAGAATCACGGTTGCTGATTGGCTCAATGTTATAACAACCGCACACAAATTGAAAATACCTACCACTTCAACTATAATGTACGGCCACGTAGAAACAATGGAAGATAGGGCTAAACATTTGGATTTATTAAGGTCAATTCAAAAACAGACAAATGGATTCACAGAATTTGTACCATTGAGCTTTGTACATAAAGAAGCTCCAATGTATAATCATAATCTTGTCAAGGGGATTGCGCCGGGTCCAACAGGTCAGGATGTGATAAAAATGCATGCAGTTTCGAGAATTATGCTCAACAATTTCATAAATAACATTCAGGTTTCTTGGGTCAAGGAGGGAACAAAAATGGCCCAATTGCTTCTTGAGGCCGGAGTAAACGATTTTGGCGGCACCTTAATTAATGAAAGTATTTCTACATCTGCAGGATCTGAGTTTGGACAATTAATGAGACCAAAGGAGATAAGATCGGTGATACAATCAGCTGGTCGAATACCAGCACAAAGAAACTCAGTCTACGGAATCATAAAAGTTTATGACGGAATTAATGATGAAAACGAATCGTTACTAGATAGTGCAGAAACAACACAATTTGGCTCTTATCATGAATTGATAAAATTAGATAAATTCAGATATAAGCGTACGAAATGAAATGAATGTATACCTTGATGTATTGCCCTTCTGTTCCAATAGGAAGAGTAGATTCTGTCTTCTGCTATGGGATCCCAAATCAACCGTGAATGTCGAGCTGAATTATCGGCATTTCCCATAATCATTCGGGGATTCAAGAGTCAAGATTGATTTTTTAAAGAATTGATACTAAAAGAGTGTTATTTCAAGAAAATGAAGCGAGCCAATATAATAAATTATTTAATATTTAGATAATTGTTATAGGCATGAACCTCCCAATTTTTCATTACATTTAAGAATCTCAACCATACACATTAGGAGAGTTTGATTAACCTAGGAATCTTGATATCCGGTAGAGGCAGCAATATGGAATCAATTTTGAATTTTCTAAAGGAACACATGACATCCAACATAAGTCCTAAAATAGTAATCTCCAGTAAAGCTGAGGCAGAAGGTCTTCAGAAAGCCTCAAAATTTGAAATTCCAACAAGCACTATTTCTATCAATTCAAAAAGTTGGGATTATGATAAGGAAATAGTAAAAAAATTGCAAGAACATGATGTGTATCCTGAAAATGGACTTGTATGTTTGGCCGGTTATATGCGTCTGCTGAGTCCAGAATTTGTAAGAAAATACAAAATGAGAATTATGAATATCCATCCCTCGCTTTTGCCTTCATTTCCTGGTCTTAATTCCCAAAAAAAAGCGTTGGATTATGGAGTAAAAGTTACAGGATGTACTGTTCATTTTGTTGATGAAGGATTAGATTCAGGTCCAATTATCGCACAAAGACATGTCTCAGTGTTGGACAATGACACACATGAGTCATTGTCTGACAGGATACTTGAGCAGGAGCATATTCTGTATCCCTATTGCGTGAACCTATTTGCTGAACAAAGATTACTTGTTCACGGCAGAAGGGTAATTGTTATTGGGCAGTAAATGCAAAACCAGTGAATAAAAAATAGTAAAGCAAAAAAATAGCTTTGTGAAATTTTAGAATATTTGGGACAACTTATAGACGGAAACCTAGTATCTCAAAAAGTAAAACTAACAATCAGAGATGAGGTTTTAGATTTAGTAAACAGAGGTATTCAACCTTGCTTAGCTACAATCTTAGTTGGCGATAATCAAGCATCCACGACATATGTTAAGAATAAACAGACCGCAGCAAACAGTGCGGGAATATTAACTAGAGATTTCAAACTGCCAGAGAATGTCACTCGGAACGAGCTTATAAGCATTATAGAGGAATTAAATCGCGATGACAAAGTACATGGAATACTTGTACAACTTCCATTGCCACCCCAGATTGAAACTTCCATTACTAATATGGTAAACCATGAGAAAGATGTCGATGGTTTGACATCTCACAATTTGGGTTTATTGTTGAAAGGCACTCCAAAACTAGTACCTTGCACTCCCTTAGGTATCATTGAGCTTTTAGATTTTTACAACATAGATGTTAAGGGGATGGATGTGGCCATATTAAACAGAAGTAATTTAGTTGGAAAACCTTTAGGTATCTTACTCATGAACCGTGATGCAACAGTAACGTTTTTCCATTCAAAATCAAAAAATATCGAGAATAAATTAAGAAACTTTGATTTCATCATTACTGCTGTAGGTGATCGACAGAAATTTATTCTCCAAAAAGACATGATCAAAGAAGGTGCCATAATTTTTGATGTTGGAATTTCTAGAGCTAACGGAAAAATCAAAGGAGATGTAGATTTTGAATCAGTTTCAGAAAAAGCAGCCTACATTACTCCCGTTCCTGGCGGAGTAGGACCTATGACCGTTACAATGCTATTAAAAAATACTGTGCTAGCTGCCAATCTCATACATAAAATTACCAAACAGTAGTAATATGAAATTAGAAAATGAAGAAAAGTCGCTTTTGAGAAAAGAGGTTCTTCACAAGAGAAACTCTATGAGCCACTTTGAAATATCCATGAAGAGTAAGTTAATTCAGCAGAAGCTCATTGAAAGCCCCGTGTTTAATCAATCAAAATCTATAGGACTTTACCTTGCCATTGGTTCAGAAGTTCAAACCCGGGAAATTATTAATTATGCTTTAGATTTAGGAAAGACGGTATTGTTACCACGAATTATGTCAAACGATCTGCGATTTTATGTGGTGGATCAAAAGGATTTCGAAGAAAGTTCATTTGATGTTAATAGGTTTGGAATCAAAGAACCAAAGATAGACAACAAGCCTGCAGAATTCATTGATTTACTGATCATCCCCGGTATTGTTTTTGATACGTATGGATTTAGGATTGGTTATGGTTATGGGTATTATGACAAATATTTGACCATCAACAAATATTCAAAAAGTATTGGCCTGGCTTACGATTTTCAGTTTATTAAAAAACCCATTCCAATTCTTCCGCATGACAGAAAAATAGATGTCTTAATTACTGAAAGTGGATTTAATGTATTTAATTCCTTTTGAAGCAATATCCTTTCTGAAGTATTCTTCATTTTTTCCCCAGTGAATTTGAGATGCTGTTAAATATGCTTCCTTTTTAGCAGCTTCAAGGGTGTCACATAGTGAAGTAACTGATAAAACTCTTCCTCCATTTGTAAGGACACCTCCCATAGAATCTTTTTTAGTCCCCGAATGAAATACGTAGGTGTTACAATCAAATGCAGAATCTAAGCCATGAATAATTTCTCCTGTATGATACTTCTCAGGATATCCTTTTGAGGCCATTACTACACAGACAGAACTTTTATTTGTCCAGTTGATCGGTGGCATTGAGTCAAGTCTTTCATCCATAGCCGCCTCCAGATATTCCAACAAATTCGAATTCATCCTTGACAGAATAGATTGACATTCCGGGTCTCCCATTCTAACATTAAATTCAAGCACGTACGGTTCATTCGTACCATGTTCTATCATGAGCCCTGCATATAGGAAACCTCGGAATTTTATTCCAAGATCACTTAATCCCTTTATTGTAGGCCGCATCACATTCTCCATTATCTTTTCTTCAAGTCTATCAGTGATGAGGGGGGTAGGAGAATAGCTTCCCATTCCACCTGTGTTCGGACCTCTATCTCCATCGTAGATATTCTTATGATCCTGGCTTGATGCTAATGGGATGATAGATTTTCCATCACATAGAGCGATAAAAGATGCCTCGTCTCCATAAATTCTCTCTTCGAGTACAACTCTACTGCGAGAATTAGCGAATTCCTTGTCAATAAAGATCCTTCGAATAGCTTCGGTTGCTGACTTGACGTTATCGCATACAAACACTCCCTTACCTGCTGCAAGTCCGTCAACCTTGACAACCACATTTTTTGAAGTTGATTGGACATGCTTTATTGCACTTTCAGCGTTTGAATAGATTGAGAAGGGAGCTGTTTGAATTCCTATGCTACGCATGAAAAGCTTTGCGAACACCTTACTGGATTCTAACCTGGAAGCGCTTTTGTTTGGACCAAATATAGGTAATTGATTCTTATGAAATAAATCAACGATACCAAGCGATAGAGGCTTTTCAGGGCCCACTACAGTAAAAGAATTATGCTCTTTGGCAAATTCACAAAGTCTAATTAAGTCGCTGGAATCCACTGGAATGTTTTTTTCTGTGCCCCCATTCCCTGGAGCATAAAATATACTCTTGTTCGAATCATTAGAGAGCTTCCATCCTAAAGAATGTTCTCTTCCCCCAGAACCAATTATCAAGATTGTATCATATGGTTTCAATTTCATCATTTTTTAAGAAATCGGCAAAACTTTACAATTCAAGATAAGTCCCCTGTTTCATTACGAATAACAAGGTAATTATCATTTACCAGTGATTTAATAAAATAATAATATTCTGAATCAGAAAAGCGGACAACGTCTGCGTTTGAATTTGATTTTTTCTTTGCAAAATCTAAATGATAACATATCCCTTGACCAGAAAGCGTTCTAAAGTAGTAATCATTGCACGAACAGTATTCCAAGTCTAAATCAATCCAATATTCATTATGTTTTCCCACAATAGTCCAAATAATTTTCTTGCTGGGTTCAAACAAGTGACATTTTAGCGATGGAAATATTGGTGATGAGCACCCCTTGACTCATAATCTCTCATGGAGTCCGGTTAATAAATATGATTTCACCTGAATCACTTGATTCTAACAAAATGGGATCTTCCACACAATGACCAATGTGATTCATGGTAATACCTTTGGTATCCTGTAATACAATACAAATTGATCCGTTAGAAACCATGAATCCCAGATCTCCCTTTTTAAATAATGATTTCTGTTTTTCCGCTCCAACAGTTAATCCTGTTTCCACGTAAGCTAATTTACGGTCCAAAAAGTGCAGCCTCCCAGAAATTGGCATTACTTTGATAATATTTGAAAAAGTGATTGGTGATAGATGACGAACAAATTCCAACGCTACTTTCCCCTTGCTGCCAACTGCGAAATCGACATGAATTCTCGAGACAGTATTTGAATTACTCCACGTCATTGTCTACTACTGCAAATGAGTTCTGTATAGCTATTAATTTGTTCATTTATTAGCAACATTTAATTATATATTCACTTTTTTTGCATTTATTCTTGGTTTTAAGACGTTCTACATCTGATAAAAATAAGGAAAAAAAGCCCCTCAAAGTAAAAAAACAGCTTAAAGTAAAAGGAGAGACTGCAACTAGGGGCAAGAATCCTCAAGAAAAGGAAAAGAAAAGTAAGAAAACCAAAATTGAAAAGCCAGAATTGGTCGAAGAGTCAAAAAGTAGCAGGCCGAAAGATGAGGTAGTAGTATATCCAGAGATGGATTTTGAATCTAGAGAAATACCTCTTCAAGACAGCCAAGTTTTGATAGGACCTCCAACATTGACGCGATTCGAACGTGCAAGAATAATAGGAGCAAGATCATTGCAGCTTTCTCTTGGTGCGCCAATTTTAGTAAATTCATCAAACAAGTTTCATGATACAATCTCTATTGCTGTGGCAGAACTGAACTCGAAAGTTTTGCCTATTTCCATTAGAAGGGTTTTGCCTAATGGCTTATATCAAGACATTCCAATTGATTGGTTAAAGTAAGCATAATAAAATAATAGCTCCAAATTTTTTCTTTCGTCAGCCAGTATCTTTGACCCCAATCAAATCTAACTTATCAATGCCAAAGTGAAAATGCCCGATCATAGATTCAACTTAGGAAAATTTAAATCTCGATATTTTACAACTCTATGAGGGTCAAAATTCCTACAATTCATGGTAATCACACAGGCCTTAATGCGATGATAATTTTAGATGATGGTTCAACGTATCGAGGTACAGGATTTGGCTATCCAAAAACAGTTGGCGGAGAATTTGTTTTTAATACAGGCATGGTAGGATATACCGAGACATTAACCGACCCATCATATAGAGGACAAATATTGTGTATGACATATCCGCTTATTGGAAACTATGGTGTACCAAGTAAATCTATCAAGGATGGGTATGGACTGCCAAAATATTTCGAGTCAGATAACATTCAAGTTTCAGGGCTGGTAGTTCACGAATTGTCTAACGTAGCGAATCATAGAGAATGCCACAAAACTTTAGATCAATGGCTTTATGATGAAAAAATACCAGGTATTAGTGGAATTGATACACGTGATCTAACCAAGAAAATTAGAATAAAGGGAGTAATGAACGGTGCTCTTTCAGTTTCAGAAAAACAAATAAATACAAAAACCCTATTGGATACCGTAAAAAAGACCAGATATGATGGAATTAATTTTATGTCCCAAGTGTCTGTTGACAAGACTATCGAATATGGAGACCGTTCATTAGAACCAATAGTATTAATTGATACAGGTACGAAATATAGCATTATACGTAATATTTTACGAATGGGTTATCGGGTTATTCGCGTTCCATGGGATATATCATTTAGCGAGATAATTTCTCATAAACCTAAAGGTATCATAATAAGTAACGGTCCTGGAGATCCGAAAATGTGCGATATTACAATAGAAACTGCACTTAAATTGTTTGATTCATCATTGCCAATGTTGGGAATATGCCTGGGAAACCAAATTATGGCACTTGCAGCCGGAGGTGATACATATAAGTTGAAGTTTGGTCATAGAGGTCAGAATAAAGGATGCACGGATGTCAGCACCAATCAGACATTTATTACGAGCCAGAATCACGGATATGGGGTGAAATCAAATACTTTGGACAAAACCGGATTTAAAGTATGGTATATAAATTCTGATGACAATACTATAGAAGGTATCAAACATAAATCAAAACCTATAATTGCAGTGCAGTTTCATCCTGAAGCTTCTCCCGGTCCTTATGATTGTGTGCACATATTCAATAGTTTTAAAGACCTTATTGAACAGAAGAATTCTAACCAAAGTCGACTCAAATCTGTAAAGAAAATGGAGGTGGGAAAATTTTCCAAAGAATGAAACTATAAAGAAAGCATTAGTACTGGGCAGTGGAGCAATAAAAATCGGAGAAGCAGGCGAATGTCAGAAGTTCTGACCGCCAATTTGACTATTCCGGTTCACAATGCCTCAAAGCCTTATCCGAAGAAGGAATCAAGACAGTACTGGTAAATCCCAACATAGCTACTATTCAAACGGACACTAGATTCGCAAATAAGGTATATCTGTTACCAGTTAATGTATATTATATACAACAAATAATAGAAAAGGAACTTCCGGATTCAATTATGCTTGGTTTTGGTGGTCAAACTGCATTAAATTGTGGAGTGTCTTTGCACGATGATGGGATCCTAGATAAGTACAAGATACGAGTGTTGGGAACTCCCGTGAATAGCATAAAGATAACCGAAGATAGAGAACAGTTTAAAACTGCTATGATAAAGAGTAACGTTCCTGTACTAGAGAGCGCACCGGCTTATAATTTGGAAGAGGCGCTAGGAGTCGCTGGCAAGATAGGGTATCCGGTAATAATAAGGGTAGCGTACACTCTTGGTGGTAAAGGGGGAGGAGTTGCGCATAACGAATACGAATTGCAAGAAATAGTGCAACGAGGACTTTCTTTAAGTCTAGTAAATCAAGTCCTTATTGAGAAATATATTGGGAGTTGGAAACAGATAGAATATGAAATGATGAGAGACTCAACAGGCAACACCATTGCAATTTGTAATATGGAAAACGTTTTAGGAATGAGGGTACATACAGGAGACAATATTGTAATTGCGCCATCGCAGACTATCAATAATGAAGAATATCATAGATTACGTTCTGCAGCCATTAGAGCAGTGGAATATTGCGGTATAATAGGAGAATGCAATATTCAGTTTGGTCTGGATCCCTTAAGTGAATCCTATTGTGCAATAGAAATAAATGCCAGGCTTTCAAGGTCCTCGGCTTTGGCGAGCAAGGCGACAGGGTATCCATTGGCATACATGGCAGCAAAAATGGGCCTGGGTTACTCTCTTACAGAACTTGTTAATAGTATAACTAAGGCTACCACAGCATGCTTTGAACCTTCTTTGGATTATGTGGTGCTAAAAATGCCTAGATGGGATTTCAGGAAATTTGAATTGGTTAACAGAAGGATTGGTACTAGTATGAAGTCAGTAGGCGAAGTAATGGCAATCGGTAGAACCTTTGAGGAAGTTCTACAAAAAGCTATTAGAATGAACGATGGCGGAAAAATAGGTTTGGTTGGAAACGAAGAAAATTCAAAGGAAGAATTAGAATTAGTTGAACAAAAATTGCTGTATCCAAGTGATGAAATCTTATTCGATGTTGTTAGGGCAATGAGATTGGGAATTCCCGTAACTCGAATTAGTAAACTTTCCACAATAGATTCATGGTTCTTGGAAAAAATCAAAAATATTGTGGAGTTATACGATAAATTACATCTGGTAGATGTGTCTGAGATTTCTGAGAATTTATTGCGAGAGGCGAAAAAATATGGATTTTCCGATTTACAAATAGGTAAGTGTTTAGGCTTGAAAGAGTTAAGTGCAAGAAAATTGAGACAAAAGTTTGGTATCAATCCAGTCGTAAAGCAGATAGATACTCTAGCTGCAGAATGGCCTGCGAAAACCAATTACCTGTATTTGACATATGGGGGAGACAAAGATGATATTGTTTTTAGGAAAGAGAAAAATTCCGTAATTGTACTTGGTGCAGGACCTTACAGGATAGGTAGTAGTGTAGAGTTTGATTGGGGTACAGTCAACATGGTGTGGGGTCTAAAGAATAATGGCATAAAATCTGTATCAGTTATTAACTGTAATCCAGAGACAGTGTCTACTGATTACGATATATCCGATAGATTATATTTTGAAGAATTATCATTAGAAAGGATTCTAGATATATATGAAAAAGAACGACCAAAGGGAATAGTCACATGTGTTGGAGGTCAGACAGCAAATAATCTTGTTCCTAAATTAGGACAACTAAATATAAACATTATTGGTACTGATAGTGTCCATACTGATATGGCCGAAGACAGAGAAAAGTTTAGCAAGTTACTTGACTCATTAAATATAAAACAGCCTCCTTGGAATAAATTTACAGATTTAAGTGGAGCAAAGATTTTTTCTCAAAAGGTCGGTTTCCCTGTGTTAGTAAGACCTTCATACGTACTGAGTGGTGCGGCTATGAAGGTGATTTGGAATGAAGAACAGTTAGATCGGTACATAAATGAGGCAGCTCAAATCAGTCCTGAATATCCAATTGTAATTAGCAAATTCTTTCAGGATTCTGCCGAGGTTGAAGTAGATGTCGTGTGTAATGGTAAAGATGTCATTATAGGTGCTCTAATTGAACATATTGATAATGCAGGTATTCACTCTGGAGATGCCATGATGTGCATACCACCTTGGAGGCTGAATAGACAAACAATGGATACAATAGTAGACTACTCTAACGTGATTGCCAAAAAATTGGAGGTTAAAGGTCCTCTTAATATCCAGTACTTGGTTAAAGATGATGAGGTTTATGTAATAGAGGCCAATGTCAGGGCTTCAAGAACCACACCTTTTGTTTCAAAAATAGTTGGAATTAACTTAATTTCGTTAGCGTCTAAAGCAATTCTCAATGGAAAATTACCAGAAGACCTTAACGAGCCATGGTTAAAAATAAGTGGTTTTGGAATAAAAGTACCACAATTTTCATTTATGCAATTGGAAGGTTCGGATATAGTATTAGGAGTTGAAATGCAATCGACCGGCGAAGTAGCCTGTCATGGAAACAGTTTTTATGATGCCTTATCAAAGGCCTACGAAGCAGCCGGATATAATTTACCACTTTCAGGATCTGCCCTGATAACCATTGGAGGGCAAAAAAATAAAGAAAAAATGCTTTCGGCAATCTCACTTATTAACTTCATGAAATTTAATTTATTGGCAACAGAACACACTGCTGAATTTATCAAAAGTAGAATAACTAATAGCGTTCAGGAAGTACACAAGATAAGCGAACCAATAAGAAAACCCAACATTGCAGATCTTCTCTACAACAAGAAAATAGATTTTATTATAAACATTCCATCAACGTCCACTATTGAAAAGTATGTTGGTATGCTTGATGATGAATATCAAATCAGAAGAAAGGCAGTTGAAATGGGAGTTCCAGTGCTTACAACAGTAGAGTCTGCAATTTCTTTCATACATTGCTTAGAATGGAGAACCAAGAATAAACCCTCAATAAGCCCACTCTCCAAATATCGTATTAATTAAAGTCAGGATTAAAAACTTCACCTAAAGTATTCTCATTTCCAATAATAGTTCCATGTATTGAAACTACTAAACATTTATCTATAATTTCTTTTTTTAATATTTTTTTCAAAATAGGTGAATTTATTTTCCCTTTTCTAGGTATGCCATGCCCATAGACATATCTATTAAATGATGGTAACAATACTATATCGAGAGATCCTTTTGTACTTGGAAATATGGCCTCTTTTTTTACTTTCAAAAAGATCCACACCTTCTGTCCACTTAAAATACTATTCTCTCTAAAAAATGTAGGATGTATGTGTCCCATAATTACTTTGTTTATGTTAGATCTTAGCTCTGATGGAAATGTATGGCCATGTGTCAATAGAATATCGTCTAATACCATTCCTTTAACACCAATTAGGTGTATATTGTCAGGAGATATTAATGCTATTCTTGAGTCGTGGTTTCCGGGAATCAAATAGACTTCGCAAATTTCTGCCAATGAGTGTAAAAAATTAGGAATTAAATTCCAATCTTGCTTTTCCATTTTAAATATGTTGTCTTTAATGTCACCAAGTAAAACAATGGAATTTACCTTGTTTGAGATAACAATATCTCTTAATTCTGTTTCGATATCTTTTATAATATGATACCAGTCAATAGCGATATCACTACTGCGTAACCAGTATGCAATACCTATATGTAAATCACTAATTACCAATACCCTATTCGGTTTACCATCAATAAATATGTCAATCAATAAAGCTGGTTTATTTTCAACTATATTGAGCTGACTCATTTGATAGCTTGATACATATTCGCATAATAAAAACATTGGATACTTCAGACAAGAAAACAAATTGATTTACGGACTAACATTGTTGTTGACAATAGTTTTTGAAAACAAATATTATCCAATAGATTATTATCGTATGACCTAGGACCCTGATTGTGAACGACATACCTGATTACAATTTGCTTGTAACAACCTTCAAGTATAGAGAAACCGATGCTTTTGACGAATTACTCCAGATCTTAGATACACTTGGGGATAAGAATCCTACAATTGAAATTACGCCTATTTCAGGGATCATAGTAGCCAAAACATGTATGGACCCCTTCCAAGTAGTAGAGGCCTGTAGAGAACTTGTAAGAAATGAACCGTGGTTATTTAGGTATGTTCTCAGAATTATACCGCTGGAAAAAATTTGCAGGGCTGAATTGACTGAGATTCATAATATTGTCAAGCAACTTTCCATGAAAATAGGTGACGATGAAACTATCAAAGTTATTATAGAAAAAAGACATACCAATTTACGTTCTAATGAGATTATTTCTAATGTTACTAGAGATTTAGATATTAAAGTAAACTTGAGCGATCCAAATTGGATAATATTAATTCAAATAGTAAATAGATTGGCTGGTATTTCAGTTCTGAGATCCGATCAAATTTTTAGCTCTGTCAGAGAAAAGATCTCAATTCAGTAAAAGAAAATAGCTCATTATTTTCAACTCTCTTATTTTGATATTTTGATAATTTGGCTTGTCTGATAAAATTGTATGGCCCTCAATCTATTGTGAAACAAGAGCCGCTTTTTCTGTCAATATTTTTAAAAATTCCTTTGTACTGAAATTCGTATTTGTAAACTGCATCGCTCTGCATATGTCAACCATTTTTTCTCTTGTAGCATTCATCAGTGAGTCATTTTGATCAGCTATTGTTTTCCTCAAATATCGTACAGACTTGATAATTTGATATTTAGTATCAGATAATAAAACGAAACATCCAGAACTATTATTTTTTATGCCTCCAATATTAATTGCCTTATCAACCTGGTTACTGCAAATTAGTCTTAACAAGAGTTCCATTTCCAATCTTTTAGCAACTTTTATCTTTCTCTTGTTTGCCTCTAAAATAATCTTCAATACCTCGAAGATGTGTTCTTTCCCAAATATGTGACTTGGGTTAATACCTTGAATCATTACTGTGGGATACAATTCTCTAAACTTTGTTATAGAAGTTCCTATATCTGGCATATGTAAAGTCTTGGCACATAGTATCACTACATATGTTGAATCAATTTTATATAACGGAATGTTGCTAATTGTATCTATCTTTTCTGCCATGCCAACATGACTGTATTTAAATTATAAGAGCTATCCACCATGGATTAAGTTCGCAATTGTTACAATATCTCCAGATTTAATTTTTTGGTCATTTCCAGAAATTGATAAATCCGCACCATTAATCAAAATTAACAGGTTTTCCTTATCGATATGCTTGGAATTATTCATGCGCTCATGAAGGATGGAAAATATATTTGATATCGTAGTCTCTTTTTGATGAATTATTATGTTGTCTTTGCCACAATATTTCTTAATGGATCCTAGTAACTTTAAGGTGATCAATCTACCAATAATGACCTAGTTCGTTATGTCTCCTCGACATCTTCCTCAATTTTCTTGTTTTGTTCTTTTGTTTGCCTGTTGATATATGAAGCAATAAAACCGGCTATCTGATTTCTCAGTTCTTTAGAACTAACTGTTGCGAGCTCGTCTATTGTTTTCTTATTCTGTTGAAAGTCAACGTTGAATTTATCTGGATATCGGTTTAAGAGCTCTGTTGAAAATTTCTTAACTCTATTCAATATCACACACTAATCAGTAAAGGCTATTTTATACCTTCCTTATTACAGAAACTATAGATACGCGTTAGTCAAAGAATAAAATTGAATTATTTGCTATTCTTTCCATTACGTTCCTTGGCGATTCGCAAAGAAGTTCTGCTATACTTCTTACAATACTCACAAGACATGAAGTGGGAAGAGTAAATACATTAGTAAAGCAAGATGGATATCTCACTGGTCCGTCAGTTTCAATTAATAATCTTTCTTCATTTGTTAACTTTAGCAATTTTTGCTTTCTCTTAGAGTATACCAACGATGGCCCATAAGAGAGATACAATCCCATATCAAGTGACTTTTCTAATTGTTGTGAGGATCCATCAAACCAATGAAGACATACTTTTTTCAAATTAAATGTAGATAATAAACTCAGAATTTCGTCAAGTGAATTTCTAGAATGAATAGAAACTGGTTTACCATAGTTTTCTGCAATAGTTAACATCTTGTTGAATACCTGGTATTGTAACGCTTTTGTATTTCCTTCTTGATCGTAGTACGCGGGATCCAATCCAATTTCACCAATACCATCAATATTATTTACATTGTCAGTAACAATTTCCTCAAATTTTGATATATTCTCAGCCGCGTATTGTGGATGAATTCCAATAAAATTATAAACAGAATCATGAACGCTTTTTTCCTCAAAGAGTCTTAACGCCTTTAACGAATTTGAATTATTCACTGTCACTGAGCACGCTTTCAAATCCAGTCCCTTTATAGTTGCGAGTATTGATGGCAAAAAATTATCATATACAGGATCTGTAAGATGGATGTGAGAGTCGCATAATACAAGTTTCAATTCAGATTCTGGTCTTCATAAGATAAACTTATCAATTTATTTAAAACAACTAAGTCCTTCATGTAACCAATTCTATCCTTCTCTTATCTTTCGTTAGCCAACTAACTCTCACTAATCCAAATATCTCTAAATCCAGTAACGTTTTGTTTAAATCAGCAACTGTAATTTGTACTCCATCCTTTTCTAAATTACTCACTAGCTCATTATCTGACAAATTTCCTACCTCTTTTATCTTTTCTAATACAATATTTCTTAATGGATATTTCAAGTATCTTCACTGATTTCAGAATATAATTATGATTACTTGATTTGAAGCATATTATAAATGCTCTTTTAAAAATTCATGATTTATTTTTAAGTAAATAAAAAGTAATCAAATTATTTCTTCGTTTTTAATGAAAGTAAGTCAAAAATCTGTTGGCGCACTTTAATTTCTACGAGTCTAATACACGAGATCAATAGAAATAAAGAAAAAATAATCATGAAATAAATCTGATTTGAATTAATTTTCCAGTGGCTTTAGAGTAAAGACAAATCTTGATCCTTCAAATTCAGTTACTCCCTGTCTTTCCCAGTTTACTTCATAATTGTGGGTAATTTGTTTTCCAATAATGCTAATTTTTCTAGGAAGTTGAGAAAACAGGCTCTCTACTTTTTCCAGATTTTTTGTCATCAATAATGATCTTCGCCTCTTCATCAGGTACTTCACTGCAACATTTTTGTGAAGATATCCATATTCCTGAATCTTTTCATTTCCGTTATCAATAATGAATTCGCGCTTGGTCATTGCGAATATCAGCATTATTTACTTAAAAAGAAACATTGTCAAATCTATTAGAACAACATGGGTGAATTTAATCGCATGAGGATTGTTTCTAGCATCTCGTAACTCAAAATTTTAACATTTTGTAATTTTTCGTACATTATCCGTACATTTTAAATAAATAAGAAAGGTTTATTACTTTATTTGCTAAATTAATTGTATGTATTCTCAGACTTATTCTGTTCCTCATGCAGTTAGACAGATTATAGGATCAAGTACGTTATTTTTTCAAGCGTTAAGCACGGGCATAGCAAATTATACCGCTTTGGCCCAGAAGATAAAACCAGAAGTCGAAAAGCTGACAAAATCTGAAGTTAATGTAAATACTCTAGTAGTAGCGATTAAGCGATTTGCAGATTCTCTCGACGGAATTGATTATGAATACCATCCAATTTTTGAAGGGGTGAGAATGAGCTTGACGGGTAGTATTATCGATATCGATTTTCACGAGACTGACGACGTCTATCAAGTATTAGATGAAATATTTGAGCTTAGTAGCGGATACAATATGTTCAGGACTAATAAGCAAATTAGATTGTTTGCTGAAGATATTGATGAAATTCGGACTATGTTCAAATCATCCCCCAAGCGAGCTATTGGAGAAATAACGGATGGTCTCTCTAAAATAACAATTACTGTTCAATCAGATAAGGAAAATACATACGAAGTATTGTCACTTGTTCTGTCATTATTGCATAACAACCGTATTCTACTGTACAATGCTTTTTTCACACAAAATGAAATAATTTTAATTCTGGGGATGAATGATGCTGCCAAGGCTTACGAAGTAATCAGAGAAAAACTATATGGCCAGGAATAGTAACCGCTACTTCTTACTGCATTCAGTGTGACAATCAAATAATATTTGTTACTATCTGATACTATCTATAGTACTGGACGGAAACTTTCTCTCCAGGTTTGCCTTCTCTCTGAGCCTTGATCTTTTTTACACCTTCTTCAATATGCCTCATCATTACGTGGGCTTCTGAGGCATGTCTAGCAGCCTCTTCAGGTGTTGGATATTTTGCGAGGTATTCATGTAGAACTAATGATACGGCAGTATTTACAACAGAGCTTGTATCGGCACCGCTGAAACCATCCGTCATTTCGGCTATTCTGGCCAAGTTAACGTCTGGACCAAGTGGCTTATCCTTACTGTGTATCTCCAATATCTTTTGCCTTGCTGATTTATCAGGCAAAGGCACTAACAATATTTTGTCAAATCTACCAGGTCGTAATAAAGCGGTATCAATTATATCTGCTCTATTTGTTGCAGCTAACACTACTACACCTGAAAGTGATTGAATCCCATCTAATTCGGTAAGCAATTGTGAAACCACTCTTTCTGTAACCATGCTATCTCCACCCATTCCTCTAACTGGAGCAATAGAATCTATCTCATCAAAAAATACTACACATGGAGCTGCTTGTCTTGCTCTTCTAAAAATCTCTCTAATCCCTCGTTCTGATTCTCCTACCCACTTGCTTAACAATTCAGGACCCCTTACGCTAATGAAATTAGCCTCAGACTCCGTAGCTACGGCTTTAGCCAAGAGTGTCTTGCCAGTACCTGATAATCCATGCAACAACAGACCCTTTGGCATAGCATGTCCAAGTTTTGTATATAGCTCTGGGAATCGTAGTGGCCATTCTACAGCCTCCTGCAATTCTCGCTTTATGCCTTCCAGTCCACCTATTGCAGACCACGGAACGTCTGGAGATTCCAGATAAACTTCTCTCATTGCGGAAGGCGTCACTTCCTTTACAGCATTATCAAAATCGGCTCTGGTAACTATGAGTTTATTTAAGACTTCTGGAGATAGTTTCTCATCTTCCAAATTTAATTCAGGGAGCAATCTTCTCAAACACTTCATTGCCGCTTCTTTACAAAGATATTCTAGGTCCGCTCCAACAAAACCATGTGTTACTGCGGCAATTCTATCTTGTTCTACATCGGTGTCTAGAGGCATGTTTCTTGTATGAATTTGCAATATTTCCAATCTTCCACGCTTATCAGGTACTTTGATTTCAATTTCTCTATCAAATCTACCCGGTCGTCTCAGTGCTGGATCTATAGCATTTGGACGATTTGTAGCCGCAATAACTATTACCTTACCTCTTGCTTCGAGTCCGTCCATAAGCGACAATAATTGAGATACAACTCTCCTCTCGACTTCACCAGTAACTTCTTCTCTTTTGGGAGCAATTGAATCTATTTCGTCAATAAATATAATAGAAGGCGCCTTTTCTTTGGCTTCCTTGAAAATCTCTCTTAATCGTGCTTCAGATTCACCATAAAATTTACTCATAATTTCTGGCCCAGAGATACTTATAAAATGAGCATTACTTTCGTTCGCAACTGCCTTAGCAAGAAGCGTTTTTCCCGTTCCTGGAGGTCCATACAACAATACACCCTTTGGTGCTTCGATGCCTAATTTTTCAAAGATTTCAGGATGTCGTAATGGCAACTCTATCATTTCTCTAACTTTCTGGATCTCTTCTTTTAGGCCGCCAATGTCTTCGTAAGTTACCTGAGGAACACCTCTCAGAGTTTCACCTTTCTCAGCTATATGGAATATTGTTTTTTGGGTTACCAATACAGCATCTGATGCAGGGGTTACTCCTATTACTTGGAAAGTAAGTCTGCCTCCAAAATATGGAACCATGACATTATCTCCTTTAATTAGTGGTACGCTTTCAAGTGCGTCAGCAAGGTAACGCTCGTCGATAGGTGGTATGGCCTCTAAGGGGGCAACAATTACTTTTTCTGCTGGAACGGCCTTTATCTTTTTCACAATTACTGTATCTCCAATGGCTACACCTGCATTATTTCGCACTAGCCCATCTACTCTTACAATGCCTTTGCCCTCGTCTGAAGGGTAAAGCGGTAAACATTTTGCGACAGTCCTTCTTTTTCCTCGAATCTCTATAACATCACCAGTAGATGCAGTCAACGAGTCCATTGAATCGTAATCGATTCTAGCCACTCCACGACCTACGTCTCGAGTATATGCTTCGAGAACCTTCAGCGAGAGAGTGTTTTGACTCACGATATCAAGTACTATCGTACCTATCTTTATACCTTTGTCGAGGAATGCTCTTCAATATTCTTAGTAATCCAATTATCAGATGACTGTATTCTAATTTCCAACACTATGTTTTTAGGAAAAGCACGAGTCTTTTTCATATTTTCACTGCAGAAAAATTAGATTTGTATTGTAATTAGGCATCTAGTATTGCACCTACCAAAACGTTAAAATCATGATGATGATTAATTCGATTGGACCGTTTTGGGTAAAAGAACTTTAGTACGTAGAAGGGGTAAAGGAGGTAAACAATTTCAGGCCATAAAAAGAGGAAAAATTGTACCTGCCAAGTATCCAAATTTACAATTGACTGAGCAGAGAGTTGGTTCGATAGTTGACATTGTTCACGAAAGAGGTAGGGATGCACCATTGGCTAAAATTAAATTTGATAAAGAGTTCAGCTACTTACCTGCTCCTGACGGCATGGAAGTTGGAGAAAAAATCCAAATCGGAAATAATGTTGACTTTAAATCAAATAATATTTTGGCCCTAGAATCTATTCCAGACGGTACGCTGATTTGTAATCTAGAAAGGAACATTGGTGATGGAGGAAAACTCGTGAAATCCGCTGGATCATCTGCCATTGTATTTTCCCATACCTCTCAAGGTGTGTCGGTAAAATTACCATCCGGAAAATTTACTACATTAAATCCAAAATGTAAGGCAATGATAGGAATTGTTTCTGGTGCAGGTCGAAAGGAAAAGCCATTTCTCAAAGCTGGAAACAAAGCTAAATACATGATCGCACACGGCAAGCTTTATCCCACAGTTAGGGGAATAGCACAAGCTGCGGTTTATCATCCACATGGTGGTGGAAGACATCAGCACGTAGGTCGCCAATCATCAGTCGGAAGGACAACACCTCCTGGTAGGAAAGTGGGAAATATTGCACCACGAAAAACTGGCCGAGCCAGAGTAAAAAAGAAAGAATAGAAATTTACTCCCAAAAACTTTTTTGTAACGTTATCCATATTGAGAATAAAATAAGGAGTCACTAATATGGAGATCAGCAAGCTATTTGCATTAATGCAGAGCACCCTTAGGGATAATAATCTTGTAAGACCCACTGCTCTGAAAAATCTGCAAATTCAGGAAGACGGTGACCCATTCAAAATATTGATTGGAACTATATTGTCCACACGAACTAGAGACGAAGTTACTACTGCCGTAATTAAAGCGTTATTTTCTAGATTCAAGAATCCTGATGAGCTATCTAGAGCGAATTTAAGTGACATAAAGAAACTGATACAGAAAATTGGCTTTTATAATGTCAAGGCCTCTAGACTAAAAGAAGTATCACAATTAATAATCAAAAAATATAATGGCGAGGTACCATCTAATCTAGATGACCTCCTTACGCTTCCCGGAGTCGGAAGAAAGACTGCTAATTGTGTGCTGGTCTACGGTTTTAAGAAGGCCGCCATTCCGGTAGACATACATGTTCATAGAATTTCCAATAGGATTGGAATTGTAAATACAAAAAACCCTGAGGAAACGGAAAATGTCCTACAAAAATCAATAGACAAGAAATATTGGATTAGAGTGAATGAAACTTTTGTAACGTTTGGCCAGAATATATGCTTGCCAATTAAGCCTAAGTGCAATGTTTGTCAGTTGACAAAAATGTGCAAATATTATTCAAAAAAATAGCTAGTCTCTTTTTTTTCTAATAATTAATACCAGTACAATTGAGCCAATTGCAATCATCGTTATTAATGGCAGGTAATACAATGGAGACTCTGCAGGGTTACCAAATAAGATGTCGAATGAAATTGTACCGCTATTTGAATTGTCTGGATCAGTTGATTCATCTTTACCATATATCGATATCGATCCAACAACAAAATCATTTACTGACAATTTGTCAATTATGATTCTCTTGCCATTCGTAATGGTCAGACCTTGATTGTTTGCATGGGCTACAAATATTGGTTGATCCCTAGACCATCCGTCTTTTTCTCGCTCATATACCCGTATATAGCCTGATTCATTGGTGTTAATTGCTGCCCAGAACTTTCCAGTTATATCACCAAACATTGCTAGTTCTATGAACTTTTCACTAGGTGCAGGTTCTTGAATCTTTATCACAGTTTTTGCATTTTCTGAATTTGAGTAGGTTAAATTATTTTGAATAGTCAACTGCCAATTGGTTGGTATAGGTTTTGAAAAGTCATATACTAATGGTTGTCTTCTATATGCATTAGACGCATCATAATCAACAACAAATCTTTCAGAATTCTTTGTTTTGATAATGTCATGAATACTACTCTGTCCACTAATTGACATAATTGGGAAAATTAAGAACAATACAAATGCAATAATTCCAACTTTCAATAGTCCTGTCAATTTCATTCAACTACAAATGGTTTTTCTGATTTAAGAATTAACTCTGCTATTTCTGGCCGCATCAAGTGCTTTTCAGGTATCCTGCCAGAATTTACCATTTTCCTCATCATTGTTCCACTCAGTTCTTCTTTTGATTCTATTCCATGCGGACATGTTTTTTCATTCGCAAAGAACATACATTTTTTACAAAAATAAAAAGATGGGAAGATTACTGGAGTAATTCCCAAATCAGGATACTTTTGGAAGATTTCCTGGGCCGCGAATGGTGGGTAATAGTTACCAACACCGGCATGATCCCTTCCTACAATGAAATGTGTGCAGCCAAAATTTTTCCGCATGATTGCGTGATGTATCGCTTCTCGTGGACCCGCATATCTCATTGATGTATGGATTGTCGAAAATAATACCCTATTTTTCGGAAAATAGTAATCTATCAATAATTTGTATGCACTTATTATCATATCGTCTGTAAAATCACCTATCTTTTTTTTGCCTATCAACGGATTGAGGAATAACCCATCATAAATGTTCAAGGCTGCCTTTTGTAGCATTTCATGGGCTACGTGTGGCACATTTCTTGTTTGAAAACCTACAATGCTTTTCCAACCTCGTTTCGAAATTTCTGAACGAGTTTCCGATGGATGCATTCGGAACTTTTGGATATCATCGTACTCTTTCATTTGAAAAACTTCCACCTCTCCACCTACGAGGAATTCTTTCATTTTAAAGAGTCGGCTCACCCCTGGATGATTGGTATCTGTAGTTCCATAAACCGCATTTGCCATGTCTTGTTTGTTATATTCATAAATTTCGTGTACATGGAGTATGCCAAATTTTTGGCCATCCGAACATAGTATAACATCCCCTAAATCCTCCATTTGCTTTGCAATTTGTTTTTCCGAATCAAGTACAATAGGTATAGTCCAAGGAACTCCGCTACTCAATCGTCCTTCTTTAAGTACATTCAGGAAATCTTCCTGGCCAACAAAGCCAACAAGTGGACTAAAGACACCAGTGGCTATGTTTTCAGCATCATTTCTAATATCGGATGATACTTCAAATGTGGGTAAATCATCAGACTTTTTTTGAGTATATTTATTTATTAATTTACCACCATGTGGTAAAATTAGATTACCTGTCAAAAATGCTCATTTACCTTCTTTCCAATGCAGACCACATTCTTTGTGAGTGTCATTTTCCCACCACCATCTCCCAGCCCTAGGATCTTCTCCCTGCATCACAGCTCTTGTGCATGGTTCGCATCCTATACTAGGATATCCTTTATCGTGTAGTTCATTATAAGGAACCTTGTTTTCCTGGATATACTTCCAAATTTCTTCATTCGTCCAATCTGCCAATGGATTTAACTTAATGATTTTGTTGTTCAATGTATCAATTTCAATCTTTGATATACTGTTTCTAGTTAACGATTGTTCTCGACGCAGTCCGGTGATCCAACAATCGAATTGTTTAAGAGCTCTTTTTAAGGGTTCAATTTTTCTAATATTGCAACATTGTTTTCTATTCTCTACGCTCTCGTACATTAGATTCATTCCCTTATTTGCGACCATCTCCTCAACATCACTTGATTTTGGGAAATATACATCAACTTTAATATCGTATTTTAGTCTTATTTTGTCAATAAGATCATAAGTTTCTTGATTAAGTCTACCCGTATCGAGGGTAAAGACTCTAGTCAGATTCCTGTTAATATTGCACATCATGTCAATTAATACAACATCTTCCGCACCAAAGCTTGATGCAAGCACCATTCTGTCACGGTATTTCTTAAATCCCCATTTTAGGATCTCGTCTGCGGCTTTTGATTCCATTTCCTTTGCAATATTGTTTATTTCATTTACCAAAGCATTCGGAGCCTCCCCATCATATTGTTTATCTGCACTATTTCTAATTTGAGAAAAATAGGCTTATAATTATTATTCTTTTTGTCGGTTTAATATAATAAAGTTATCTAACGCAAATATACTCCAGGTGTTTTTATCCATTAGGAAGATTCATTATTAGTGTTGTATATGAGTGATATGTGGAGGTTCTAGTTTTTGGCTCATGACTTTTGGCAAAGTATATTCAAATATCAGAATTTAGGCTTTGATCCAATAGGATGGATATCGAATTGCTCCAACGAAGTTGATAATTTGACACTGGATAAATCATTTGAGAAGATAAAGCACAATTCATGGGCTGACCTGTCGTGGTTTGATTCATTCCATTATAGTGGAAAAAGTCCAGACATTACACGCAGAATATACAAAGTGAATGAATCGATCACAGAAGATTTGAAAAATAAGATACTAATTTCATTAATGAGGATTCACAATGAGGTCGCCGAAGATCAGCAAAGTCTTTCCCACCTCTTAGATGATTTTTATGGAAAGAAACCTCCCAAGCATCCGTTAAGAAGACTTGTAGTGTCAACTACGTCCCAGTACGATTCACAATTTGCAGTGGTTGACTACATTGACACACATAGAGGAAATAAGTTAGGATATACTGCGATTAATATCTCATCTGGAAAACTAATTGATCCTGATGAAGAACCAGATTCAATCGTCAATACGTCAATTGCCTTAACTTCAGCTCTTGAAAATCTCCTATTGCTTGGTTGTACTTCAGGATTTAAGATAATACCAATATATGATGCTCCCGACGAAAGCTTGCTAGACAAAATAAGATCAAACATTGACATGTTTGCGGCAAAATATGATCTATTACTTGATGATTACAGTTCACTTAAATTAGGAAAACTTTTCTTTGGGGCAACAGCTTATGCTCACTCTACCAAAGAATTGCCAGTAAGATACGATCTGATTCAACCGGGCATGGTATTGATTTTGACAAATAAATTTGGATCCTTAACTCCGCTCAGTATTTATACAATAAATCAGATTGGTGAAATGAACTCAATCCTAGGCAAGCATCAATCAATTGATAAAAATATCAAGGATGAAATAATAAAATCTTTAACTCAACCGCGTTTTTCCTTGGGTAAGATAATTTCAAAATATTGTCCCGGTTTTGGAAAGGAATTTGATACAAATGCCAATATAGTCGGTGTATATCCGGTTGGTTCAGATGGCATTTTGGCTTTACTCAATTTGGCCAAAATTTCAAACGCACACATTATAGTAAATGAACTTCCGATAATACATGAGGAATTGGCAAAGTTTGCCACTGACGAATTCCTTGTCTCAAATTCAACGGCATCCACCAATGGATGTCATCTTATAATTTCAAGCGAAGACCTCGCGCCGATAATTATGGAGGATTTGAAAAAACATAACTTTGAGCCGCAGATAATTGGATTTGTAAATGATAAGGAAAAACCGATGGTTACCATTAATAATAATATAAATAAGTATGTGGCAGCGAAACACATCACGTCTCTATTCAATATTTCAACACAGATAGCTTAATCCACAAGCAATTAAAAAATTGGAAATATTTTATTATTTGATAAACCAATAACTATGCATGAGTTCAACAATTGAGGATAACTGCATTTTCTGTAAGATTGCTCAAAAGAAAATAGATGTGAAAATAATAGACGAAAATGAAAAAGCAATTGCATTTCTTGATGCCTTTCCATTGACTTCCGGACACACCCTGGTCATTCCAAAAAGACATTATGAAAAATTACAAGAAGTTGAATTTGATCAGGTTACGCCTTTGTTTAGTTTGGTACATAAATTAACGGCTTACGTCGAAAGGGGAACAGATGCGCAAAGTACTCTAATAGCTATTCATAATGGTAAAGATGCAGGACAGGAAATACCACACTTACATGTGCATATTGTACCAAGAAAACATGGTGACGGAGGCGGCTCAATTCATTCCATGTTTCATTCGAGTCACAGATTAGACGACAATGAAATGAGCAAAGTGTTTGGGGACATACGAGCAGGTATTGCTGGCGAAGAGGTCAAGGGCCATTGAGCATCTAGTTTTGTTTAATTGCTGAAATTGTGTCCGGAAGTTCAGACAATTTATTCAAAGTGAGTGTAGGTAGCTCATTTTGATTTCTAGGAACTTGTATATTGAATGGAGAGTGAGATAACAGAATGGTAATAATTTCCAACTTATTTGCCATCTTTATATGAGTATCTAATCTATCTCCAATTAATATGGCTTCTTTTGAATTAATTTTTAACATGTTTAGAATCAATTTAAAAGTTTTCTTATTGGGATCTCTTGCCATGTCAGGCAAAATACAACAATCAAAGTACTTGTCCAGATTATAAAATTTCAAAGTTCTTGATATTTTGTTGTCTTGGTTATCAATTAAGAGTAACCTAAAAGTTTTGGACAGAATTTCTAACGTCGTTTTTGCATCGTCGAAAGGATACAGAAAATGTTTCTGTGCAAATTCTATCGATGGTAGAATATATTTTAGAACAATCTTTTCGTATCCTACAGGCATCAATGCCTTACTTATTTGTACAACTAATTCCTCAATGCCACCTATTTGCAATTTCCGGTTCCTTATGATATCATTCTTGATGGTACAATAATTACGGATATCAATTCTAGATCCTAACTGATTTAATAGGTAGAGTAATCTAGAATCAATGAATGAATAGAAATTTTCTTCATCCATTAATGTTCTTCCAACTAGGAAAATAGAATTTATCACTAATATTCACTATTACTATTTGATATTGATGTTAAAGATGTATTGACATTGAAAATGAAGTTCTTATTATGGTAATAATACAAGATCGTTTTAGATCTAAGATCCTTTTTTCTTGATTTCAACATAAGATTCTCTAAGCAGGAGAAAAGTAAGTGAAAAAATTGTTACTCCAATCGAGAGATGTATTGCAACTATATAAGGATTCAATTTGGTCGATACTACTAAAAATCCCATGACTATCTGTACACTGAGTAATGACGTAAGAATTGCAACTATCAGTCTATTTAATTTCCATTTGCTTTTTCTAATAAAAATTAAAGTAATACCTGTAAAAATAGCAGCAATAATAGCCACAAGCCTATGAAAATGCTCATAGAAAAATTTATCCTGGGGGTATGCAAACCCATTCGGACACAGGGGCCAATCTGGACACGCAATTCCCTTGTTTAAAGACGAGATATATACACCAATTAGCATTGTCGTATAAATTAACCCCATTGATACAAATGGCAAAACTAGGTTCAGAAATTGGCTATTTTTCATATCTGCCAACTATTTTCTATTAATTCCGGTTTACTAAATCTTAGGACTTGATGTGGGAGTAAACAACTAAATTCATTTAAAGTCAAGTAAAATAAACTCATAATAATTCTTCGTCAATTTTTTCAATTTTGTCAACATAGCTGGTACAATTACATCCCATTATCAAACACTTTCCTACTTCGAATAAGGAGTTTAGTTTGTCTTTGTTCTTTTCTAATTCATGAGCCACATAAACATGACCGCAGTAAAGGCAATTCACAAATATCGAAATCCAAGTGTCTATTATTAACTTTGTCAGCGATACCATAAAGAGCCGTGATAATTATGGAATGTTTTTGTCAGTTCCATTTTTATATAATACGTCAATATTCAAATCACGAATATAGCGATACATAATGAACATTAATGAATTCTTATCAACTCTGCCAAACTCGGTTATTGCAGGAAACAATGTCAGCTTACCAGATAATGTTATTAAAAGAATGCTAAGACTTGCGAGCCTAAACAAAAATGATGTTTTTTATGATCTTGGTTGTGGAAATAGTAATGCTGTCTACATTGCCTCCACTCACTACAAAGTGAAAAAGGCAATAGGTATCGAAAAGAGAAAAAAATCAGTAATTGAACTAATTAAGAAAACTCGAGATTTAGGAAACGTTAAAGTCATGGTCGATGACATAAGAAGAGTGGATATCTCTGACGGTAATGTGTTCCTTTTTTGGTTTCACAATGATACTGTCATAAAAAAGATGATACAAAAATTTTCTACAGAGTTAAAAAAAGGCAGCAGAATAATTTCGATTTGGTCCCCCCCAGATATGATTTTACCGGACAAAGTTGATTTCCCATTTTTTGTATCTCGTACACCATTCAGGTTCGCAAATAGTATAGAAGAACAAATCAAGGCAATCTACGGTCAAAAATGTCTCGATTTTACCGCAGCATGGTTGTTGGGAGATAAATACCTGGAAAGTTTGGAAGTTGTTCCAGCTCGGTATAAACGATTTCTGAATATCCTATATTCGATGATAATCTGGATAAATGCTTGGAATATGAAAGTATCATGTGAAGATGAGATTCCACCTCCTGTCGATTCGTATTTAGGAATACTTCGTACATTTTTCAGCCTAGACTTGAGTTCATTAATTCAAAATAAAGATAAGTGATAACTGAAGACACGTTATGCAGTCATTTATTATGTAGTCATTTTTTAATATTTCGTTACCTGCCAACCCAACCCAATCTTTTGAAATACCAAACCATTACCAGTGAAGGGATTATTGCAATCAAAAGTAAAATTATGAATGAAGTATATGGACCAAGAAAAACTGGACTTCCTGTGATAAGACCGCCTGGAAGATTAACATTCATACCATAGTAAGCCCCAACTACTGTTGCAGGTATGGAAAGTGTGAATAGGATAGTAAGAGTTGCTAAAATCTTGTTTGATTTTTCCGTACTTAACATGAAATCTGTATCTTTGAAAATTTCTATAGTTTCTTTTGATTCCTCAAGAACTTCAAGAACCTTTTCGGTATGATCCTTAACATCATCATAATAATCGGTCAAATCTTCCTCCGAAAATCTTTGCATCTCTTTGCTCAACTCCAATATTACTCTTCTTAAGGGAACAACTACTCTTCGGAGAGTCGTTATCTCTCTTCGCAATAAAGAAATATCTTTTGCTACTGCGACTTTCTCATCAAATACGAGATCCTCAATATCATCCAGATTTCCTTCGAGCTTCATTAATACATGTAATAGATCATCGACCATAAGATCTATAATGCTATGTAATAGATACCCTGATGAAGAACCCATGAAGGTTTCCTTCTGCCTTTCATTTTCCTTGCAAAGGTTGAACATTTCAGTGATTGGTTTTAGTTCGCCTTGCTGTACGGTAATGAGATAGTTAGGTCCCGCAAAGATTGCAAGCTGAGTTGAACGTGGAATACTCTTATCCTTATCCACAGTCGGGAAGTGTAAAATTACAAAAATTTGATCCTGATACCTGTCTATTTTTGGTATTTGTATTTTCGAAAGACAATCCTCAATATTTAGTTCGTGGAAAGGGTATTTACCTTCCAGCATTTTTAATTTTTTTCTAGTGGGTTTTTGAATATCTATCCATACCAGACTCTTATTAGTAATTGATTCAAGTTGACTAGAATATTCAATATTGGTCATCTGGCCTCATTCTTGGTTAACTTTAAAGTTGAAATATTGTATATTAAGATATCTGATTAATTTCGCGATTTCGACAAATTAGGTTAAAATAATGCATGATAATGCATGTTTATATGGCAAAAGTAGTTGTCGGAAAAACTGAAGATATTCAAGAAGGAAAATTGGAGCATATAACGGCTGGTGGAAAAGAAATAATGGTAACGAAATTGGATGGAAATTATTACGCAATTGATAATATTTGTACTCACGCAGGAGCAGAACTTCATGAAGGTGAATTAAAAAACAATGAATTAACGTGTCCGTGGCATGGAGCAAAATGGGATGTCAAGACTGGAGCATTAATCTCATTTCCACAAAAATTAAAACCACTACAAAGTCACAAAGTCTTGGTAGAAAATGATACCTTGTATGTTGAAACATAAACTTCAACAGTAGAAGTAGCAAGTTACTATTATTTTTTAGCGAATTAACTAATGTGTAAGTAACAAAATTGATTGATCCTTTACTAAATTGGAATACAGTAGTATTTTTAAATTAGTGATTTTTAACAGATTCAATTTATCGTATTTTTCATAATTGTTCCGTTTTGAAGAACATTATTAATTTGCCATCAGACAATCTTTTTTCGAACACTGAAAGCTGTAATTTGATGAAATTCTAAATAATTGTACGACGAGTACTGATTTTAACCAAATTTACCAAATTTACGGAACTTACAAACGCACAATTTCTAAAGAAAGTTTAATGACCATAGTAGGCAATCTACACATATGGTGACTTTTACCTCGTATTTCCAAATATTCTTACCGGTTCGATGTAGCGCTTGTCAATTTAGTTTGATTATAATATTTGCAGATAAAATTATTGATTTATATAGAATTGCAATAAATATGGCATAACTGAATTAAAGATATGAAGCTTGATGTCCCGAGATTCACAGAAAGATTCGGATCAGTAAGTCTACATGGAGTGCAACGTGTATACGAACTGGATTCTGGACACAAGAACAAGCATCCAAAGACCGAATCTGAAGTAATTCGCTCTATTGATGATGAAATAATATCTAAAATTGAATCTGAAATGGCGATTGTCATTCCTATAAAAGGAGAACGTTTAAAGCTCTTAGAAGGAGTACTAAGCGGCATCCCCCATGATTGCTTAACAATAATTGTATCTAATAGTCCTAGAGAACCGATTGACAGGTACAAACTAGAAAAACAGGCAATTGAGCAATTTAATAGATTCGCGGAAAAAAAATCAGTTATCATACATCAGAAAGATACGGGTCTTGTAAAGGCTTTAGAAGAAGTCGGCTATACTGATCTTTTTGACTCCGAAAATAAGATACGTAACGGAAAAGGAGAGGGGATGTTTATTGGCATGCTCCTTTCAAAAATGATGGGAAAAAAATACGTTGGATTCGTAGATTCTGACAACTATGTCCCTGGTGCGGTCAACGAATATACAAAAATATTTTCTTCTGGTATTGCGTTATCAACCACACCATACACAATGGTTCGTGTATCTTGGATATACAAGCCAAAGATTTCGGAGTCTGGTGTACGATTTTCCAAGCTTGGACGAGTTTCTGAAATGACGAATCAATTTCTAAATTTCATGATATCGTATTACACTGGTTTTGAAACAGAAGTTATTAGAACAGGAAATTCTGGAGAACATTGCATGTCTATTCAACTAGCAGAGCTATTGACTTACTCGTCCGGTTTTTCGATAGAACCTTATGAAATAGTTAATTTATTGGAACAATTTGGTGGAATAACGCCTCCTGAACATAAGGATACCATGGAGAAAGGAGTAGAGGTTATGCAAATCGAAACACGCAATCCACATTTTCATGAAGAAAAGGGGGACCTGCATATAAAAGAGATGTTCTTACAAGGGTGGGGCAGTATTTTTCATAGCAAGTTATGTCATCCAGAGCTTCGTGAAAAATTAAAGGCTGAGTTAATTTCAAGAGGAATATTAGAGAAAGTAAAAGAACCTCCACAATTACATAAAATGAGACCGTTCAAGGATATGGACATTCTGAAATTCGAAAAAATTTTGAAGGAACAATCCAATTCTCTTACAATTTTTGAATAATTTTTGCCGATGATTTTTCCAGTGTTTTGACGAGAACATTTCCGTAAACTAGCAAAGTCTATTTGTTACCAATGATATCGCACGCTTCCTTGTTTACTATTTTACGTATTATCAAGAGCGGAGTCCCTAACAAAATCGGAATGCTTATTGCTATGAATAAACTTTGAAAAGGTGCTAATCCAGAGATAGCGGCACTTGTACCGAACCCTATTAGGAATGAAAATAGACTACCTGCACAAGTAGGACAACCGATGAATAATCCACTGAATATGCCAAAAGTCGAAACGGCTGAGAATTTTCTTTGAGCCTGATACCTAAACATCCTAAGAAAGTGTAAATTTAGTGCAAAATTAAAGCCAACCATTGACGATACAGATATTGCGAGTATCAGATTCAGAGGGATTATCAATATCGAAAATGAGTCACTCAGCAATAATGTTATCATCGGAACATAGCCAGGATAATTACAACAAACTGTGATAGAAATAGATGGAACAACATCACCTTCAATATCTTCATGATAGATGAGAATTTGAGACAAGAAACCAAAGAAAATCCCGTAAACAACAGAAGAAATAACAAAAATTCTCCAGTAAGTCTTGTCTGTCAAAATCCTAGAAATGTATGCAAGATAGCTCTTATTTGATTCGGACTTTATGGATTCAGAATGAAGTGCCAAATGTAATCCATAACCAATGGCAATTAACGAAACCAATATCAAGAAAATATCGGCGATAGCCAAGTTGTATAGTCTTGAAACGTCCGCTGACGATTGATTTGAACTTAATAATGAGTATATTGAGATAGCGAAAATTATTGAAAATACGCCGATTGTAATAATTCGAAAGCCTCTATTGTGAAGCAACTGGTAATTATCGAGCATGGCAAACAACCAAGTGTAAATTAAGTTATCAAAAGGAATCCAATCTATATTAAGTTAATTCAAACCAAGATTAGGTTTTGGATAAAGTCTAAATTTACCGCCGTATAAAAAAAGACATGGACGAAACTTTCACAAGTGATGGTTTTATTACAGCGTCGATAAGCTTTGTTGGTTTCGTTGATAAACTCGGCCTTGAAGGACTTTTGACTTTGAAATCAGATGATGGAAGAGAATTTCCAATACGTGCGTTTTCAGGAGAAGTCGCAAGGCATATTCTAAGATTTAAAGAAGGAGACAAGAGTACTATACCCACAATCTATAACCTTATTGAAGATATATCATCCCTTCAGGATCTATTACTGATAGAGATAAGAATATACAGAAACGGTCCTGTTTTAAGATCTAATCTTTATTTCAAAACTCGTAAGGAGGTAATCACATTAAGAAATTACCGTGCGTCAGATTCTATAGCATTAGCTGCATTTTTTGATGTACCAATAAAAGTAAGAAAAAATCTGTTTGAAGAAACTATCGAACAGTAAATTGCTAAATTAAGTAACTATTCTTGACAGCATGTTAGAGGCTAATGCCTCTTTAACTTCCATCGCGATCCTGCGGCCAATGCCAAATGTGTAGCCATGAGAATATTTGGTATAGGGCGATGTAGTTGCCATGATTGGGTTTCCAGGAACTCTGAGAGACACATCATATACGACTATCTCTAGTTCTGGTGTGACAATACTCTGTAAGGAAAAAGGTCCAATAATTCCGGGAGGATATTCCTTTCTCACAGCGGCTGTAAATTTATCGCCAAGCTCAAAGACCTTTTCTAGCATAGATTCCCTTATACTTGCAGGAGTATGGCCTATTTCAATATGTTTTACTTCTGTATCAAATTCCAATTGTTGCCTTGCAGGTATAGCATTCAGATCATTAAGATTAGTCTGAAGCCTTCTCTCAATGCCTAAGAATTCGGTTTCGGGAGTCAAGGGGGAGGAGAAAAAATTAAAATTAAAATATGTTCCAAGGACAAACTCTTCTATTACAGAATTTTCGAGATCTTCGCTAGTGATAATTTTTTCACTTTTTTTCTTTTGAGATTTTGCCCTGTAGTCTTGAATTGAACTGACTATGAAAAAGGCCCTTTCCAGCTTTCTCGTGGATTCTTGAATTTTTACAATGGCGAGTTTGTCAATTTCGGTGTAATTTTTATAAATCTTTGGGTGAGCTATTTGAGCTTGTTCCAATAACAAGTACTGATTCTTAACATAATTTCTTTCTTCTGCGCGAAATAATAGTCTATTTCCAAGTATTGGCAACAATAGATCGTTTTCAATTGAGTCATAACCAAGATAGGCTGTGAACGCCCTATGTGGTACTATAATACTATTCAATTCCCTGAGTTTATCTTGATTTTCTTTGAAAACCATGTCCGAAAATTTATCTACCAAAATTATTTTGTCTGCTAACCTCTTGAATCTCACATATGGTAATTCCCTTCCTTTCTGACAAATGCAAACCGTTCTCAATCCTTCGTCCTTTGCACCATCCATTATTTCTAGTGCAGAATGACTACCGATTACTGCCATGTGTATATTCTTCAGATCATACTTCTCTATAACGTCAGATATCGCATCAGGATGAATCATGTTTATGCAAGCAGAAGATTATGTTATAATTAAAATTTTCCAACAAAAGTCAACTAATATTTAATCACTTATTATTGAATGGCGTAAGGCGAGGATTAACTTTTTTCCTTATTAACAGCACCTTCGATTGCCTTCCTAAGATCATCATCATTCTTATTTGTATAGTCTATTCCTAACGATTCTGCTATCTCTTCGAGTTTTTCTCGTCCGACCTTATCTTTTCCCCGAATTTGCTCCAGTTCTTTTTTAGCTTCAATTCTTGCCTTTTCATATTCCGCTGTTGCCTTTCCAAAAGACCTTGCTAATTCAGGAATTTTCTTGACACCGAAAAACAAAACTACGATAATAACTATGATTATTAGAAATTCATATCCAGTTGGCATTTGCAAAATAGCGTTATGGATACCATACATAAGTACAAGGTAGACATGGTTGAGATTTAAATGTTGATGGTATTTTTTTAATCGCTCATATAATTATTACATCGATCATTTCCATTAATTCCCCAAAATACCTAAACTGCGAAGGGCAATTACAAGAATCATAATTACCTTAACTCGATCGAATCTGTTTGCGAGTATTATTATTACATCATTTTTAGGGTGTTCGATGGGACACCAGGTTATTACTTGATTTCTTACCTGAAGAATATGATAAAAAACAAGCAAGTCAGGTGATCGTATTATTAATTGAATTGGATTTATAGCATGAGTTACCCATTCCTTGATACCTCAAATACAAACTCGTTATAGTTACTATGTAATTCATAATGAATAAAAAATCCATTGATACTTGTTATAAAACATTTTAATAGAATTTACGATCATTGACATTTGTTAGTAGAATAAATAAAATGATTCAACTTTTATGGATATAACCGACTGCTTTACATAATGATTCTTGGCACTTAAAGAAATATTACTCCCTCAAGAGAACATAATGTTCAGAAGCAAGACGAAGCTCAAATGTACAGAAAAGAAATACCATATCATCGTCACAAATCTAAGAATACTACTATATTCAGAAAGAGGACGTTTTTTTAAATCACCAGATGTAATAAGTGAAAGACTCGAGAGCATTTATGGTATAGAATACAATGAAGAAGGGATGTTCTTCAAAACTTCTAAAATTCGAATACAGGGCGGCATAAGATTTGAAATAAGCGGTCATCTCTCTGATGTAAAACCTGTTTTTAATTTCATTCAATCAATAGTAAATAAATCTGAAAATCCACTAATTAGAAGATTGGATGAGTCTTAAACTCCTATATACCCCTCTCCCTCGTCCACAGGTAATTCAATACTAATTTACTCTACTTCACTGAAAGTACTGTTGTGGTATTCTAACAAGGCACCTACAATTGAAAGAACATATTCAAAATCAATAATTCATCATTTCAAGGTTGGGTCACATCTAGGGTTAACAATAAACCCATATCAAGGATGTCAGCACAGGTGCGGATATTGCTACGCAACGTACAAATGGTCGCCAAATTTTTATGACAAGATTTATGGCAAAATAAATGCCGCTGAAATTCTGGAATCTGAATTGAACAGATGGAAAAATACTTCAATGTTACCTGTCATGATATCGTCAGCAACAGACGCCTATCAATCTGCAGAGGCGAAGTTTGGTATCACAAGGAAAAGTATCCAGGTATTGCAACAGTACCATATTCCATTTTACATTTTCACAAAATCATCATTGATCGAACGAGACCTCGACCTGTTTAGTAAATACTCTGATGATTGTTTCATAGTTTGGTCTATAACAACTGTAGATGAAAAATTAAGACGCATCATAGAACCAGGAACACCTCCAGCCTCAAGAATTTTTGAGACGATAAATAAGTTTGTTAAGTTTGGGATTAAGTGTTGTGTCAATATTGATCCCATAATTCCATTCATTACTGATGGCGAGCAACAAATTAGGAATATTGTCAACAAATGTCAGCAATCAGGCCTAGGAAATATATCTGGATCGGTCCTTCGCCTGAGATATGATATTTGGTCTAGAATTAGAGAAGTTTTAGAACTAATTGATTTATCATGGGCGATTAAAGAGTACGAGCAAATATTTGGTTTTCAGGAACCCATTCTACATGAGAATAATCTAACTGCAGATGAACGCTATACCGATAAAGTGATGAGCAACCTCAAATATGAGATTTTGAATAGGAATATTGAATTTGGTTTTGAGAATCTAATTGCACAAATCTCTAGAATGAAACAAGGATGCCCCGTTTCTTTACAGCAGTGCAGAATAAGCGAATTTCTTTAACTAGTTTTCAGTTACAAAATCTATCTACAAGATACTTGATTCAAGATATGGACATAATCTGGATAACAAAAAATTTGTACTTAGCCGACTCTCTTCATCTTAGAGCCGCAACGCGGACATGCAGCTTCTCTATGCTTTGTGCCACAGCTCATACAGTAGTAATTTACCGAGTTACCCGAAAAAGGAGATGACAGAGAACCAAACATTCCCACTCCTGAGCCCATTTTATTCATCTTTCTAAATCGCCAGTAATTCCACGAAAGAAATATTCCTATTATAACAATCCAAGAATATGGAAATGGAATAAACATTGCTACTGTTATGCTTATGCCTATCGAAATGACAATCCACATTATGCTTTGGGTAAGAAAATCTCTATTTTCCATGCTTTAATATAATAATTGATGAAACAAGATTATTAAGGTTAACTATTTAGAAACTCATTTTTATCTACGCATTGCACTTTAACGTATTATTTTTTTGATCTTTATGAAATACTACAATTTTAGACATTCTAATTATCGACGCTTTCTCCTAATCTTTTAGGAATTTAACTCCGTCATTGTTAGATATTTCTCGGGTCTTTCCTACGAAAATATATTTTTGCTTTTTACGATCAGATTGATATGTATGTTGTGGAGATGTGAGACAAGACAGACAATTTAATGTGGAATGGGTTGAATGTTGAGAAAGGTGCCAAATTATCTAACAACGAGTTTAAAGACGTTGGTAAGCCTGCGCCATCTATAAAACTTCTTCCAAATCAATATTCCCGCGTAAGCCGAGACAAATGATACCGGCATCAAAATTGGTATAATGAATTTCCAGAAAAGCTGATCAAAAATCGTTACGCTTTCAAATGTAATTAGATCAATTCCAAAGTAGGCTTTGAACATATTCACCGACCATGGGAAATACAAAGTGATGAAGGAAAAAGAAATGGCAATTGAAAAGACTATACGTAAGAAGTCTTTAGATGGGCGAACGGCGAGTACTTTGTTATTATTTTTGGTATAAGTTGCAATGATGTCTAATAACAAGGGAACTAGTATGTTTAGAAGATAAAGAGGAAATAGACCTGCAAAGTAAACATTGGAAATAATTGTAGAAGATGACTGTAATGTCATTAAGGTTGCGGCTACAACAGTCATTCGAAAAGGAAAGGAAATGCCCTGCACTGAATAGAAAATAATGGCCGTGAATACAGCAGGCAAGGTTGATCCCAGGACCAACGCTATTGTAGGAGAGGGATTAAAATCAAAGTATTGACCTTCAGAAAAGGGAAGCGTGAACATGAAAACAAAATTGACTAGGACCATCCAAAGAATTCCAAATGTGATCAATTCAGAAGCTAACCTGAATTTGGTTTTAAAGTCAGACAAATGTGTACCTATCAGTGCACCAATTATCGAAAGCAACATTCCACTAATCAGCATTAAATGTGGCGGACTAAGGAGGCCGTCAAATCCAAAATTAGAGTGCCACCAATTATCAAATTGACCTGAGAATACTTCAACCAGAGATCCCAAGATAATTAGCTTTAATGGAGTAGGAATTCTGTGGTGGATCGAAAAAATTGATCCAGTTGAGTGATTACCATGTTTTATTGAAAATATTATCCCTGCAAAAGTGGATACTAAAGATAAACCAACACCAGAGTACAATACTGTATGTGGTGGAGTAAAGAAAGATTCTACATTTACAACGCCATGCCAAATAATATCCCAATTTGCGGCGCCCACTTGAAGGGCCACGCCTATCGAGACGAGAAAATAAATCCAAAGCAAACTGTGCGATGATAATTCTTCCTTCGTATAGTTCAAAATACAGAGTACCCTAGCCTTCGCACAAATTTATTCTTATCAGAGAATAATCATTTGATTTTGTTTTTATATGACTCTATAATCTTATACGACTGGTTAGTCAAATAGTACAAAGGGGATATTTAGTATGGATTTTTTTGAAATGGAAAAAGTACTTGAAGAGCTTGTACGTACTTTCGCGTCTCCAAGTGCAACAACCTGGTTTAAAGTAACTGGTGACAAGAGACCAACACTTGATGAATACAGAATGAAAGTAGCAGAATTTATGAACTTGTTTGAGTCTGCTCTGTCATCTGGATTTCAAAGCGACCCAAATTCCAATGATATCTTAAATTTTATCAAAAAAGGTGTACAAAACCATACCACTTTTGTTTTATCCGGCAAAAATAAAGAAGTCGAAAAAAGATACAAGTATTACGTAGAGTATGGATAAAATTAATCTGGTAAGCCTCCATTCACCAATCAAAGTTTTTGGCTCCACGATAAGGCGAATGGGCCTAGCTAAGAGTCAGGGACAAATTATACGAGATTATTCTAATATGACGTCATCATATTATCGATTGGGATGAATAAGAAACGTTCTGATAAGAGAAAAATTACTGGTAAAGAACTGTCATCAGAAGACGAGTTTGTTATAAAGTTAGAAACATTGATAGAGATTTTGGACAGTAAAGGGATTCTAGGCAAAAAAGAATTTGAAAGAACATTCACAATGCGACTGCATGAAATTTCAAAAGCAAGAGCATTTGAAGATCTGGATGAAGAAATTTAAAATCTATTGCAGCTCGATACGACTTGTCTTAATTTGGTTTTATTAAACCGATTTGTAGAGTCCTTTCGCTTTGAAAAAATACAAATGTAAAAAAATGAACGATCGTAATTTCTACAATTACACGGCCTTCATTCTCTTAAAAGAAAAGATCCCAATCAGAGTAATGAGTAGTGTAAACAGTAGCAGTAATTGCAGATCTAATTCAAAAGAGTACGTTCCTAAATGTAAGATACTATTCCTAATAGCATCTACGGAATAGGTCGCAGGATCTATAAGAGTTATGAAACTAAGCCATGCAGGCAAGTTATCTATTGGATACAATGCACCGCTGAGGAAGAATAAAGGAAATACAACAAAGCTAACAATTAATTGAAATCCTTCTAGGCTCTCAATATAACTCCCGAAAGTTAGACCCAATGATGTCAAACCAAATGAGAGTATCAATGCAATTGATATTATTTGAAGTAATGAAAGTGCGTCATAATTAATTCCTAAAGGAACTCCAATTACCAATATGATAGCCACCTGAAGAAGCGAAGTCGTCATTCCGCCGAGAGTTTTTCCAACGAATACTGTAGTTCTACTTGATGGCGCTACCATTACACTTTTTAGAAAATCAAATTTCCTATCCCAGATTATGTACGAACCAAAAAAAACAGAAGTAAAGATGACGGACATGCAGATGATACCAGGGAAGATAAATTTTTGATAATCTGTTCCTATTTGAAGGTTCGTTGATCCCAAACCAGATCCAATAACAAATAACCATAACAAAGGAGTGAAAGTGGAAGCGACAAGTCTACTCCTTTCACGTAGGAATACCTTAAATTCTCTAAGCCATAAAGCATATAGCTGTCCCAATATTATTTTTAGTTCACGATTTCTTGTACTGAGCATACCTTTGCATAAATCCCCCTTCTGGACTATCTCCGGATAAAGAACCGCCAGAAAGTCTCAAGAATACGTCATTTAAAGTTGGTTTCTTATATTCTATCGTTCGAACTCCTTTCAAGTCTTTTATCAGGCTGTGCATATTTGAATTTACCTCATCCATGTAGACAATCGCAGTGTTTTTCTCAAGCTCTACTTTGTGAACAAAATCGAAACGTGTAAAAGTTTCGGTGGAAGGAATATCACCAATAAAGTTTATTTTTACAATATCCCCGCCCATTTCCTGTTTTAAATTCGTCGGTGAGTTCAGGGCTATTATTTTTCCATTGCTAATAAAACCAATTCTATCACAAAGCAAATCTGCCTCTTCCATGTAATGTGTGGTTAAAATGATTGTTACTTTTTCTTCTGTTACTATTTCTTTGATATATGTCCACATGCTTTCCCTACTTTGAGGGTCTAATCCGAGGGTGGGTTCATCTAAAAAAAGAACTTTTGGGTGATGTAAGAGTCCTCGTGCTATTTCTAATCTTCTTCTCATGCCTCCAGAATATTTCTTTACCTGGTCGTTTTTTCTACCTTCCAACCCCACTAGTTTTAACACCTCTGAAATTCTTTTCTCCCTAGTCCCACGTGGTATACCGTAGAGTAGTGCGTGAATCTTTAGATTTTCATATCCTGTAAGGATATCATCACTACTTGGAGCTTGAAATACAACTCCTATACTTTTCCGCACTTTAGTGGCATTATGCAGCACGTCATATCCATTGACTACTGCCCCTCCTGTTGTTGGTTTCAGCAGTGTCGCTAATATATGTATGAGAGTAGTCTTGCCTGCACCATTCGGACCCAACAGTCCAAATATTTCATTTTCATTGACCTCAAAACTTAATCCATTTAACGCATAGAAATCTCCATACTTCTTGACAAGATTTTTAACGATTATCAATTTGTCTAATCCTCTTTTTGTGCCTCTCGAGAATAACTTTTGTAGTATTATCCATAGTTTGATAAATGGTGTCCATATAATAACTGTAAGATTCTAATTATAAAGTAGAGTTGGAGTCAGATCCTCAAGGAAAATAATTACTCTTTCTAGCATCTTCAAAGCTTTCAGCGTTTGTTCTGAATATGTCGTTTTCTGGCATGCCAGGAATGTTCTGATAAGGTAATCGGCAATAATGCTTTTTAATGTACTTCATCCAAGCTTACATGTAATAATTAATTATTATATGTTTCTAACATCAGGGATACAAAGTGATTTCGAATAAAAATCTACTTATAGATATTGCTGCATTTTAGTGCTCCGCGATTTCATCAGGGTCTAACAGAAATTCATATAGTTATTTAGTATTACGACAAATTGAATTCAAATAATATTTCTTCTAAACGTATTGTCGCAGCTATAATATTACTATACGCATGTTACTGCATTAAGAATCACCTATTCAATATTTTATCAGAGTTAAAACACAGCATTAGATAAAAATAGATGATATTCGTTTGATTATTGATATATAGTATTTCTATCTTCATTAGGGATAAATGATCTCATTTCCATGTCCAATGTTCTTTTGCGAAAGATCCTTTATTTTCCACCTTTTCAATAGACCCTCTAAATACGAGAAGTATGCCCAATAGTTAATTTTAATACTGGGAATATGGTGTTAATTACTGTGTTTTTTAAAAGAAAAAAAGAACTAGCTGAAGTAAAAAGAAAAGTCGTTTTGACAAAACACATTACAGACAGTATCATTACTTATGCAAAGTCATGGCATCCCAACGAGGGAATATTGATTTTGCAGGGTAAGAAAGATAAACATGTTATCAATGTAACAGGCTTAATTATTCCACCCTTTTCAACTCATGGACCATATTATTCGGGTTTTCCTGTCTATGAACTTCCATTCGATTTATCATATATTGGAACGATTCATTCACATCCTAGCGGATCGAACAAGCCATCCTTAGAAGACTTGAATCATTTTTTCGGTCTTGTTTCAATAATAATTTGTTTTCCGTATGAAGCTCAAAATATAGGGGCGTACGATCGTAATGGAAACAGGCTGGATGTTGAAACTGGATACTACCTTTGACATATTTTACGACATGTCAAAATCGATTTGGAAATTGAACGGAGAATAGAAATTTTGGATTAGAACTAAAAATCAAAGATGCATGGCTGATGAGATCTAGGGTTTGGCGATATATTCTAAGAATTTATTAGCCCATCACGGAAATCTTTCCAAAGCGGTATACAATACGTGTAACTTAGTTAAGGCACGTTCTTATATCAAGATGAATAAATTTATGGTTAATCTTTTAACACCATCAACACTGGTGGGTCGTCCCATTGTCAACTCCACCAACGCCCACCAGTGAACTAATTTTCCAATTTGTTGTGTAACCCGGAGATTCCGACTATTACTACGATTAGTACGATTATCGCTTTCAGTACAGTCGAATACATGTTGCATTCTCCTATAATTTTTTAAAGCCAATTATCAACCTAAATATATATTTAATTTGATTCATATTAAGAAAGTGTAAAACATGTTGCTTGAACAATTAAGAGATAGGGCATTCTTTCAAAATACTATTGATGTGTGGATAGCCTACTGTGAAGAAAGAGAGATTGATTGGTATGATGTCGAAGGATATCGACGTTTCATAAATTATTTGAATTCAAATGGTCTTAAAATGCAAAAATTCCCATTATGTGTTAAAGAGTCAGGAGGTCTTTATGAGAGAGGGAAAGACAAGACCAAGTTTCTAGACGAATTATCTCACTATTCTGATGATGACTCCTCTGCATATACTCTAAAACTGAGCGGCGACGCCATAGATAAGATCCGTAGTTTCAAGAATTCATAAATGCAAGCTTGGGTACGCTTACAAACATGACAATATCCCAATCCGTTAAACTTTAATTTACGTTACTATAAACACTGTTACTACGGAGAGTATTTCACCTACACAGTATCTGAATAGATTAAAGTTTCATATATCTATTTTATTATGTATGCTTTGAAAATGATGTTTATCCCTCAAGTATTATTTTTTTTAGAATCTATCTTTCTTACTTTTCAACCTTAAAGTTTGTCTCCATATTTGAGGTGATGTAACCGGGTGCGCTGCCATTAACTTTCACTACAAAAATTCCTACTTTTGCATTTTCTGGTATATCTAAAGTCAAGTTTCCTGTGTCATTTTTCATTGTAAATTTCTTTATAATCTTTTTTGATGAATCTAAAATTTGTCCACTTATTGTTGCATTTTTTATCTTATCATCTGAGTCGGCGTCAAAAAGATCTATCCTTATCAGTTGTTCCTCTCCTTTGGCAACATGATTTTTATCAATCAAAGTTTGAATTACAATCTTTCTCTGTTTATGATCATTATTATTACTAATATTTTGTCCATTATCCGCAATCTGATTGGTCTTGTTTTGCTCGTTTATAATATTGCCTCTATCTCTAACAATAATATCTACATCATCTGTAGAAATTTTTCCCTTACTATCAGTGACAGTAAGTTCAAATGTAAACGTAGTATCGGTCGAAACAGTAGGAGAGATAAATGACCATATCATAGTATTTGCACTACCTATCGTAATATTGGGATTGGGAATTTGTTTCCACGAGTAAGACAAGATAACACTATCATTACTCAGACTCAAACTGCCATTAAGTGTGACAGGTGAATCCTCATAGACTGTTTGATCTTTCCCTGCGTCTGCAGATAATCCAGTATCGTTGGATCTTGACAAAAGTCCAAGAGAATTTTGATTTGATTCTATTTCAAGGATCGAGGGTGGTACGCCACCGTTCATTAGAGTGTCATTGGGATTAAATGTTCTATTGTTATCTGTTCCGTAAACTCCTCTGAATTCGTCTGAATTGGTAACTTGAAACTTTGAATTATTTTCATTGATTGTTGGAATAGCAAAATCGAAATTATTAGTTGAGAATACATCGCCATTCTTTTCTTGTTCATTTGATTTCATGTTTGGATCTGCATCGGGTAAACCTGAGCTTATGGCAGGAGAATATGTTTTCGACTTTGTAACGCCATGAACATTTATTGAATATTGAGACGTCATGTTTTCATCTGGTGAATTTAGACAGGACAACATCGCCGTGAGTTTGTTTGGACCTTCAGTTATTGCATGAAATGAAGAATCATAATTGAAATTCCACATGGAATAATTATCGCCGTTTGTCGCCTTCGCTGCATGTGGAATGGATGACTTATCATTCCATAAAGCGTAAACATCACAGTGTTGACTAGAATTATATGATGCTGTTCCCGTCATAGTCAGATTACCAGCCTGAACGTAACTGTTGTTAGCGGGATATACAATTGCAATTTCATAATTTTCTAATTTGGCGTGAGAGTGTTCCATAAAAATAATGGTAAATATAGGTATTAGGGATAATAGAATTAGTTTAACATATTTTGTCTGAAGCAACTGGTCATCTAATATGTCTAAAAAATTCTATAAAAGGTTCGGCTTTAATTCTAGTTAACTCATGCGTAAATATGATTTAATCAAAAATATTAGTTCTAAAAATGCAGTTCCAAGCAAAAGAGTATGCAAGTGTTGGATGAACAAAGCAAAGCATACTTTAATTTCATAAACACACTGCATTCTGAATCTACGAGAGAATTATATAAGTTCTGTCTAGAAAAATTCCTGGGTCATTACAAACTTGATCTAACCTCACTGCTAGAACTACCACAAGATTTCCATAGATTCGAGGAAAAGTCTCAACCAAATTAAAGAAGAGGCCTTGAAAGACAAGAACGGAAATTTTGCTTAGAATAAAATTAAAATGGCAAATGTTAGATTTGGAAGATCCAAAAAATCTTACAGACCCAAGCCTCCACGAACTGGATTACATTCTAACCATTCCTTAAATCGGATGTCGAAGTATTAAATAATTTATTATATCTTATTTATAATTGGAGATACAGTCGAAGAAGTGAAAGATACCGTAGAAGATACAGTCGAAGAAGTGAAAGATAAGGTTAAACAGGCCGCGAAGAAAGTTACAGATTCTGATACATATCTGGGTTCAGATGATGAGAGGGAAAATAGAGATAATGAAGTGGGCGGAAATGATCCAATAAATCCAGAGGACATAGCAAAACATGAACCGACTGCGGTCAAGAGAGATAAGAATCAGGGAAGTTCAAGCGACCCGGTTTAAATCATCCCTTTTTTAGGTATTGTACAAACTGATTCAAGAAAAAATTTACTCTTCGTCTCCAACGGATTTTCTTAATAACTCTAGTTGCTTATAATGTTCAAATATTATAGAAATTAGTATTGGTTGTATTAAGACAGGCTTGCAAGCAATCACTCCAGCGGCATTATACAGGCGCGAATAAGACATCATTTCCTCAAACATCTTTCTTTCGCTTTTATCCAATTCTTGTCTAAATATTTTCCACTTTCTTCTTTCTCTTTCTGATGCAAGTCTATACGAAGGAATAGTTCGACCCATAATTTATTGTCATGAATTATTCAATTTAATATCTAAATCACTAAATGGGGGAGGAGAGCATGGTATGATTCTAGCCGATAGAAACAAATTCAACACACATGATTTGTCTTGACGTTTATAGTCTGATTTCCCAAAATGCGCCAGTTTTGCAGTGTCTGCAAGGTGGAAAAGTTTCTCCCGCAGTTATTGGTATTCTTTTTTCGTTTTCTGTGGGTTGACATGCGCTATTTTCCATATGTCCAGCAAAATGGTACGTGCCTGTAGAAGGTGCGGATTGGCCCGTATGAAATTTTCCCATTACACCAAATATTATTTTGTTTGATATAAGGTTTAAAACTATAATTAGAACTGATGGGCTTTAGAACAGCAGGCACACCATTTAATTTAATAGATTTTATCTTGGTAAACTCTAAAGGTATAAGCATCATTAAGTCAATATTCTATTATGTCTGAAGAAAGAATAGGAGATAAGTTTCTTCGGAAACTCTATGAAAAGACGGTAAATAATGGGATAGAAAATATTGATAGAGAGGAGATTGGAAAAGAAATCGGAATTATAGATGTACTAATGGATAATCTGGTTGACGAATTGACTTCTGAGGGTTATATAAAAAAACTAGGAAGGACAAACATTTACCTAACCGATGATGGAAGAAAAAGAGTCGAAATATAATATTTTAAATACATTTTGCTTGTGTTGAAATACTATAATATTAGATAATCTAGTATTCCTTAGAATTGAAAGGTTTAGAAGATGAACTAGGTCCACTGATTCATAACCTAGAGAAAAAACTGAAACGACAAAGGATAGAAAACAAAAAAAGAAAAAATGTAAAGTTAGATTCTGATGAATGGTTCAGTGATACAAGGGAAAAAATAATTCTACCGGTAATGATTAAGTATAAAAAATTCATGGAAAGTAAAAGTGAGAGTGTCTCATTGAATTGTACCATAGAAAAATCATATCAATTACCTGAAGGTATAACATTTCAAATAAAGGACTCTATACCGTTATCAAAACACGACGCTGTAAGAAGGATTACCTTCTTCCCAAAGAAAGATAGAGTTCACATTTTTGAGGAGGGGACGCTAGGTGATGCTCATCCAGTGGAACTTAGCTACACTGAAGAAGAAATAACAGAGGAATTCGTAAGAAAAAAATTAACTGCTTTGATAAAAGAATATGTTGACAAATTATTGATCAGTTTTGAATAAAAACATATGGCAAAATCCATACGAAATTTATACTTTCTCCAAGGTATATTGTTTGCTTATTAGAATGAGTAAAGAAAAAGGTGTTGTAGGTAACGACACATCGTTACCTGTTACTATTTAAGGCTATGGTATATTTGGAATTAATGAAGTAGGTCCGAATACCTCGTCTATGAATTCATTGTCATCGCCGTTAGCCGGAGACGTAAGGTCGTTGTCGCAACTGAATTGGTTGTTGTTGACGGGGCTGCCCATGGTGTCTATGTGCTCATATTCATTCTTTGCCTTACAATCGTTATCCTGTATTATTTTGTGGGTCCTCTCGTTACAGTTGTCGTCATCATTGTCTTCACACTCTTCCTTGTCGGCAAATGCTGGTACTACCTGTGATATTCCTGTTCCGGTTAGTGCTGTCAATATTCCGATAGACAGTGTTACGAACATTAACACTTTTTTTGTGTTCAAGTTTGTTATCGTGAAGTGATACTAAACAAAGTATAAGTGGAGTCAGTAAGAACAAGTACTAAAAAAAGGAGAGAGTCTTCTTTACTATGTTAAATCTGAATTTAAGAATAGAATATTATTCATTCACGTTAATCAGATTGCTATACCAGAAAACTATGTCCATGAATTCTGGTAAATTCTTCCAAAAGTTGTATATAGTGCGTCGAATTATTAATTCGGGTTCATTATTCGCAGATTGGTGGGCGGCTAACCGGCTTCAAATCTGGCTTAGATTCATCAGCCACCATTTAATTATCTAGATTTTAATATACACTGGGGGATGAGCATTCAGCCATGAGGCCCAGCCCACCAGCAGTCAGATTGCTTTCTGGACTTAACCTAATCCGTAATAAATTATCATATACTACAAATTATAAAATAATTTAATACCGGTCGGACTGAAAGATTTTGATAAGTGAATCCCACCGGCTTTTGTCTTAAAATGTCTTCAGAAGTAATCAAACTAACTAATACAAAATATTAGTTGTCTTACCTAAGTTTACTTGCCAAAATTAGACACTCGTATTAGAAGTTTTAAATAAAGTTTTGGCGTTTTATGATACTGCCTATCTTGAATTCATTGTTGGGATAGTCAATTGGTTGATGCTTTCTTCACCGGATACGCACCAATCAATTTACTTTATTGACAAGCATCATGGCCTCTGCATATAATTCTCTTGCTTCTTTACCGTATGCTTGTACTAAGTAGTTACTCCCTTCATTGGATTTTAATCCCACACAACAATAATCTATTCCGTTACTCAGTGCATAATCTTTAGGGGAAATTTTTACTATATCTCTATCTTTAGATAGCATTAGTTGTCTAAGCGCATCAATACTGCTGGTATACGTCATGCTGTACACTCCATTCTTTCAAACCAACTCTAGATGTAGGCAAAAATTATGTAGAGCAGTGTATTAAAATTTGCTTATAACTCGAGCACTTATTATCCGATCAGTATCTGCCAACAGCAATAAACATGGACTATAAGATTATAGATTATACCATAAAATAAAAGACTTAAAAGATATTCCTTTCTAAGAGAAACATGATGTCCATTTATATCGTAATGGCAATACTAGCCTCAGTAACCATTGTCACAATAGTAACAACGAGCACTCAGCAAGTGTATGCACCTAAAAGTTGTGCAGGTTGTGCAGAATTCCAAAAACTGACAGATGAATTTGAAAATAAAGTATTAAACACAGCCCTAGCTAGCCCTGAAGAAATGCCAGCATTGGTTGATGAATACAGCACCGATGTCAAGGCGTTATTTGAAAATCCTTCACCATCGCCTAGTTAAATTATAACTGATGGGCCAATTTGTTAAAAGGACCACCAGCCACGCGTATTCTTGGCGCTTGTCGACACTTGTAACGTTATGATCAACAAACAATAATAAAGTTAAATCTTAATGAGGCCGGTGGGAAGCCTCAATGGGTTATGAGCAAGTCTTTCTCCCCTATATGATAAGAGTTCAGGCCTATAGTTTCTAAAGTATAATAACAAGTTAAGCCGGTGGGATGAGCAGAAGGTTCCAGAAAAACAGACCGACTATCGTATGATGGTTGCGTTAATTTCACATAGCTGACATGTCATAAAATAGTTAAACCTATGTGATTCAAGTTAAATTTGATTTCTTTACACCTTGTTGGTAAGCCTGTATTTCATCACCTACCTTTTGGCATAATCTGTTTATTTTTATAGGCTTTTCCGTAAAGGAATCTATGATCCCTTTTTGGAGATACTTTTCAAAAATAGGATTATTATGAAAATCGTATGCACTTACTAACATTGTTCTTACCTTGGGATTGAGTTCTTTAATTTTATTTAATAACGCCAAACCATCCATATTAGGCATCCTCATATCAGAAATGACCAGCGCATATGCGTGTTTATTTTTTGAAAAGTGTTCTAAAGCGGTACCAGGATCGTTAAAACTAACAACAGAGATGCCAGTAATATCAGCACATATTGCGTTCTCGAAAAGTACAGTGATATCTATCTCATCGTCCACTATACTAACAATTTTCTTGTTAGTAGCAATTCTCTCATGAACGCTAACCAGATCATACAGTAAGACCATGAACTAGATAAGGTTTTTTGATTTTATTGGATTTTAATGATTTATTTACATCATAGTCTAGATATGCTTCAATTATCTTTGCATATATACCGAAAAACATCTATTCTTACCCGGAGATAGAATACTATTATTGATTGGTGCCACCGTCTCACCGATAGGCGCCAATCAATTTTCAGGAAGTTAGTTAGAACAAAGCAACTTTATTTGACGTAGACGTATCAAGCATTAATTGCAACTCTATATTGGTTGTTCAGGATGGAGTTATTCTTCGTGGCAAGGACATTTTTATCCTTCCAGTATGGACAATAGGGCGTGGTTGCCATATTACTCTCAGATTTTCGACTATGTAGAGATCGATTCAACTTTTTACAATGTCCCAAGTGAGTTAATGGTAAAAAACTGGGCTAGAAGAACTCCAGATAATTTTAGATTTACAGCAAAGTTTCCTAAGATAATAACACATGAAAAAAGATTTAGGAATGTAACAAAGGATTTAGAATTATTCTACCGAAGAATGGAACCACTTAAAGAAAAGATATTAGCGCTACTAATACAGTTACCTCCTTCCTACCAACTTAAGGAAGGATTGGAAGATTTCAGTAGTCATGATTTTTTCTTTGAAGGAGATTTTAGATATTCAGTGGAAGTGAGACATCCATCATGGTTTAGTGATTTAGCATACAACTTTTTTAAAAATAATAATATTGCGATGGTATGGAGTCAGATGGATAGATTACAAACTCCTCCAGTAGTAACATCTGATTTTGTCTATCTTAGATTGATAGGAGATAGAAGATTGGCTGAAGATCAATTTGGTAAAATACAAATTGATAGAACAGAAGAGATCAGAAATTGGGCTAATAAAATGAAAGAAGTTAATCAGAGTGAAAAAGATATCAAAGCGGCAATAGTGGCAGCAAATAACCATTATGGCGGTTATGGACCAGGAACTGTCAATATATTTCGTCAGAATATGGATATGGAAAAATTATATTTTGAAAATGTAGATATTGCTAAAATAAACAGAGAGATGGAATTAGAAACTAGGTTTACCTTCAGTGATACAAAACAAATCAAGAAGGGCAAACAGACAAGCATATCCGATTTTGTTAATTGATTCAACCCTATGAAGTAATTCAAGTTCATTTCAGCATAAGCGATTTAAATATCCGTTAAATAGAAATTAATTCTAGACATAACCATTGCGAAATTATGCAGAATTTTGAATTTATTCTGATTTCCATTTTAGTGGTCTTGGAATTATTTGAAACTCCATTAAACATCACCATAGTTAACTGAGATACTTAGTCAAAAAAAATAAAAATGATAGATGATTACTGGTCAGTAAATCTCTCATTTTCTAGTTTTTTCAATTGCTTATAACCAAGAATGCTCTCATCAAGAAATGGGCAATCACAACTAATACTTGAATTTCCTAATTGGTAAAATAATGCGATCGAATTTTTTGCCACTTTGCTATCAAAGCCTCAGGTCTAATATGCAGTGCTTCATTATTTATTCGCGACTTGGCCAATACAACATATTCATTCATTAATTCTATTCCGATATAGCGTCTAGAGAAATTATGCGCTACTTTCGTGGTTTGCCCGCTACCATTAAAAGGATCAAGTATGATATCGCCCTCATATGAGTAGAGCTTCATAAGGCGATATGGAATCTCTTCTGGAAATGGACACGGGTGATTTATGTGTCCAGGTGGAACAGGTGCAATATGCCAAACTGAATTTGCGATCTCTTTTGTAAACTCTTCATGTTTCGCAGGAAGAATATCACGCCTGTTTGTTCTCCCACTATTTACATCTCCTTTTCTCAAGACTAGTATGAATTCATGCATAATATTGGCTCTAAAATATTTTGGGTATGGATTAATTACAAAAGATCCATATCTATTGGTACCGCCAGTAACTTTGTGCCATATGATCTCTTCATGAAGGTTCCAATTTCCAAAAGGTTGAACCAACTTTGATAATAACATATGAGGAAGCGGGATAATGGTACCGTTTACAACTTCATTTCCAATTACTATACAACAGTAACCTCCATCTTTAGTGACTCTGTAAACGCTATTGTTAAAGATATCAACCATCTCTTCGAGATATTCACCTGTTTCTTTTCTCGTTTTTCCCCGATAATATCCATTTTTCTCAACGTGCGCTTCATAATCTATGGCATTTCTATAAGGAGGAGAAGTTATTGTAAGCTGAATGAAATTTGCAGTCAATTCTGAAAGAATTTTTCTACAATTACCCTGGGTTATGGAATTTTGAAATTCAAGTAACATGGAATTGATTTTTCTTTAAGTATCAATCCATATTCCGCATACTTAAAAAAAATAAACTGGATGATAAATAAAATTAATTAAATCACTTACTAAAAAGATGAACTTGAAGGTTGACATGAGACGTATTAGTGAATTCATTAGGTAACAAAAAAATTTCACAGGAATTCAAAGTGCGATTACGAGAATGGCCTCCAATCCCCTGAGAATATCCAGAGCAGACGTGAGAAGGTGGTTTGAAAAAAACGAAGAGTCAATTTCATATTTTAAGCCATTGCAAAAGAGACGATCTTGAAATCTAGTTTAGAAACGTAGTAGGTTCGCTGCTTTACTTTTCTAGTATGAATTCATCGACCGGCATACCAAAATGTCTTCCGGATGAAGATTTGGTATAGGCCAAGACCTCATCACCGACTTTTAAATCAGTGACAGAAACCAATCTATTGTCTTTTATAATTAGCCTTATTGTTTCAGCATTTTGCAAGATTACAGTGCCCCAAGAATCTCCGATTTGAGCTTTTATTAATTTCATTGGTCTAGATTCAATCTTCGATCGTCCTACGGTAGACTTTCTACTAGTACCATCTTTGCTCACAACGAGGATCTCCACGCCTGCCTCTAACTCAGATAAGTATTTTGTGGTCCCATCGGACATTGCAGTATAGCAATGAACGGCACCTGCATTAACCCTAAACGGTCGAGGTGAGGTGAATGAGGAGCCTACTGATTCATTGTGCACCAGAAACAAGAAATTTGATTTACTACCGATGAGCATTCCCTCGCCCATGGTCATCATCGATACCGTATCAACGCATACCCTCTCGCCCATGCCAACATCCTTTAATTCTAAAATCTTCGCGTATTCTAAATTAAAAGCTGGGTTATCAAGCAACTCATGTGAGTTCTCAACCTGGGCAACATCGTCTGTTTCCAATATAACTCCATCAACTCCAAGTTCTAGAACAGAGAACATCGTTCTAATTTCTTCTGAATTTTTAGTTGTTGTGTAAATTTTTGTTCCAGTTTTCTGAAGTTTAGCAATAAGATTCTCTAGCGGAATTATCTTCCAATCAGTAACTTCAACAATAACGAAATCTGCTCCATATTTAGAAGCAAGAACAATATCCTCCAGATCCTCATTGTTTGTAATTTTCTTTGTGTACCCTACACTTTTGTCCAAAATTTCCTTATTTTTCTTTAACAGATCCAAACTATTGCACACAACAAGATCCGCATTATCAGAGTGGAATATCGTTTTGAATTTCTTGTCTGTTATAACTGTAGGATCCCCGTATACTAGTGATACATTCGATACCTTGGATAGAAAGTCATCAAGTTTTTCTCTTTTCACTAGGGGTTTTAATATGAATTCCTTATTTTTTTGGACTGACAATATTTCTTAATACCTCTTTTGGCTTTTCTTTGTTAAAAATAATCCTTGATAACGCAGTCAGAATCTGAGGAGGGTTTTTGTGTTGGAATATGTTTCGCCCAAAGGTAACACCAACAGCTCCTGCATGCATGGCCCCGTCGCACATTTCTAGGATATCTTCGTCGGTGGTGGCTTTTGGTCCTCCTGCAATAACTATGGGAACTGGGCATGTTCTTACAACCCGTTTAAAGGAATCCCTATCACCTGTATAAACAGTCTTAACAATATCAGCTCCGGCCTCCGCACCAATCCGAGCTACGTGGGAGACTATGTCAACATTATACGGATCCTTAATGTTTTCACCCCGAGGGTACATCATAGCAATTAAGGGAACATTCCATTCATTACAATTGTCAGAAATTGTACCCAACTTTTGAAGCATTTCAGGTTCTTCTTTGGCACCTATGTTTATGTGAACTGAAATCCCATCGGCGCCAAGTCTTATTGCATCTTCGACGCTCCCCATCTGAACTTTCTTGTTTGGCGAAAGGCCAAGTGAAGTACTAGCAGATAAGTGTGCGATTAATCCCACTGTTGGAGGTCGTGGCAGGGCCTTGATAATTCCTTTGTTTATAATAATACTTGTAACTCCTGATTTTTCACATTTGTAAATGAAATCATAAACGTTTTCCAATCCAGGTATTGGACCATTTGTTATTCCGTGATCCATAGGAATACAGAGCATTTTACCATCATTTAGAATTCTCGAAAGTCGTATCTGTCTGCCTATAGCCATTAATAAGTAAATAATTTTGATATCTGACTTAAAAGTATGTTTCTTTTTATCTTCGATTTGAAAATGGATTATCGAATTGACGCTATAATGTTAATTACTCTCTTATCGAAAAATTATCAAATGGATGGATTGCAACTAGGATGTTTCACAGTACATAATCAAAAATGACTAATCAGGAAATATATGTTATTTAAGAGCTTCGTTTCCTCTTTTTTGGGTTCCTATATCTATTGCCTCAGAAATTGCAGATACGAAAATTTTTCCATCCCCTGGAGAGCCAGTGCTTACAGTATCTAAAATGGTCTGTACTACATTATCAACTTCCGAATCATCCACTACTGTAGACAAATTTGCTCTAGCAGAAAATTCCGAAACATATTTTCCTGTACCGCGCCCGGATTGGACCATAGGTTTTTCACCTTTGCCTCTGCCCTTTCCATCCGTAATTGTAAATCCACCAACTCCTATTGCTTTAAGCTTCTCGTTTAATTCTGGAATCTTTTCACTATGAACTATCGCGTCAATCCGCTTCATATTTTCACTTAAATATATAAAGAATATAAGGTTTTCAAATATCTTTAATTAAATTAAGAATATAACACAATATGTCAATTCTTTGATATTATCACATGATATACGTTTTAAATTACTATAGCCGAATATTACTGCCCAAATGGCGATCTACTAAAGTTCAAAGAATTCAGACGAGCCCGATTGTGGTGTAATCAGAATGGTTGTAGTTGGTTACAAACTTATCCTGATACTGTTTTTAATATCGATGGAGTGAATAAGACACCACACTTAACCTTTCAAATCAATTCTTCGAATGGTTCACCTGGTAAAGAAGTTTAGAATTATTTGAAAAGATCTATATCTAGAATATTTTCCATTTTGTAAACAAATTGATCAAGAGTATTTTGATCCACTATTTTAGTAAAGCTGTTATTGTCGAAACTCTGTACAATTGAAGAGTTATACATGGATTTTTGAAGTGACTGTTTGATTTCGTCTACAGAATCGGAAGTACTTCCGTTATCAGCCGGAATTATCTTACTATTGTTTAAAACTCCGCTGGTAGTATTCCCCTCTATTCTTGTTTGCAGAGTATCTTGCACAGCACTCTGATTGTTTTTGTCTAGAGTAAGACTTGAAGGCAGTTCGTTTTCGAGGCTACTTGTTGATGAGTCATCACCCACCTTGGCAGTATCACTGCTTAGCATGTCAACAGTCTCTCCAATCATTCCATCAATCGATCCAGATAGGACGTCATTTAGGGTCTCAGATATAGAAGAGGAAGTATTTGGAATATCCACAGTAGGCGATCCATTAGGCGTAGTTAAGTTTGGCTGTATACTGGGTGCGGTTAAGTTTGGCTGTATACTGGGTGCGGTTAAGTTTTGTGCAGTTGTCAAGTTTGATTGCGCGTTTGATAGATCATAGTTGGGAAACATGACAAAACCTATGAGAGTTAGGACAGAAACAAAGTATAACCTGAAATTTCTCGACACTCGAAAGGTCAAGAAAATTCCTAATAAATCATCAGGTTCACATGTTCTGTCTTCAGGGTAAATAATAGTGATCCTTGTATCTAAGAATTTCCAGATACTCGTTATTACTTTTCACTTTTTTCCAACAATGTACTTGAGATTTTAGTAATTTTCTAGCATTTGCAAAGACATAAGGACATAACTATAGCAAAAACTAAATTTCTGTACGTTTTTTTAATTTCTCTAAAGCCTTAATCAAATTAGTTCGCCAATATTGGATTAATTATCATCAGATTAAAAGTACAAAAAAAGTATTAAATTAGTATCAATTCGAAAACTGGAAAAAAGACTGCAAGATACTAATTATGAATATCGATCACAGAACAATGGATGTAACAAAAGAAATAAATAATTATCAGTCCATTAAATGCCTGACATCTCCTTCCAAGATACCAGATTCATTATGAAGTCTATCAATGTGTTTTGAAAGCCCTTCTTTTGTATCAAAAGGAGAACCGCAATATGCACAGCTGAAATTTGCCTTACTAGAGTCCTTAACATATTCTATGGACTTTGTATCAATAATGCATACTGGTGTTCCATGTAGAACTTCATCTATGGATGAAAGGGCGATAGATTCCATTTTCCTCGAAATATCTTCACGTGATATTATTCCAAGAACTGCAGAATACGCGTGTACCATTAATTGTCTTACATTGCGTTTGTTCATGATAGTAAGAGCATCTTTTATTGTATTTTGAGGATTTACTGCTAGAACTGGAGACGTCATTATTTCCCTAAGTTTAATCTTGGAAGGATTTTTTCCCTCAGATGTTACCTTATAAAGTATATCTGTCTTGCTCACCATACCTACTACTTCTCCAAGGTGCGTTGCAAGAACACTGCGCTGATTTCTTTCCTTCATCTTCTTTATTGCTTCATCTAAATTCCTATCTGCCTCAAGTATAATTGCATCATTATTCATTAGATTTCCAACTGGCCACGAAAGGAGTGACGAAATGCTTTCAGAAACTAACGCGCTTGTCATGAATATATTATTGGGAGGATATATTTATATATATCCACAATCATGGGCACTGAATAGTAGTCACAACCTGTAACATTGGCACCACAACAAATGATCTTATGTTCTTATTTCGTTGGCTTTGACCCTTTTTGGTTTAACCTTTGCGGTGTTCTTTGGGGTCACTGTTTTTAAGAAAGCCTTAAGTTGGTCAACATTTCCTTCATGACTACTTTTTCTAAAAGGATCAATTGGTATGTTTATTTTTCGAGCTATACGGATATCCGTTACCCCTGATTGTATTAATTCATTCTTAGAATATCCTCTCGCATCTCTGGAAAATACCTTTCCATTGCTTACTGTTTTTACGATTCCACGCTTTATGGCATCCTTCATAATCTACGAAATTCAGAGATCTAGATTAAAAGGTTCCTGTAAAAAAAAATCTACCTACTCTATCGACTCAATTTCACAGCTTTCTCTGATGCCTCAGACTACGATTAATCTCAAATCGATGATGACGACTTTTTGAATAAAATATATTATGTTTCCAAAAATCATTTTGGTCAAGGAGCTGAGCGCCGGGGTAGCTCAGCTTGGTCAGAGCGTTCGACTCATAATCGAAAGGCCGCGGGCTCAAGTCCCGCCTCCGGCACGTAATATAGAAATTACAAATCCGCATTACACTGCAAAAATAAACAGATATTTATGCCATCTATTTTTTAAAAGTTAGTTGTCAATTACATTTGAAATTCTCAAGCCAATTATTGATTTTGTAATTTCAATTATCTCGGGTCTGGGATACCCAGGAATTTTTCTGTTGATGATCTTGGAGAGCGCCCTAATTCCTATACCAAGTGAAATTATTATGCCTTTTTCAGGTTTTCTCGTTAGCAAAGGGACATTTGATCCCATAAGTGTGGTACTAGCTGGAACATTCGGAAATCTGGTTGGGTCTATTCTGACGTATTACTTGGGAATAAAGGCAGGAAGGGCGTTCATATTAAAATATGGAAAATATATACTGTTTAAGAAAAGCCATCTTGAATTTACCGAGGAATTGTTTGAAAAATATGGCGATAAAATTTCATTCTTTTGTAGGTTGTTACCCGCAGTAAGAACTTATATTTCTCTACCGTGTGGTGTTGGTAAAGCAAACTTTGTTAAATTCTCGATTTATACATTTTTAGGATCCCTTATTTGGAATTCAATGTTAACTTATGTAGGCATATTATTGGGAAATAACTGGAAGAATATTGACAAATATGCAATATACCTAGATATAGTAGCAGCCTGTATAATAGTAGGTTTTATCATATGGTTCGTAGTAATGGTTCGAAGAAGAAATAAAAGTCGCCAGGAAAATGAAATTTCATGAATATCAGCATATAATTAAATCCATGTTTCAAGAACCGTGTCCATTATTTTCTACAGATTGATTTATGTGCAATTATATTATTATCATATATTGTAAATAATTAATGAATATAGGCATAATATCCGATACGCATGATGACTTGTCAAGTCTAAAAAACGCAATAAAGTCCTTTAATGAAAGAAGGGCAGATTATGTAATCCATGCGGGAGATTATGTTTTCCCAGGTGTAGTAAAGCAATTCAAGAACTTCAATGGAAAACTTGTAGGAGTACTCGGAAACAATGATGGTGAAAAATTGGGATTATTGAGAAATTTTCAAGAAATAGGAGGAGAACTATACGGAGAATTTGGCGATCTTCGATTAGATGGACTGAGAATTGCGATATATCATGGTACAAATGACAAGGTTACTGAAGCCTTAATCACATGTCAATTGTATGATTTGGTCATTTATGGGCATACCCATAAGAAACGGGAAGATAAAATACAGAATACATTAGTATTGAACCCGGGTTGCGCACACAAAGACTTTCCAAATATAGATGGAAATATTGAAGCAGAACCGTCTATTATAATATTCAATACTTTTGATAAATCTTATCAATTTGTCCATTTGTAATTCTTCAATGTACGATATCTTTCTTAGTAAAGTTTGTTTAAAGTTCGTTAAAAATTTTTGGTATCTAAATCTATCCCTTAATTCGGGTTATTTTTACCCTTTCAAGTACCTTCCAATATTCAACTTCTGCCCCTTGAACAATTTTTTCTCTGATTTCATCTTCTACAGATGAAGTTTCGAACATTTCAAATGTTTCGAGATCCATGACTTGATAAATCTGTCCAGAAATGGAAATAATTTGACCGTTTCTCTTGTCTATCAACGGGACATCCACACCGGCTGAAACAGGTGAGACCAAGCTATGCTTTGAGCCATCGAAAACTGAAATGGCAGAAACCCTTGCTTTTGCTGAACCATGTTTCCCGGGTTTACTATGATCGTATGACACTATTCTACACGGTTCATTATCAATAATAATGTAGGAACCTACTTTCAGACTCCCTAAATCCATTGGTTTGCTCAATATTGGTCGAAAAAATAGAAAATAACTTCATATTTAACGGTTCTGATCGGAACTATACTATCGTAGTTTTTCCAAAATAGAGAAGCTTACAAGATTAATGAGGGGAATCCCTTTTCTTGCAACATCCTTTCGTGTCTTTTCGCAATAATTCTGATCACTTTGGTGACTCTTCTTACCTTCAACTTCCAAAATAATAATGTTATCTGAATGTGGGAAAATAAAAGGTAATTTTTTGTTAAGTATAAATTTTAGATTTCCCAAATTTGCGCTCACGACCATATCCCTTCTTGCCAGAATACCCGCAATATCTCTTACCTCCTGATTGTCTTGGTCGTACCTTGTATAATAAATTGAAAGGTAACTAACTTTTTCATGATATTTTTCGAATAGTTCTGTTTCATTACTGAATAGAAAGAGGGAGCTGTTGGGACTCTGATATTTTGAAATCCCTTGTACTATTTTGTCCAGTCCATCATATTTTACGAGTATATAGTGATTTGAATTATTAGGAAAATACGGTTTACTTTCAAATGCAAATGTGGCTGTAGCAAAGTACAAATCTATGACGACGTCGCAATCCTTCCAGTACTCAATTAAACTTTGAGCATTGTTATCTCTAGGGTAGCATATATAGCCACGAGAAGCAATTGTAATATCACTCAATTCTACAATCGTAATTGGAGAGGAGTATTTATACCATTTTTTTATTATTCTAGATTATTCTAGTTGAACATTTTCTAGTTCAAAATGTAGAAATTCGAGTACTAATCCGTAATTATTTTGTACTTTGTGCCGTATGCCATAAGGCAGAATCAAGGTTTTTAATTCTCAACAAATAGAATGGCATAACAAGATAGCAAATGCAGGCAGAAATTGCTCCAATTGGATTTCTCAAAGCTGTGTGAATAAATTCAATAACAGATGTCTTTAGTGTTAGTCCGTACTTTGCTTCGTAACCAAGCTTTTTTATCTGACTATGTCCTTTTATGGCCCTTAACACCTGAGAACAAAAATCAATAAAAGTCCTTGCTGGTTTGAACATGACAATTGCGTTGGGATTAAAGACTACTTCATAACCCATGTTCGTTACTTGACTTTGTATGTAAAGATCTATTGCTATGAGGTTCTCAGGTATCGTTATTTTTTTAGCAATATCAGATCGTATCGACAATCCTCTTCCCATTACAGTGTATTCGGATAGTTGCTTTTTTCTTATTGAGGCCAACCAATCGCTGATAAAAATCGTGCCTTTCGCTGGAATTCCAATATTTCGAATAGGTCTCGGATTGGAAGCGCATATTCCAATATTATTGTTGATCTTGTTAACCAGTTCAGAGATACAATTTGGATTTGGTACGACATCTGCATCATATAGCACAATTATTTCGCCCTTTGCATTTTGTATAATATTGTTCCAGGCACTTGCTGCTCCTCTCCTACTATCGTTATGAAGAAAGATTATCTTTTCAGTATTATTCTCCATGAATTTTTTTACAATATTTGGAGTCTCATCTGTTGAATCATCAGATACAATAATTTCGCAGAGTTCAACTGAATCTAGCATTGAGTTGATTACACTTTCCAATATTGTGACAATATTTTTTCCTTCGTTGTACGATGGAATCCCAACAGATACCGTTTTCAAACTTCCTTAGTTTAGGATGCAACATATTTTATTCTTCAGATGCGCGAAGCATAAGGAATCAGAGAATACACTTGTAATGCCTTAATCAATCAAATATGAATATATTTACAAAAAAATCATAAGGTAATATTTGACAATTCAAGACGCCTATAGCAAGTCTCTTATCAAAACGAGTAATCTCATTACTCCAATTATCATAGGAACAAACTCGTCTTCTAGTAACGCTGGACTTCAGGTTATGACTGATAGAGACCTGATAAATCGACTTGAAAGAATTCTGTCTCTCAACATTGACAAGATAATCATATTTGGCGTGCCCCCTTTAGATGATTCAAATGGAACACAAGCATTGCAGAAAAACGGTGTAATTCAAAACAGCCTGAAAATAATACGAGACAGCTTTGATAAGAAAATTCAAGTAATAGCTGATGTCTGTATTTGTCAGTATAACTTATCAGGTCACTGTGGAATTGTTAATCAAAATAACTATCCAGATAACGATAAGACCTTGAAACTGATGTCAAGGATTGCCCTAAGTTACGCTGAATCTGGTGCGGATATGCTTGCACCCTCTTCGATGATGGATGGATTGGTGTTATCAATTAGGAACAAACTAAACTTAAAGGGATATAGAGAAACCAAAATAATGTCATTCTCAAAACAATTTTCTAGTCTTTACTCGCCGTTTAGATTGACTGCATACAAGAAAGTTTCCAAAATTGACAAATCCAATTATCAAATAGGTTATGCTAATTCAAGAGAAATTTTAAGAAAAGTAGAATTGGATTATAGCGAAGGAGCCGATGTTATAACCATAAAGCCTTCCATGGCTAATCTGGATATAATAAGTAGAATTCGTGAAAGAGTGGGTTGCAGGATAGCTGTTCAACATGTATCTGGCGAATACGCCATGCTAAAAGCCGCGTCACGCAATAACCTGATTAATGAGTATGATTGGCTTTTGGGATATTTTGCTTGTATGGCTAGATCAGGAGCAGATTTTATTATAACCTATGAATCCGAGGATATAGCTGAACTCCTCAGTGAACAGTAAAACTCGATATTTTTAGTTCCTGTCGACCTATAGGACTAGATTACATCTTAATGTAATTTCTAATGTTAGTTCTTGATCGTTTTTTTTTGGCTTTTATCTTTTCAACTGGACTGCATTGACAAGACCGACCTGTCCTGGTCTTGATATTACTCTTGCTAATCCTAATTCGGTTTCAATTATGGTCCCCTTAGTAATTACTCCCCTTCTTTCGTAGTCTTTGTTAGCCGTATTCTTGATTACTCTCAATATTTTTGACTTTGTAGTTTTCTTTTCTTCGGAATTTGATACATTTGCAAATTCAACAGTTTTTAACGCAGTCTTGTTGTTATCTCCACGTACTCTTCTGGTCACCTTGATATTACTTCCAATAACCGCCTCATTTGGATACCTATCTATTTCAAATTTGCGTCTACTGCGCATTGGTATTATTCTTCCGCCGGTGTACTTGCGACCGGATAAATTCTCAATAGATTTTTTCATGTTTGCAAGATAAGTGAAATTGATCCATATTATGAGGTTTTCTATTGGGCAAACACAAGACTGGAGGCAATCATTTTAGAATCATTTTATTTTTCAGCACATTGAGATCGTTTATTCCAAAATATTCTTGAAATTTTCTGCTTGTTCTATATATTTTCATCCTTCCCAATCTCTCTGACTCTATAAAAGAGTGAGCTCTAAGCTCTTTGAGATGGGTATAAACCTGACTTCCACGAATTTGGACCAGCCTCTTTGAAGTAATCGGCTGTTCGTAGGCAATAAACGATAATGTTTTCAATGCACCCACCGGAATAAGAGGCTGTTGAGCGAACCGTCTTATTAAGGGCATATAGACAGGTTTTACTTGAAATACAAATTTATCATCATCAAGTTGTGCAATCTCTAAAGCAGTCAAAACGTTTTGCGTTTTCTTTATTAGTTCATCTAATATTTTGACCACTTTCTCTCTCGATGTTATTCCTGCAGCTCTCATCAAATCATTAATGGATAATGGTCTGCCCGCAGCATAGAGAGCTGCTTCAATTCTGGCAGTAATTTCACCGTCCGGAAGCGATTGAGGCACTTGTCTGTTACTAACTAGTCAATGTTAATCAATGTTTTCGTTAAGATAAATCAATATTTCATCATCTTTTTGCTCGAGAAATATTTTTTTCTTCATGGCAAGATAAAGCATCGCAATAAAGCATCTGACTGTTTCAACTGAGCCCATTTTAAGTGTAAGATTTTTAAATTCGATACGTTTGTCGGCAGTAACAATATCAAAAATCATATCCTCATAAGACTGCAGAATTTTCTCGAATTTTACTAAATACTCATCAAAGTTGAAAGTCTCGACAGATTCCAGATTTAGTTGATTTCTCTTAGGTTTCGGATTTGCCAGTCCATTGATCATATTTTCAAGTACATGCAATAGTTCTTCCAACGTAACAGGATAAGTAGGTTCGATTCTAAATGGAATTTCAAGTGGCTTGAGATTTGGAATTGGTTGGATATCAACAACCTCGACACCTTTCTTTGTTTTAGAGATTTTTTCCAAACGCAAGATACTTTCTACTTTTAGCCGATAAATTAATGAAGAAGACAAGGCAGCAATTCCACACATTCTAAGGTCTTTTTTGCCACTTTTGTTGATCAATTTTAACAACATTTCCAATAGCAAGGAAACATCTATTTCCCAAACATCTTTTTTTGATAACACTGATGGGTTGAAAAGCAAATCAAGTGGCGGTTGAGAAATGCTTTTCTTTGTTGTCATATCCGCCTCATCAGCCTCAGACATTTATGAGAATAACCCCGTTTAGATTATATTAATTGGTATTGTATAATAAATTTTAGACTTGCTGTAAAATAAAGCTAGGATTATTGGAACAACATTCAAAAGTCACTGTTTTGTAAGATAAAAAAAGTGGAGAGTGTTATCGTCATTGGCTTCGAAGAAAGAGATAAGGGACAAAGAAAATCAAGAACGTCTTGCAAATGCTATCAATACTTTAGATAGTATAGCGAGAAATAACAATATTCAAAAAAATATTCGAAACATAGTGAGGGAAATCTTGACGGGAATAAAGGATGAAAAAAATGGGTCTATTTCTGTCAGAGCGGCAAATACCATAAGTATGCTAGATAATGTGACTCAGAATCCGCAGATGCAATCTCACATACGAACGCTGCTGTGGCAAGTTGTTTCGACCCTGGAGAGCATAAGAGAATAGAAACTGGTTACTCAAATCAAGAGGAATCAACATTCTTGGCCTGTTTTAACTGAGGCGGAAGTTTTTCAAGTTTATGAGTTGGGTTAGCAAGATAGTGTCTAGACGCGCCTTCTCCGCTAAGGACGATATTACAATTAATACATTTGTATCTTATAGCCAATTACAATATACTTTATACGCACATATCTAAAAAGATACTGAAGCGAATTGACTCCTATTCTCTAATCAATCTCACTATTTTATATGCCGTCGCACTATTCTGCTTTATTACCCATTCATCAAGGGACATGGCTAAGCGACAGTTGAAATAAGCTGGTCAACAATAGAATTTGTGTGCGTCTGAATTAGAATCAATCAAGCAGTAATGTTATGCACTAACAAGCTACTTTAGAATGGTTAATTACACAATATGGTTGAATTAGATATTTATCAGATAAATGATGTAAACTATATAGTTCAATTTTACCAAAACGAGGATTTTAATATCAATTGAATCAAGTATTGGTCTTGAACTAGTATTGTTTCAATAGAACTACGAAGCGAATTGGATCTAATTTATCTGAGTTTGATTATTTCTCGGTTATCTGGAACAACAGATCTTATTTTTAATCTAGAAAAAATATTGCTGGCCACATTTTCCGACTTGGACTTTTCCCCGTGATTAACAAGTACTCTTTTGGGCTTAACCCTAGCCGTAAAATTCATGATCTGATTGAAATCACTATGTCCACTAAATCCATCGATTTTTTGACTCTCACATTTTATTGGAATAACTTTAACCTTGCCTTTTTCATCCATCATGCTTATCTCCATCAAACCTCCATCTATGACCCGTCTTCCCAGTGTGCCATTTATCTGATAAGAAACAAACATAATTTTGTTTCTCTTGTCTGGTGCGATTTTCTTAAAGTATTCAACTGATGGACCTCCTTCTAACATACCGGAGGTGGCCATTATGACGCTTGGATTTTCGTCGTTAAATACATCTTCCCTTCTTTCATATCCATTAATGAGCGTGAAGTATTCTGATTGAAATGGATTAACGCCGTTTGACACTGATTTTCTAACATCAAAACCAAGGTAGTGTGCATAGGACATGTGTATAGCACTAGCTTCAGATATCATACCTTCAATGAAAACTGGTGCCTCCATTAAACGTCCTTCTCTCATTTCCTTATCTAGGACCAACATTATTTCCTGCGCCCTTCCAACGGCTGGAACTGGAATCAATACCTTTCCTCCCGCCGACATTGTCTTGTTGATAGCATCAGTGAAAGTTTTGTATACTACAGACTGATCCGGCATTATGTCAGCAGAATTGCCGTAAGTACTTTCTGTAATTAGTGTCTCGACTCTAGGGTAAACTGAAACGGCACTATCAAGTAATTGTGTCCTGGCATATTTGTAATCACCAGAATAAAGAATATTATGAGTTCCAAATACATTGATGTGTACTGTAGCGCTTCCCATTATGTGCCCAGCGTTATTGAAGGTTATTGTGACATCCGGTGAAATATCTGTTGGTTTCCCATAAGGTAAGGTTATACAATGCTTTATGACTTCGTTTACATCTCTTGTTTCATAGGGCAAAAAAGTGCCATTGCTTTTGGATATCTTGACTGAATCGTACTGGAGAAGTGTCATTAAAGGAAGAGTTGGTTCGGTACAATAAACTGGCCCCTTGTATCCAAATTTGAATAATGCGGGTAAAAATCCTTGATGATCTATATGAGCATGGCTTATGATTACTGCATCTATTTCATCAAGGTCAAAATTAAACCAGTCCAATCGCGGATAAGCGGATATACCTAATGGTTCTCCAGGATTAATGCCACAATCAAGCATTATTTTGCTTTCAGAAGTTACGACAATGAAACATGATCTACCTACTTGTTTAACCCCGCCAAGACAGAAAATGGCTATTTCCTCCTTGCTTCTCAACTTCGATTTGAATTCAGTTAACTCTGATCTTTTTTCACTTGAATGATTTGTCAAATTTAGATTAAAATCATTACTTTGGAGAACAAGCGGAGGTCTAAAGACTCTTTTGCCTAGCGATTGTAGGAAAAGACTTCTTTCCTTTGTAGAGCTCTTCTGTGTAGAGTGTATCATGTTCATGCTACTTGACTGTATATGAGGAGACCTTAACGTATGTGCTATCCAACCCGTGGCTTGAGCTATATTGATTACCATGTTGGCATCTATTGACTCTGGACGGTTTACCTCTAGAACCACTTCGCCTGTGGCGTCATCGCAAAATACAGCAGATATTGTAACCTCATTCGGTAACATCTTGATGACAGCTGCTCTTGTTTCTTCTTCAGACAGTCTGATCGACGTATCGGTTCTTACTACAAATCTTTTTTTAACATTTTTCGACAGAGATGAAAGATAGTAGGTCAATTCGGTCAAGGAAAATTTAGGATTTAGTGTGTAAAGCGCAACATATGGGCCCTCAAACCGTATGTTTGTAATCTGCGATTCTTTTGGAATAGATTTGAGTATTATATCTTTGAAAAAATCTTCATCAACTTTTTTTGTACGTTGAATTTGATTTTGGGAAACAGTATCATTTCGTTCTTTAACTTTGTCACTGTTCTCTAGTGTAGGAATACGCTCATCCACAGAATTTTTACTTAAATTTTCATTGGTCACTTTAACATTCTTCTAGATACTCGGTCTCATTTTCCATTATCCTTACACTAATAGTGATAATCAATTACTATCACAACACGATATAGCAAGGTCATTAAAGTTCTTACCGGTTGTATCCATATTGAAATTGAACTTCTCTCTTAATATATATTTTGGAAATTAATTGCTTTAAACTATTCTTTATTCTAGAAAGGTGCGTAAGGAAGAATAAAAGTCATAATAATAATAATAACCATGATTATGGAAACTGCTGAAGAGATTTGTTTGAGACGATTCTTATCAATCCCGGATCTGCTCTCTATAAGAGAGCCATACAACTGACCTCCGTCCAAAAATGCAATAGGAAGCGCATTAAATATTCCCAAATTAAAATTTATGAACCAAAGCCAGAAGAGGGTATTTGCAATTATGGGAAATGTTGGACCAAATATACTTGAATTGTATTTTGGAGCCATGGTATCTGAAAATGGTATAAATTGTCCACTTAACGTTGGCAAAGGGAGCATAGGCACTGGGCGATTGATATCAAAGGTAAAAGCAAATTGACTCTTGTACAATTCTAGCGTCACATTGGGATCAATGGGTAATGCTACTACACCAAGAATAGGTTTGGTTGGATCGGCGTCCGCTGGAATTGATAGTGTATCCGTTGTTTGTTTACCCTCTCTGTCAGTCCATACGATTTGAAATTGTTTGCCTATATTTGATTTTAAAACTCTAGATAAATCCTCTTGACTACGTACTTCAGTTTGCGCAATAGTTAGTATGCTGGAACCTCGTGTTAGACCAATATTGTCAGCAAGAGACCCGTCAGTTACACTAATTATTTGCAATCCGCTCTTCTCGGTATCTTGTGTAGGAATTGGCGTCAAGGTGGATATTAATATAAAGAGCAAGGCCATAGAGACTGCAGCAAGTATCATATTGTTAAGCGGACCTGCAGTTAGAACCGCACTCTTCTCCTTCAATGTTGCCTTTTCTAATCCAGTTTTATCAAGATTAACAAAAGCCCCAATTGGAACAAAGAGAACAAAAGCAATTCCGGTTGATTCCACCTTTATTCCATATACCCTTGCAACGACGCCATGACCTGCTTCGTGTATAAAGACGCTGATTACAAGAGCAACCAAAGTGTAGGTGATTGGAAGAAGAGGGTTAAGTATGGGTATAAGAAAATTACCTCTGGGACCTATCGCCCTGACATCCTCTCTCAGAGAAACATTGGTAATGAGAGTGGATATTCCACCTATGATTAATAAGATAGCAATGGCGGTTATAACCGGCATTAAATAAGTATTTGCTCTAGCATAGGCCTTTGCGATTCTTGTCTTTGCTATATAATCAAAGAATTTTAGTCCAAATGGGGTATGAAGCAAAATCAGGGGAAATGGGTGAAAGATGTCGGCATGAACGCCTTTTTGTTTTTGTTTTTCCAGATCTTTAACTAAAATAATTTACATATTTAAATCAACGCATCGAATTTGAACTAAAAGGTATCAGTAGATAATCACACGAATTTAATTGATATAGTAAAATATCACTTTAAATGCATGAAAATATATTATTATAAATCGTTACCAATATCAGTCGTTTTTCCACAATTCCACAACAGACAATTTTGATTTTTCGGATTCCTTATTTGTTTCTAGATCTCTTTCCAATTTTCTTTTGCGTTTAACATGATCAGATTCTTTAACGTGGTTTTCCAGGGATGATGACTCTATCGCCCTCTGACAAATATTGCAGTAAAACTCCTCCATTTATTAAGACTATAATATCAGCCAAATTTAATTTAATTCCTAACATTGATGCGCGATAGAGTTCCCTTAATCATTCGAATCGAAATTTGCAAACAATTTATTAACTTACGACGATCGTACTAGAAGTAATAGGTATTAGATCTGATTTGCAAGACTTTTTGCTTTTCCCTTTTTTTGTATTAGTTGGATTGATTGCAGGTATATTGGGGTCGATGATTGGGGTTGGTGGAGGAATAATAATATCTCCCGCTCTGACATTCCTTGGTCTCTCTCCGCCACAGGTAGCAAGCACAAGTCTGTTTGCAGTTTCTTCAACTAGCATTTCCTCGACTCTTGCTTACAGTAAGTCAAAGAAGATTCAATATATGCTCGGAATTAAGATGGCACTGTTATCAATACCAGGTGCAATAATAGGATCTTTTTTTTCAGTTAGAATAGACCCTGGTTCTTTCAAGATACTTCTTGCAATAGTACTAATCGGTACAGGAGTTTATCTAATTTATAAAAAATCAATACTCGCCGGAAATTCCTTGTCATTTCAAAACCTGTGGGTAAGGATTCTTTTTTTCTCCAGTACATTTGTTGCGGGAATTATTTCTAGTTTATTTGGGATAGGAGGAGGAGTTGTATTTGTTCCCTTAATGATATTGATTCTAGGATTAACAATGTATTTGGCTGCTCCGACTTCACAATTTATTCTCATGATTACATCCTTGGTAGGATTATCCGCTCACATAATACTAGGAAATCCTCAATACATACCTGCCATATTGCTATCAATAGGGGCATTTGCAGGTGCTCAAATAGGATCAAGATTATCAACCAAATTGAGTGAGCAAAAACTAAGATTACTTCTTGGCATTACTTTTATCGGCATTGCGCTTAGATTGATACTCGATTTTTACCAAATTGCCTAATTGATAAACATCAAAAAAATGGATGGATTATCATGAACCAAGATAACAATTGATTTTTAAAGAACAGAAAGTGGTGACTCAGATTGTGAGTTCTAATAAAGTCGCGGGTTGAGCTGGGTTATTATATCATACAAAAAGGCGTATATGATAAAAGTAATAAAGTGGACCTAGAGATATCTATCAGACTGCAGACTATTGTCCATTCAAATTCCAGTGAGAAATATACGGGTTCATGGAAACAAGATTCGCTATCTTGATTATGATAATGTCGATACAAAGAAAAAAGAAACCTTAGTCTTATTGCACGGTATAGGCGCATCTGCCGAAAGGTGGGCTAAAGTGATTCCATTCTTATATGATCATTTTAGGGTAATTGCCCCAGATATAGTTGGCTTTGGTTATAGCGACAAACCAACGGTTGAGTACAACATACCCTTCTTTGTAAAATTTCTGGAAGATTTCCTGAACAGTTTGGGAATCAAGAAAACAAGCATTGCAGGCTCATCTTTTGGTGGGTTAGTTGCAGCAGAATTTGCAATTAAGAATAGCCAAATGGTAAACAAACTAGTTTTAGTTTCTCCAGCTGGGACCATGAAAAGCTCGACGAGAAAACTGGAGGAGTATATTCTCGCGTCTCTTTATCCAACACATGATAATGCTTGGAGAGCCTTCATCAATATGGCATTTGACCCCCGAACAGTTACAGAACAAACTGTAGAAGATTTTATCGATAGAATGAAACTTCCGAATGCAAAATACGCATTTATGTCTACCATGCTTGGAATCAGGAATACTCCAAACTTGTCTTCTCGACTCGACAAGATACTTTCACCTACGATAATAGTATGGGGAGAACAGGACGAAATGATACCGGTCAAATATGCAGACGATTATAGGAAAATTCCCAAATCTAATTTGATAGTAATACCAAAGTGTGGTCATACACCCTTTACTGAAAAACCAGAAATATTTTCTAAAATAGCAATCGATTTCTTGAGATGATTCAATAGTATTAAATAAACGTATCCTAGAAATTAGGAGTATGGGTGAAGATAAGCCTGAAGTTAATGAAGACATGGAATCATACAAGAAGGCAATAGATAATACGACACAGGCACAACAAGATTTCTTTAAGAAATTTTCAAATATTCAATTGGACGCGATGCAAAATTTCTTTTCAATGCTACAGGGCCTGACATTTCATCATGCAATGTTCAAGACTACTATTCAAAGCGGCGGCAGAATTTCAATACCAGAGGCTGAAAGGCAGGCATTGAAAATTGATGATGGAGACCTTGTCCAAGTCATAGTAATCCCGATCGAAAGAAAACATAAGAATAGTTCAGACAAATGACATTGATTTAATTAATACTTACCTATTATAGTTAAATCGATTTACTTAGGTTGACCGTGATTTGATCCATTGTCCTACTTTTGGTAAAACGTTGTTCTGAGAATAGCTACTTGCAATTAATCCCACATGACCGGTGTGGAATCGTATTAGTCGTTTATCTTCACTCGATACTACTTCGTTTAAGGGAACGCTGCATTCAGGAGAGACTAGATGATCCTCCTCTGCAACGATATTTAGAAGAGGAACGTTAATCTTCTTCAGGTTTACGATGGCAGTTCCTAATCTAAATTGGTTTTTAACTAGGAGATTTTTTTTGTAAATATCGTTTATCCATTGTTTGATAGTCTCACCGGCAATCGGTGGTGTATCATATAACCACTTTTCGATACGTAAGAAATTCTGTACAAATGATTCATTGTCAATATTTTCAACAAGATTATAGTACTTGTTAACTCCCTGCTTGAACGGTTTCAGAATAGAGTAACATTCGTAGAGCTTTTCTGGTGGCAGATAACCTATGTAGGATACCAACTTATCAATATCCATCTGCTTAGAAATATTTGCAATTACTGTCGTATCTTTACTTGTATCAATCACTGGCGCAATTGTAACCAAATTCTTGATCTTTTCTTGATGTAAGGATGTATACATAGCCGACATAGAAGATCCCATACAGTATCCATGAAGAGTAATTTTGTCTGAAGAATTATTATTTTGAACTATCTCCACGCAATCATCAATATAAGAATTTACATAATCATCAAATGAGACATACTTGTCCATTCTAGTAGGAGACTTCCAATCAAGTAGGTAGACGTCAAATCCTTGCATCAAAAGATGGCGAATCCAACTTTTGTTAGGTTGAAGATCAAGTACATATGACCTGTTAACTAATGCATATACGACCAATATTGGAGTAGAAGAAACCCTCTTCACAAGGCTGCGATAATGCAAGAGTCTGTATAGCCTTGTCTCACATACAATATCATTTGGAGTATCACCGACTGAAATATGATTTCCCCTGGATAGTAGCTCAACTGTTTTGGCTACTTTTGAGAGATCAAATCCACTGCGTTCTGGGGTTTTACGTTCTTGGCTAGTCATTTCTAAATCAAATCAATAGTTTACTTTTTTTCCCGTTTTTCGTATCCATTTTTTAGAGTTCTTAGAGTCTTTTTAATTTCTTGTAGGTCCTTTAGAACCGTATCTAACTCCGACCGAGTAGGTATATTTAACAAACTAAGATTTCTTTCCACTATTTTGTTAACATGATTTACAAGGTCAAGCTGCTTTGAGTAGACTTCGTTGTATGATATTGCAAACTCTTTTGAGGAAAAAAGGGAACTATAGGCTTCCTCAAATGCGTCAATTACAAGAAGTCTAAATTTTTCAGAATTCGGATCATTCACATTTGGATCCGACTTTGATCTCAGAATAAGATTCCCAATGGCTTGGAATTGAGTTTTGGACATTTGCAACCAGTAATTGGAAAAATATTTCTGAAGATCCATTAGGATCTTGTTCAACGTTATCAAATCTTCCATGTATTCGTTGTAATCTTTATTTATAAGACTGAACATACCAAGGGTTGGAAAATTCTGTAATTTCTTCCATTTTTCAAAAATATCATATTTATTGAAATCGTTCAAAGTATTATTTTCATCTTTCAATTTCCTAGTACCTATTTAATATCTTGATTATTTAGTATATTTACTTTAAATAAAAATTGCACTAATTAATCTCAAATTCCACCTAGCTTTGAATAAGATACCCATTAATGTATGTGGAAGGGGTTCTTTGTAGTGTTATATTTCGTGTAGACATCTTATCAATCAAATTTAAGTGCCTTTCCGAGTCCAACTTGCACAAATGTAGATTAATAAAGTCTTTTGATGCCATTATTCAATATGGGATTTATCGACGTATTTAAGAAATGGAGACCTAAAGGGAAGATGTACAGTTTTAGATGCAATCAATGTGGAAAAGGTTTTCTATCAAGCTATGCTCTCGAAGCCCCCGTATGCGGTAAATGTATGCAAAAGATAAAATCCTCAGATTCTACAATTGACTATGACAAAAAATGTATTACGTGCGGTAACAATGGAGTCATATATGCTAAATCTCAATGTCATTCATGTTATTTTGGCCTTAAAAGTAATATGAAATAGAAAAAAATTCGAGCTGAAATAACATTCTTCCTTAGAACCTCCAAAAGCATGGTAACAATTTTCTCTCATAAAGGAGATCATCGATTTCTCAGATAAGACAATCCTAATGTGGGATTGTGGATGGGATTAACTTCATCTTCCTACCAAACCAGAGGTACGAGACACCATTGAATGACTTCATCTGCAGCAGCTTCATACCTGTAATTTTTTCTATTTTTGTTAATCCTGTCAAGTCGATAAAATAGTTTTTTGCTTCAACAACTATGAATTCCAAGTTTTCTTCTCTTACCGTAACGTGATTATATTTTAGCAGATCATTTGATACAACAGTATGAAGTATCCAATAGACACATTCGTCTATTTCTATTTGCATTTATTGATCTATATGATAAGATTTTGATTTCTATTAAGAAATTAGATAATATCATTTAGAAAAAACCATAGGAAAAATTTCTTTTAAAAAACTATCAAAAGCATCGTAGTGTGAAATAATAAACTCATAAGTTGCAATTTGATTTGTGGAAATTATTAATCCTACTGAAGACCTGAGATTAGGTTACTGAAACATTTTTGCTAGTAAATTGCGCTCCACAAATACACTATCTTCTTTTTGAATTGGCGTTTCTTTTGGCCTTGTTTAGTTTTAGTAGTATTAATCCCGCAGCACCCCATAGCAACATGGAGACAAGATATTGATGGAGAAACCAGGTGATACCTCCTCCTATTGCAAAAACCGCTCCTACTATTCCGAGAAATTTTTTCTGTTTTACCATGATTATCCCCTTTTTGAAATCCTGACTTTTACATATTTGATCAATTTAACTACCGATTAAACAATTAATTGAAAAACAATTCATTGCTGCTGTTACTATTGATTTCGTCGAATCTTAAATATATTTAGGATAAGTTAAAGAAATGTGAGAACTGCCCTAATTCTTTACTGCTCTATTTTCGAGTTCATGATGGTGGCTTTAATAATCTCTATTAGTCGCGTTCATACTTACGGAGAGTCATCGATGGAGGTATGCATCAATGGAAAATGTGAAATGGTTTAAAACCCTATAGATATCGTGTCGAAAATACATGCGAAAAGACGAATGCAATATAAGCAATCAACTTATTAATTCTACGAAAAGGTAAATTAAATTTCACAAGAAGACAATATTAGCTACGCTAATCTGGGTATTGCATTTTAGTTTAATGCATCTTTTTACAAGATGCTGAAATGTCATTTTCTTTAGCATTCTTTTCGCATTTTTCCTCATCTACACTACAAATTTTGACCTTAATTCCGTCCTTACCTTCACCGTTTGCACAGTACGAAAGCTCCGAGGAATCAGCATGAACCAATATAATATTCAATTGCATAATTGTTAACAGAATTAGCGTTGAGACGATAACAATACTTGGAATGCTAGCCATCGTTAGTATGTAATAGCTGCAATATTTAAGCCAAACTCTGCCGGACATGTCTCGTTTTATTATCCCCGCCAGATAGTCCTAATTGAAAATCGCATATCCCCGTAAAAACTAGCAACTGAACCAACATTCATAATTGTTTCAATTTATGTCTCAATTTATGTCTCAATTGTCCCTCATCGGTCTCTTAAGTAGAGATTCAGTTCTACAGTGAATCCCATTGCCTTCAGACACGAACCCTACATTTACTGCGGGCAAGCAAATGGTTACAGAATTTACGAACGGAATGTTGGGTATTCACAGCAAGAGAGATTCCACACTTATCACCACTTCTCGCATATAGACTAATCCTATACATCGTTTTATTTTCATATATCCACATGAGAGATCCAATCGTAGAGTGGAAACAAAGGGGTTCCAATTTTTAGTAAGATTCTTACGCAAGAATCGTTCCTACCCTCTATTTTTTGTAATTATCAATTGAGGTTACTGTATCTTAATTTAATGTTGAGTTCCGGAATTATCTAATATTTCTAATCAACGTGAACTATTGGTCGCATTGATGAGTACCCATATGTGCCTAATCTAGTAAGTGACCTCAGATAAAAATATGTTTAAACGCTGCGTCTATAAGCGGTTTGGCATGCATCAGAATCTTGTTATACTCGCTAGCACGTAGTTGACTCTTAAGACAATTCTAGTAATTGACTAGAGGAACGGATAAAAACTGCAATATGGTAATGATTCTATTCATTTAGACGTTGGCACTTTGAAACTTAGGGATATTATTCGCGTTGCCTAGTACAAGTGACTTAGTGATAAGATAAGATTTATTAAGTGTAGTTTTCTAGAATTCTTGTGCTTCGACTCTTTTCAGTTTTGTTTCTCGCAACTATTGCAGTAACAGCATTTTTATCAGCTCAGTTCTCCTTTGCGAAACAGGTCAAATGTGAGGATGGCTATGCTGAAATGAAATGGGATCCAAAAAATCATGATGTCAATCATCAATCATCCAAAGAATTTGATTTATTGGCCTATCAGGGTTCTCTATGCGAACTTTCAAAGTGCATAGACCACGAGGAATGCACAAATCATGATGAAGTCAATTGGAATAAATTCCAGGATTCACCCGCATACAAATTGACCTCAGAGGATCAGCAGAAATGTTTGGATACTGCACATAAAAATGGTAACGGACAGGATGGTTTGGTTGGCTATGAAATCCTTGATTGCGGGTTAAATGAAGGTTACAATTAATTTCAAATTACTTGTAATGCCACAACGGACCTCAATACTTAGATCATAATTAAAGAACAGACTTTACGTGCAAGGTAAATCCTCCACGAAAATAGGACCCTATTTGGGTGTAACACATTCATCCAAACCGATAAAGTAAAAGACGGTTAGTCAAAAATAAATGAGTTTAACTTGCAAAAGGAGTTTGATTTGCTTTCTCTTATTTGCTCCTTTCATGATGAATACTTGGTATCTTTAAGATAAAAGTGGACAAACTATATTTCCATTCGTTTCATATTAATTTCTATTGAAGTTACTCATAGGTTGTTCGGGCTGGAGTTATTCTGATTCATTTGAAAAGGGAGGATGGCTCAAGGTATTTTATCCCAGTAGCCAAACTAAAAAGCTAGAGTACTATGCTCAATTTTTCGATACAGTAGAATTGGATGCAACTTTTTATGAAAAATTCTACAAATATATGACTAAGGACACCTTTAGAACAATGACTAAAGTAACTCCGGATAATTTTCAATTTTCAATTAAAGTTCCTGAAATAGTAACACATGATAGACGTTTAGATGTGAAGAGCGGAGCAGTAACATATCTCGAGGAGTTTCTCTCAAAGATATCCCCTCTAAAAACTTGTGATAAACTTGGAGCAGTGCTTATCCAATTGCCCCCGAGTTTTACAGTTAAGGAATTCAGAAATACTGAACAATTTCTTGATAGACTTCCTAGCGGATACGATTACGCCCTTGAATTTAGAAATCCTTCGTGGAATACTGAAGGTCCATGGGAGCTGTTGAAACATTACAATATAGCAGCAGTCATGACAGATTCTCCTAAACAAGATAATCTGCAATTTTTGTCAGAGTCTATTATAACAGCAAATCATTCTTTTATTAGATGGCATGGTAAACGCGTAAAACCCAGATACAATTATCTTTACTCAAAGGAAGAATTAAAACCCTGGGTTGATAAGGTCAAAATGATTATCTCTGAAACAGCAGTTGTGAGAGGTTATTTTAACAACCATTATGGTGCTCGAGCTGTAGTGAATGCAATCGAATTCAAAGTAATGTCCGGCACAATTTTATCTGTCAAGGAAAAAGATATCCTTAACCATGCTCGAAATTTCATTTTTCAAGATTCAAGACAATCCACATTAGATGATAGCCTAGCATCATAAACACTTCTGTTGTGTCAGGGAAATAAAGTTGATTGCCACTTTCTTGTCATATAGCTTGTTATTTTTATCAATATCCAACTTATGCAGTATATCTACTAAAAAGATTACATCTGTATTGAATGTCCAAAGTATTATTCTGCTATCAATGAACTTTCAACTGACAATGGCCATCTTCGGCTTTTGAACCCAGGCATCATAAGAGCCTCAGAATAGCAAAAAAAAGCAAAGCATTTTATTTATATAACTCGATGCTTTACTTTGGTTATGGCAAGAGTTGTAATCAAATGTGCTGCAAATGGTCCTAATTTAATAGAACTAGACGGAACCGTGTTTGCTGCTATGTGCAGATGTGGTGCAACTAATACAAAACCTTATTGCGATGGCTCTCATGCAAAAATTGGATTCAAGGCAGAAACTAAAGAGATCGTAGTTTCAGAATAACCACATCAATTTACTAATGTTACCTCATGATGGCCAGTATGCTCTTACTTTTAGACCTTATTAACTAGATTAGCGTCCTTCAAAACCTAGCGTTAGCTGCCTCTTTCAGTTTAGATTGGTGAATTCCAGGTAGTTTCTATCGCTATATGGTCGCTATATGGTACAGATATTGAAGATTAGCAAGCCATGTCGTATCCAATTCTTGGACTCAGATCCGTAATTATCGAGTGCAATGCTTATGTCTGATTTGTATCAAACCATAACTAGTACCCGCAATAGGAACCTGGCCCTACCACGTTATTTATTCACACTCTAGTTACCAATTAATGGTTAATTAAGATAACTTAACAATTGTAAGCAAGAGACTTATAGATTTCAGGTATATTATTAACTTACAATGATTGTAATAATAAGAGTATTGACAAAGTTACCTATTAAAAGATACACTCCATTAATATCGCTCGGTATCTTGGTCGTATCGTTAATATCAATGCCTGCATTTGCGCAACAAAGTTTTAATGCCAACTTGTCAGTTGGCCCTTTATCTCCTTCGGTCAATACTGTCGCAACAGGAACAGCCAAATTTAATTTAGACTCAAATGGGAATATGGCTTACAATATAGACGTTAAAAACCTTAAAGGAGTGATCGGTGCTCATATTAGTCTTCAGAACGGAACCGACCTTGCGCAAGTATTTAATCCTTATGTGCAGGTAAATGGCAGATCTGAAATTCCAACAGGTCAGGTGAATGGCCAACTATCCAAAGGAATAATTACAGAAAGTGATCTTGGTGGCCCATTGAGTGGCAAGAACGTTACAGATCTAGCTACTTTAATGAAAAATAATTCAGTGTATGTTGTAGTTCGCACCGTAGGTCATGAGAACGGGGAAATTCAAGGGGTTATAACTCCTTCAACTACTTCTCAGAACGGTGCAATATAGAAATTACGCTAGGGATTAGATAACAATGTTAATCAGAATATATATTCTCCTTCAAAGAAGATATTGATACAATGTTACAGAAAAACTTGAATCTAGATAATATGCTTGAAAAGAAGGTCAGGGCAAAAAAAACATTAGTAGGTTCAATAGAAGCGATTTCGGATAGCTTCATATTGGTTGCATCGCCTTCAGGTGTAAAATACAATATCCCAAAATCTCATATTGAGCGTAGAATTGGTAACGAATTTATGCTGGATGTATCGATTAAAGATTTACAGAGTTATAGATTCTGATAAGTAAATACTGTAATAATAAAATAAGTTAATTTCACTAATAACTAGGTCAAAGATATTGAATGGTAACAAAACTAAAAAGTTAGGTTCTGATTTTGAAAAAAAGTATTGGATACTTAGATATTCAATATTCGTCGGCAGGATTGCAGAAGTACCTGTTTACATAAATTTTAGTTTTGCTTTTGTATTTATTCTCATTACATTGTCACTTTCTATTACGATTTTACCAAACCTTAATCCTGGTTTAGTACAATCAAACTATGTAATTGCAGGAGTAGTATGTGCATTTATATCACTTTTTTCCATTTTGTTTCACGAAGTCGCACATTCAGTTATAGCAAAAAAATACGGAATCAAATTTCAAAAGATTATTCTATTTGCCTTTGGAGGAATTGCATTGCAACCTATTGAATTAATTGATCCTAAAAAGGAAATTTATATGGCATTTGCTGGTCCCCTAATAAGTTTCATTACTTCTTGTCTTTCCTTCCTAATTTGGTTTGAGTTGCATCAGAGTAGTATTCTAATTATACAAGGTTATCCTATATCTAGTATCGTTTTCTATAGTGCAATGATTAATCTCGTCATTGGACTTTTCAACCTTTTACCCGTATTCCCAAGTGATGGGGGAAGAATATTGAGGTCATTTTTGTCCTACCGCACTCACGATCAATTCAAGGCTACTATAAACGCCATAAAAATTGGGTGGATTCTTTCTATTAGTATTCTTATAATTGGGGCAGCGGTCGGCTTGAAGCTATCTCCAATAGGTGGTGTCTGGTTAATGCTTGTGGCCTTGTTCTTGATGAGAGCATCCAAATCATACTATAACTTGTATCAAACCATGCGTCCTAGTAATTAATCAAGTAATGAAAATAGTACCAACAATATCGGGGCCCTGAAAAAATGAACTTAAATTTTAGGTGATCGACATTAGAATTTAGATCAAGTAATTGCACCTAATTTTGCTAAAATTGTGAACCCGAGGCATTGACATACACATTGTTCATCTAGATAAGAAATAATTAAAACATCTCAATTTGAAATTCTACTCAGTTTTGCAAGTTATGCTATTTCGTAAATCTATGTTGCTTCATAAACTCGTCCAGACATTCGTTGCAAAGTCTAAAACCTTCTTTCTCAAACACAATTTCTTTTTTCTCATCGCAGGAATTACATCTCGAATCTTTGTTTCCTGCTTGGACTTCACTATCCTTGGTTACCTTAGCGTCCACTCTAACAATATGAGTTACTGCACCTTTTAAAAAGATTGATTGATATTTTGTTTCGAAGAATTCATTGAATAACGCTCATTTTAATTTTTTTCTCAGTGCAAGATCTTTCTTTTTTTCTATTTCTTTCCATTTTCGTATTATTTCATCCCAATTACTTATTTCTCCTTCTGATTGCTTTATAGCCTCTAGAATATAATTCGCAAATTCTTCAATGTCATGTTCGATATCATCCATCTCCCTATTCAATTACCTCTCCGCTATTATCCTAATCTTGCCTAATAAAGTAAATTCTACCATTTAGAACTTCCTTTGCTTGTCGATTCTGGGTTTATTCCTACTACTGCTAATTGTAACATTGTTACACCTAATTGTAACGCGAATTATTTTCTTAATTCTTCAAAGACTGAAAATTGAGGTCAAAATATGGTGGGCCGGAGGGATTTAATTTGATTAGAATGTGAATCCTTGTACGAGTACTGCTTAGTGGGCCGGAAGGGACTATTCTGAAATTATGTAAGGTAATGTGAGATCACTTCAGTACTAGAGGACGAGTACCTAACTAAGATTGACTTTTGTAATGTAATATTTTACATAATCATTAAAGTAGGCCACCAAAACAAGCATGTACTCTGTTGGTTGTTTTCTGTAGGGGAATTCCCCATAGAACGTATGACAACCCTCATCAGTACTATTGAAATTACATTCCAAATTTATTAGGTGATGTTGATTGTTAAATCCAATCGTGCCATTTTCATAATTTACCATTATTCTATGTTCCTTAATCAAGAAGGCATCAAAATCTAATATTGAATCCTGATCGGGAGAATTAAAAACTCCACGAATTGGAGTGCGTCTACTTGCGTTTACTACGTCTTCTTCTGCACTCTGGTTTTTGATTATTTGATTATTCTTTGGTAAAACAGTGTAATCGAGTGCAAATGAGTATGATTTGCCCAAAGTCTCAACGGTGGCGAAATCGATAGTGGTTTTATTATTTAATGCATAAGTCTGTGTCGATCCACTTTCTACACCGATAATTATAAGGATGGGAATTAACACGACGGATAAAATAAGTCTCATTTCTTTTTCGTCAATTAAATGCCTTTACACTTACCCTAATATTATATATTACAAACATTATGCCATATGACTCTCAAAAGTAAAAGATATACAAATATCTAATTATGTGTAAAAACCTAACCACCCGCAATTCTTGTGTCTTTGTCTTTCTTAATAATTCGCATGAATCTCAATTCTGGTTACGGGATTGGGGGTCAAACTAGTCAAACTATTAAATGGATATTTGTTCTTCTGAAGTGTATTTGATTGATTGTCTCTTATCTCATACAGTAAAACCGACTTGGTTAGTAATTGTCTTAATTTCTCTTTGCTATGTTTATCAGTAGTCATCTCAGGGATAAAGTCTTCGTCGACCACTAAAATGACCTTTTTTGTCATGTTGTCTTCGGCGTTGTAATAGTTTCTAAATTCATTGACACCATCTCTATCGAATATGTACTTTGGAATCCAAAGCCAATAGTTATTCCCAAGAACGGTTACTCCATTCTTGTTTATGTTTCCTCTACTATCATGGCTTATAGATGTGGTATTTGCATTTTGAATCTGATATGCGATATCGGATATAACCTGGTAGTGAAATGACGTGAGATTGAGTGTGATGAGCATAATCGTGACAATGAATCCATAGGTCCCAATTACTACCATGAATGCATAAGGTAACATTATCCGAATCTTTTTGTTAGGTAACAGTTTAGAAATATCTTTAATTAATATCGCAGAACCTATACAAAATGCAGGTAATAGTGGTATGAAATGCCAATATGATACATATCCGCTAATAAGGCTAAAGAGGATGAACGGTATAAACCATAATATAATAAATAAATCCCTTTTCTTCACTACTGCATACAGAGTGCCAACAAGTGCAAGAGATACTAGAACTGGATCTATGGCAAATAACTTTCCAATTGCGCCAGTAATTAGCTTATCTCCTCTCTCTGATTGCCACAACAGACCGTCAATCCATTGATCATATTGCCCATTCAATATTGCAAAAAGTGGCCACAATAGAGGTATCAATAATACAGGAAGAAGCCAAGTACCAACTAATTTCCAATTCTTAGAGTTGGAATAAATAACATATATACCCAAAGGAATTAGCGTGAAAATTGGAAGCTTTGTGAATATTGTTAAACCAAAAAGTATTCCAGACACTGTTCCTAAAATAGAAACTATTCTCCCTTTTGATTCGTAATTCTTTAAGTACATTGCTACAAGTATCGAAGCAAGTAGAAAAGGCAGTTGAATAGGTTCTAGCCATATTCTTCTAATGATCCATGTAAGTGGCATTACTGCAAAAAGAACAGAAGCAATAGCAGCGGTTGTGGTTCCATAGCGACGTTCAGTTATCATAAATAAGAAAAAGGTATCTAGTATTGCGAGCATTCCCATTAGCATCCTTGGAACCAAGTAGATTTCTTTAATTGAGGAGGGTTCTATCGATGGATTAATCGAATCTGGATAACCAATTCCACCTAATATTGCCGCAAGAAACAGCTGTCCAAAGTAAGGATGAGTATAAGGATGCGATGGGTTACTCAACAGTTCATCAGATTTTTCCTGTGGGCCCAGACCGCTTAGAAGATGCAATGTTTTCCTAAGATAATGGTCTTCATCCCTATAGATACTTGGAAATCCGTCTATATTCCATAGATGAGTAAAAGCAGAAAGTCCAATTGGGACAAGTAATAATACAAATCTAAAACTTGGTCGATGGATATATCTAGCCACGAATTGTATCAAAGAATCTATAAGGATTCGACCAGTATAAAACCTGTAACATTCAGTGTAAAATGACACTGATGTATAAATTAAGTCATTATCTACAAGCTATTTTACAAGATTGAACTTAACTATCTTCTGACAGTATTGTTTCATTTTCAAAATCTGTTAGGTCCATCTCACTATCATTTTTAATAGGATTACTTTTGATAACTAGGGGATTCTTTGTACCTTTCACTTCATTTGATATATTTGCCTGATCTAAAAAGTATGCATTAGAATTACTATTGATTGAATCATTACTGTTTGATGCATGTGTAAATACGATTCCATTAATAGAATTGTAAATTTTATTATTAATTATTTTATTGGTAATGTCCTGAACTATTAATGCCTCTTGTGCCCCAATTATCTTATTGTCAGATACTATATTATTTGAAGTATCAGTGAGATCTATCCCTATATTACAATTTGAAAGAGTGTTGTTATATATCTTGTTATAATCTGACAATCTGTTTAATCCTATGCATATATCTTGATCGTGAACATAATTATTTTGTACTATTGAATGATCTGAATTAATGCTGTACGCAATACCGCGATGACCATCCATATTATTATAAACCTCGTTTTCCTCAATTAATATGTTATAACAATCCTTTGAACATACTACAGCCGTTGCATTATTATGATGGACCTTGTTACTGCGTATTATCATATCATGTGTTCCGGTATGTGGATCTATCCCATATAGATAATTCTCATGGAAATTATTATTCTCAACAATCATATATCCCATTTTTTTGGAATAAAATCCCTTTAAGAGATGGTGAATATCATTTCCCATTATAACAGAGCCAATCCCTCCATAATAACTTAAGCCCGAGCACTTGCTGCATGAATAACCAAGGTAAGCTAACTCAGAATTGGTGATATTAGTAGTTCCGGATGCTTTATCGGATACTCTTATGAAGGGCCTAGGCTCAACAGTATCATATTCTGATTTAGTGTCTTCCTCTCCAGGTCTTTTACCTAGACTAAATTTAACAACATCATTTTTCTTTAGATCCCATGAAGTTATTTTTACAGAATCTATTATCAGCGAGCCAAGTACGTGAATTCCATTCGGATTATTATTATTATTCTTACTTGTCACTATCATATTTCTGACTTCTTCGTTACTACTTTTGTTCTCATTATCAATAAAGTTAACTACTTTACCATTCTGATTACTGTCAACAGAGACCGTTGTTAAATTACTCTCCAAAGAAATTTGATCATTTTGTTCTTGCTCTTTTGTAGTTTTTGATTCTGATGATAACTGTACAGTATCTACTGGAACTATCTTTAGCCAACCGGTATCGATAGAATCTATTATAAGGGTAGCATTCTTACCAACAGTAATTCCCGCGTTTAATAACCATCCCTTGTTTTGCTTAATACTACCTGTAGAACTAAATTCATCAGAATCAGAATTAAAACTTTCTCTTTTTAAAATACTTGAATTGTTTAATTGCTTATCAATATCAGAAAGTCTTGCTGATGTGCAGAAAATAGAAATTAATCGTGTTTTAGAGTCAAATTTTATACACGAATCATCACTACCATAAACTTTCTCAAAAAAACCTACCATTGATCCAACTACATATAAATTAACATAAATAACGAAAGTTACCATTAAAAGGAGCGTAATTGGATGCAATAATCTTGATTTTATATAATTATTCCAAGTATATTCTTTTCGATGTGTATCAGGGAAATACATAGTATCAATATCTATTTTTGAAATTTGCTCATGATTTCAGGTGCGCTGGAAGGGATTGAATTTGTTTACAGTGTGGGTCTTTATTTACATTGTTAGGACCTAGTTGCAGGTTTCTCACTCTGTTAGTTTTTAGTTACTACAACCTATAAATAAAACGCGTATGTATACAAGAACAATGACTCAAAACCAAGGTTACGTTGAGGTAGGAAAAGTAAGCGAAATTACTAATGGTCAAATGAAACATCTAGACATAAATGGAAAAGAAATAGTAATAGCCAATTTTTATGGAAAGTTTTATGCTTTTGACGAAAGATGTGGACATATGAATGCCAGACTTTCAAATGGGAATATAAATCAAAATATAGTAACGTGCCCTTTCCATGCGGCAAAGTTTGATATTACCACGGGAAAGAAAGTAGGAGAACCGGTTTTAGAAATACCTCCTGATATGGAACCCCTACCTCCAAAGTGGCAAAAATATATGGAAAATGTTGGTAAAGAGATGTCATTTATTAAAACATATGACCAGAATACATATGAAGTTACCATTGAAGGAGATATTATAAGTATCAAAACATGACAGTTATTTTTTTATTTACATAGTCAGAATATTAAGTGTGAAAATTTGCTCAAAATATGGTGAGCGGAGAGAGATTTAATTTGTTAACAATGTGAGTCGTTATCAGAAGTTGTTTTTTTCAGTTACTATTTACCTTTCACGCAGATGGATGGAATAACATTTTTACATCTATGCACTTTTCAACGATATCTAATTTTATTTCGCTAGTCATTTTAGAGGTGGCCACTGAAATATCCGTCTGAAAATAGTTTCAATTAATGTTATAAATAAATCTCTTCATCTTAAAATGAGAACTGTCGTTATTTTACCCGATTATGATCAAAACCTTCTTTAACGTAAATATCATATCATTGTTAGTGTCAGAAGGTTATTACGATACAGGCTCTATTGACGGTTTTCTACAAGAATTGGATAGAGAGAAAGCCAAGGTGGTCATCGCGAAAGAATTTAGGAAATTTAAGAAACCAACAACAGTCATAAAAGGCCTTGAGAGTATGACTGATGTTGCTTCAATAACTAAAGAATTGAAAATCAAACTTGGAGCAGGAGGTACCTATAAAAATGGATTAGTCATTTTGCAGGGTGATCATAGAAGTGCAGCCAAGGACTTTCTCATTACAAAAGGAATTAAGGAAGACCTAATAGAAGTCAGATAATGTCAAATTTTTGTTTTTATCTTCAATTCTTTGTTTCTGGAAATTTATGAATTTGATTAGATATGATTGAATTGAATCATTATTTTTCTTTGTAAATTCATATGGTTTGGTACATTTTTCTTCAATGGTTCCCTCAAAACCCATGAACACCAAGAATTGCCCTCTAGCTCCATTAAATAAATAAAACTTAATTATATTCAATCCCTGTTTAAATGGCTACATGAAGCAGTGTCCAAGTTTAGATAGAGAGGCTGCAGGCGAACGTGGTTGCTAACAAGAAAATTGTTAGTGTAGTAGATGACGATCTAAACACTACTGAGCTCTTTCATATTGCTTTGTCTGAAAATATTGATGGCATTTCTGTTGTTTCTTTTAATGATCCTATCATTGCTCTAGAACACTTTGCCGCTAACAAAGATGCCTACGTCTTGGTAATTGCTGATTTGAGAATGCCTAATCTTAATGGATTAGAGCTACTGAAAAAGGTAAAGAGCTCAAATCCTAAGGTGAGGACAATATTGATGAGCGCCTATAACTTCGATGAGGATTTATTATTCCTAAAATATATGGAAGAAGGAATAATAGATTCATCAATTGACAAACCTGTTACCATGAACAGGTTATACCAAAGGGTACTGGAACAACTGAATGCATACGAAAAAACGGAAAGTCGTTAAGTGAACTGTGAGGAATGATTCTGTTTTTTTGGACGCGACATCTCGAGTGTTTCTGAATTATTCTGCATGGCCTGCGGTATTCACAATCCAGATATACGGCGCAGAAGCCATGTCCTGATTCTACTTTGTAAATTTAAAATCTCAAAATAAAGATATAACTTCTGTTATCGTATGGTTTTAGGAAGAGAACTTTTTGAAGAACGCTCATTGAAACGGAAGGGATTGATATTGTTTACAATGTGAATTCTTGTACGAGTACTAAGTTTAGTGGGCCGGAAGGGATGGATGTGGAATTTCAGATGGGTCCTAGTTGGAATATCTAAATTGCCTAATCCCTATTTGATCAAACGGTTAAAAATTTCTAAAATCCAGATTCTCAAGGGTAAGGCTGATTTTTCGTTTCAGGCAGCTCATAGGTGCTGTAATAATCCTCAAAGGTTGCCTTTACAATTTTAAATGCCAGACCTTCTTCATACGGTCCCTTGGATATAGCTTTCAGAATACCCCGCTGAACTGATTTTAGTCTTTTCTTATCCAACATTATGTCTTGTGGAATATCGATCTTTAATTCCATTTTTAATAATATCCCTTTAGTCTTAACCAATAATTAAATAATAAAATTGATATTTAAAAAGATGGATCTAATTTCTTTGATAATATAAGCACCGAATACGAATCTTGTTCAGAAAAGGATTAGAGAGTAAAAAGCTGGTGAACGAGCTTCTTGCAGTCCCGAAATAAGCGCGAAAAGTGAGGCAAAAATCACAATAGAAGCTGCTCATCTTCTCCAAGACGACTAAAGTTTTTTGTCCAAAACACTTTATACAAAAGGGAACAACCTAGGTAGTATAACCATACTCCGGGAGAAATTGTATTAAATAAAGTCTATCTAAAGCTGTGAATATCGAGTACTACCCGACCAAAAATAATATTTTTCCTAAAAATTAACTCATATAACGTGTAGCTGTTAGATGTAGACTTCAGCATACATATTGATGTGATTAGAGCGAGGATTTTTATCAACTGGTGCTATAATGTCAAGGTTGGATCTGTGATTTTGGCTAAAAGTCGTCATAAAGTAATCCCTGATAAGCATTGGTAGTAACTAAAGTCGTCATAAACAGATGCGTTTATAGCTAAAAGTCGTCATAAAGTAATCCCTGATAAGCATTGGTAGTAACTAAAGTCGTCATAAACAGATGCGTCTATTAATTTATAATTGCCATAATTGCGATCAGATATACTAATTCACTCTCAAAATACGGTGGGCAGGGAGGGATGAATCTGGAATTTCAGATGGGTCCAAATTATAATTTCATTTTTATGTAGAACTTTAACAGGATCTGAGACTGGACATTATTATGTTTACATCAATCGTAGACTTAGGGCTCTTGCCTTGTTTGATTAGTTACCGGCGCTCCTGTTTGATTATCTACAAGTCCATCTGTTTGATTGTCCATGGGTGGTATTCCTCCAGGTGGTATTCCTCCAGGTGGTATTCCACCTCCACTTGTTTGATTGTCTGTGGCCCCACTTGTTTGATTGTCTAGGGGCGGTATTCCTCCTCCACCTGTTTGTTCATCTCCAGGCGGCATTCCTCCTCCACCTGTTTGTTCATCTCCAGGCGGTATTCCTCCTCCAGGTATTCCTCCAGGCGGTATTCCTCCTCCACCTGTTTGTTCATCTCCAGGCGGTATTCCTCCTCCAGGTATTCCTCCTCCTGGAAGAGTTCCACCATAAGTCAAGGAATCTTCGGAAGGTGTAAATGTTAAACT
>JBIOZG010000013.1:0-4631 GCA_044870765.1 Nitrososphaeraceae archaeon
AGTTTAACATTTACACCTTCCGAAGATTCCTTGACTTATGGTGGAACTCTTCCAGGAGGAGGAATACCTGGAGGAGGAATACCGCCTGGAGATGAACAAACAGGTGGAGGAGGAATACCGCCTGGAGATGAACAAACAGGTGGAGGAGGAATACCGCCTGGAGATGAACAAACAGGTGGAGGCGAGATGAATCCACAATGTACTGTTTTGAAGATCGAGAATATAACTACAAATGGTTTTGAAACCGATCCTTCAGACTATCATCCACCTTCTGATGCAATTGACGGGTCCTCGACTACGTGGTGGTCTTACAATGGCAAAAATCCCTGGGCAGAGATTAGTCTGAACGAGCCACAATCTATTTGCGGAGTGTCAGTGCAATGGAATAAAGGAGATGAAAGGAAATATTCATTTGAAATAGAAGTTTCTGAAGATGGTAACAACTATGAAAAAGTGTTTGAAGGCAGTAATAAGAAAGGTTCAACAGGGCAAGAAATATATCCATTTGAAGAAGGGATAAACGGGAAGTTTGTTAAATTGACAATCACTAGCACTAGCTCAAAAGATGGTTGGGCTAGCATACAGGAAATCGGTGCGCTTGGACTCCCTAGCGGTTACAATCAAACAGGTGGAGGAGGAATACCGCCCGGAGGGATTCCGCCCGGAGATAATCAAACAGGTGGGCCTGTAGATAATCAAACACGGCAGGCGTCATAGTACCTCTGATAAAAAGGAATAATGTCAATTGGTTAGCATTCTCGAACAATTTTTGGAAACGGACTCATGTGACTATAGGTACTTTCTGTCCCAGTATGGTACCTGAGTATGCAAATTCATTTTTCATTATCGCATCTGTGTATGAGGGGAACATGGAAGCGTCTATATACGATCCATGCATTGGTAACACAATCTTGAGTTCAAGTTTTACAAGACTTCTGGTCGATTGCCTTACCGGTTCTTTACTTCCAAATATTCCTACTGCCCTATACAACTGAATCATATCATCTGAAAGATCATTAGAAATAATTGGCTTATCGTTTCCGGGTTGAATAAAAAGATCCGATGGAAATAATGATTTCGTAGTTTCCTCGAAGATCATCATTGCTGTCCCAATGGTGAACATGGGGAGTCATGATAAATCTAAGGGTTAGCGTCATGGGTATCGACGGGCATAAATTCACTTTGGCTACTTTAAAAAATAAGATAATTCTGGACTAATTTCTTTGATAATTGCCATAACCGGAATGGTTTTCATTTTTTCTATTCTCAAACATATTTCTTTTTGGTAATGGTGGACTATCATTTTCATGTCCCGGATGTGATCTTATATGGGGCCAATATTGTGAAGGAGTAATCGGGTTTTTACAAATTGGACAATTTTGATGATCACATTTATGATTACCTATGAAATTAGGATGAATTGTCAAGTTACACTTATCGCACTTATTTTTTTCCAAAATTGCTCTAAATATAGTACTATTATGCACAATAAAGATGTATTGATATCTACATTGATCAACCAATATTCAAGATAATGCAATTAACTAACACAAATCTCAGTTATTAGTATCATTTCCTTTAATTATTACTAACAAAGATATTTGATTCCAGAAATAAATTGAACTCCATTCAAAAGCTTCCAAGGCGATATCAAAAATAATAATTAAACACTTGTCAATCCTGCATTTATTTGCAGAGTAACTAGATATAGGAGAGATTACTTAATTAATAATACTAGTAGATATATAATGAATATATTATTTCATGACAACACTTGCTTGTTGATGATGGCTTCTGCACGGTGCTTGTAAGCAATGACAGTGTGTAAAAAATGTAGTAAACATGAAGAATATCACTCATGTTCTACATGTAATCAACATTTGTGTATCGAGTGCTTTAATACAGTTCATTTTGGGATTAATGCACCCAGATCAGGTACTTCATTAGTATATAACAAATGCGTCTTTTGTGCGGAAATATATGGGAGTAATGTTAAGGTTCAAGTTTGCGATAAATGTACAATCATACTGACTTGGATATCTTCGATGAATTATCTAGCTGCAGTAAATAGGGTTTCACAGCTGATAAGGACAAACAGGTTTGATTCAAAGCTAAAAAATGAAAACTATTGTAAAGTAAATTTTGGAACACATGCTACTCAGGTTATTATGGACGCAGTAGACAGTTTAAAAATACAGTAACAAAATCCTAGTTTTAGTTTTTAATAGATGCGCGCACTTCCAAAAAGTTAAAATCCAAGTTATTAAACGAAGGTGTGGTAGGATGAATAAAAATTAAGATACTGAGGAATTGCTAGTTTTGTTTTCAATGATCTTTTTAGAACTAGTTTATACGTTAAATAGGTACGAATTGTTTCAAATGTATATCTTAAAAAGGTAATGATTAAACTGGATCCCTTGTACTGACCTGATTATTATCCCTCTTGACCGCAGTAGGTTTGCGTTCTGCAATATCTTCTACGTTCATCGGTTACTTTCTACCTTTTTCATTCTCTCTATTTTCATTTGCATTGTTTGAACCTGTATAGACGTCAGGACCTGCCACTTTCTGTGCCGAATCTGTAGTTTTCTCTGCAGTACCTCTAAATGCCCTCTTTATTTTGTCAAATGTGTTGCCCATATTAGCAGATCCATCACAAGTTATTTAACTCTATGCAGTATTCTGTTCCAAATGTGAGAATACATCATTATTCTGTTACTACAAATTTGGCACAAAAACCAGGACTCAAAGACTAGATAAAATATTCTCATTAGGAATTGACAAGGCAAGACACGAGTGATTAGCGTTTTAAACCAGATGATGGTATTAAATTTCTTCCTTAGTCTTTTAGTCGTAGTAGCCATTTTACAAATTTACGAAGAATATTATAACTGCGTGCCATCTGAAAACCAAATCCACCTCGACGGATGTCAACGAAATAATTCAATTGATATGTTTTAACACTTAAAATTTCTATCATGTTCTAACATGAAGTTTAAAAGTCAAAATCCAGTGTAAGTTATCAGCTTGAATGTTTACAATGACAGTAATAGTGCCTATGCGAAATAGTCATATGAAACCATTAAAATACATAAAATTGAACATTTGCACAATAGGAATGATTGTAGGAATTCTAGTTATCAGTAGTTTATTCTTAATACCATTAGAAGAACACTGGTAATGTTTTTAATAGAACCCAGCCTGAGGATATGAGAACTGAAAATGTTCCCGATTGAATAGTTGTCATATCCGTCTGGATTTGGATCAGAACTTAACAATACGCCTCTCGACGGCGAGATCTGTAAATTCGACTCTAATCGCCCATCAGTCGTTTAAGCGTATAGAGAAAATTCTTTGTTTCCAAATATTAGCAAAATCATATTAGGATCAACTAACGTCTGATACTAATTATATAGACAGATATATGATCAGCGTGTATTATAAGCATGCATGATTCTTTTTACGGAAATAATCATCGTAGTAATAAAGATAAACCAAGCCCAACTGTGCGGCCGGTGGACAGATCCAAGGAGCAACTCAAGCATCTTGAAAACATTCTCTCAAACCCTAGAATATCTCAAAGTGTAAAAAAAAGATTCATGTCTGAGAAAGCAGGCGGTTATTGTTCTGTGTGTGGTGGTGTAGCAACTCAAATCGCAAGTTATGACATGGTTAATGCCACGCTTGTGGAAAAATATTGTGACACATGTCTAGCGCGGGAAATTAATTGAAAATTGACCGATTTAAGCAAGATCGATATTCAAGTATAGCACGGATTTAAACACACTTAAAATATTTTTATGTCCCATTCCAAGTTTGTATACCAATAGCTAAAACTACGGTTCCCGGTGAGACATCAACAATCATCCTTAATTGATGAATTCCAAGTATACTACGAAAGGAAATAGATGGCTTTCTTCAAAAGTCATTCGAATTGAGGCAATTACTTGCTGAAGTTAATAAGCAGATGATAGCTGCCGCATAACAAAATCCGCAACAGCTGATTTACGACAAACCTTATTAATATAGATCTGGCTGAACTTTTCAAGAAGAATCGGACTACTAAAATCAAAGTTGTGTACTCCAAATCTCATTGTTTTATCTGTACATGGGAGGTTATTCTGCATAAAATTTGACCATGAAATATCGCATGTTCGACATTTAAATTCCCCTAGTGAGCCATCGGGTTTTACTGTTCTGTCATAATTTAACCATATTACAATTCGGTATGATATTCTTGCTTGTTGATATCTAATTTTTAGTTTTCATGAAAACAAACTTGATACAAGATCAACCCAAAATTCTTAATTCATTGTGTAGTTTGCCAGATTCAATTATTGATATAATTTTGAGTTAATGACAAAACTGGTGGGCTTGGGAATTATGCAGAGTATTTCCCCTCCAGTTATGTCATTGCGGAGATTGCGATTAGGTGAGTTGTCATATAATCGTTGTAAACACTGATGGGATCATGGAAGATTAGTATGGTGGTACTCGTAAAGAAATCAAAAACCCCATCAGTTTCTGTACTTTGGTACTAATTGGTTAGAAATTAGTAATTGTATATGAACAGCGTAGGATAAAAGGTTTAGACAGTCGATTGATTGAGATTGGTAGTTTGGTTGCGATAA
>JBIOZG010000014.1:0-4879 GCA_044870765.1 Nitrososphaeraceae archaeon
GAATTTATTATCATTGGTCCTCTTGTGAGACCACCATATCTTGCAGTTTCACTAACCCTGTTGTACATTCCAGTTATTCCATACTTGTATATCAGATCCACTATCAATTTCAGTTCATGGAGACATTCATAATAAGCTACCTCAGGTTGGTAACCAGCTTCTACTAGAGTTTCAAATGCATTAAGAACAAGTGAGTGTGCACCGCCACACAAGTCGACTTGTTCTCCAAACCAATCTGTTTCAACTTCTTCCTTGAATGTAGTTTCAATTACTCCTGGCCTTGTACTTCCTATTGCTTTGGCCAGTCCCAAAACTGTATTCAGGGCACTTCCAGAATAATCTTGATGTACAGCAATCAACGAAGGTGTACCGAAACCTTCCTGAAACAATTCTCTTACTCTTTGACCCGGTCCCTTTGGAGCGACCATTATTACATCAATATTATTTGGAGGAATAATCCACTTCCAGTGTATAGCTGCCCCATGAGAAAAATTTAGCGTTTTTCCCTGGGCTAGTCCTGGCGCTATGTCATTCTTGTACACATTGGCTTGTTCCATATCTGGAGTCAAGACATGAATAATATCAGCTGACTTTGAGGCCTCCTTTACTTCTTTAACAATATGTCCATCCTTTTCTGCAGTTTTCCAAGATTTTGCATCTTTATACAATCCGATTATTACGTTCAATCCAGAATCTTTCATGTTATTTGCTTGAGCTCTTCCCTGTATCCCGTAACCTATCACCGCGATAGTTTTGCTTCTAACCGGTTCTAAAGAAACATCATTTTCAAACCATTTTTTTGCAGTCATACTTTCTCATATCCTGTGTCGATATATATGCTATTTAATTTGATTCAATCTCCACAACACACGGTAGAACTATGAAAAATGTACCTTAGCTAAGCAAGAATTGCATTGGAGAATGATGAAATCCTTGTTTTTAGATAATACAGAAAATTTTTTGGCACCACAATTCTTGCAAATCGGACAGGAGCGTAAAGGTTTTGTCATATCATGTCACACAGCTAATTTTGTTCAATTATCACTTAATATCTGGAAATTGTCTAACTTCACCGGTTCCTTCACGCTGAGTTTCAAATAGTATTTTTATTCTGTGGACTCCATTTACATCTGAAATTATTCTGTACACATCATCTGGAACATATTGCTTCCATTCTTTGTCCATAACAATATTCATTCTAATGTTAGTGCCATTACAGTTACCAGAGTCGTAAAAAAGTGGTGTTTGGACATCAAACGTTTCAGAGCCGCTTGACAAAAGCTCCTGAACAAATTTGTTACCAGAATATATTGAGTTAAACTTAGGTAACATAGTTCTTAGGTGTTGAACCCATATCGCGTTATTTTCTAAGTTCAAAATTGGTACTACGTACACTTTACTGAGGTCAATTTTTGCCCCCAATAAAGACTGATGAATAAAGTACACTCGCTCACCTGCGGTGAATGGATTTGAGAATGTAAAATTAAATTGAGAACTTCCAACGGCAATAATCAATTCATTACAGTCTTTTAGTATTTGCTCGGCAAGTTTTAAGTGGCCATTGTGGAATGGCTGAAATCTTCCAATCATTAGTCCGGATTTTGTCAATTTTATCTTTTATTTAATTTATTTACCTGTTCTTTTATTTTAACTTCATCTACTTTCTTGTACAATGGCTGAATATTCCCCAATATGTGTCCGGCTTTTAATGTTATTGCTCCGATTGCATTCCACTTTTGTTCATGAACGTTACCTTCCAAAGAAATTTGTTGCCAAATTTTCTCTGCCGAAAATGGTATAAACGGCTCAAGTAAAATTGATAAAGATCGCACGGCGTTAATAGACACAAAAAGCGAAGAAGCTGACTGTTGGGGATTTTTCCATGGTTCCTTCTTTTGAAAATATTGATTCAATAAAGACGAAAAACCAAGAATACACTTTAATGCTTTGTCGGTTTCATTCCTCAAAATAAAATCACCTACTTTGTTCCCTATCTTTTTTATTTCTTCCAAGACTTTCTTGTCATTATAGTCATATTCATTTGGGTTGGGTATTGTATTATTGAAATATTTCTTAATGAAAGTCAATGTTCTGTTAACAAAGTTGCCAACATTGGCTATCAATTCATTATTTATCTTTTTTTCAAAATCATTCCAGTCAAAATTGATATCATCTTGAGAATAACTGCAGATTGAAGCAATGTAGAATCTTAAATAATCGGCCTCAAATTGATTTACAAATTCCCTCAGTCCGATATACCAGTTCCTACTTTTTGAGATCTTGTTGTTCTGAAGCATGAGGTGTCCACGAGTAGGTATGAGATCAGGCAATTTGTATTCCTGATCTATTCCCAATCTAATTGCTGGCAAAAAGAGATAATGATGGTAAACAATATCTTTCCCAATAAAATGATATATTTTAGATTTATTCCATTTCTCTCTTGCATCATCTACGTTACCCAATAATTCAATTAATGAAGAAATGTAGCATAAATGGTTATCAAACCACCCATAGAACACCTTGTCCCTTTTATCATTACCCTCGACAGGAATATTGATACCCCAAGTAATATCTCTTGTTATATCCCAATCCTGGAGTCCCTCAACAATCCAATTAAGTACATACTTTTTGACATCTTGTTGAAGATATTTATTTTCATTTAACCATTTTTCAAGAAAATCGTCAAAATTGGAGAGCTTGAAAAAATAATGATCACTATTTTTCTTGACGGGAGGTAATCCACAAATAGCACATTTTGGATCTAGTATTTTTTCGGGTATTCGACCACATTTTTCACATAAATCAGAATATTGACCCATTGCACCGCAATAAGGGCATGTACCAACAACGTAACGATCTGGTAGAAATTTCGAGTCTTTTTCGCAAAAGTATTGTACTACTTCTTTTTCATAAATAAGATCCTTTTTGCTTAACACGTTAAAAACATATTGTACAAATTCCCTATTTGTACTAGAACTTGTTTGTGAAAATGAATCAAAAAATATACCTACTGACTCAAAATCTTCAATATCTTTATCGTGCCAATGTTTTACGTAGATTTCCGGCTTTGTCTTCTTTTTTTCAGTTTCAATGAGAATTGGGGTTCCAAAATCGTCTGATGCGCATAAGTGATACACCTCGACTTCATTTAGTTTCAAAAACCTACGAAAAATATCCGCGGGCAGATATGTTGACGATATGTGACCAAGATGTATCTCTCCATTTGCATATGGAAGAGCACTTGTTATTATCACACTATCTTTATTGGAAATTTGCACAGCAGAATCAGTGATGTTCACAAGGAATTAAAAGTATCTGAAATAAGTTGAATGCGCTAATTAGTTATATCAAATAATTCTCTCTAATAGAGATATGCATACCTCTGAATTAATTGATAGGGGAAAAAAATCATGGGAATGGGCTGCTTCGCATATGGATATAATAAATACAATAATTAGTGAAAACATTCCTGACAGGCCGCTAAAAGGGTTGAAGATTGGTGTTTCATTACACATTACAAAAGAGACGTCTGTACTCATAATCGCGTTGATTAGATTAGGATCGAAGGTATCATTATGTTCTGCTAACCCCCTATCAGTACAAGAAGACATATGTGCATTTCTTTCGTCAAAAGGTGTTAAGGTCTATGCTTGGAAGGATGAGACCAAGAAAGACTACTTTAACAATTTAACTCAGGTTTTATTTGACCATCCACAAATACTCACGGATGATGGCTCAGACCTACACGTCATGGCACACAAAGAGAAAACCCATGAAATATTGGGTGGAACTGAAGAAACGACATCAGGAGTTACAAGACTGAAGGCACTGGAAGAAGATGCAAATTTATTGTATCCAATTATTGGAGTTAATAACGCAAAAACCAAGCATTTATTTGATAATCGATATGGGACTGGACAAAGTACTATGCACGGAATAATAAAACTGACTAATGTTCTTATAGCTGGTAAACATATAGTTGTATGCGGTTATGGAAACGTGGGTAAGGGAGTCGCTTCCAGGGCCAGAGGATTGGGGGCCAATGTTACTGTTGTGGAGGTGGATCCCGTTAGAGCCATTGAAGCCTATATGGAAGGATATCCTGTAAAGAGGATAAATCAGGTCGTTGATACAGCTGATATATTTATAACTTGTACAGGACAAACGAATGTGATAACTGCACAACATCTCAGAAGAATGAAAAATGGAGTCATACTTGCAAACGCAGGACACTTTGACAATGAGATAGATGTAAACAAATTGTATGAGGTGTATAAGAGCTACTCAATCAAACCGTATTTGGACTGTTTCAACATTCTTGGCAGAAAAATATACTTACTATGTCGGGGCAGGGTGGTTAACTTAGTAGGTGCCGAAGGGAACTCGCCTGAAGTCATGGCCATGTCTTTTGCAAATCAACTTCTCTCAATATTGTATATCTCGAGAAATCATAGAAAAATGCAAAAGAAGGTCTATTCAGTACCTGAAAAAATAGATCTTAAAATTGCGAATTTGTCCCTAAAACATTTGGGTATAAAAATTGATAAACTAACACTACTTCAGAGAAAATATGCCAAGTCTTACTAACTGATATTAGAGTATCCTGATTCAGCATTATTGATTTTTTGAATAATCCATAAATTAGAGAAATTTGAAGGTTCCATCTAAAATTGATACATAATATTTTATAAGAGATTGAAACAAAAAATTAATTATGACTTGGAAGCGTGCTGCAAGTACCGAAGATTTTGAAAAAAAAAACTGGAAAGGAGGTAAACCTTGATGGGAATAGGATTGCAATATTTCGAACAAATGGAAAATTTTATGCCACAGAAGCATTATGTAGACATCAGGACGGTTCTATTGCTCCCGGCAAAAT
>JBIOZG010000015.1:0-74794 GCA_044870765.1 Nitrososphaeraceae archaeon
CATTAAATTAGAAAATAAGAAAGAAAAGTCAATCATCAACCTAGTCAAACCTAGGCATAAATTTGCTCCATATACACGGTCCGAAAGAAAAAAGCGAAGGACAGAAGTTTACAAACTCCATTTCGAACACGGTCTGCCTGCAACAAGAATAGCTGAACTTATGCAGGTTGATAGGAACACCATCAATAATGATCTTAAGTTTCTTTACCGTCAGGCCCTTAACGATTACAATTTGGATAACATGAGTCTTGATGACATCCTAGAGAAACAGTTGGTTAGGCTTGAGGCCCAACGGGATAGGCTCGGGATATATCTAAGTGATTCGAAAGGCGTTACTAATAAGGTAACAATTGAACGATTAATTGCAGATATAGATTTTAGAGTACTTATGGCAACTGAGAAAATCAATCACAACACAGTACAATTTTATGACGAAATTATTAAGGCAGTCAATAACATAGCGGAAAATAAAAAATTAGATGTACGATTTACTAGCCTTTTTGAATTGCGTGAGATTTCCATAGATTCGAGGGTTGATCTCGACAAACTCAGGGAAGATACATTAAATGGAAAAAGGAGAATGAAAAGTCTTGTATAATTATTTCCTCAACATTGCTATAGACATTTGTTTAAAGACCATGATAAAAGTAAGAAACGAGATGGAAAATATGGATGGTAGGATTTCAGTAAACGACATTGGATCCAAAGCCTGCGGTGTCTATTTATTTCTAACCAAATCGAACGACATTTTACCAATTATGAAGATAAGTTTAGAGATAGCAGATACTGAACTGGAAAATAATGAAATTGCTATTACCATAATCGGAAAATTGGAAGAACAAGAACATGGTACTCCTTTTGCTGATGTTTCGGCAAAAGCAATTTTGGATGATTATCAAAATCTAAAGCCTTGGGTAAAAGAAGGAATAGTTCATAGAATTGGACAGCCTAATGAGCCCAAGAGAATTGGAACCAGAAGTTTAGAAGTAAAATACAGAATGCATGACGAATATTATCCAGAAGTAGATGAATTTGCTAATCACGATATTGATGAAGAAGGAATTGCTAAATCGCTTTTACCTTACATAGAATCATTACAAGAAATCTATTCAAGAATATATCCGACATCGAATTTTTCTTGTCACTAACACTAGAATGGTAACTCGTAGACTCGTATTGTTCATTATGTTTTGAAATGGGTCGCGAGCAAGTCAGCATGATAGGTGTAATTCAGATAGAGTAATAAAGATGGGAAAGATACAGGCATCAGGTGGCCGAGAGCAGTAGAAAATCATCGTGTTCGCGTTGTATTACGCTCTTCAAAATAAGTTTTGTTGTGTAAATCCTTTTAGAAACTATTGACCAGGATAAAAGAGCGCACAGTTCTTATTTTCGGATATCCCCTTGCGGTTCAACACCTTGGGGGTCTCGTCTGGATAAAAAAGGTCGTTGATTATATCGAGAAATCGGAGATGTTTGGTGTCAAAAAAGTTAGTAATTGTAGGCAGTCGACTTTTTACCGTATTCCATTTATTTGCGATATTCGTGCAGTAATGAGAGGTCTTTTTTCAAACCCTACTATTGCTATTTTGGATACATATGGTGAGGCAGCAATCTGGATGTGGATTTTATTGCGTTTGTTTAGGCGCACCACAAAAATAGTAACAGTATTTCATCATTATGAACCTCTTTCAGTTAGACACAAGAAATGCCTTAGATTGAATGCAAAATATTATTCGTTGATTGACCTTATTACAAAAATAATGCTTAGGAATAGCGATAAAATTATTACTGTCAGCAGGACCTCTATGCTGGAGTTAAGAACTATAGTACAAGTAAAGCCTGATACAGAAATAGCAATCGTGGGCTGTTCAAGTACAGATTATTGTAGCAACAACAATAACGGTACAAGGGATATTGATTTTCTTTGTATCGGACGCCTTGAAAAATTTACCGAAATAGAAAATATCTGGAAAGAAATTAGAAAGAAGAAACCGTCAAGCAAGTTCGTAATGGCAGGAAGGTGCTCTTCAAAGGATTTGATGCGCCTAAGAAGAATAGGTATTGATCATCAGGGTATAGTTTCGGAAAAACAAAAGATAGATCTTTTTATAAGGGCAAAAGTTCTTCTCTTTCCATCATTGTTTGAGGGTTTTGGTATCGCAGTAGGAGAGGCTCTTAGTGCTAGAATGATTGTCATAACGTGGAAAATTCCGGCATTTGAAGAGAGGTTTCCGGGCCAGCCCATCGCCAACTTGAGATTGATTAAAGTTGGTAATGAAGAATTATTTGTAGAAAACGCCTTGAAAGCAATTAATGATTACGATAAGTCAGATTACTCTCAAGCATCAATGGAAGACTTTGGAGTAACTAAGAGTTGGGACGAAGTGGGTAAACTTGTTGTCGATGCTCTTGAGACTAGTCTCATCTAATAAAAATTAACATCTTCTCTTTTAACTTCTGAAGTGGAAGTGAGCGGCTAGGTATATAAGAAGTTTTGTACATTGCTTTCCTGCAAATGGTAATAATAACGTTGTTATTAAAAATGAAAAAATTTAAGTCGGGTCTTTTTCGTCATTATCCTCGTCGACCATTTCTGCTGCCTCTTCTCTTAAGTTTTCGGCAGGTCCAGTCGTCTCAGGATCCTTTTCAGCGGCTCCGGCTTTTTTCTGATTTTTCTGGGCTTCTTCAAGGCCCTTGCTATCGTCGGTTGTCTCACTCATTGTACCAATATACATAGCAACAAAGGTTAAGAATGTATCAAAAAATAATTGAATGAACCTAATTTTCTTTTTATTATTTCATTTCTTGCAATGGATAATATAGAACAAATTAATAATTGATATTGATCTATCCTGAACTTCACACGGATAGGTTCCCGTTTCCGGCGGCTTAACTACGCCGTACGTTGATGCTTTTGAGATTTTATTTTATTCAGAAAATATCCTAAAAGAGTTTTGTGGTCCGCCAAGGCGCTTTTTCTCCAAAGGAGTTTATAGGTAATTTGAGAAATGATATACCAAGCAATTGAATTTACAAGAAGAGTAACAAAAAATCCTAAATAAACTGTCAGGAGTACTCCTGTTATTGTACCTCCTATCAGGAAAGGAACCTGGCGCTTTATCGCTGTTACTACATTATGATCCGAAATGTGCTACAACTATTAATACACAACAATCCTTAATAATGTACTTATTAGTTCTAAGCCTGTTAAGGTTCTAGACAACGACTGTAGCAACTCTTGGATGATGTTTCAGTAAATAAAGTTCAGCGGGCTGTAACTCTGTATTTTAAGGATGCCACAATAATAAACAATGTAGCGCTTTTAGTAGTATGTTCATTTCCGTAAATAAATTGGCAAATGATTTGCCGAAGGACAAACCAGATAATTTAGCAGCAAATGCGCTCCAAGAAGGCCTAGGAGGTCAATTCGGAGAGATGCGTACCATGATGCAATATTTGTTTCAAAATTTTAACTTTAGGGGAAAGGCTAAGCCCTATCAGGATCTCATAAAAAGTGTTGCTGTAGAAGAGATAGGTCATGTAGAATTAATCTCTACCACCATAGGAATGCTATTGGATGGTTCTACGCCTGAAGAACCTCCAAACAAACTACCACTAGAAATTGCTCTCAAGGCCGGCAATATTCATCACTTTCTAGTAGCGTCGCAAGGAGCCATGCCAGTAGATTCAGCAGGTAATCCATGGTCGGGTTCTTATGTTTACAACAGCGGAAATCTTGTTTTGGATTTACTCTATAACCTTATGTTAGAGTGTACGGGAAGGTTACAAAAGTGTCGCCTTTACGCTATGAGTGACAACAAGTCATTTCGTGCAACCGTTTCATACCTGATTGTAAGAGATCTAGCACATGAGAAAGTATTCGCCAAGGCTCTAGAGTCACTGGGAGTAGATTGGGACAAGACATTCCCAGTACCAAAAACCGACAGTTCAAAAATGCCTGAAGTGAAAGCACTTGAAGAAAGAAACCTGCATAATCAACAGTGGACTTTTTCAAATGAAAAATCAGGTCTCTCCGAAATATTCGCAGGTTCATCTCCATTTGGCGACGGTGAATTAGAGGCATTGGATGGTCTTCCAGAAGGATTTGATATTCCGCAAATGCCAGAAGCACCTCAGGAATATGCTCCAGGACTCGACAAAGGTTTGAAGCAGAAAACTAAGTTAAGTGCTTAGTTTGTCAATCTGGTAATTATCCCTAATAAGGAATAATGTATATTCTGCCTTTGTATGGCAGATAAAGAAATGATTGAAGAGAAAATAGGCGAAGCATTAGGACTAGAGAAAGCAGCCCAAAAGGCTGTAGAGGAATTAGATTCTCGCGGTTTACTAGAAGCAGAACATATGAAAAAACTATCCAAAATGAAAGAGGAGGCCGGTGACCAAGAAGAACAAATGCAACAGTTAGTCCAAGAGTTGACAGAAAGCGATGGACTAGATGCATCCACTATTGAAGAAAAAGCAGAAGAAACAGCCGAGAAGGCGGCTAAAATAATGGAAACATATCTTGGAGAAGAGCCGGATACACAAGAAGCCTTAGAGTTTCTATGTTTAGCAGAAGGAGGAGAAGTGACACATTATGAAGTTCTGGCTAGTATAGCAAAAGGTGTAAAGAATAAGAAGTTCGGGACGAAGGTAAGATCAATTCTAACGGAAGAAAAAAGGCATTTGAATTTATGCACTAAAATGGCTAAAGATAACGCGGCCTCAGAGTAAGAATCCAACCTTCTTTTTATTTTTTCACTCGGGTATTGCCGCTTTATGTCCTTACTTAAGTAACGCGCGACATTTTATAAAAATCTGGAATGTACGGGTCAATTATCACAGTTGACCGACTAAACATCCTTAAGAAAAATTTATAAAGTTCTATATTTTTATGATTGCCCTTGGAAATGAATAGCGACCATTCCAGGTTAAAACAATTACCGAACGTGTCAAATCGATGGTTTTTCTATGCATGTATTGCAATAATGATACCACGATGTCAGCGTCAGTAATCGACTTTGAGTAACATGCCGCTGGAGCCTATGCAACAGCGTTTTTTATTTGTCCTGGTTGTCATAATAAATTCGTTGTAAAGATTCAGGATTTAGGTAAAGTCAGAAAATGAATAATTCTTGTCATTAGTTCCCTTTGTTAACACAAGTTTGATAAAATATCTAATCTAATATCCTTAATTCGCTATGTAATTTATCGGCATAAAAATTGATTGGACTAATTCTAGTCCATTTTTTCTTCGGTCTTTTCTTTTTGGTACTCGCTATCTAAATCCTTGTCAGGATCTTCGACTTTGTTTGCAACTGCTTTTGCGCCGGCTTTAACCTTGTCTTCTGCATCCTCCAATTTTTCCCCTGCTTCGTTATATTCTCTGTTTTTCGTCTCTTCGTATGAGGATGTATGCATGTCTGTGTCTGTTGACTCTCTTGCCGTTTCTTTAACACCTTCTGTAGTGTCTTCAACTCCTTCTTTAGTGTCTTCAACTGCCTCCTTAATTCCCTGTGCAGTGCCTTCAACTACTCCTGCAGTGCCACCAACTACTTCCTTAACTCCTTTTTTACTTTATCAAAAGCGTTTTCTTCCTCAGTCATGTTAAACTCACTACAACAAGTTATTTAACGCTTCAATCGGGGCATCAAGTCACAAAAAATTACTATTTCTGGTAACCCAACAAACTCTTTTCCCAATTCTTTTGGTGATCTTTACATACTTCATAAAACAGATAATCCAAAATTCTTAACTCACTGTGTAATTTATCGGCTTCGAAAATATCATGCGTTTGATTTATTTTTAAAATAACATCATTCATTCGAGATTCCATAAGATCACTTATCTGCAAATTCGGATTTTTCATATTTTCTAAAACCCAATTTATTAATTCAATCCTTTTTTTAAGATCTCGTTTGTAAGTTGATTCTTCATGTGTACGAGAAAGCCAAAGTTCTGATTCCTTTATATCTTGCAGCAGGATTTGATCTATAGTCATTACAGTCAATTCGACTACTGAGAATTTAATATACGAAGTGCCTTATGGAGAGGGAGATAGACAGCAATGGATAATAAGATTCCTTTAGCACTTGAAGAAATCAAATGAGGATCAAAAAAAAGGTATTGATTATTGTAATAGCCTTTTTCGCAATAATTGGAATTCTTTTCTCCGTTCTAATCGGTATATATTATTACATGAGTTACACAATGCAGCAAGAAATTCGTGAATCGATGTCTGAGCCGGATAGTCAAAATCCTAATCTTAGCTCGCCATGAATTAAGTATAAGATACCAAGCGGTTTAGCGAGAGGGAGACTCACGAAACGGATAATAGTTCATATTGGCGCTTATTAGCAGGGTTTAAGCAGTTATTATAGTTTGTATGGTACAACAAACATCAGAGAATGCGCTTTTAATCAATTTTTCAAAATGTTAGTTAGGGCAAAGCAACTTTATTTGAGTCAGACGTATCAAGCATTAATTGCAATTCTATATTGGTTGTTCAGGATGGAGTTATTCTTCGTGGCAAGGACCTTTCTATCCTTCCAGTATGGATAACAAGGCCTGGCTGCCATATTACTCTCAAATTTTTGACTATGTAGAGATTGATTCTACTTTTTACAATATTCCCAGTGAGTTAATGGTAAAAAACTGGAATAGGAGAACTCCTAATAATTTTAGATTTACGGCAAAGTTTCCCAAAATAATAACACATGATAAAAAATTTCAAAATGTAGAAAAGGATTTAGAATTGTTCTATGAAAGAATGGAACCCCTTAAAGAAAAGATATTAGCGTTACTAATACAGTTACCTCCATCTTACAAACTTAAAGAAGGGTTGGAAGACTTCAGTAGTCATGATTTTTTCTTTGAAGGTGATTTTCGATATGCAGTAGAAGTAAGACATTCATCATGGTTTAATGACCTAGCATACAACTTTTTCAAAAACAACAATATAGCAATGGTATGGAGTCAGATGGATAGACTTCAAACTCCTCCAATAGTAACATCTGATTTTGTCTATCTTAGATTAATAGGGGATAGAAGATTGAGTGAAAATCAATTTGGTAAAATCCAGATTGATAGGACTGAAGAAATTAGAAATTGGGCCAATAAAATAAAAGAAATAGAGCAAAACGAAAAACATGTCAAAGCAGCAATAGTAGCAGCAAATAACCATTATGGTGGTTATGGGCCAGGAACAGTTGACATCTTTCGACAAAATATTGATATGGAGCAATTATCCTTCGAGAATGTAGATATCCCTAGAATAAATCGAAACTTGGAACTAGAGTCTAGGGTTAACCTCAGTGAAAGAACACAAGGCAAGAAAGGCAAACAAACAAGCATATCCGACTTTGTTAATTGATTTTAAAACTATCGAGACCATCCTTTATTGTGATTTGAGCCATGTTTGATATATCTGGCATTTTGGAGGTACTGGCTGTGGGAAATTACCAAAACCGGGAGGTTTATAATTCAAATTGATCTTAATTCGTGAAGGTGGTATATAGACATTAAAACACCTTGATTTCAAGATGTAAAAATTTTATTGATGTATATATGGCGCTATGTCAAGGAAGATAGTACTAGACTTTTGGACAAGTGTAGCTTTACATAGCTAAATGCTTCTCAAGACAAGATTATATATAATTTGTACAAAAGGTTAGCTGTGCCGTCGTAGCTCAGCCTGGGAGAGCACTCGACCTATGTGGGGTGAAGCTGAAGACCGAGCTGTCGTGAGCTCAAATCTCACCGACGGCATAATAAATTAATCAAGACTTTTTCAAAATCACGTTAGAGCTTGGAAGAATCTCTAGCTTATTAACAGTTAGGGAAAATTGGAGATGAATATCTGGCGTAAAAATATGCAGGACTCTTATTTATCAAATCTTGATTATTTTCAGAATTGCTCATTGCCTAACATCTTCTTGTCCCCAAGATCTGCTAGTCTTAGTAGTTTGATCTTTTTTATAGTAACTTTGTTTTATTACAATAACAGCCAGTAATATCTTTAGAATTTAACATGACCGATAGAATCGAAACCATCTTAATTTCTTTGGCTTTGCTTAAACTTAAAAGTCGCTAGAGCCACCAGCACTGAACTTGCTGCCCTTTATACTAACAATGCCATCTTGGTCATTTATCCACTTTAAGAATTCTAGATCAAGAGGATGACTCACGATCATCTTTGTACCTTGTAGATAAAAGGCAGGAGCCATCCCAGTTTTCCTGATGACATTATTACGAACCGCTTCTGTGTCAAGTCCCTCTTTCAGAATAGTCTCTAGGGTGTAGATACTTTTCCCGCTTGCATTCCTGTCAAATATTAAAGAAACAACCAAGAGTGGATCTACTTTGGAGAATACCCTTTTTAAAATACTATCGAGGTCATTAAATTTGTTTACCACATCTTCTACATCGCCCAAGATTAGAGCTTTTGATGAATCTCCTTTATAAAAATAGCTGATTTTAACAGAACATGGAAAAGCATTGGTATCAGGAATCGATTTTTGTAGGAATGTTCTGGGTATGACTTAGGTAGAGTGGAAATGGAAAAATTATTGATGTTAGCGATAAAATCATTATTATGTGTGTGAATGTAAGATAAATTGGTATGACGAATGCTTTAGTAATTGCATTCAAGCGAATCTTTTGTAATCATGATAGTACTTTTTCGTATAGAAAGTACAATGATTTTGATTTCTTTGAATATGATAAATGTATGAACTGTGAAAAAGTAGTGAGATATCTTAGGGGTTTTGATGAAAGCATTAGAGGGTGATAACATTTAGCATTAATCTTCCAATTTTGATTATTCTTTGGTGGATAGGTGCCGTAATCGCTGGTATATCACTCTTGATTCCACAATACAACTACTATCTTATTGTGAGCTCTTTGGGATGGATAACGCTGGCAATAACATCAGGCCTAATTATATATGCAATAAAAAGAAATAATAAAGAAAGTCAGAAAAATATGCCGTCGAAAATTAGTTAATTTCTTTGCCGCCTTGTTCTTCAATTACTACAAGAGTAACAGTAGATGTTATACCGGGAATCTTTCTTATTCTGCTAGTTATTGTATGATTCATTGTTTCAGTATTGTCTGACTTTACTTTTACGAAAATATCATGAACGCCATATGTTCCACGTACTTCTCTTACGTCCGGCAGCTTCGCAATTTCGGTGATTATTCTTTCCTCCGAACCAAGGGTGCAATTCACAAGTATGTATGCAGTAGACAATGATGTTTCTAGAAATTTAGTGTATTTTAGTCTTTTCTATGAACTAGATTTTTGCGATAAAATACGAGATATTCAATATTTTAGTGTATAAAGTTTGTAGAGTTCACCGGTTCGCTTGCTTACATAATTCCATTCTCTTGCACTGTAGTTAACTCTAACAAATTTTTGTCTCAATTCAGGATGTAACCTTACATATACATCATCACCTATTGTGATATTATTCGACTTCGTTAAAGATGTCATTTTTGATGAGACACTCATACAATATCCCAGAATATCTAGTGGAGAAGTTTCATCATGACCATACTGAACAATAATGTTTTCACCCTCATCAATTCCAATTTTTGCACTTAAGTCTGGATAATCATACTGATTCAATATAGGATTTAGTCCGTTCTTAATAACAGTTAACATGGACATTCCACATCTGACAGCTCTATCACATACTACAAACTTGTTAGATAAAGAAGGAAAGAATGCAATTACTGCGTCTCCCACATATTTCAAAACAAAACCTCCGTACCTATATACGCCTAATGACATTTCATAGGTGAAGGCGCGTATTATTGTGACTAATTTGTCAACTGGAATGGTCATTGAGAGATTTGTTGAACCTACTAAATCTACATACAAAATAACAAGTGGAATCTTGGAGTTGACATGATTTTTCAGAAAATTCTGTCCGGAATCCAAATTGGAATCGTACTGGTATCTCCTCTTAAGCGCCTTCCATATCCTATCTTGTGTTTGCTTTATTTGAGTGTCAGTATCGTATATTGCATCTGATTCCACCTTAGATTTCTTCTCGCCTGTGATCATAGAGATAAAAGGAGATGAGCTTTTAGTAAGATTTTGAGACTTGGCATTGTCCACTTCCTTATTGGTCGCTGTCATAAACTATTATCATTCCGATTCTTTTGATAGTTATCAACCAATAATAAGTTACTATAGTGGTTATACATACCAATTACTTTATAAAATCAAACCAAAGAAACCCTATATGGTTTTTACTCTTGCTCATGAAATTTTCTTTATTTATATTATTTATAGCATTTATGAAAATGCAAATAGTCTGATTTTACATCTTTATATGTCGTTTCCACGATTCTTTGCATTGTTTTCATTAACCGTGTGTCCAGCACACCAGTAGAAGTCAAAACTGTTATGACAATTGTCACATCTAATTTGATCTTTCATGTTGTGATCCTGCTGACCTTCATTATCATTACATGGTTGGTAAACAACTTTGTATTTTGCAATTGATGTGGTTGCGACATTCGAGTAGTTGCACTGAGGACAAGATATGTGAAATTCTAGCACATCGCTATCATTTTGACCACTTATCATTCGTAGCGCGGACTATACAGACATAATACCTAAACAAGCTTTACAACCCGGGCACGAGCATACAGCGTAGTTAAACTGGTTTCCGTTATCTTCTTGTCCAATGTGGAAATCCATCTGTGGCTTGGAAATTTCTTTTTTACATTCTGGACATATAACCATTAATCTGTACTCTAGTGTTTTCCCTTAAAATATCTAACTCAAATAATACTACAGATTAGAATTTCTAAGCAGATGAGTTGCCCTTCCTGCCATGACTAGGATTCACCTCATTATCTCAATTGTGATGGTGTTGCTAATTGATAAACTTGAACTCATCTCTAACCTATTGCAAAGCTGGTTAAGGATAACAGGGTTTTCAATAAGCAAACCTGTTGTAATTGTCGTTTTTATCGATTCTAATCGCCTGAAAGTTACTCTATTTTAGACTTTACATGATTAAATTCCCATCTGGTTAACATGAAAGAATAATGTTCTATTCCTACGTTCAGATCTAACCTAGTAAAGAGGACCCTCTACTTTTTTTAGCACTTCTTACTCAATCCACTTATACTTTGCTTAGTATCATTTTGTGATAACAAGGCTTGAACACAAAAAACGTGTTAATGTTCGCAGCTCTGTCTATAGGAATATTGACAGCGCTAACAGGAACAGAGTTGTCACAGGTATCACCAGCATTTGCTGACAAGGAAGAGTGCGAAGACAATGATGACGACAACTGTAACGTGAGGACTCACAAGATAATACAGCAGAATAACTGTAAGGCAGTGAATGAATATAAGCACATAGACACCATGGGCAGCCCAGTCAACAACAACCAATTTGAATGCACCAACACCCTTATAGCTCCGGCTAACGGCGATGACGATGAATTCGGAGAGAGTGCATTAGATGAGATATTCGGATCTATATCTTAGCCTACAGAAGTAACAGGTAACAATATCGTTACTTTACAACACTTTTTCTTTAGTTGATGATAGATAGATTCATGAGTAATTAATTTCAGGTCAATTATTTTTCGTGAGTCCAACCGGGTTAACTTTTTTATGGTTTGTTGTCTATAGCCTTACAAGTGTCGACAAGAGACAAGAACACGCGCATGGCTGGTGGGCCTTTTACAAATTGGCCCATCAGTTTTAGGTGATTCCAACAAATAATTTGAATTTTTTTTAAAATGCTGTGAATAATTGGATAAGTGCAGAGTTCATAAAACTGAAATCAGCTAATTATGCAACTATTCGATATTCAATAAGGGTTAGATTTTCTAATTGCCTCATAGAAAATTTTGATTTTATCAATACTTCTGTAACTTTGATTAAATTGATCTAAAGAAAGACTAATTAGGACCAAAGTATATCTTGAGTAAGGATATCTGTTTTTTGAGAATCCCAAATAAAGATAATGATGGCTTTGCTAAAGTATTAAATGCTCACTTTGTTAATATCGAAAATGCTTATTTGTGCAGCATGAAACCAATTCTGACTACAACAGAGATTAACGTGATGCTTCAGGATGGTTCTGTTACAAAGTCTTCCACTTTTGACCCACAATCCATAATTCAGTTTTACCGTTCCTTTCTTAAAGATCTACGAAACTGGGAGGTTGGCGATATTCAAGAAACAACAGGCGAACTAAATCGCATTTATTGTCAGATTTCAGCCAATCTCGATAATTATACTATCAAAGGATTTTTTGGGATACAATTCAATATTTTACCATACTATAAAGCAGATAAACAAGTTATACAGATACAAAAAGAACTACTTGATCTTTCGACAGAGAATTCTACGTTATTAGAATCAGTAGCAAATATTGGTAACCAGACTATAAAACAAGAATTAAAGAACATGTCGCTTGATGATTTAGAATTTGGAGATTTGTTTGAAAGGTTACTTGAAAATCAAGAATTAATTGGGAATCTGGAAGAAAAAATGAAGAACATTGAAAGAAAGTATCCACAGCTGGAAGGAGCTGAGAAAAAAAGAAATTCATTGATTTACGAATTGAATGACTTGATCATAAAGGTTTACCAGGTATCTCCTATCTTGATTGATTATAATAGACTTATGCAGGGTGAAGAAGGTATCATAGTATACTTTGATATTGAACCAAAGGCTGATCCCAAAGGGAAAAACTCTAGTAAATTGGTAAATCTTGCAAGGATGAAAGCTCCCACAAAGAAAGAGATTTCTGACCTTTTTAAAGAAATTAGCTCATTATTGAGTAAGAAGCGCTTATAACTATAACAGCTCCTACTATAGCAATAAAAACAAAATTCATAATATTGGACAAATAAGGGTTATTTGGTTGAACGCGCCTAGCAAGATGTACGTTAAAAACAAGATTCCGTCAGTAGAGGACATTTTTAGAGCACAAAAATTAATGGACAAGGCAGCAGTGAGAAAGACGCCATTATCAAAATCAAATACATTTTCAACAATCGCAAGAACAAATATCTTCCTAAAATTTGAATCATTTCAGCGGACGGGTTCCTTCAAGGTGAGGGGAGCATACGCAAAAATCAATTCCCTGACAGACGAGCAATACAAATCGGGAATTATTGCTGCTTCAGCGGGTAATCATGCCCAAGGTGTTGCCTATGCTGCTCAGAGGAGAAATATCAAATGTAACATAGTAATGCCAAAAAATGCTTCTCCTGCAAAGGTTGCTGCCACTCGTTCTTATGGCGCAAATGTAATTCTTTCGGGAGATACATATGACGAATCATGGAAAACAGCTGATTCTTTGTCAAGGGAGTATGGATATTCAATTATCCATGCATTCGATGATCCAATAGTCATATCAGGTCAAGGTACCATTGGTCTGGAACTTATGGAAGACTTGAAGGAGATTGACAAGATCTATTTACCGGTTGGCGGTGGTGGACTTGCCTCGGGGGTATCTTTAGCTTTAAAGGCTAGAAGACCTAATGTCAAGATTATTGGGGTTGAGTCCAAGCAGTTTCCAGCTATGAAAAAATCAATTGATCATGGAAGTCTATGTCATATTAAAGGTGGATTTTCTATCGCTGATGGTATTTCTGTCAAATCTCCTGGAGAGCTTACTTTTGAAATATGTTCAAAATATTTGGACGACATCGTTACTATAGATGACGTTGCTATTGTAGAGACTATGTTTATGCTTATGGAAAGGGAAAAGGTTGTAGTTGAACCCGCTGGCGCAGCGAGTCTGGCATACATCCTTTCGAATAGTAAAGTGAGAAAAAATCAAAACATTATTTCTATCCTTTCAGGAGGTAATATTGACATGTATCTTTTAGGACAAATAGTATCAAAGGGATTAATGCAGATGGGAAGGTTGGTTAAAATCTTTATTCAATTACCCGACAAACCAGGAGCTCTAAAAAATGTCGTGGACAAAATAGCCGAACTCAGTGTTAATATAGTTCAGGTTGAACATGATCGCCTAAGTTCCAACGTTGCGGCCGGCTCTGCTGGAGTTTATCTTAGCTTAGAGTTAGAGAATGAAAAACATTCAAGGAAACTTTTAGATTTCCTGAAGCAGGAAAAAATGGTTTTTAAGATTGTGTCTTAGCTACAGTAGCAATATTCTCTGAAACCGGCTTTATCTGCCGTAGAACCGCCAATCTTGACCAGAACAAATTCGTTCTTGGCCCTAGCATAAGAATCATTTAAATTTCGCTGATTTTCACGCAAAATTTGATACTCATCCATAGATAATTTCTTGCGTAAACCAATTTCGTCTTCGAGATTCATGTCCTTTACTATTTCCTTATAACCTGCTTGAATAACTCCGCTAAATACCATAGCACTGCTGCCACTTCCATATGACGCAAATCCTATTCTATAACCTTCGATATCGCGATTTTTCTTGTACTCGTATTCTAGTAAACTTCTTAATCCCATATACATAGACGCTGTATACAAATTACCTATACTGTTAGAAGCTTCAAGCGAGCTTGACATCTTTTTCTCGTATACTTCGTTGTAAAAGGAAGTTTGCATGAATGCTTTTCTAAATTGCTCATCAGCCTTCATGAACTCTTTATCTGCTAAAATGGATTCTATAGTTCCTCGACTATCATTTAATATCGGTTCATGAAATCCTATCTCTTTAATAACATGCTGCCATCGTGGAAGTGTTCTCCATTCATGTCTCAGTAAATATGCAAGTGCCTTTTCTCCCATTCTTCTATATGGTAAATGCACTGTAAACAAATCAATGTAATCGGTTATGGATTCGCCATCCTTAAGATGAATCAATCCTGTTCTCATTGCCTTTTCTTTATAACTATCAAATGCCTTTCTAACCTGTATTAAATATAGTAAATTGGAGTATAGTCCATTTACAAGTGGAGTTTCCTTCCCAAACGGTCTATAGAAATCATACTCATTCTTGATTATGGTTGAAGTGACTTTTGGATCTAGGGCAAGCAATCTGGGTTCCTCCTTTATTAAAAGCGCTACTGCTCCTGCTCCTTGTGTATATTCTCCAGCCGATCCTACGTCGTATTTGGCTATGTCGCTCACAACAACAATGGCGGCTTTGTCATTGTTCTCTTCTGCTCTAATCCAATTGGTATTGTCGTAAATTGCGTAAGATCCACTGACGCATGCAAATTTACATTCTATTCCTCCGGCATGCTCAAATGAACCATCACCGTACACCTGTTCCAGCATACCTACAACAAATGAGTTTAATGCCTTTGATTCGTCAAGACTTGATTCTGTTGCTACATACAACCTGCCAATATCGTTAGGATGTAAGTTATTCTTCTTCATCAGCTCAAGACATGCGTTAGATGCCATACATGCTGAATCCTGATTTGTATCTACCAGAGCCATTTTTTTTATGCCAATACCATGTTCTAATTTTTGGGGATCAATTCCTCTTGCCTGAGCAAAATCTTTGTAGTCGATATACAATTTTGGAACGTATATAGCAAGGTCGTCAATGCCAGCTGGCATATTAACACTTTTTCTCACTCTGGACATTTAAAGGTACTTGTTGATTTTCGAGCCTGATTAAAAGAAAATCGTTAAAAAATTGGCATCTTTCTAAGAAAATACATCATTTATGTCAGACAATTAATACGATTGTTCCAAGTACTGATGGCTTTTTCAATATACTCAAGAAGACAATTTAAGACTAAACAGCAGAGATTTCAGAAAATAATTCTAATCTTTGTATCCAGAGAGTACATTTTTACTCACTACCTTTCATACCTAATGGACACGTATGGTTTCGTAGAAATTATTACGTTCATGCGCAAGGAAACCAATCTGCTTAATTGCTGCAACTATCTTGTCTGAAGTTAATTCTGTGGATCTAGCGCCGGTCGCACTTACTACTTCCTCACCGATTAAAGTGCCTCCAAAGTCATCAGCGCCATAGGTTAATGCAAGTTGAGCCATTCCAATACCATTTGTAAGCCATGAAGATTGGAGATGATCGATAAGTCCTGAAAAGATTATTCTCGAAATTGCAATCGTTTTTAGTAATTCTAAACCTCCAGAGGAATATTTTATAATGCCATCTGCTTGCATCTTCGTATTATTTGGCTCAAAGCTCCATGGAATAAATGACATAAATCCACGAGTCTTTTCTTGCAAATCAGCGATCTTCATCAAATGTCTTGCGCGTTGTTCAATATCCTCCCCTGTACCGTACATCATTGTAGCCGAAGATTTTATACCCAAATCGTGGGCTTGTTTCATAATATTTAACCACTCATTACTTTTTATTTTCAGTGGGCTTATTTTCGACTTTACAATATCATCCAGAATTTCCGCACCAGCACCTGGCAATGAGTCCAAACCTGCTTTTTGCAATCTAGACAGTACTTCTTTAGTGCTGCTCCTTTCGACCTTGGAAATGGTATCAATTTCAGAAGCTGAAAGTCCATGAATGGCGACATCAGGGCACTTTTCCTTAATTGTTCTGAACGCTACTTCATAATACTCAATCTTGAGATCTGGGTTATGACCTCCTTGCATCAAAACCTGACTTATTCCGAATTGATCTCTAGCCGTAACAACTCTTTTTACAACATCTTCTACAGATAACGTATATCCTTCTGAATCACCAGGCGCTCTGTAAAACGCACAAAATTTGCAATAAGTTATGCATACATTAGTATAATTTAGAATGATGTTATTAACAAATGTTGCAACTTTACCAAATAATTTTTCTCTTAATATATTTCCTATAATGCCCAAGGCGTAGGGGTTGTCTGATTTTAACAAGCGGATGCAGTCATTCAAATCCAATCTATTTCCGTGCAGCACTTGATCTAGAATATCACTAACATCAGATTTCTGGATCAATTCCTGTGCAAATAAACTCATGAGCTATATCTTTCATGACGATTGTCAAGGATATTTATTCTTTACAAACATTGTTAAAAAGCGAAGATTTTATAGTCGTTGTGGACCACCAACTAAACAATTTGTTACAGAGTATTTCAGGCAGTTCAAATGCTGTAGAAAAGGTCATCCATGGAGAAGAATTATCATTCAACGATGGTTTGGAATTACTCAATAGCGAAAATGTCTTCGTCTTGGGCGCCGCTGCAAATTTGGTAAAAAAAAAACTAAGTGGTAACGTCATAACTTTTGTTGCTTCATATTACCTGAATTATACTAATGTATGTGCGGCAAGTTGCCCGCTTTGTGCGTTTTATAGAAAAGGAGACGAACCTGATTCGTATACACTGACAATCGAACAGATACTATCAAGAGCAAGAATAGCAATAAACGATATGAAGGCCACAGAGCTTCATATAGTCGGTGGGTTCCATCCAAAATTAGGACTTGATTATTATGAAAAAATGATAAGGGAAATTAAGAAAGAATTTCCATCAATAACAGTAAAAGCGCTTACACCCGCGGAAATTCATTTCATTTCTCATGTAACCAAGAATTCTGTAAAAGAAGTACTTTCTAGATTAAAGGCAGCTGGATTGGATGCTCTACCTGGTGGAGGAGCAGAAATATTCAGTAAAGAGATAAGAGACACAATCGTACGGGGCAAGTGTTCTGGCGATGAATGGCTCAAGACAGCTGAAATCGCACATGAAATGGGAATAAAATCAAATTGTACTATGCTCTTTGGCCATGTTGAGGAACCCAAGCACATCATTGATCATCTAATTAAGGTTCGACAATTACAAAGAAAAACGGGAGGTTTTATCACTTTTATCCCATTGAAGTTTAGCCTTGATAACACAGAACTTGAACAAAAGGGATTAATTGACAAGGAAAGTTCATCACTATATGACTTGAAAGTAATTGCTCTATCAAGGCTCATGCTGGCTACTGCTATGAAAAATATTTCTGTATATTGGGTTGCACTTGGAAAAAAATTAGCTCAGGTCGCACTATCATATGGAGGGAACGATCTAGTTGGTACTGCTTTTTCAGAAGAGATCTTCAAGGCCGCAGGCAAATCCACGGGAACATCGATTCAAGAATTAGCATCTTTGATTAAAGACGCAAAATATGTTCCCCTACAAAGAGATACGTTTTTCAATATTCTATAGCATATGCATTTGATTAAAAGTCATCATCAGTATTTTTGGATTTTCTGACTGTTACTATCTGCAAAGAGAATTTCATCATATGAAATAATATTATTACTCTTGGCTTTTTGAAGCAGTGTTAGTATAGAGTTCTTACCCTCCTCTCCCATGCTGATAGTAAGATCGTTTACGTACATCTTGACAAACTTTTCGATCAGTGATTTAGAATTACCCCTTCCAAATCGCATTGCATAGTCTAATGCCTCATCCAAATGTTCAAGTCCATATTTTATTGAACTCTTAAATAATTCGTCAAAAGCAATTATTTCTTTAGTTGTTAGATTACGATTACTAATAACATTGATCCCTAGAGGAACTGGCATGCCATTAGTTAGGTGATGCCACCATTGCCCGAGGTCCAGTATTCTATGGAATTCATCTCCAAATGAAATTTGTGCTTCATGAATAACTAGACCTGCGTCTATTACTCCGGACAAAACATACTTTGGAATTTCACTAAAAATCATTTCCACTCCATCAAATTTTCCAACAGCCAAATTAAGTAGTAGATTTGCCGATGTCATTTTCCCCGGAATCCCGATCTTGCAATTGGGCAGATCGCTCAATTCGATATTTTTTTTAGAAATTACCACAGGACCATAATTGATCCCGAAACTTCCGCCGCTACTTAGAATCACATAGTTTTTGATGAATGCATATGCGTGAGCCGAAATGGCCGTAATGTCCAATTCATGATCAATCGCACGCTTGTTTAACTTTTCAATGTCTTCAATCACATGTTCAATTTGAAAATAAGGTGAATCAACGTTGCCTGAGGCAATCCCATAAAACATAAAAGCGTCATCTGCATCAGGCGTATGTCCTAGCGTAACATGTTTCATATAAAATTGAATATTCCAACGGTATTTTTATTTTACAGTATTAGAGTCTGAAATGCAGCCATTTTCGCGCAAATAAGGAATATGATATTCAAAACAACTGTGTTATTATTTTAAGGCGTCTTGATTTTGATTCGATACGTCTCTTAGTAAATTAAGGAAGATTTAATAATGCTGCATAGATTTTTTGTCGTTTATAAGATGCCAAAATTCAAGTCCACTCAGGATATCTTGAGAATTATAGGAAATAAAGATCAAATTCGTAATTTCGGCGTAATTGCTCATGTTGATCACGGAAAGACAACGATGAGCGACAGTTTATTGGCTGCTTCGGGAATTATTTCTCCGTCTGTTGCTGGTCAGGCTCTGGCTCTTGATTCAATGAAACTTGAACAAAATAGACAAATGACAATTAGAGGAGCCAATGTAACCCTGTATTATGAACTCGGAGGAAAAGAATATGTGATTAATATGATTGATACTCCTGGACATATCGATTTTACAGGAAGAGTTACGCGAGCACTTAGGGCAATAGATGGAGTAGTGGTAGTCTCTGACTCTGTTGAAGGAATAATGACTCAAACAGAAACTGTGACCAGACAAGCACTTGAAGAACGTGTAAGACCAGTTCTTTACATAAACAAAATTGATAGACTTGTCAAGGAACTAAGATTAGATGCACCTGCTATGCAGAAATGGCTTTCGAATATTATTGCAGAATTTAACAAACTAGTCGATATCTATGCTGAACCTGAATTAAAAGAGAAATGGAAGGTAAGTATTCAGGGAAACAGTGTAGCCTTTGGATCGGCAAAGGATAGGTGGGGATTTAACTTCAATATTGCTCAGAGGAATGGAGTTGGCTTTAAAGATGTTTATGACGCATACAACTCAGAAGATCAGTCTTTAATAAAGGCCCTCTCTGAGAAGGCTCCGCTGCATGAGGCTGTACTTGGGATGGTTGTCCAACACCACCCTCCACCCCATGTGGCACAGCGTTACAGAATACCGAAAATTTGGCCCGGTGATCTTGATTCTGATATAGGGAAATCACTTATAACATGCGACGACAAAGGACCAATTTTAATGATGGTTACTACAATTAATGTGGACCCTCAGGCTGGTAGGATAGCTACGGGTAGATTGTTTTCAGGGACGATTAAGGACGGTGACGAAGTGTATCTAATAGATGGTAAAAGAATGGGTAAAGTTCAATCAGTAAATATCTACATGGGTAACACTCGAGAAGTAGTAAACATGCTTCCTGCTGGAAATATACCAGCTCTGCTTGGTATTGATCATGCAATTGCAGGAGAGACATTCTCATCAGTCAAAAATGTACCTGCATTTGAATCAATAAAATATGTTTCAGAACCAGTTGTTACAATAGCCATCGAACCAAAACATCCAAAAGATTTACCAAAATTGGTTGAAGCATTAAGGAGAATTACTGTTGAAGATCCAAATCTAATCGTAAAAATCAATGAAGAAAGTGGTGAAACTTTACTTTCGGGCATGGGTGTATTACACCTAGAGATAGCTACATCTCTAATATTGGAAACAGGTTTAGAAATAACAACCACTCAACCTCTTATTAATTATCGAGAGACAATACGAAACATTGCTGGTCCAATTATGAGTAAATCTCCGAATAAGCACAATAAGATTTTCATGAGAGTTGAACCACTAGGGGAAGAGATAATTGAATTAATAAAGAACGGCCAAATTCATGAGGACCTAGAAAGAAAACAGATGGCCAAAATACTTAGGGAAAAGGGATGGAGCGCAGATGAAGCAAAAAATGTTGCTGCAGTGGATATCAGTGGAAACATACTGGTGGACGAAACGAAGGGTGTACAGTTTATTCAGGAATCAATGGATTCTATCAGATCAGGTTTCGACGATGTGATACATTCTGGTCCTATAGCTCATGAAACAGTTCGAGGAGTAAAATTTGTTTTACACCATTTTGTCCCCCATGAAGATCCAGCTCATCGTGGCTTGGCACAATTAATGCCAGCCACCAGAAGATCAATGTTAGGATCAATGCTTTTGGCAGATTCGGCATTGCTAGAACCTATACTTGGTATGGAAATAAAGTGTCCACAAGAACAAATCGGAACGGTGGCGGGAATCCTATCTGGAAAACGTGGAAAACTATTGAACGTCGAACAAAAGGGAGTAATTAGCATAATACAAGGTGAAGTTCCAGCTTCTGAAACATTCGACTTGTCTGAAGTAATGCGTGGCGGTACGGCTGGCAAAGCTTTGTGGAATACATATTTCAAGTCCTGGCAAATTGTACCTCAATCCATTTTCAAATCACTTGTAAATGACATTAGGAAGAGAAAGGGTCTCAATCCAGAACCACCGACGGCTGATGAATTTGTTGATAAGGAATAAAACCTTTGCTCTTATCGCACGATGAGAATTATTTCTCCCGTGATATGATAATTGCAATAATGTAACTTTTTTTATGTAAGATCCGTAACGATAGAGTGTAGAATTTATATGCAAGGATGTAATATAATATAATAATTACAAATAGGTGTTTGTCGATTGTTTAACAAGGAATCGTGCAGGTCGTGTGGTAGTATTTTGTCCCCTGTCTCAAAGTGTAAACTTTGCAAAGAGTATGTATCATGGATTTGTAATTATTGCCAGCAAGTAGAGGAAGTAAGTCATAGACATGAAAGGGCTCATGAGTCACAAGGAAACACCTATTTGGATATCAAAGATAGGTTGATAACTGCGTAGATTGTGCTTCTAGCAAACTTGACTATATTCCTCGGCCATATTGAAATAATTAATACTATCTACCTTCGTTCTTTTTAGTCCCATCAAGATTTTTAGAATTAACAGGACAGCTATCTCTTTCCACCTCAACGTAGATCTTGGATGATGTTTTTACATCAATTACGGATTTGATTCGATCTTCAATTGTGTCTATTACTTGTTCTATTTGGTCCGTGGTTATGTTATCTACAATACTTACTTCCATAGCAACAAGTACATCGTTGGGTCCAAAATGCATAGTTCTAAGTGTGATGACCCTGTTCACCTCAGGAATCTTTAGTACGGATTCTATAATTCTAACATGATCTTTCTTAGACATTGCCTCTCCGATAAGAAGAGCTCGATTTTCTTTTGCCAGAAAGAAGGCAAATAACATTAAAACTGCACCTATTAATATTGAACCTAATGCATCATAGATCATGTTGTTAGTAACGTCGGATAGATAGATTCCTATTGCCGCTATTGCTATACCAAGTAACGCTGCTGAATCTTCCACTATGACAGTCAAAATTGTAGGGTCTTTACTTTCTTGAAATTCTGTGAATAACTTACGGAGATTAACCTTTTCTCCTCTCGCTTCTATGGTACCCTTAAATAAATTGAAAGCAATTCTTAGGGCGTTACCTTCAAAGACGGCGGAGATTAATAGTATTACATAACTGATATTGGTGTTTACAATTTGATGTACTGGATCAAATATGGAAGCAAATCCTTTTTCAAACGACAGAATTCCTGAAATTCCAAATAATAGTGTCGCCACAATGAATGACCAGAAAAATTGTTCTTTTCCATAACCAAACGGATGTCTTTCTGTAGGTACTTTTGAACTTGTCTTAATTCCGATTAGCAATAAGACTTGGTTAAAAGTATCAGAGAATGAATGGTATGTTTCAGACCACATTGCACTACTGTTAGTCAATAATGCTGCGATTAGTTTTGCAATCGCGATTCCCAAGTTGCCAAATAGCGCGGCATACACGGCCCTCTTGGAACTTCCGACCAAAAATTATCCTCCTTTTCTCATATTCTGATTTAAGAAAGATTTAGCGAGAAATTATCTCTTTCATAAAGATATTTTGATCAAGTTTGGAAAATTCATTCAAATTTATGTCGTCTCCTTTAGACATTATTTGCTTAATCTTCTCTACAGCGGCGGGTTCAATCCACCATTTTTCACCAAACCAATTGATTAGATATCTTTCTAGTTCTGCAGCTCGTATCGCAGCTATCATGTAACTGGGTACATACATTATTGATTCCGGAAGGATATGATGTAGCATCCAATATTCTCCAGGCACTTCAAGACCCATATACCTTTTGATTAGTTTTTCGTATAACCTGCTTGTTTCAGAAATTGTGAGGTTCTTGTTCCAGAACTCCATTTTCATCAAGGAATTTGCAGCATAAAAAACGATGAAGAATAGCTCCATGAATTTGTCTCTCAATACTATCTCCGTTAACACCTTATCGTTTGTGATTCCAATGTCCTTCAAATATAACGGATTTCTTGTTAATCTTTCGATTAGTATTGAGAATATTTCGGCCACTCCCATTGGAAATTTGTATTTTTCCCAATAGCTTAGTTTCCTATCAATCGAAGAGGCATGTATCGCGTGTCCCGTTTCATGATAACAGCTTTGCAAATTAAAGTACGGGCTTTCACTCTTGTATAATACCCGTATGTCATCAGGAATTTTTACAAAGAAGCAAATCGGTGATGGATATTTATTTGGTCGGTCAGAGATATCAAACTTAATTCTTGAAAAATCAAACCCAATTGATTCTAGGGTCTTCCTAACTGTGCGTACAGGATTAGTTTTGGAAAAATATTTCTCAATATCTAGAAAAATTCTGTTTCGAAAAAAATAAAAATCATCATAGTATTCGGCATCTTTTCCGATCAATTCACTAGCATATCGCAGCTCATTTCTAAACGGTGATTCTGCACGTTGTCCCAAATCTGTAACCAATTTCTTGAGATCCGATAGGCATATTTTTTCACTTAATAGGTATCCATCTATGGGATTAATTGGTTTTTTTGAAGTCTCATTTACTCTGTCAGAAAAGTTATAATAAATTTCTCTGATTTTTTTAAAACGTAAATTGATGAGCGGAGAAATATATTTTGTCTTTTTGACAAACTCATCAAATACCATTTTTCTCTTGTTGTGATCTTTTTCGTTACTATTGAATTGTCTCCAATTATTCCAGTTCACTTGTTTTCCATTGAATTTGAAATCATTACTTTTAACCTTGGTTCCTCTCAATTCATGCAATTTTAATTCAAGAGGCTTTGTTTTAGATTCAGAAATATTTTCAATTGAGGAAAGGAGCAATGTTTTAGGTTGAGAAAATGTCCTTACAAATATCTCTGAAATGAGTAACTTCATCTTGGCCAAATATTCTATATTTTTCCTATCATAATCATAACCGGCAAATTGTAGATATTGTTCATTAGTTTCGGCAGAATATAGAGTCTCATCTATCTTACACCATTCTTCTAGATTCAACAAGATAACACTAGCTAAAAAGATATTTAAGTTGCTTAACTGACAGCTAGGAAAATCCTTTGCCATATTGAGATAGTACGATAGAAAAAATACAATAAGTTGGTGTGAATTTGTTTAGAAAATATTACCAGCAGGTTATTCAAATATGACACTTTGATTTAACGACTAGTGATTTGTCTAGATCCTATGACTAGCTTTACAAACCAGTGGAATAAGGAGGCCAAAAAAGATCCCACGGAAAGAATTAGAGAAAGCCTGAAATCACAAAAACCTCTAAAACCTACTATGGAATCTGCAAAAAATAGACTGGGAATTCAAACTCAAAAACTAGATACACTATTGGAGAAATTAAAATCAAAAGATCGAGCACTTTTTAATCAAATTGTTACACATTTACAAAATCATGATAGCCAACAGAGCAAGATGCTTTCAAATGAACTCTCGCAAGTTCGAAGAACGATAAAGACTATTTCCCAATTAAAAATGTCCCTTGAGCAGGTGCATATGAGACTAGAATCTACCATTGATATTGGAGATGCCCTTACTGCACTAAAACCGGCAGTTGGAACGTTATCAAAAGTAAAAACTGGATTATCTGGACTTATGCCCAATGTCGACGTAGAATTGGGAGAAATTAATGATGTCTTTAGTGATATAATGGTAAATGCTAATAGCACTTCGGATATTGGCCTTGCACTAAATCCATCAGGTGGAGATGTGACTAATATACTTGCAGAAGCAAGCATGGTTGCGGAGCAGAGGGTCACAGACAATTTTCCAGATGTGCCCATGGGGACATACAATCGAAATGCTAGGTCCTCCGTCGGAGAACACACTGAATAATCACTAAATTGTTGTCCCGCAATTGGTATGCATGTATCAAATAGAAAAACGCAATGACAGTGACCAAAACAAAAGTGACTCATGGTAAAGGGTCAATAATAATCTCAACATTTCAATCCAGACAAACTGCAAATAGGATAGCAAAAGCTATGATTTCAAAGAAGCTTTGTGCTTGTGTAAATATCATAAAAATAAATTCTTTCTACTATTGGAAACATAAAATCCAACACGATGATGAGTATCTCTGTTTTTTTAAGACTGTTTCTTCTGCTAAATTGAGTAAAGAAATAAAGAAAATCCATCCATACAATGTACCCGAAATCGTGGAACTACGACTGGATAACGCTGATAAAGATTACCTGGGATGGCTAACTAATTCTATTTCTTAAATTCCGACTGTCTGTCTTACCTTATTGCATATCTTAGAAGGCCAACAATGCCGCCTAAAGAAGAGATTCGCAGTCCTATATCGGTAGACGCGTCAACTCCATATATCTTTCCTCCAAAAGTTTCTGTTGAATTCAATAAACCAATGAATTCATCCTCGTTGATTTTTTCTAAGATAGCGTTAGAATAGATTAGACTGTCTATTGACTTGTTAATCACAGCAGATTTAACTTCATTTACACCAATGGCATATTTAGGATCACCTTTGTGGATAAGGTACATTAAATTGTCCAGTAAGGATGAGACAATTCCTATTTTACTAGTCTTCAATAACTCTTTTAGTGAGTCAGAACGCAGAGATACAAAAATACCATCTTCGCCTGCAACGTCTATGCCTTCTAGAATGGAAATTTTGTCATTGATTTCCTTGGCAAGATAGTTAAAAAATTTCCTCTTGGTTTCTCCAGGCCCAAATAGGACTATCATCTGCTCTTGTGAGTGTAGGTTAGTAACACTCTTAATTCCTGTGAGAATTTCATCAAAAAAACTATCTATATTTGCGTTTACGGCCCTAGAACCCTGAAACCTTTTTCCACTTTGACCAGAGTAAATATTGGGTAGGATCTTTACATGAGTACCTGTTACTAATCCTATGGCTGCTTCCTGAATATCAATTGAAATCAGGATGTAGATAGTGTTACTACCAGAATTTCCTAATATGTCAGTTTGAATTTGTTTCCACTGTTTCTTTTCTAGTATAATCAAATCGTCAACCTTGATCGATATAGAATGGTGAACGCCCTTTGGAACTAACTGATTGTCGCTGTTCAGTATCATTCCCCCAATTCTTATTCTATCTACTGTTCCATCAAACTTTATGTTATCAACTCTTAGTAATATTCTTATTTTTATTCGTTCACCCTTATCTGGTCTGGAAAATTCAGACTTGTGTTTTATTGATCGAGTGGTATCTGTGATAATGTTGTCATTTAGCTCAATTATCCTTCTTAACGAAAAAAGGTCATCCAGATCTTCTGGGATAATTGCCTTGGATTTGTCAGAATGCTTCGAATCACGAACAATCATCTGTATTATCTTTCACATTGTCTAATTGTTATCTTGCGAATTAGGTTCAGTACTTAATTTTGAGCTATTGTCATTTTGACCTTGTTGTTTTGAAGATTCAAGGTAACTATTTACCCATTCCTGAGTTATTACTCCTGATTCAACCAAATTTACTAAGGCGTTGGGAGATGCCTCCCCTGTTACCTTTCCATTTTTCCTTCGGGTCTGTCTCCATTTAAGTTGGGTGTTTCCGGTCTTTGAGGAATAAATGATGCCGAGCACTTCCTTAGCATTTACAAACGTCATTTCACGAATTTTTTTTAGGGTTACCTTGTCAGCCGCTTCAATATAGATTGCTCCGGGTCCCTCCTCACGCTCAGGAAATATTTCAAAGTCATGCATGTAACTTTCTGGAATAAAGGATCTACATGTACTTATAATGATAAACCTTCTAAAACTCTCAAGTGAGCAAGCGGCTTCTATTAGTACCAATGTGTTGATAGGATTAATTGCTATTGCTATTTATCAAGTTTCTGACAAGTAAATTTCAGAAGGTGGAATTTGTTGATATATAAAATTCTTTATTGGCAGGTAAATATCCCTGCAGTCACAAGCGTTATTCGAAAATTAGGGAGGACAAACTCCTAACTCAAGATCTACTTCATTTTGACTTCAGTAGGGCTATTCCGTCATTGTTTGTCCTTTAGTATTACTTTTATCGACACTTAAAAATTAGATTGTAAATAAACGCACAAAAATACCTCTTTGAAACTTAATTTTTACTTTGAGCTTGCATCGGACCATAAATAGCTAAAGTATTCCTTGGCAAATCCAGCAAGTCCAATATGATTGGCCCAAATCGCAATCGGTTCCACAGCACCTCTTTCGTTTCTTCCATTTCCAAGGAGAATCATAACCTCATTTATGTCGCCTATCACGCCTCCTCCAAACATGTTGTTCTTTACTCTAACTTCAGCAACTCTTGAAATGGTATGGATAGTTTCTTTACTGGTATTTTCAGAAACAAGCACTGCTATCTTTACTCCTTTCTCAGATAACGTTCTCAAGGTAGCCTGAATGATACCAACAATATTTTCTGCCCCCTGGGGCAATGCAATGAGTAATTCCTTCTTACAATTTTGAATTATTTCTTGTACTTTATTTGCGATATTGAATAGACCCATTACTACCCATATTTCAGGCCGCTCTTTAATCCCTGTTTTTTCATAAATTGGCATTAGTTCTCGTATTATTAACTCATTGTTAGAATCCATCTTTTTCTCACTCAATGTCCTTGTTGCTTCTGTTGCCGTCTGAGGTGAATTTGGAAAGAATTTCTGCGGTCTTGAGCTATTAGATTCAATCCAGCCTCTCTCTTCTAATGAATTTAAAACTTCGTATATCTTTGAATACGGAACGCTGGATTTTTTACTTAGCTCAGAAGCTGGCATCGACCCATTCTCAAGCAATGAAATGTAGACTTTTATTTCATAACTCCCTAAACCTATTTCTTCCATCGCTTTCTTGGTCTTATCAGATAAACTCATAATAATAATTGAACTGGATTACAGAAACATACTATATATTTTAAATGTAATTTGCAGTGCTTATATAAGCAAACTATTCACCCTATTATTAGTTACATTATACTTATATAGGAAAAATACAAAGTCGACATGAAACCTAGGTGAAATTAAAGTGGAATTAATACAAATATCTAACCGTAGCGTAAATAAAGTTAATACAGACAAGCGAACCATACGATTTACTCAGAGCATTTGCCCAGATTGCAATATGATTCTTGATGCAGAAGTTTTTGAAAGAGAAGGTAAAGTCTTTATGACAAAAACTTGTCCGACACACGGAGAATGTGAGGAGCTATACTTTGGTTCCTACAAGATGTATAATAAATTTAGCACATATTGGATGGATGGAAAAGGAGCACATGCGCCAAATGTAATGGTGGACAAGTGTGCATGCCCGACTAATTGTGGATTGTGTACAAACCATTTGTCACACTCTGGCCTTGCTAATATGATAGTTACAAATAGATGCGATCTTACATGCTGGTATTGTTTCTTTTATGTCAAAAAGGGCTTAGAAGGTGCATATTTGTATGAGCCTACACATCAGCAAGTTCGAGCCATGATGAAAACCCTAAAGGCGGAAAAACCAATTGCTGGAAATTCAATCCAAATCACTGGCGGTGAACCCATGCTAAGGGATGATATCACTGATATCATTAGAATTATGAAAGAAGAGGGTGTGGACCACGTGCAAATGAATACAAATGGTATTAAATTGGCACTTTCACCAGAAACAATGCGCCAAGTAAGAAATGCTGGTGTAAGTAATCTCTATTTGTCATTTGATGGAGTAACTCCAAGAACTAATCCAAAGAATCATTGGGAAGTTCCTTATGCCCTGGAATCTGCAAGAAAATCCGGAACCACTGTAGTATTTGTACCTACTGTAATAAAGTCCATTAATGATCACGAGCTAGGCCCAATTATTCGATATGCCCAAAAACATCTTGATGTAGTTCACGCAGTAAACTTCCAACCCGTTTCATTAACCGGTAGAATGGGCAAAAAAGAGCGAGAAAAATATAGAATTACCATTCCAGACTGTATAGAAAGAATCCAAGAACAAACAAATGGTGAAGTATCAGTCGATGATTGGTTCCCTGTTCCATCATGTATGCCGTTGACAAATGTTATTGAGGCATTCAGTAAAAAACCAAAATACGAACTTTCGATTCACTTTGCTTGTGGTGCTGGAACGTATGTATTTGAGGATACTCAAACCAAGAAGTTAATTCCTCTTACGTCATTTGTTGATCTCAAAGGAGTCTTGGAATACTTTGAAGAAAAAGCTGACGAAATAAAATCAGGTGCAAATAGATACTGGTCAATGTTGCAGGTAATTAGGAAACTAAATCAATTTATAGACAGAGACAAACAACCTCACGGATTGAATCTCGCAAAGATGTTCTCGAGTATATTGCTGAAGCGTAATTTTGACTCAGTAGGTTCATGGCATGTTCGTTCGCTCTTCTTGGGAATGATGCACTTCCAGGATAAATATAACGAAGATCTTGAGAGACTGCAGAGATGCGATATTCATTATTTGACTCCTGATTTGCGAATTATTCCATTCTGTGCATTTAACGTAATTCCAGAATGGTATAGGGATAGAATACAAAAGAAATACAGCATTCCGGTCGAAGAATGGGAAAAAGCTCATGGACAAACACTTGAAGCAGGTTTGTATCGTGGTATTATGAGAAAGGGTAAACCGGAGGCCCAAATGGGATGTGCAATGTCAGAAATGCACAAGGCAGCTGCCGAATCTATGGAAAATGATGACCACAAGGCCGTTGAATTAAGAAACGGAATGGCCGGCGCCTAAAGTTTTTACTTTACCCTCATTCTTATTTTTCACATTTTAGTCTATAGTATACCTTACTTTCTGCAAGTTAATTTTTTAGAATTCTATAATTTTGGACTGAAATCAGAATAAGATTTAATTGAATGCAACTTCCAATTTTCACAATGTCTAATATGAAATACATTCAACTTGAACCTCAAGGCGAAATTGCTCTACTGAGAATAAACAGACCTGAAGCGCTGAATGCAATGAATTCAGATGTAATTTCTGAGCTGTCTCGGACAATTGATATTGTAGGCACAGATGAAAGTATCAAAGTTGTAATTATAACAGGGGCAGGGGAAAAATCCTTCTGTGCCGGTGCAGATATCTCATACATGGTGAACATAGATCCTATATCGGCAGAAAAGTACGCTTCATCAGCGCAATCTGTACTGAATAAAATTGAACGCCTCAATAAACCAGTGATAGCAGCCGTAAACGGGTATGCATTGGGTGGCGGTTGTGAGTTAGCGATGGTTTGCGATATTCGGATTGCCTCAAGTAATGCAAAACTGGGTCAACCTGAAGTAACTATAGGAATTCCTCCTGGTTGGGGAGGAACACAAAGGCTAATGAGGTTGGTTGGACCTGCGAAAGCAAAGGAATTAGTTTTCACAGGAAGGATGGTGTCTGCTGATGAAGCCTTTCATCTGGGTCTGGTTAATACCGTGATTAGCTTGAACTCCGATGATAATCTGCCTCCGGAAGCACCAAAAGACAACAAGGAGAAGGAAAAGGAACGGAATATTCAGATTGCAAAACTTCTCAATACCAAGCTTTTGAATGAATGCGTTAATTTGGCCAAGCAAATTGCACAGAATAGTTTTAACGCCGTGAAAGTCAGTAAAATGTTGATTAACAGGGGTATGGATGCAGATCTGGATACAGGACTTCGATTAGAGATTTACGGCTGGTCCTTGTGTTTTGCACATGAAGATAGACAAAAGATGATGTCAGAATTTCTAAACAAAAGCAAGAAGTGAGAATACAGCCTTTTCCATATCTTTCAAATCAAGATTTCGAAATTACTCTGGCTCCACCACTTGGGTGACAAACATAGGCTTTACTTTGAATATTAGAACTGACAAAACCCTCTTCCATTGATTGTCCAATTTTGCTCGCATTCTTTTTAGTATTTGTAAATGCAATCATCGACGGTCCAGCGCCGCTTATGGTTACTGCTAGGGCGCCAGAACTAATTGCATTTGATTTTACTTTATCATATCCTGGAATAAGGCTCTTCCTGGCAGGTTCTACAATTAAATCGTTCATCCCCTTCGATAAAAGTTTGGTATCCTGATGAAAAAAACCACTTACTATGATACATGCATTTGACAAATTTCTTGTATGATCTTCTATTGGTATCCTGTTTGGTATCACGCTTCTCGCATGTTTTGTTTTCTTAATTGGAGTTATCAAGTTGGGAACGCAAACTATTATTACCAGGTCTTTAGGTGTGTCTATTTTGATAAATTCAAGAGAAGGGAATGTTCTTACAACCACAAATCCTCCAAATAGTGAAGCGACTACATTATCATAATGCTTTACACCCGCACTACTTACTTCACCTTCTGCAGCGAAATCCAGTAATTCATATTCGGTTAACCTGCATTGAAATAATTCGTTGAATGCTGTAACGGCTGCAGCACTGGATGCAGCGCTGCTTCCCAATCCCAGTCCTATTGGCACTCCCTTGGTGATCCTAATCTCAAGATCGTTTTTGATTTTCTTTTTTTGAGCGATTTTCATTACGGCGAGACTCGCAGTATTTTCTTCAACTATGGATGGAATGCTGGTATTATTGTCTAATGTGATTCTTATTTTTCCATTCGTTGTTGCTAACTTGTGGATAGATACGGTATCATAAAAAAGATCTAGTCCCAGACCAAATACATCAAAGCCTGGACCTAGATTGGCCGTTGAGGAGGGGGCCGTTGCCTTACAAAAATCAAAAGTTGCTTTCATTTGCATCACTAGTCTGCTTTTTCTTCACCAAGATTAAGTACCCTAGAGAGTGCTGCAGTAAGATTTACCATACCACTCATTGTTAAACTTGAAACGAGAATCGGATTTTGCATTAATTTATTTTTTGACAATGCGTGTAACAGATCCTTGCTCAGCAAGGAATATTCGCTATTCTTTTCACCCTGCAATGCATCTTCTAGATATGATCTAGAGGACCATCTGACAATTTCCTGCAACTTGTCAATTACAAGGTCTCTTTTTGTCATTACGTCTATCTGGGAAATGTTCAAACGCAGCCTTACAGAGGTTGCTATCAATGCTATTGAAATAAAATTTATTGGGCTGGAGGACGCTAAAATCCCATCAAAAGTAAAAATGTTTATCTTGTTATCAGATTGAAAATTTGAAATAAAATAAGGGCCACTAGCCCTGAATATGAATAACTCTATTTGACCAGGGGTGTCTACAACCACGAAATCTGGATTCAAATCAAAAACCTCATCCTGAATCTCATCAAGTTTTGTAGCTATTAAATCGGCTGCCATAATCAGCGCGCCATTTGGCCCCAGATCGTGTTCGGACATTATCTTGGAGATATCAATGTAATTTCTCACATCAACATCAGGCTCATATGGCAATGAAAGCACACCTGGATCTAGATTCAAGGAGATAGGATAGAAATTATTGTCTTTGTACCATTCGATTAGTTTGGATGTAAGAAGTGATTTTCCAGCTCCTGCCGTCCCCGTGACAAAAATTGATTCCAAATATACTTGAAAAACAAAGAGTTGAATATATTAATTCTATTGATTATTATATGACTAGATACTATTTTGCATTGACCGGGATTGAAATGGAGAGTTATTGCAGTTGCAGTAAGCCTTATCCCATTTTTATTATTATTTACCTTTACCCCAGTTTCTCCCGCTGATGTGTTTTCTGTAGGACTAGTGCCATTCTTGCTTTCAGTATCGGCTGTCATGGTACGTATCTTATTACAAGCATATAGGTTTAGGTATTTTATCAATCACTTCATAGGCCCTAATTATAGTACAACTCTAAAGACCATGAATGCGAGGATTGCCGGTGAATTTGTTACACAGACAACTCCATCATTTATTGGCGGTGAAATAGTAAGGATTGCATGGCTCATTAAAAATGGTGTAACAGCAGGAAAGGCTGCGTGGGTGGCCACAGCAGAAATAATTGCTGACGTTTTTGTAGGGAGCATTTTGGCATTTATTGCAGGCACTGTGGCCATACTTAGTGGGGGTTCTTTTATTGGTATTTTGGTCATACTCGTTGCGATACCAACATTTGGTTTCTGGTTTATGGTGGTTGTGTTGTCTGCGAACAGAAATATACAGCTACCCAATTTTGCTATAAAATTGCTTAAAAGATTTTTATCAAAAGAGAGATCAGAACGCCTGATAAATTCAACAAATATTGCTTTAGCTGATTTGTGCAAAATGAGCAGAGAAAATTTTACGTCGTTCAATTCAGTGAAGGTCCTGTCAGTAGGAATGGCAATAACGTTCATAGCATTTGTATTTCAAGGTATTTCATTTTTAGTGCTTGCGCAATCAGTTGGTGAACATGTTGGATTTTTTCAATCATTTATGGCCACATCAGCATCCACTGCTTTATCCACCCTCCCGATTACCATTGGAGGATCAGGTTTAGCAGAATTAGGCATATGGGCGTACATTACGAATATTAGTTCCATTCCTAATTTAACTGATGTATTGAATTCGTCTCAATTGTCAGTAATCATCGCATGGAGAATTGCCACATATCATATACCACTAGTTATAATGTGGATAGCTCTTATGAGGATTACAATTGGTAAAGATTCTATTGCAAATCAAATTAAATCCAAGAATCGGGACAATAGATAGTAAGCAATTAGAAATGATAATGTGCTAATACATTGAGGACTTGCAATGAATAAATTAAGAGGGAAAACAGTCGTTATCACCGGAGCTTCATCTGGTATAGGAAGATCAACAGTATTTGATTTTGTCAAACAACAAGTCAAATCAATTGTACTTGTTTCCAGAAATAAAGAACGTTTGTCAGAAGTTTCGTCGGAAATCCATGGAAAATGCGAGTCTATGGTCGTTGCATGCGACGTGTCAAATAAAACAGAGGTTCTAAAAATGGCAAAGGACGTACTTTCAGTTCATGATGTTGACATATTGGTTAACAATGCAGGAATTGGAATTTTAGGTGATGTAGCCAATCAGTCAATAGCAGATATGGAATCAGTTACCAAAACAAATTACTTTGGAATGATTTATTGCACTAAAGTATTTCTAGATCCAATGCTAAGAAAGAAAAATGGACACATAGTAAATGTCGCATCACTGGCGGCAAGCTTTGGTATACCTGGGTTGGCGGCATATTGCGGATCAAAATTTGCCATGTTGGGTTTTTCTGAGTCGCTACGACATGAATTGCATGGGACAGGTGTACATGTTACTGTTGTAAGCCCTATTGGCGTTAAGACAAATTTTTTCTATCATCCATCTTTTGGAAATAAATTCAAAAGTAAGGAGCGATTTTATCTTGAACCCAATTCTGTATCTAAAGAAATCATAAGGGCTTGCACATCAAATAGATTAGAAATAGTTGTACCGTTCTATATGCGTGGCGGAGTATGGTTAAAACACACGATACCATACCTAGTAAATCCAATTGTGGGTACTTCTTTCCGAAAAATATGGGACATTAAAAATTGAATTGGTTATTCATTCATCCTCATCTTCACCAGAACTTGTTGATGCCTGGAAATCCGATTCTACATCCATAAGCTGAAGATCTTCTAATTCAAATCTAAATATCGCACTCATTTCAAGATTGTAGTTTGTTTTTAACAACTCTACTAGCTTGGCACTTAATTCACCCTTAAACATTCTTATTTTAAATTCATAAATGAATCCTTTTAGAAAGTCTGAAATTTTCAAATTATTTGGAACATCCAAACCTTCTATTATTGTTCTCCCATCGGAAAGTGCTTCATATATTTGCAAATCAATTTTGTGCGCATCTCCGTAAACTGCTAGAATATAGCCAGATCTTGTCAGGATTTCGGGTTTATCAAACTGCACAGCTTTAATTTCGTCTTCTGCCCATTGCGGTAGCGTACCTTCATCTCCGGGTGGGTCACTTTTTGCACCTTTATTTGAAACTTGAGTTTTTGACCTTGGCATGACTAATTTAATAATGATGTACCACATTTGCTTTCTAAAAAACTTTCTACGTAAATATCGTTAGTTTGACAGCAAATAAAATTGATAAAAATGGAGCTGCGAAAAATTGTATTGTATATAATTAACATTTTAAAATAATTTCAATGATTCTTTTATCCTCATCTTCCCGCCTGTATTATTGGCACATTGTAGAATCAAGCCGTAGATATTATTTGAGATGATAATATTATGATTAATCAAATCAACAGAGGGCAATCACACCATTAAGGCTAAAAACCTTTAATGCCTTAGAAATTATAGACTATAAAGTTGACAATTAACAAAATTTATAGTCACTTAAACTCCATTCGCACAATGACTGTTGGAGAATTAATGGAACCGCCTTTAATCATATCCAAGGATGAGGCACTGTCAAAAATTATCAGCACTCTGCTTGAAACTGAATCCTATGACATCTTCATTGATTTGTCTGGAAAAATAGCAGCCTTGAATATTAGGGATATAATTGGAATCAAAGACATAAAAACTACGCGACCTTCATTGGTTGGGAAAATAATTCCCGCATTGAATACGGGGAGTCGAATTGGCGAAGCGGCGAGGATAATGAGTCATTACAGGATGAGAACTTTACCTGTAGTTCGCAATGGTAACATTGAGGGACAACTTTCAGCTAGGCGGATTGTTGAATTAATCCGGAAGCAGTTGACTGAGAAAAAATTGAAAATTGTCGCATCCAATGTGATGACCGGTGATCCCATAGTTATTGATTCACACAAGACTGTGACAGCTGCCAAATCCATAATGAAAAGGAGGAGAATTGATCATATACCAGTAGTTGATAACGGGCGTCTTGTCGGCATCATAACTTCATCTGACATTATGAATGTAATGTCACCTCCTGAAAGGATAGGTAAAAAATCAGTAGGTATTGATAATACTGAAGATAACCTTTCGATTGAAGTTTCTGGACTGGCAAACAATAATGTAATAACCGCCGGAGTAGATGAAAGTGTCCAGGTAGTCTGCGATAGAATGCTGAGTTCACGGTCTACTTATTGCATAATTAAATTATGGGATGAAATTCAAGGCATTATTACTTATAGAGACATTGTTGCACTTTTGGGAGAAAAGATTGAGGAAGAGATACCTATGTTTATCGTGGGACTACCCGATGAACCATTTGACGCGGAGCTAGCTAAATCGAAATTTGCAAACATCACCAGATTTATGAGAAGAATTCATCCCGATATAGAACAGGCTCGCTGCCACATTAAATTGAGAAGCGTCTTGGGCTCAAGGAAGAGATACGAAATAGATGTACACATAAGTTCTACTCATGGTAACATTTCTTATACCAATGTCGGTTGGGACTTGGCAAAGCTCTTTGATGAAATGACCAATGCTCTGAAAAAAAAGGTTTCCCAAAAACATAAAAGAACTCTATAGTATAGTTGGAGCTGGAAATAAGGATCAATAATACTTGCCAATGAGTATAGTAATGCTTAATCAACTTTAAAAATTTCTTCTTTCTGATACAACTTTGTGATACTATGTCAAAGGATAGGCCGGTTGCAAACAAAAGTAAGAACAAAAAGGAGACTCTTATGCGGTCACTTTGTTTTTTTACACTAGGCCGCTAGTATAACTGACGTACTGCATCCAAACTAAAATGGATGTTGTTTTGTTATTAAAAGAAAATTAATTCTTGACTTAATCGATGCTGAGCAGTTTTTTTTACTCTTAGGCTATGCATAATTCTTCATTTAGTGGGTAAAGATATACATTAGCTGTTTCCTCTCCAATTCTTGTTGAGTGAATTCTTATCCCATTTTGGATTTCTTCTCCGTCTATTCCTATTCCTTGTACGCCAAGTATTGATCCAGGTTCAATTGATTCATCACTGGGTATGAATTGATTTCCGGGATATGGTTCTAGTGTAACTCTTTCTTCTCCCAGTATTCCTAAATCTCGCACTGAATTGGACATGACACGTCCCCCGTCGTTCAAGATCATATCTATGTCGTATAGTCGTCTAACCTGTACCATCGCAGAATGCATATCGAAGTTTTTGCCCGTTACAACATAATCAACCAAATCTGATTCAGGAATTAACCTTGATGCGTATTCATGCCCTGATTCATTTGTCAAAAAGATCACACTAATTCCGTTTTTGGGATCAAGAATTTTTATTTTGTTTTTCAGGTAGAGATCAGCCAGTTTAAGTCTACGAAATGTTTTATCAGATCTGGCTACAACAAATTGATGGAACATTGAATTTGTAACTATTTTTTCTCTAAGCTTTATGAGATCTTCGTAAATTTCTGGAGCTAATTCTCTTACAGCATCTCCAAAAAATTCCCAATTCCAAATTTGTTCTTTGTTGACAACTAGATTGTCTGCGCTTATCATCATTGCTTTTGAACCCATCAAGATTCTGTGAGTTGACGCAAATATGCTATCTCCTAACTTTCTAGTCCCACCAGTTAAAGATAAAACGCCACCACCAGGTTTATGAGTAATCTTGTAAATGTAAACCCCTTTACCACTATCCTTTGTTCTTGCTGCGACATAACTTGTGGCTTGATACGGGACACTCATCTTACTAACATAACCAGAAGAAGCACCGATAACTATCTCTGGTAAAATTTTACCCAGATATTCGAGTCCAAAGTCAATCGAAGGTGATATAACCTTTAGACCTCTATTGATAAAATGACAATAGAGTTCTTCTGAGATTGCTCCAATTTCTAATAATAATGATAGTTGTTTCTTATATCTTGACGTTGTAGAGGCCATAGAACAAGTTAGCATAGGGCTATATTATCTTGTTTTTAGGTAGCACAATTGAGAAAATTCATAAATCTCTTACCTTTACCACAAAACAATTGACAGTAATATCTAAAATTCTACTTCTTTTACTTCTGATTTTGGTAGTGACCGTTTCATCACTTACTAATATGCATGCGCTAGAATCAAGCGAAAAGGGTGCATATACCGACAACATACGATTCATTCAATATCTGGACGGAAATACAGCTCTGCGTGATATTAAAGCAGGAAATCTTGACACATACTTGTTTAGAATACCACTTGAAACAGTAGCGTCTATTTCAAATGATACTAATGTAAAGATATATGAAAAAAATGCCGGTTCATTCTCCTTCCTTTTAAATCCTGCACCAGCAAAGAATCCAAACATTTTAAATCCCTTCCAATTCAAAGAAATTCGCTTCGCAGTAAATTACTTGATAAATCGTGAATTTATCGTAGATGAAATCCTAAATGGCTATGGAAGCGTCCAGATAGACCCATTTGGAATTTCCTCACCCGAATACGAAGCTCTTATTCCAGTTCTAGAGTCTTACAACTTCAAATATAATCCAAATCTTGCAAAAGACATAATAGAGAAAACATTGATTTCAAATGGTGCAACAAAGCTAGACGGTAAATGGACGTACAAAGGATCACCCCTCTCAATTAAAATTATGATAAGAAGTGATGATCTACCAAGAAAATCTATGGGTGAAATTCTTGCAAATCAACTTGAAAATATTGGCTTTACCGTAGAAAGATACTTCGGTGATCTAAATAAGGCAAATGTCATAGTTTACGGCACAGACCCACAGGACTTAAGTTGGCAAGTTTATACGGAAGGTTTCGGAGGAACATCTCAATTTGTTAGATACAATCCTTCCACGGCAGCTCAAATGTACTCACCATATTTTGGTAGAATGCCTGGATGGGCAAATCCAACCTATTGGAACTATCAAAATTCATCTCTTAATAACCTAACACAAAGTATAGCGTTTTCCAATTTTACCTCTGAAGAGGAACGAAATGAATTATTACGGCAGGCGTTAAGATTAGGAATACAGGAATCTGTAAGAATTTTTGTAACTCAAAATATTGATCCATATGCGGCATCCTCATCAATTAATGGATTAATAAATGATTTTGGTGCAGGTATTTCTACCAGTAAGTCTCTCATTAACGCGAGGTCAGCAAAAAATGCAAGTACCATAAATGTTGGCGTCAAGGAAATTTATCAAGGGGCATGGAATAGCGTTGGGGGATGTAATGATATCTACTGTACAAATATTTTTTCATTAGTCTCTGATGCCCCTACATCTAGAAATCCATATACTGGTGAAGTGATTCCTTTGAGAAACGAGTGGACAAATGTTACAACTATGGGACCAGAAAAGAGACTCGCCGTAGATAATGATGCTCTAACATGGAATCCATATAACCAAAGATGGGACGAGGTTGGAAAGAATACATCCAAAAGTAAGGTTAACCTTCATATGGTATATTCAAACTGGCAAAACGGTCAGCCTATGAACAAGGCTGATCTAATTTATCCACTTTACTTTCAATATGAGTGGTCGTCCAAGATTAATTCAAATGATCTTACATATGACCCGGAGTTCGCCGCACAGGCCGAAGTCGCACTAAAATATCTTCGCGGCACTAAGTTTCTAAATGACAGTAATGTTATATCATTCGTTGACTATTGGCATTTTGATAAGAAGGAAATTGCTGATTTTGCTTCGGTTTGGGCAACATCTCCCTGGGAAGTAAATGCTGCAATAGAGAGATTGGTAAAAAACGGAAACTTTGCATACTCACGATCAGAAGCAACTGTCAAGAACATTGAATGGTTATCTTTGATAATACCCAGTCATGCACAGGCAATAAGGCAAGAATTAGAAAAAATGAAAACAGAACGGTTCGTACCTGCCCCATTAAAGGGTATAGTTACTGTTGATGAGGCTTTAAAGAGATATGATGCAAGTATAAAATGGATAACAGAACATAACCACGCAATAATTGGTAATGGACCCTATGAAATTAAGAACTATAATCCAACTGGGAGAGTAATATCCCTAACGGCATTTAGAGATAGTTCTTATCCATTTGCAAAAGGATACTGGTCTAACTATGAAACTGTAAAACTAACGAAATTTGAAAAGGTTCAATATCCAAAAATAGTTACAAGGGGTTTACCAGTATCTATTTCAGGTAATGTCACTATTGGTGGTGACCATGACAGTAACGCAACATTAACATATTTTATTTTTGATAAGAATAATCATCTCATAACTCAAGGAGAAGGTAGATGGATAGATGATAAAGGGAATTTTATGATTGTGATTAATGGTAACTCTACTAAAGCAATGTCTATTGGACCAAATGAATTTGAATTATTCGTCAAGAGCAATTATGCTCTAAGACCTGATATCTATAGTGGTATTCTTATAACTGCGCCAAACCCGATAATCAAAAAACTAGCCTAATAAACCAAACAGAATTTGTTTGCAATTGGAAAAAGTAGATCTGCCAGTAGTGTTTACAAGATAAAATGATTGAAGATGATCCATTTATTAAGATATATTGATAACCTAATAAAGTAAAAGCAATTGGGTCTAGGAAGAACCTTACTATTTCGTTCATTTAATATGTTTTTGGTATTGTTCGCAGTTCTCTTTATAACTGTAATTCTAGTAGATTCAACTTTCGATAAACAACAGAAGGAGGCTATACGAAATCAAGTGATCGAAGAAGTAAGTCAAGGAACACTTAAATTTGAAAATTCAGATGAAAGATCATCTTACATAAATAATCAAATCCAGTTTAGAGAGAAAGCCACTGGATTGGATCAAGATTCATTGAATCCCTCAATATTGATTTCCAGGGTTATTAGTGTAATGACCTTTGATTTAGGAAAATCTCATTTTTTCACAACAGATTATGGGTCATCTAATGTAAAGGATATTATATTCGAAAAAGTTCCAAAAACTCTCTTGTTGTTTACTACAGCAACTATATGCGCTTTTGTTATTGGTATCTTTCTTGGTACATATGTCGCTGGTAAAGAAGGATCCTGGTGGGATAAATTCAATTCAATTTCTGCAATATTTAGTAACAGCTTTCCATCATGGTGGATAGCAATGTTAATGATCTTAATCTTTGCCTTCGCATTACATATATTCCCAGCTCGGGCAACACCTCTTTCTTCGCCTTCTGATCCTACTTATATTCTTGATTTGCTATATCATATGGCCCTGCCACTAATTACATTGATTATTGTTTCATTTGGTGGGGTGGCGTATATTGTGAGATATTTCTTGATAAATATCTTGAATGAAGATTTTATTCATGCAAAAAGAACAATGGGAATATCCAGACGAAAAATTTTATATTCACACGCGCTTAGAAATGCTGGACCACCAATAGCTACTGCTGTAGGATTAGCTTTGGCGTCTTCTTTTGGAGGTGCAATTATACTAGAGGCCGTTTTTGATTGGCCGGGCATGGGAAAACTCTATTATGATGCAATAGGACAGTTTGACGTTCCAATTATAATTGGCCTCACTTTTATCTCCACAGTAATTTTTTTAGTAACAATATTCATTACCGACATTTCTTATACTCTGTTGGACCCTAGGGTGAAAGGTAACTAATTTATTGCAAAAAGAATTACTGGTGGGTCTATTAAGATCTCGTCGGGGAATTATTGGAATATCAATTATTGGTTTTCTATTGTTATTGAGTGCAGTAGCACCATTAACCATACCAATTGAATCCTATTTTATGTGGAATAATCCAGATTATTGGATTAATAATCCAAAAACAGCCGCGCCTTCTTGGACTAATTTTTTTGGACCCAAAGAATTTGAGCATGTATCGTTAGATAAGAGCGATGCAAAAGTTATTTCAGAATCATTAGAAGGGATTAGAGTAGATAACTATAGATTTGAAATCAATATGCAAGCAGATAGCTTTCCTGATGACATTATCTTTCTATACTCTGCTAAATACGGTGATATACCTCCGGTTTTGCAAATTGACATTAGCAGACCTGACAACAATACTTTTACTGTTTATTATTCATCATTACCTCCAGCAAGTAACATGAACACTACTTTTTCAGACAGGATCTTTTCTACAAACGAAAATATCGAAGAGGCTTTGAATCAATACCAAAGCTACTTTAATTATTCAATATCGGGTCTTGAACCGCAAGTGGTAATATTTTCAGATACCGATAAACCAAGTGTCCTTAAAGGAGTATATCAAATATCAGAAAGATTTTTTTTATTTGATAATTACAGCAGCGTCGAAGATGCTGGGTTAATTCTTGGAGGTAAAGTATTCGGTATCATAGGAACTGATGACTTGAGAAGAGATCTTGCTGTCGGCATCATATGGGGGACTCCTATAGCATTATTCATAGGATTAACTGTTTCATTATTTTCAGTAGCTATAGGACTGGTTTATGGTGTAGTAGCTGGATATAGAGGAAAGAGAACTGATGAAACAATGATGCGAGTCAATGATATATTTTACGCGTTGCCAACCTTGCCGCTCCTTATTCTTCTTTCGATTATTTATGGGAGTAACATCCTTCTAATAATTGGATTTTTACTAATTTTCAGCTGGATGGGAACTGCAAAAATAACTAGAAGCATTGCATTACAGATGCGCAATTTTCAGTATGTTGAAGCAGCTAAACTAATGGGACAGTCCGATTTAAAGGTAATATTCAAACACATAATTCCACAGTTACTTCCACTGACATTTGCAAGTGTAGCAATAGCTGTTCCTGCAGCTATTCTTACCGAAGCTGCATTGAGCTTTCTCGGTTTGGGAGATCCATCATTACCTACTTGGGGACAACTACTTCATGAAGCAAATACCGCAGATGCTGCATCACGAGGTATATGGTGGTGGATTGTGCCTCCTGGACTTATGATTGCATTAACCGCCCTGGCATTTTTCTTGATTGGAAATACACTCGACTCTATTGCAAATCCATTAAGAAACAAGAATAAGAAAGCATAGCGATATTATCGGGATGCGACTCATGAATAGTTCTGAGTTTGAAGAACATAATAATTTCTTTTTGATGATCTTGTTTCAAAATATTTAAACATTCTTGATTGCTTCCACAAAATCCACGAAATAAAAAAGATAAGACCTCTCATTCATCTTAAGTATCCATGGGGTATACGATTCTCTATTTTTTATTTTATATCCAAATGTTTTTAATTTCTTCCTTATTTGGACGGAATCAAATTCCTCTTTACCATTATTGTCAACAAAGTGATAAGGATCTGCTAGGATCAATTTTCCGTACTTTTTGATGCAACTATTTATGGATAAAATTAGCTTTTTGAAATCCATTCTATCAATAACATTTAGTGCAACTACGATTTGAAAGAATTTAGATCTAAAAGGAAGATTTGTAGCATCTGCTACAATAAATTCCATGTTTCTACTTTTTCTATTTTGCATTCTTTTTCTAGCTTCCAGTATGAACGAAAATGAAAGATCTATTCCAAATACATATGATATCTTTTTTGACAATTCAAAGGTACTTGAACCAATCGAACAACCAATGTCCAATCCAATTCCATTTAAATTTAAGGTATTGCTTGTCAACATCTTGTAGATGTGATCAGGCTTTATTTCTTTCTTCAATAGCGACAATAATTTATCATCTGAAGGGTAACCATAATGAGCTTCCAAATAAGATTTGTACAAAATACTGTTCTCCTCATAGCGATCATTGTATGTAGGATTGCCAATCTTTACACCTTCTGATCTGAGAAAAGCTTTAATTTCAGGCGATTTGCAATTTACTATCCATTTACCAAAGCTAAGAATTCTTTGACGAGCATACTCGTGAAAATTTTCCATTAATATCGGAACTCCTTGAATTATGGGATATTTTGAGGTACAATTTTCACAAGAAAGAAATCCTTCTATGCACTCATCTTTTAATTCCAGAAATGTTTCCAGACTTAATCTTACCTTTTTGCATGATTTATTTACACAGTATAAGTCCGCAACAATTTTTTCTATCATAAAAATAACTCTAAATCTATATAGAAATAAGAATAATAGTAATCATTCCAAAATTAAATTAGAATCAATGATTGAAGAGTCTGTTCTAAATATTAGTATCTGAAAAAATATCATTTTTGTTCAATTGTCATACATTTTCGTTATGATTGAATACATTTTTTCATATGATGAATTAATATTTTTCTTGTTGCTATAATTTTTCCTTATTCTATTAATTCTTTTTTCAAGATTACCTTTATCTTTGGTAATCAAGTTTAATAATTCTGTAGATTCTTCATTATATTTTTTCAAATAAGTTGGTAGTTCCTTGTTATCTGCAAGTAGTGAAGCTATCAGTGATGAATTGTCGGTTAATATACTTTCAAAGAGGAGTGTTTGAAGATAAAAAGTAGTTCCCGAGGATTTCTTTAGTAATGGAATATTTTCATTGCATAATGTCGTTGCCAATAACAAATTTATGTAATATACCATTCCGAGAATTATTGCCATTAATCTGTCATGATATTTTGAGTCTTTGATAACAATCACTTTTGATTCATTAAACATTGATTTTACTAATTTTTGCTCTCTTATTTCATTTCTAATCGGTATCATCAATATTTTTGTATCACGAATGTTCTTTGCTCCAGGACCAAACATGGGATGAATTGAAAGAGCTGTCAACGAATCTGGAATTTGCAACAAAGATTTAAAGATATCTGTTTTGACTGAAGTTATCTCTACTATACAAGCTCCTATTTTCATTATTCTGGTGCATTTGTTTATGACCGAAACTGTTGTCTTAATTGGTACGCAAATAATTACAATATCCGCATTTCTAACACATTGATCCAGTGTTTTGCATGCAGTTATTCTATGACCTTTAACCTTTAAATCTAAATTTATATCTAAAGAGAACTTTCGCTTATCATAGAGTGATACATTGTAGTTATTCTTTCTTGAAAAATAGTTGCAGAACCATAGGCCCATTTTGCCTGCACCTATTATTGCTACAGATCTATCCATTATATCGCAAATCCGTAATTTTTCTTATTATTTTTAGTCCATCATTTAGAGATTTAATTGGTTGACATGCTGAGATTCTAATGAAATCAGAATATGCTTCGCCAAAACCAGCCCCAGGAGCTACAGCAACCCCCTCATTCAGTAGTTCGAAAATTGTCTTATTGACATCAACATTTTTGTTAAACCTGACAAAATAGTACATGCCCCCATCTGGATTGATGTATTCACAAGGAAGATTTTCCAGTTGCTTTCCTATGAAATCTAAACGTTTCTTCATCAGAATCTTATTCTTGGTAACATCAGCATTCAATGCTGCTACAGCGGCATATTGCATAGGTTCTGCTACACTTGTTATTGCTATGGCTTGAATTTTGGAAATTTTATCTATTGTGCCCTTATCGCTTATGGCATATCCGACCCTAAATCCCGTCATAGCATGACTTTTTGAGAATGAAGATACCATTATGCTTTTGTTATATTCAAAATCTAAGATACTCTTATAGGGAACATAGGAGTACATGGAGTACACCTCATCGCTGAGAACATATATGTCATTTTTGCCAGCTAATGCAAGTACAGTATCTATCTGTTGTTGACGAACTATTTTGCCTGTTGGATTATTGGGAGAGTTTAAAACTATCATCTTGGTATTTGGAGTTATCATCTGTTCTAATTGATCCAAATCTAAATCCCAATTTTGATGCACCTTTGTCTTGACTGCTTTGACTTTTACGCCAATAAAATTTGCACAATCTCTATAAGCAGGCCACGCAGGTTCAGAAATAATTACTTCATCGCCGACTGAAAGTGTAGATACCATTGCACTAAAAACTGCAAACCTAGCTCCAGGAGTAACTATTACGTTCTCTTCCTTTACTGATCTTTTCTTTGCTATTGACTTTCTTAGTATTGGTACTCCAGTGGTCTGTGTATAGTGAACACGCTTTTTTTCAAAGGTCTTCAATAATTCATTCTTCACACTGACAGGAGGCAAATAATCGGGCTCTCCTACTTCTAAATGAATTACTTTTTTTCCTTCTGATTCTAGTTGTTTTGCCTTTAAAAACATGACCATATGATCTATCTTTGGCTCCTTGTTTGAGTGTTTTGACTTTTGAATTCTTATTGATTCCAAAAATAACAAATTTAATAATCTGCCAATAAATTCTGTTTTCAAGCCTACTTGTGTTCCCAAATCGTTTACATACCTTGCTATATCCTGTTCAACAGTAATATCCTCTATTTTCATCATTAGATTATTTTTGATATTTCCAATATCACCTGCTATGCTCATTCTTTTTTGTACAAGTTTTATTATATCTGCTGTTACTAGTCGCATGTCCTCACGAAGTTTTTCAAGTTGGTGTTCTTTTTTGTAGCTCATTATTTTTGATCACTTAATACGGGTGGTATGAGTCTCCATCTAAGCGCGTGGTCGGCCAAAACGAGCGAAACTAATGATTCAACCACGGGTATCGCTCGGGGGACAACGCAGGGATCATGTCTTCCAGGAACAATAATGTCACATTCTGAATTTGTAATTAAATTCACTGTTTTTTGTTTTTTTGCAATGGATGAAGCCGGTTTAAATCCTATCCTAATTACGAGGGGCATTCCATTAGTTAATCCACCCAAAATTCCGCCAGAATTGTTAGTCTTGGTTATTATCCTATTGTCGTCTGATAGGACATATTCATCGTTATTCTCAGAACCTTTTAGCGTTGCTCCCGAAAATCCTGAACCAAATTCTATGGCCTTTACCGATGGAATGCTGAATATTGCTTTGCTTAGATCTGATTCCATTGAGGAGAAAATAGGTTCTCCCAAACCAACCGGCAATCCTGTGGATATAGATTCAACAATCCCTCCCAGAGAATCTCCGTTTTTCTTTGCATCAAGAATAATGTCTTTCATTTTTTGTGCAATTTCAGGAACGGGACACCGAACATCATTTGAGTACCTATTTTGTTTCGCCTGTTCATATTGTGGAGAATTACAACTAATTTTACCTATCTGTGTGGTATAGGCAATCGTTTCTATTCCCAATGAGTACTTTAGGAGCTTTTGTGCTATCGCTCCACCCATTACCATTGTTGCTGTTAATCTTCCAGAAAATCTACCACTTCCTCTATAGTCAGCATAACCACCATACTTTATGAATGCCGGATAGTCTGCATGACCTGGACGGGGACTATTTTTTAAAACATCATACGGTCTTGAGTCCGAATCTTTATTCCATACTATTGCGCAGATAGGAGCCGAAGTGGTATATCCATTAAATATTCCTGATAATATCTCTACTTTGTCTTCTTCTTTTCTCTGCGTTGTAATTATAGATTGTCCAGGCTTTCGTTTATCTAATTCACTCTGCAGATCTGATTCGGACAGTGGAAGTCCAGAAGGGCAGCCATCAAGTACCATCCCAATACATTTTCCATGACTTTCACCGAAACTGGTTAAAGTGAGATGCTCGCCCAAAGTATTACCAGTCATTTTATAGATATTGAATCCACTCGTGTATCATATATATTGTCTTTATCTTATTTTGTCATATCAGTTAAAAAACTCTTCAGAGATGATGAACTAAGAACAAAACTAACTGAATTTTGCTCCAAGCGTTTTCATGTCTTGTATATATGAGGGGTAAGAAACATCAACTGATTCCACACCTTCTACAATAGATTTTTCTGTCATCATTGCCGCTATTGTGAAACTCATAAATAGCCTGTGATCATTGTGTGAATCCAGTCGAGCGCTCTTGAGTTTTTTCGGTGAGTCTAACCTTATTTCATCAGTCAATACTTGCGTTTTAGCTCCGAGTTTTCTTAATTCTGATTCAATTATTCTCAATCTATCTGTTTCCTTGTAACGTGTGTGCGAAACTCCATAAATCCTTACAGGATTCCTTGATTTCAAAGATAAAATGGCTACAACAGGAAGCAAATCCGGTGTATCTGATAGATCAAATTCACCTCCATCAAGATCTTCAGCTCCATAAACCTTCACGGTACCATTTTTCTTGTCGATCACAATTTTTGAACCTATTTTCTTTAGGATCTCAAGAATTGTTGAATCGCCTTGTGGTAACGAAAAATCAAGGTTACTAATTTTTATATTGTTCCCAACGAGTGTGCCTGCGGCTAGCAACAATGCAGCTGTAGAAAAATCTCCAGGAATAGTAAATGTAGTAGCTATATATCTATTGTTAAAGATGTGATAGTTTTTATAATCTTTGGAATATTTTATTTTCCCCCCAAATTTAGACATAACATTAATTGTTGATTCTATATATGATTTTGATACCTGTTTTCCAGTTACTCTCAAGGATATTTCTGATTTAGCACAAACTCCGGAAATAAGAATTGCTGAAATAAATTGGCTTGATATAGACCCATCAATAGTAACATCTTTTCCTTTAACTCCACCACCTTGTACAATTATAGGAGCTCTATCATTTTTTCTAGCAGAGAAGCAATTAATGCCAAGCTGCCTAAGAGACTGCAATAATGGTTGCATGGGTCGCTTTCTAATACTCTCATCTCCTGTGATTACAACATATCCGTCGTCGAGCAAAGTCGAGATCGTCGTAACAAAACGCATAGTTGTTCCAGAATTCTCTACATTGATAACATTATTGGGAATTTTTAAAGTATTTTTTCCAGAAATAATTAGTTCATGATCGGCTATACCTATTTTTACTCCAAATGCTCGACATGCTTCGATTGTTGCAACCGTGTCCCTTGAAATAAGAGGATTAATTATGTGAGACCTTCCATCAGCTAAAGAAGAAATGAATACTGCTCTGTGAGTATAGCTCTTACTAGGAGGGCACCTAACGGAACCATTAATTACAGATTTGGAAACAATTATGCTAACCAATCTCTCTCACAATAGATGCCTTCTGGTTGTTTGAATTCGAAACAATGACCCTGCCATCAAAATCAGATAATATTGATCTTATTTTTTGCGCCTGATCTACATGCACTATCGCTGCAATCGCAGGACCGTTCCCAGATATGCTGGCTGCCAGGGCACCGTTCTCTAAACAAGTTCTCGTGATATTGTAACTATTTGATAGTAAGCATGATGTTAAGACCCCGTTTAACGTCATGGCCTTCCAATATTGTCCTGAGTTAGCAAAGTGAAACGCCTCCAGATAAATATCTGAGAGTACTCTAAGTCTACTAATATCTCCTCTTTTTTTATTATTTGGCAGATAAATTACTGCACATATATCCGTGGGTGAATTTTCTCTTTTACATATTTTTCGCTTATAGTTATCTGTAGTAACGAAGCCACCATAATAACACGCAGTAGAATCGTCATATGCACCGGTTATTGTCGTTTTGGCATAAAACGATGCATTAATAGCCGTATTCAGAATATTTTCGTCATCCATATCCTTATTCAGAAGTGATTTACATGCAAGAGCAACGGCATTTGATACTGCACTTGAACTCTTCAAACCCATGCCTGATGGTATCTCGGAATTTATATTAATTAATAATTGATTATTGTTTAGATATTTTGATGGGATAATGTCGTAAATTATTTTTTTTATCATGGCACTACCTCCTCCCTTTTGAAAGATTATCCCGGATCCTTTCTTTGAATCTATTTCAACTTTTACCGTAAGGGAAATCCCCATTGCAGAGCCAAAACCTGTTGCAATGGCATTTACAATTGACACAGCACCATGAACTATTGACGTTACCTTTGCGGTCACGCAGGCTCACCAAATTTTCCTAATAGCACTTTTTTCATAGGTTCAATGGGTGGATCACGTTGAAACCATATCTTGAATGATGCAACGGCCTGTTCTAGCAACATTTCATAACCGTAAACCACTTTGGCGCCAGCCGTCCTTGCGTTTTCTAACAAGCTTGTATTAATAGGCTTATACACAATGTCATATACAATTGCATCCTTTCTTATGCTGCTGGACTTAATCAAACTCTGTTCACCCTTCATACCAAGTGGAGTCGTATTTATAATAAGATTGGATTTTGAAGCAATATTCTGAATATTATCCGAGGAAACAATAGATGTCTTTAATCCCAATTTTTTTAACATATTAGCCAATTCTTTAGATCGATCATTGTTCCTATTGAAAATATTGATGTTTGCAATCCCTTTTTCACTTGCCAATGCAACAGCTACCGCTCTCGCTGCCCCTCCTGCTCCCAAGATAGTTACCTCAAAACCATTAAAGTCGATCCCCCGTTGACGTAACGGCTTAATGAATCCTAATACGTCCGTGTTATATGCACAAAATTTCCCGTCTTCATTATTAACTGTATTTGCCGCTCCTACCAACTCTACAGTTTTATCATACTGGTCAACATATTCTAAAACCCTAACCTTGTGCGGCATGGTCACATTGAACCCACAAATATTTATAGCACGTAGGGAATCGAGAGAATTTTTTAATTGTCCCTCTTGTACCCTGAAGGCGATGTAACTGCAATTTAGCCCAAGAGAACTAAACGCAGCATTATGAATTGCAGGGGATAATGAATGGTCTATAGGATCACCGATTATACAATACGTTCTAAAAGCAAGGCTCATTTATTTTTCAGTTTGTTTCCAACTCCATCGTATATTTTTTTCGTTAGGTCAATGTCAAGTTGGCCTGGAGCCATTGGATTATCCAGAGAAGCATAGGTAAAAGGCGCACCTCCATATAATGTACAAAATAGTCTCGATAAAACCCCGAGATCTCCCATTGCAAACGCGATTAGATTTGTATCAATATTATTGTCGTATAGTGAAAGAATATTAAGATTGTCCATAATGGATCTCGCAGTAGTAACCAATTTGACATAATTACTATATTTTCTCATATCTCTAAATTTTTCTAAAAGCGACGCTGCGTCTGGAGTTTTTCTAAAATCATGAGATGATACAAGTATTGGGACTTTCTTATATTTTAAGAATCTTCTAAACTCGCTGTCTTTTTTTAGAATTGAGAATTCTATGTCAAGTAACATTGGCTTGGCTCTGGCCATTTTCTTTAGTAGCGACACTTGTTCTTTACGAGTTCCATCAAAAAATCCACCCTCTTTTTTCGATCTTAATGTAAAAATTGCTCTATTTTTTATTTCACTGGAAATCAATAAGGCACTGTCAATATCTTTGTATATCATATGATCAAATCTGATTTCAACATAATTAGCTTCTTTCTTGGTGGCCTTTGAAAATAAAGATGGTAATTTGTCTACAGAATCTGCTGCCAGTGTAACACAAACTTTGAACTTATTTCTAAACAAATCCATCAGTCTTTCGGAGCTAATACTTTAGTAAGTTTGCGCTGTACAATTCCGCGCCAATTCCGTATCCTAATAGGGCTATACCAGTTCCTAAACCAGACATTTCTATTCCTCCTTTGACCCAATTTTTCTTTGCCAGCTTCGCCTTTTTTGCACCTATTAGAAAAGAGGAAGTGAGACTAATTGCAATAGCTATCCATAATGAAAATTGAATAGGAATAAAACCAGTTCTAGATAACAGATATGGTAATATCGGTAAAACTCCGCCTATTATGAAAGAAACAAACATGATAAAAGCTCCTTTGATGGGGTTTCCGACAATATCTAAGTTTAATTCTAATTCTTCAGTTAACATTGTTTTGAGCCAAACTTTCTTATTTGAAGTAATTTTATCTGTGACTTGCTTTACCAAAACTTCATCAAACTCTTTTGCACGATAAATTTCTTCAATTTCCAATCGTTCTTTTTCAGGATATGCTTCAATCTCAAATTCCTCTCTTTTTATTTCCGATTCTAAAATTTCTCTTTGGGATTTTACGGCCAGATAATTTTGTACAGCCATTGCCTTTGCACCTGTGAACATCCCGACGAGAGACGCTAATATTATAAAGTCAGCCGAACTGTTTGCCCCTCCGACGCCAGCAACGATACCAAGTGAGGTGTTTATTCCATCACCAAATCCAAATACAAAGTCTCTGATATGATTGGACTCTTTTATGTGTGGTTCAAGATGTCCAGAGTTATTCAACATAGATTATTCAATTGTTGGGTAATTTAACAATAACATAAAGAAGCAAGTTCGTTGTTACAAAAAATCCCATTTTTGTGTCATGTGCACAAACAATCCTAATAGAGTGTATCCCGCGGGCAGGATTTACTCCAGAAAAGCATCAAGACTAATCTGTTTGAGCCTGCGACTCTTCGGTCGCTGCAAATGTTAGCCTGATAGGCTGTTTCACGAGTTTAGCAATATTTGCCGACTACTACAGCCGAAAGCTCTACCAGGCTGAGCTACCGCGGGACATTTTTGGTAATGAATTCTGGTTATATAAAATAATTGAATGTTATAACACGAATAGGCCAAGAATTTATCTATCTATTGCCGACAAGTGCCCATAATGGTTATGTCTATTGTTCCTGTTTAGCCAATATAGTCAAAATGATTATTTATGTGAAAAATCATACTGGCCATTATGAAAGATTACGATCATCAGATAATATGGTTAGATTATTTTAACAAGAATTTGTCACGAAAAAAGGGTCGAAAAGTAGGCAAAAATATGTCTGTATATGATCCTACAATGCAGGAGCTTATTGCTGCATCAAAAACTCTGGAATTGGACTTCTCGGAAGAAGAGACTAATAATCAAGCTCGGTACCCACGAAGAGCTTTTGTAAAATCAGGATATATTATGATTTCAAAAAAAGAGAAGAAATCGGCCATAATTATTCAAATTGCAAAAATGATGATTGAGATAAGACAACAGAAGCATTGAAGGTTCCTGCATTTTCAAGTTTGCCTTTTCAACAAATCTTCCTACTGCAATCCCAATCACCAATGATAATTTATTTATCTTGAAACTAACTTTTATTGACAGATTAAAATGATAATGAGTGTGTGTTAGGTTTTATTACACATTGGAAAAAATAGGTGAAATTCTCCACTTGGCCAAGAGTGGAAGACTGATAGTCAAAGTTGATGAACAAGTTAGTCATAAATTGATTGGTCAGGCGTTGATGGATGATAAAGGTACTAAAATTGGAAAAATTATTGAATTAATAGGATCTGTCAAATCGCCCTATGCGTCTGTAATCACTACAGTTGATTCAAAGTATTCTGTTGGTGGAAAAGTATTCACATCGGATGCGCACAATCAACAATATAATTCATCAAGAAAAAGAGGCAGAATGAAAAGGAGGAGAAGGACATGACGTCTGTTGAATATTGTTCTCAGTGTCCCGAGGGTCAATCGAAAATTATTCTTGATTATGGTAAGGGTGAATATGTGTGCAACAAATGTGGTTGCGTTGTTATGGAACAGGTAGACTATTATGGTCCAGAAAATAACTCCACTGATTTTGAAGAAAGAAATAAGAGCACTAGAGCTAGTGGCTCGACTAGTTTATCACTCCATGATTTCGGTTTAAGGACCGAGATAGGAAATACCTCGAGAGACTATAGCGGGCGGGCAATAGACTACCAAAATGTTGAACTCATGAATAGATCTAGAAGATGGCACAGTAGATTGAGAGTTAATTCCTCAAAGGAAAGAAGATTATCGAATGTACTTTCAAAGATCAATGAGGTGTGCTCTGTTCTCTGTCTTAGAAAAACAATTAATGAGACCGCCTCTATGATTTATCGTAATTTTGAAAATAATAGTAAGGCCAAGGGAAAGTCTATAACATGTATAGCATCAGCCACTATCTATTTGGCTTGCAAGAGATGTGGTGTTGTTAGATCTATAGAAGAAATTGTTCAGGCAGCAGGCATATCAGAATTTGACAAGTCTAGTGTAAAATTGGCTTCAAGATATTACAGGTCTATGGTTATGGAAATGAACAAGATTGGCGAAATGAAAATTAAAGAAAATTCTCATTCAATAACGAGCAATTCAGAAAACTCACATTTGGAGTTGGAGGGTAAATCGAAGACCATGTCATCTTCATTCTCAATGTCACCATCGAGTCCTTCGTCCTTTGCAATAGACAACTATATTTCGAAACTTGCTAATATCGCAAAAATAGATACAAAAATTGAGAGACTGGCATTGGAAATTGCTCAAAAAACAAACAATAATTTCTTTTCCGATGGAAAAGCACCCAATGGATTGGCCGCCGCATATATTTACCTTGCATCAGTACTTTTGGGAGTAAACCTGCTTCAGATTGACGTATCCAATTTTGCTGGTGTTACTGAAGTTACTATCAGAAATAGATGCAAAGATATTCTAAATAATTTCAAACTAGTAGTTAATGCAAAACCAGCAAGCTACTAAATCCAAAAACTTTAGGATTAAACTTTCACTTTAGTTTTATGTTCCTTTGCTTTTTGTACATTTGGATTAGTTCAGATTCGTCTGTTATATCTCGCGGACTTTTGTCAAGCCGGATTTTTTTGGTAAATTTCGGAAATCTTAATGACAATCCAAAACCTTTCCTAATCGAATCCATGCCCGCATCATATTCGGGACTTAATGTTATTTCCGAGGCAATTATTTCTATTACTATTGTCGGTGTGAACCAAGTATCCATCTCCAGTTTCGAGTAAACGTGCGGATGTCTCTTAGGTATTATGTGTTTTCCCAATTCCCTAAATAATTCTTCTAAGACTTCATCTGTAAAACCACTCCCTACCTTACATACGCTTTTGAAAACGTTCTCTTTCTTATCGTATATTGCGAGCAATAGAGCACCATATTTCCCTACCCTTCTACCCTTTCCATATGCCCCGCCAACTACAACCAGGTCCAGACTATCGACTAATTCACTTCTATATTCTCTTTTGATTTTTATCCAGGCGAAGCCTCTTGCCCCAGCTCTATAAGGACTGCTAGTCTGTTTTACCACCAAACCCTCACAGCCGTGTTCTATAGATTTAGCCATAAATTTTTCAAGCTCCTCTGTATTAGTTACAATCTTCTGTGGTATGAGAGTTATTTTTTGATCTACTGATTTAGTAATGACGTCTTTCAGTAGGTTCCTCCGGTCTTGATAGGGAAGATTGGTTTTATCCTTGGCTGTAGCCCAGAGAATATCAAACACATTAACAGAAACGGGGTATTGTTCTACATTCTTGGCTATATCATATTTGCGCCGCCTGTGCATAAGCTCTTGAAAAGGAAGATACTCTTCAGTATACTTATTGATTGCAACCACTTCGGCCTCAATAATAAAGCTTTTCAAGCCAATAGTTTTAGAGGCCTCTGCTACATCGGGATAATAGTGGCTTATGTTTTCCAAGCTCCTTGAAAATATTTGAACCTTCTTATCCTTTCTATGAATTTGTACTCTTTCGCCATCGAGTTTGAATTCAACAGCTCCTCTTCCAGAGACCTTTTCCAGGGCCTCTTTAGTAGTTTGAACTCTTTCTGCAAGCATTGGTCTTATCGGTATAAATAATTCTATCTTAATTGCAGTAACAGCCTTTATTCCATCATTTGCCAATATCTTTGAAACTCTTCCCAAATCACTTGAGACATTATAGGCATTTTCTAAAATTTTCCTATTTTTTTTATCAGATGTATAAGCTAGTGCCAGGGCATCCATAATGGTAATATCGGCTATTCCAAGTCTTAATGTTCCAAGCGCGAATCTAATAATATACTTGCATTCTTTAGGAGAAGCATCATTAAAAAGACTTATAAACAATCTCAATTTTATTTCCTGTGAGCCTTTGCCAGTTATCTTGGATATTTTATCGAAAATTAGATAGATCCGTTCTATAGTAACCTTCTCATTAAAAAGTGTCGTCTGGACTTTATTCTTCATTATCTCTTCTGCAACGCTTCCCAGATCTCCTATTTTATTATATTTTTGATATACCTTGTCTACTGAAATATTTGATATTTGTGAAATCATACGAATAATCATTTTTTCCGCTATTCCCATTTCAATCCCTTCGTAATCTGGTCTGATTTTCCCCTGAATAAGATAGATTATTTTATCGATGAGATCAGATGAATTATTTTTGAAAAGTGTAACTAAATAGTCAGTAAGTTCTAGTCTACTTTTTGTCTTTTCCATTTCTTCCAAAATTTCAACGATACTGGAAAAATCCAACATTATTTGTTATTGGAGGATGTTTTAAAATATTTTATTTATCCTTAATTTCAAAATTCCTGATGATTTGATGGAAGATGCCTCTATGGCATGAAAACTGGTTATACTTATTCCATAGAATTATAAATTGGGCCGATATTGGTGTTACTATGGGAGGAGCCAAGAAAAAATCTATAGGAAGTCAGGAAAAGACATCCAAGGACTCTCCAGCTGCTGATGAGAAAGGAAAGAAGGGTCCAATTAAAAAGCAAAAATCGTCAATAGTCATAGAAGAACCTCAAGGATTAAAGACTATAAAAAGTATGAAACCAATTACATCTCATGCTTTAGCAAGGTCAATGGGCGTAAAGATTTCTGTAGCAAATTCATTTCTACGTTCTCTTGAATCTAAGGGAATTGTAAGGCCAATAGGTGGATATAGTGGACATAGAATTTATGAACTTGGCCCTACAGAGGCCATATCACAATAAACATCAGTATCTGGCAGCGACGCAAGACCAAAATATTAGAACTTTAGTTTTCAGGTAGAATTAGATATTCCATTTTTCCTAGTTGAATACTGGATAGAAATTATTGTAGCAGTATACATATTTAACCTAAGTTGCTCAAGAGATTTTCAGACAAAATTCATTACCTGATAGAAGGCAGTGTTTCTTGTTCATAAACGAAAGATCTTCAGCCTTCTACCAGTTTCCGATTATATTCATTGGTTAAAATGGAACATCATCAAAAAAAAGACTGCGCTCCAGTGATACAAACTTATGTATCTGAAATGGTATCAAGTACATTCCATCCCAAATTTCACTCCTGCATTCACATATGCCACATTGCTTGATATAATCAATCCACTATTATCCGGTCAGTGAACTCATTTGCTATATTGGTTGTCATGGTCTTAATGATCTCTTTTTCTTCTTTAAAGTTAGCAAGACACCACATAGCTTTGACCAGTGCAGTTTCTGAAGTTGTATTAAATAAAGGAATTACCCCCAGATTCAAAAGATCCCTTCCGGTATCATAGACCGTAAGTGCAGTTCTACCCCAAATACATTGAGACGTCATAAATACAAAGATCCCTCTCTTTACGGCATTTTTAATTTGAGAAAAACATTCTTTGCTTACATGACCCAAACCAGTTCCTTCAATAATTATGGCTTTATGTCCGCTTTCAAGGCAATAATCAATCATCCTACAGTCAAAACCAGGATGAAATTTTAATAATGAGACCTTGTTTTCAAATTTAGGTTTAACAATCAGATTTTCAACATTTGTATGCCTTTCTTGAAATTTTAAATCCGCATATTGCCTTGAAATTTCAATTTGACCCTTATGGACCAATGAGAAGGGTAATACGTCAATCGAACGAAAAGCGTCTCGCCTACTTGTATGATTTTTTCTAACTCTGGTGCCTATATGACAGGCAATTATATCATCTGATACTGTATAATGCATAGCAACAAAAACACCCGAAAATTTAGATTTAGTTGCAAAAGTACAAGCACCAATTAAATTTAAAGATGCATCAGATGAAGGCCTGTCTGACGATCTTTGGGCTCCGACCAACACTACTGGAACTGGTAAGTTTTGAAGTGCAAAGCTCAGTGCAGCAGACGTGTAGTGCATGGTGTCCGTTCCATGTGATACAATAACCCCGTCATATTTTCCTGATGATATTTTGTCAGCCACCTTTGTTGCAATAACGGACCAATGTTCAGGTTTGATATTCTCGCTATATTCGCTCAAAACAACCTCTGGATCTATATTTGCTATCCTCTGCAGTTCTGGAATTGAATCGTTTAATTCTTTTGCGGTGAGCGCCGCCATTACTCCGCCTGTCCTATAATCAATTTTACTAGAAATAGTTCCGCCTGTACTTAACAACGATAGACGAGATGATAGTGTATTTGAAAAATCTTGAACGGGAGCTTGGCCAGGGATAAATCCACCAAATTTATAGTCAGTACGATGATTAATGGCTGTCTCCAGTTTTTCAGTTATTTTTTTAATATTCTTAATTTTCCCTACATTGATACCAATATTATACCCGTTTTTTAATTTCAGAACCAAATGATTCTTATCTGCATATTCATACCTTGGAATCAAAATACCAAGATGCGTTGCATCGTGGGTCTCTATGATTACCGAGTCACCAAATTTTACACCTGATGTCTTGAATAGTTCATCCAATTTACTATAATTATCATCAACGGTCAATATTCGTACTATTTTGTATTAAATTCATATTATTAATAAATTGTCTTGTTCTTGAATGCACAAGAATTTACACGGTAACTGCCCTGTTTAATAAATGACATGTTGGTAACATTACGATGTTAGATGGGCTTGATGTTTGCTTATACTCTTGTGATAAAAACTATCACTGTGATGTATTTATTTCAGGTAACATATTTCATTTGAATGGGTTGAACTCAACTCAGAATTGTATAAGATGAACGTCGCTAAATATATCTATGATACTAATCCATTACTATCATAGTTAATGTGGACTTTACACCATTCAATTTTCGAAGTTTCCATGTAATAGTCTCTTTCACTTTTTCCATTGTTTCTGACTCAACTTGAGCTACTATATCGTAAACTCCATAAACCTGATAAATTTCTTTGACACCATCAATACTCTTCAACTCGCTTACTATCGAATCTTCGCTACCTAATTCAGCATTCATTAGAACAAATGCCTTTGGCATAACAAGATGGATGTAAATGCGATATAAAAAGATGATGTAGTTGAATCGCTATACTGATAACTTCCAAAATAAAGATATACAAAAATTTGAGCCTTATTCTGAAAAAGTGACTTGGCGCGCCCAAAAGGTCAAGGTTCAAGCCTAGCCATTGTTCTTGGGAAGAGTACACAATCTTTAATATCCTCTAGATTGGCCAGCCATCTGACTAATCGTTCAATACCAATACCAAAACCTCCATGAGGCACGGATCCATATTTTCTAAGGTCTAGGTACCATGAATACGAATTCATGTCGAGTCCCTCCTTCATAATCCTGGATTTCAATAGGTCAATATTGTCCTCTCTCATACCACCACTACTCACTTCGCCAAATCCGTCAGGCAATAATAAATCGGTGGTTAGAGCAATTCCTTGTTCTTCTGGGTCCTCCTTCACATAAAACGGTTTGACATTGAGTGGATATCCATACACAAATACAGGATTGATTCGATCCTTAGTCAGTATTTTTTCGGAATCTATATTCAAATCATCTCCCCATTCTATTTTTCTAGACAGCTCTCCATCTTGAATCTGGATGTCTTTTGAACGGAGATCGTCAATTGCCTGATTATAACTCAATTTATCAAATGGTTCTGTGATTTTATTTAAAGCTTGTATATCTCGATTCAAAAATTCCAACTCTTCTCTTTTTTTTCTTGCTAAATTTCGAACCAAATATACAAGTAATTTTTCCTGTATGCTGAATAGATCAGTTATAGATATCCAAGGAGCTTCTGCCTCTAAATGCAAATATTCTGCAAGATGTCTAAGTGTTCTTGATTTTTCAGCCCTGAATGAGGGACCTATCGTCCAGACCGGACCCAATGAGAAAATTAAGGCTTCTAGATATAGTTGCGCACTTTGAGACAAAAATGCTTCATCTTTAAAGTACTTGACGGGAAATAGAGTTGAACCACCTTCCACTGCACTTTTGACTAAAATAGGTGCTGTGACTTCCATCCAGTCATTTTCTACAAACCAATTACGTACTACTTCAATAATCGTTGCTCTTACTTTTGCTATCGTAATCATCTTTCTTGTACGCAGAGTCAAGTGTCTATAATCCAATAACAGTTCTGTGCTTTGGTATTCTCTAATTGGAAAGTCATTATTGGCTATACTATAAATCTTGACGTCATTTCCTCTTATCTCGAAGCCACCTTCTTTTGCTCTTTCGTCTTTGAATAGGATCCCTTGAACTTCTAAGGATGACTCTATCGTGAGATCTGGTACCCTTGCACTTGGAAGGACACATTGAATTATTCCTCCTCGTTCGTCTCTGATTATTATGAATGATTTGTCTTTTTGTTTACGTAATCTGTATACCCACCCCCTAACTCTGATTTCTTTACCAAGGAATTCATCCTTCTTGATTTCACTAATCCTGTGATGCTTCAATTGTGTATTTACGACGCGAACGATCTTTATAATGATATTGTACCGTCTTTTTAGGGGTCAATAAAATATTTAATTAGCATTAAAAATGAATTTATAGAATAAAAATAGTCTACTACTCACTAATGGAATATAAAGTATGCAAGAGCGAAGAACTGCCAAATAATTCCATGAAGGCAATACTGATTCAAGGTAATATGATTCTTGTGTGTAGATCCAACGATCGCTTATTTGCACTTGATAATTCATGTCCTCATAGAGGAGCTTCTCTTTCAAAAAGTGACATGAAAGGAACAAAGATAATATGCTATATGCATGATTTTGAATATGATCTTGTTAGTGGAAAATTATTACACATTCCAAGCAAGTGGCAGGATCAAAACCCTAATTGGATTAAATCTGGAGAGTTGTTACTCTTTCCAGTATCTGAAAAGGATGGGGAAATCTGTATTGAATTGTCTTGATATTTACTGATAAAATATACGCTTTGTACAGGAGAATTTACATACAATTCAATTACTTTATAAATATTGATGATATCATTCGCGGTAATTGTAAAGAGTCTAATCCTGTACTCTTGGAGCTAAATAGAAATGAATTCTTCCTACATTTGCAACCCTAAATTCTAACCTCAATGGCATTTTTGTAGAATAGTCCAGTACCAGGGATCCTCCAGAGGCGCTTATGGCTTTGGTAATTTTTGACAAGTAGTCCAGACTGTATGTGGCCTTACTCTTCTCCTTAACCTGCAGTTCTTCAAGGCCTTCGCTGCCAGATTCAATAACAATGTCAGCTTCTCCATAGTCGCTTTTGCCAGAAAAGGTAATTTTCTTTTCATCAGACTCTATTGAAATATATTCTGATACCACTTCGATATCTGAGAGTATTTTATCAAATGATGCAGGGGTTAGTACTAGCTTGGAATTAAAATTTAATTTTGGTAGGGGGGTGGAACCTCCAGTACTTTCAATCAATCGCATTTTATATTCTCTTCTATACCCATTTAAAATTTTGATGCGAAGCATACTGTTCTCTTCTACAGAAACTTCAACCGCATCCTTTTTCTCAGCTCTTTTCATCAATTTTGAAAATTCATCTATTCTAACTCCGAATTTCAGTGCTGAGTCACACTCGTAACCATCGAAAGCCGAATTTGGCCAGCTAATATCAATTAACGCAACGTGAGAAGGATCCATTCCTCTAAATGACAAACCTTCGACAGTTGCTTCAAAGGTGGCCTCATCAACTAACGTAGAAATTGCTGATGTTACAGCTTTCCATTCATCAGGTGTTTTTGTCTTTGCTAAAAATACCAAACTATATCAATCAAGAGGCAGATTTAAAACATTTTAAACATTCCTATTTTTTTGAAAAGCATTAGAATCAAGGTTCAATAAATATACGGAAATCAACAGAACAAAATCACGCGTTTAATAACAAATATATAATAATTTTGTTAGTTGACGTCTAAAAAAATATTCAGAATATACTCTTACGCGTAATTTCGCCAGGTATGGCTACATTGCGTACATCTATAAAATTGAGTAGTAGCTTCATCTGCCGATCTTGTTTGTAACATCCACCAGAACGCTATGTTGTTTCCACATTTGGGACAATCAATACTAGTAGTTGGGAGGGCACTAGGACCTTTTTCAGACTCAACTATCTTAAGACTGGCTCCACTTTGTTCTATTAAGGGAATTGTTTTGATTTCGTTTTTCGCTTCCGTGAAGCCACACTTTGGACAAATTAATATATTCTCCTCTATTCGTGGTTTCATCCTACTTTCGCAATTTGGACAAAACTTCAAGTAGGACCCGCACTCTTTTCATTGGTTACTGCTGAATTAATCATGTCTTTAATTTTGAGCGCATTATCAGAAGAAGACTGTAATGCTTTGTGCAAAACATCCAGAGGTTTGGATTTTTTAGTCACAATTCTGAAACTAAAATCCTCTTTTAGCTGATGTTTCAATACAACACCGGCAAATTCTACTTCTTTTTCGTTCAAAAGTTCATGCTGTACTATGTAAAGAATTGAGATATCTTCGCTTACATTCAAATTAATTTCATTGGATTTATAATTTTCTAACTCCGCCTGCATTATACAGACAACTACTTATTGAAGATATAAATTATACCATCTGCGAGGCTTATTGCAGACAAGCTCTATTTCAGATATTAATGTTGGTTCGTCTCATGATAGCATAAGATCTAATGATGTCTTGACCTTAAGTTTAAGTTTCAATATAGATGGCTTGATTAGGGAAAATTTTTCTCAAAAAAATTGGGAAAGAGCATATGACAAACACGATAATGGGTTTAGACTTACAATATCTCTAGTTCTTAAGGTAGGCAGAAATACTATTGATGAGGTAAAATTTGTGAGAAAAGCAGTTCTATTCTGGACGAGAAATCCCAAACTGTCACACAGAGTGTGGGTCTCTATTATTAAGGATGAAACGCCTCATTATCCGTTGACAATTGAAGAGGCAAAGTCGCTATTATTTGATGTGACTAAAACTATGGAGCTTGATAGTAATAAGTTGAAAGAGGGAGAGAATGAGATCCATGTCTCTATCAAAGTTTCCTGGGGGAAGCATCTGTATACAGACCCCTTTGAGATTCACGGAGAAACTAAGGTTGTAAAAGTTAACAAAACATAAAACTCGTCCTTGTGCCATTTTTCGTCTTAATATAAATATAGTCAATTGTGATGAATCACTTAATGGCAAAGTTTGATGGTATCAAAGGACAAGAATTACTCGATGTAGAAGAACAAAAGGATGAGATTACATTAATCTTTAAAGACAATAGGTTTTTGTTCATCAAAATAGAAAATGGCAAATTGGTCTCTGATTCAGTACCAGAATAAATTGATAACAAAGCAGCTCCATATTATCAAGAATAATTTAGAAAACGCAATACCGATAGATGAACTATTTGGGTACCATTGATAGTGTAAATAAAGATATCATAAACTGCACTCTTTGCAACAGGTTAGTAAAATACACACAATTAGTTGGTAAGAATAAAGTAAAACGATTTTCAAATCAAGTATACTGGTCTAAACCTGTTACTGGATTTGGAGACCCGAATGCAAAAGTACTGATTATTGGTCTAGCGCCAGCTGCTCACGGCGCCAACAGGACTGGCAGGTTGTTTACTGGAGATCATTCAGGACAGTGGCTAATTAGAGCGCTCTATGAAATGGGATTTTCAAATATGCCTACTAGTACATCTTCTGATGATGGGTTGAATCTCCATGATGTTTTCATTACTTCTTGTATAAGATGTGCACCTCCATTAAACAAGCCACTCCCTTCAGAACTAATTAATTGCTCAAAGTTTCTAAAGAGTGAGATTGAATTATTTAAAAGGATAAAAATTGTAATAACTTTGGGATCCATAGCATTTCGGACATATTGCAAGATAAATGATTTAGAGAAATTGAAATTCTATCATTTGGCTAATTACCAAGTAAATGACAAACGTCTAATAGTATCATATCATCCCAGTCGACAGAACACCAATACGCATAGATTAACATGGGAAATGTGGATACGAGTTTTCAAACTAGTGAAGTCAATACTGGATAATAACTAAATTCTAATAGAAATTATAAAATTGAATCGAATATCATAGTCATTTCGTTTTCAATGCAGATTTTATTAATTATATTATAAATAAGATAAATATTTCATTTATGAGTGCGGGAATTAGAATTTCTGCAAACCATTAAAAGACAGTATTTCTCTTAAAAAGTTATGATTGGTAAAGGATATTTGTCAATAGCTTTAGTGATTTCAGCGTTGTTTTTGGCGTCTGGGCTTTTAATTATTCAATCTATACAGTCTGGGTCAGCCCAAGGAATTACAGGTACATTTACTGCAGATCTTCAGCCTAGGTCAGGTTCAAATGCATCAGGAACTGCTACTTTAGAAATTCAAGACAATGGGAAGACCATACACTATAACATTGACGCCACTGGATTAAGCAACGTTACTGACATATCTATTTCTCAAGAGACAGGAACCGGCAGAGCTCCTGATGTTGTGATACTTAGAACAGCTTCTCAAAGTGGTCTCGGGCAAGGTTCAGGGAGCTTGAGTGGTAATTTTACGGAATCTGAGTTGAGAGGGCCGCTAGAAGGTAAGAACCTCGCAGATTTCGTGAAAGCGATAAATGATGAAAAAATTATAATCAGAGTACAGACTGTGCCTTTTCCATTGGGTGAAATTATCGGTAATGTTACTGCTGGCGACAACGGCGGCAGTGCCACTACCGGCGATGTGATTTCAAATTTGAGCGTAAATTCTCAACCTGTCCCATCAATTCCTACAATTCCATCAGATACAGCTAATGTAACAGGTGAAGCAATGAACACTACAGCTAATGTAACAGGTGAAGCAATGAACATACTCTCAAATGCTACGGAAAATGCAACGGAAACAACAATGAATCAGGCAGAAAACATTGTTAATACTGCTGGGAACGCCACAGCTAATGCAACAGGCGAGGCAATGAGTGGACTAACAAATGCTACTGCTGCGACAGGAGCTGCGATGGAGGCCTCGGCTAATGCAACAGGCGAGGCAATGAGTGGACTCACAAATGCTACTGAGAATGCAACGGGAACAGCAGTGGAAAGCGCAAAGGATATTCTCAGCTCAGCTGCAAACACAACAGCTAATGCTACTGGAGAAGCAATGAGCGCTTTAACTAATGCAACGGAAAATGCAACGGGAACAGCAATGGAAAGCGCAAAGGATATTCTCAGCTCAGCTGCAAACACTACGGCCAATGCTACAGGAGAATTAATGACTAAAGCCAACAACGTACTCAGTTTAGCTTCGGACGCTGCATCAAATGCAACACAAACAGCAATGAACAAAACAATGAATATTCTGTCTAATGTAAGCAAAAATGTAACCGACGCAGGATTAAACACTTCAAGCAATCTGACAGAGCCAATAAATGAGGAGGCTAATGAATTGATTAGTGCAGCTTCAAACGCATCTGCTAATGTAACTAACGCAACAGAAACAACAATGAATCAAGCAGAAAACGCTGTTAATACTACTGAGAACGCCACAGCTAATGCAACACAAACAGCTGGCAATCAGACCGGTAATCCAGTTCTGGATGCCTTAAGGAACATATTTGGCGGTATTATGGGAAATAAGTAAATTCTTGTCGAATCGCTCTGCCGCGAGCCATATTTTTATTTTGCCACGTCAGACTTTTAGGTTTCATTGACATAATTTACGTTTCTACAAGTTGTCAATTATAGACTTTAAATTTTCTGGAATTTCAGCTACCGTACCGGTATGACTTTCATTATTTTGAAGCCCGTCTTGTCCAATTCTGCGAATCTTTTGTGTAGCTATTAGTGTATCAATTGCAGATTCTATTTCTTTCGGAGATAAATATTCCTGTAGTTTTGTTTTAATCATCTCTTCTGAATCGTATTTAAAAATACAATGTTGTATCAACAATAGTTTTTCTTCAAATGAAAAATTAGTCATGCAGTAGTACTAAAGGCAACCAAATAAAAATCACTCTTAATTATTCATGATGCTCTAAAAACGGTAACAATAAACGTATTAATCTGTAATAATATCATAAGTTTGTCATAAATGCGTCTGATAATGAAGTTTGGCGGCACGGCAGTAGATTCTGGAAAAAAAATTGTTCATATTACTAAATTGATCAAATCATATCACGATAAAGGTAACGAAATAGTTGGGGTTTTTTCTGCCGTAGCGGGTATGACCGATGAGATCTTGAAAGTTTCAGGATATGTATTAAAAAACGATAAAAAAAAGATTATGGATTTTATCAATAATACCCGGTCTTTACACATAGATATCATAAAGGATTCGATTAGAAACAAAACCTATAGGACCAAGGCAATAGAAGTAGTAGAAGTTCTCCTAAATGAAATGGAGAATATTTTGAATGGTGTTGTACTTTTGAAAGAAGTAACTGAGAAAGCAATGGACCATTTACTGTCTTTTGGGGAACGCCTCTTAACACCTATAATTTCATATTCTCTTCTAGACAAGGGTCTTGAATCAGTGTACTTGACAGGGCAGGAAGTTGGAATATTAACGGATTCAAAATTTGGCCAGGCCAGGCCCCTGATAGACACTACTAAAATTCGTGTAAAGTATCATGTAGATCCATTATTAAAAGAAAATAAGATTCCAGTTATTACTGGTTTTATTGGAGCAGATCAAAATGGAAATATAACTACACTGGGAAGAAGCGGTTCAGACTACACTGCTACAATTATTGCCGTATGTATTGATGCCGACGAAGTTTGGTTATGGACAGACGTAAATGGTCTTATGACTGCCGACCCTGATCTTGTTAAAGAAGCTAAAGTTCTAAGAGAAGTATCATTTGCGGAGGCGATAGAATTATCGTTATTTGGTGCCAAATATATGCATCCAAGGGCACTCGAGCCGGTAATGGATACAAACATTCCAATTCGAATAAGAAACGCATTTAACTTATCCCACGAAGGGACAATAATATCAAAAAATCCTAGCAAGCCTTCACAAAAGATAGTAAAATCAATAATTGCCATTCGCAATACCGCGCTAATTGATGTAAGTGGCGGAGGGATGGTTGGTGCACCTGGTACTGCAGCAAGAATTTTTGATGCCTTAGCAAGAAAAAGCGTGAACATTATGATGATTTCACAAAGTCCTTCAGAATCAAGCATCTCTATGGTTGTAAAAAAAGACGATCTGGATACCGCTATTACTACACTGGACTTGACGCTACTTGACAAGGTTATAAAGAATGTAAGAGTTAACGAAGATGTTGCTGTAATCGCAGTAGTTGGTTCCGGCATGAGGGGAATCAAGGGAATTGCAGCTAAAGTTTTTTCGGCCGTTTCAAAAGATAACATAAACGTAATTATGATTGCTCAAGGATCTTCTGAGCTGAACTTAGCATTCGTTGTGAATAACAACGATTGTGAAAAGGCGGTAAGGTCATTACATGAAGCATTCACGCTCACAAAAACTAACTGAGCGAATTAGGGCGCCCACATTCTCCACCTAGGTACAAGTAGCAAAGTCAAAGGCTATTGGCATATGTAAATATGTATAGACAATCTAGGTTAAAATATAGTTAAGCGCGAATAAATACAATTTGTACAAGTTTGCCCATATTACTGATTGTCATCTTGGTTCTTGGAGAAATCCCAAGTTAAGAGAATTAAATTTGCAAGCATTTGAAAAATCAATATCAATCTCCATAAAAGAACAAGTTGATTTCATTCTAATTACAGGAGACTTTTTTGACGTAAATATTCCCCAGCTATCACCAGTTAAAAAAGCCGTTGAAATCTTGAAGCAAGCAAGAAATTCAGGTATTCCAGTATACATGATATATGGTTCACATGATTTTAACACGGCAAATGTTTCCATGATCGATATTTTGCATTCTGCCGACCTGTTTATCAAACCAACAGATTTTCAGTTGAACAACGATTCAATAGTATTGAAACTCTTTGCTGATAAGAAAACAGGGGCCAAAATAACGGGCATTTCTGGGAGAAAGGTTGGACTGGATAAGGAAATTTATGAGAAGTTGGACAAAAAAAAGTTAGAATCAGAAGATGGATTCAAAATTTTTCTATTGCATAGGGGAATTCAAGAAATACTTCCACAAGATATTCAATTCCGGGACTCGGTGCCGATTTCTCTTGTACCAAAAGGATTTGATTATTACGGAGGGGGGCATATCCACAAGAGAGTTGAAAAGAAAATTGATAGTAGCCTGATTGTTTATCCCGGACCTCTCTTTGGTTCTACTTTTCAAGATCTTGAGGAAACAGCAAAAGGAGAAACAAGAGGTTTTTACATTATTTCATTTGATAAACAAATTTTAGATTGTAAGTTTGTAGAGATAAAAGTAGCCGAGATACTATATAAGGAAATAGTTTCAGTAAAGTGGAACTCAGAAATATTGGAAGCTGAGATCATGAAGAATATATCAGAACTCGAAGTTAAGAATAAAATAGTCCTAATAAAGGTAAAAGGGAAGTTACTTGGAAAGCGTTCCAATATTGATTTTGGAAAATTTAGCATGGATATATCAAGAAGAGAGGCGTTACTATCATTTATAAACACAAATAATCTGTCAACGGATGAGGCAAGTGCTATTGTGGTACAAAGTGACAACAAGTTTGATATTGAAAGAGAAATTTTTCACAAAAGTATCAAGAATTTTCAAGCAGATTCTACTGTCTCACATAAAGTAAAAAGCCAAGTCAATTCAAAATTAACTGGAAAAACTGGGGAAAGTGCATCACTCTCCCTGTTAGATGTCCTTCGAAATGAAAAATTAGAGAACGAAAATGCCAGTACATACGATGACAGGGTTATCTCTTACGCGAAATCAATTTTTGATAGCGAGGGTTATTTTTATGATAATTAAACGAATCGAAATAACAAACATCAGAAGCTACAAGGAAAAGACGACGATTGAATTTCCTAAGGGACGGATACTTTTTCAAGGGGATATAGGTTCAGGCAAGTCAACAATTCTTTCTGCAATTGAATTTGCACTGTTTGGATTAGGTGATGTTGATGCAAACCACTTGCTCCGAATCGGAGAGAGTAAGGGTTCTGTACTTTTAGAGTTTGAAAGTAGTGGAAAAACCTATGATGTTTTTAGATCTTTGTTGAGAAAAGGTACTAAAATCTCTCAAGAAGAAGGATCATTATATGAAAACGGGGTCAAGAATTCATATTCGGTTGGCGAACTAAAATCCAGGATATTAGAAATAATTGGTATAAATGAAAGAACCCAAACTAGAACTACTTCTACTATATTTCGTTTTGCAATTTATACTCCGCAGGAAATGATGAAAAATGTATTAACGTCTAACAACGAAAGGAGAGTCGAAATTCTAAGAAGAGCATTTGGTATCGAAGAATACAGTACGGCCAAAAAAAATGCGGAGAAATTTTCTTCATGGATACGAACAGTAACTAGAGCAAAAAAATCTCTAATTAATGAGCTTAGTTTGTACAAATTCGATTTGCAAAAAATTAAAGATACAACAGAATCATTACATGAAGAAATTGATTACTTTAAAGATAGTGTATCTCAACTTAATGACCAAGTACAAAATATTCTCACACAAATGTTAGAAACAAGAAAAAGCAAGGAGAAAATTCTAAAAGCAGAATCCTCCATTTTGCATCTCCAGTCTACAATTGACAAGAACTCTCAACTTAAAGAAGAAAAGAATCATGAGATTGAAAAAATAAATCAAGAATTATATCGTATTTCCCAGAGTGAAAAAATTTTATTCGACCTTACTCCAAAATATCACGAATACATTCAAAAAAGGAAGGATCTATTAGATGTTACTGACAACGCTCTTCAATATGATAAATTGTTACTCGAGAAGGTAAGATTAGAAAGTAATATATGCAGTGAACGTGACTCCCTGAATGCTAATATTCAGAGATTAGATTTTGAATTATCAGAGATAACATCCGAGAGAGCAAGATGCACTCGTGAATTAGGGAATTTAGTTGGGCTGAAACAACAAGAGAATACTCTAAAAAATAACACTACTAATACTGATAACCTCCAAATGGACTTTGATAACGTTACTGGCAGTCTTTATAATATAAAATCAGAAATGCTTAGCATTAACAATGAAATATCAAAACAAAAATCGGAACTAGATACAGTATTACAACTAAGACAGGATGCAGTGTGTCCGTATTGTAAACAAAGACTAGATCAACAACATATATCGGAATTGGAGCGAAAATTTTCGCAAAGAAGGGATTTCTTAAATGTCAAGCTTGAAAAACTAGAAAATGAGAGAAAAGAACATCAAGAAGAGAAAAATCGAATTTCAAACGAAATAAGACAAATAGAATCTAAAAAATCTGACTTACAAAAAATTCAAATACAAATAGCAAAATTAATTGGAATTCAAAATAGCGTAATTCAACTAGACTTGAAAATAAATGAAAAAGTTTCAAATAAGAAACTGATGATTGGCAAATTACAAGATAAGAATTTGCTAGATAAAATTAGTAGGTTAACCGACATGACCGAGACCTTAAAAACGCTCTATCCTTACAAGAATAAATATGACCTGTTGAATAACGTTGTAATCGGTTATCAAAGGACTGATTTGGAAAGAACGTTTGTGGAGAATACTAACTTAATCAACTCAAAACAGCGTCTTATTGAAGATAAAAAAATCAGAGAAATGGCGTTACTAGAACTAAATAACGAGATCGATGCTTTGTTAAAAAAACTTGACGAGACAAAATTAGTTTATCAAGATAGTGAAAAGGTGGATATTAGGATGAAGGAATTGGAATTACAGAAGCTTTCATTTGAAGGTGATTTAATGAATAAGAAAGAAAATCTTGCAATGAGGAAGACTGATTTTGAAAACAACCTAAAGCAAATTGAAACTTTCAACAAAAAAATAATCGAACTTGAGGAGAAAGTTGATAGAGTAGCTTTTACAGACCAGATAGGTTTGTGGTTGAACCAACACTTTATCCCATCTTTGGTGCAGATAGAGTCTCAAGTCCTTGTTAGCGTGAAGGATGAATTTAATAAGCTATTTCAAAAATGGTTTTATCTACTAGTCGAAGCAGGAGATATAGATATAGAAATTGATGAATTCTTTACCCCTATTGTAAATCAAAGCGGGTATCGCCTGGAAGTTGATAGTCTGAGTGGAGGCGAGAAAACATCAATTGCCCTAGCGTACAGGTTAGCACTTAACGAAATCATACGAAGAATGATAATGTTTGATGACAATCTATTAATTTTAGACGAACCCACGGATGGGTTCAGTAAGGAACAATTAGTGCAAATCAAGCACGTTTTGGAAGAACTTACTGCAGCTCAGGTTATTATCGTTTCTCACGAAAAGGAATTGGAAGGATTCGTTGAAACAATTTTCAGGGTAGCCAAAGAAAGTGAAAAATCACAGGTAGAATTGGTCGCATAGCATATCGTAGAATGGATAGATCAAAACTCGATCACTATATTGGAAGGGCGTTGGAATAGCCCAGAATAATCGTAATGGTATGCCGATTATTTTAAATTACTAGTATTTAGTAAATAAATTTAGCGCATGCAAACATAAACTGATTCACATGACAACTTTCATCGGTATTAATTTGGTAAAATTTTTTTAGGAAAGCAATATATCCCATTCCTTCATATGTTATCTGGTTGACTGACAAGATTAAGTGTTCTCATATTCTCGTAAACAAACAGAGCGAGGCGTTTTCTATCATTGAGAGATTGAAGAAAGGTGAAAGCTTTGACAAATTGGCTAAGGAACTTTCAATAGATAAAGGAAGTGGTAAAAGAGGAGGCGACTTGGGTTTCTTTGGAAGAGGTGTGATGGTGAAACCTTTTGAAGTAGCCTCATTCAAACTAGAAAAAAACCAAATCTCCGAACCTGTGAAGACCCAATTTGGCTATCACATAATAAAGAGAACTGGTTGAACAATGACTAAAGGCAAGTACTAATTTTAAAACCGGATTAACTAAAATCTAAATTGTTGACTTCATTTAATTAACTGCTAGAATTTCCGGATTGGTTCGTGGTGTTGTTGGAGAAAGTGACTGTTTCATTACTTGTGATGTTTCCAACTTTTATCGAAAGATCACTCATATTAATTACCATACTTGGACTCAAATTTTGATTTTGATTCTGATTCTGCGCACTTGCCCAGTCAGAAAGAAATAGAGGAATCGCAAATGCGAATCCGATAATCAGTATTCCAGTAATACCAATGCAAACTAGTCTCATGAAAATGCTATTATTTCAGGCATATATATACAATTAACCCTATATATTTTGATGCGAGAAATAAAAATAAAACAGTCGCTCATATTCACCAATACCTAAGATTATAATATACAGCTTCTTAGGAAAGGTTTGAATTCAGAAAAATTATGAATTTCACTAAATTTGATTACAATTACGGCTTATGAACAATAATACTTGTGATATTAACTGAGTAATCAGATTTTTCAGAAATTTTTGGAATGATTCTTTACGTTTAGGTTAATATACGTCACATTCACGATACAAATAGGTAATGAGATTTTCTGTCAAATCACATTCAAAGTTATACTTTCTCTTAATTTTTGCCATTACTTTCTATTTTTTGGGTGATTTTGCCCCATTTTCAAGTGTTGATCAACATGGAATCGACTTTACGGCAGTCTATGGCCAACTTGATGACGATGACGAGAATGAAAAGCAGGGATTAAACCCGAACACTACAATCAACGCAGCAATTGATGGAAATAACAATGGTATAGCCAACAATGGCAGTACTACATCTAACACCATGAAATTTTCCTTTTCAGGAAGGGATGGTCAGGGTGCAAGTATCTATCGGTTTGAATGTAGTATGGATGGCAAGCTATTCGTTACCTGTGTAAGTACTAACACTGTAAATGTCGGTCGTGGTATTCATACATTCAGCGTAAGATCTGAGGATAACGCTGGGAATAAAGATTCAACGCCTTCTTCTTTTACGTGGACAGTCAACTCAGAAACATCAAACACTCAGATTGATTTTGCAACTGATGGCAATAAGGCTGCAATAGTGAATGGCAGTAACACTAGTTCTAACTCTATGACTTTTGCATTCTCAGGGACCGATAGTCACGGTACGGCCATCCATCGATTTGAGTGTAGCATGGATCGGGGGGCATTTGGCTCTTGTGTAAGTACTAACACTGTAAATGTCGGAGACGGTACTCATACATTCAGCGTAAGATCTGAGGATAACGCTGGGAATAAAGATTCAACCCCTGCTTCTTTTACATGGACAGTGGACACAACTCCTCCCATGATTTCTACAATCTCTGCTATCGATGGTAATAATAATACGATTTCTGATAATGGCAATAGCGAATCCACTTCAATTAGATTTAACTTTTCAGGCACTGATACTGGTGGTGCAGGTGTAGATCACCTTGAGTGTAACATAGATAACTCCAAATATGTTGCATGTACCAGCCCCTTTGTATTTCTAAACATCTTAAAAGACGGTATTCATACGTTTAATGTTAGATCGATTGACCGAGTTGGGAACATTAATCTCTCACCAGCATCATTTACCTGGACCATCGATACCATTTCGCCTAATACCACCCTCGAATCCGCTACCGATGGAAATAAGATCGTGATGGCCAATGGTACAGATACCAATTCTAAGTCGATGTCATTTGAATTCTCGGCTAACGACACAGGTGGTGATGGGGATAAAGGTGTTGGTATCAATCATTTTGTATGTAACATAGATAACTCCAAATATGTTGCATGTACCAGCCCCTTTGTATTTCCTAATTTATTAAAAGACGGTATACACACTTTTACTGTTATATCCGAAGATAACGCCGGAAATAAAGATTCGACTCCAACATCATTCAGTTGGATCGTGGACACATCTTCACCTCTAATCTCTATTAATACTGCTACTGACGGTAATGGGAATTTACTATCTAACGATGGTAACACATCGTCTAACTCTGCAATAATTTCGTTCACAGGTAACGACACTGATGGTAGAGAAGGCAAAGGTGTAGGAATAAAGGAATTCAAATGTTCATTGGATGGAGCGTCTTTCTCTACTTGCACCAGCCCCGTGCAGTTTACGTCAGTAAATTTGCCAGAGGGTACGCATAGTTTCCAGATTATCGCTGAAGATGGCATAGGCAACATTAATTCTTCACCTCAGTCGTTCAATTGGACAGTCGACACCGAACCTCCGGACATTACCGTAGACTCAGCTACAGATGGCTATCAGAAACATGTAACCAGTGGAGGTAACTCTTCTTCTGACTCAATAATATTTGAGTTCACAGCTCTTGATAATGGTGGCAGAGAGGGAAAGGGCGTTGGAACAAAGCAATTTGAATGCAAAATTGATAACTCTGATTTTGTATCTTGCACTAGCCCGGTAGAATTCACAAACCTAAGCAATGGGGTTCATACTTTGGATTTATTGTCTGAAGATAATGTTGGAAACATCAGTCCAACTCCTGAATCATTTAACTGGACAGTAGATACAGTCTCGCCGACAACAACAATCAATAAGGCCATTGTTGGTACTGAAAGCTCCTTAACAAATGGAAGCAATAGTAGATTTAATTCAATTACATTTACTTTTACGGGTAACGATACTGATGGTTTAGGGATACGAGAGTTCGAATGTAGCCTGGACGATTCGAATTTTACTACATGCACCAGTCCCCTGCATTATAATGACACGATCATAACCGATGGCCCTCATGACTTTAAGGTGTTTTCCAAAGATAATGTGGGTAATAACGACTTTTCTCCCGAATTGTTCACTTGGAATGTTGATACCATTCCACCTACCACAAATATTACCAAAGCCATGGATGGAAATATCATAACTATAACCAACAGCAGCAATACAAAGTCGAACTCTGTGATATTCGAATTTTCCGGTAACG